>CAZQBT010000008.1:0-61845 GCA_964591955.1 uncultured Brevinematales bacterium | reverse complement strand
CAAAAAAAAATCTTTCGATATTGCCCCGTTTCTTATTTATTTCTACCGTTTTACTTGAAAATTGAACAAAATATGTTAATATTAATGGAGGAGTCTTTTCTTTAATTCAGTTTGAAAATTTAGGAGGAAAGTTTATGAAAATGCGAAGTTTAGCGATTGCTCTGGCGTTGTTGTTATGCGCAGGGGTTATTTATGCAGAGGAGGGGGATACCGGGGATGTATCCGCACAACCGACGGAGGATTTTACTCCCCCCGAAGATGAACCCGGTTTGGGTTTTGGTTTGGGATTGCTGTTTGGTAGTCAGACTATAAATGGGGTAAATTACAACACTATCAGGCTTCAACCGGATTTAAAATTCGGTCTTTTCGGAATTGGACTCGATTTGAATATCGAGTTTGACGGCGAGGGAAATTTCAGGGTTGAGGAATGGAATACGTGGCAGGCGATTTTGTCCAAGTTCCTTTATATAAGCTGGGGTGAAAAACATCGCCCCGATTTATCACCTGTTTATGCCAAAATCGGCAGTATTGATGATTTTACTCTCGGACACGGGCTTATTATGTATCGTTACTCCAATATGTTGAATTATCCCGCGGTAAAAAAGCTGGGGTTTGCCTTTGACCTTGACTTGACTCATTTCGGTTTTGAGTCTATGGTTGACAACATATTCGATTTCGATGTTCTCGGTATTCGCCTGTTTTATCGTCCCCTTGTAGGAACACAGATACCGATAGTCCGTAATCTTGAGGTTGCCGGCACCATAGTTGCCGATTTAGACCCTAAGAACCCCACGCCGCCGGCGGAAACTCCTTATGAGTTTACCAATCACCCTGACAGTGAAGCGGTTGTGGTTTACGGTTTTGATATTGGTTTGCCTATCTTGGATACCTTTATTTTCTCGATGAAAACCTATATTGACCTTATCATAATTAACGGACAGGGAACCGGCGAGGTTTTCGGTATTGCGGGAAATATAGTAAAGTTTATTCCTTATAAACTTGAAGCCCGTATCTTCCAGCCTAATTTCCTGCCGGTATATTTCGACAGTTTCTATGATTCCACCCGCTCGGTTAAATATCAAAAACTTGAAGAAATTACCGAGGGTTATGCGGGATGGCTTTTCAGTTCGGGGTTAAACATATTGCCGAACAAGGAAACGGGTAACCCGATGATAATTTGGGCGCTTGCTATTGAAGGGGCTTTCGACGATACTATTAATCCTACTCTTACTATGGACTTTATTCTTGCACGCGAGCTTCTTATGAATAAATTCGGGATTAAATTCAGATGGGTAAGGCAAGATATTGTCGAGTTCAAAAATATATTTGAGTATGAGGACGTCAACTCAATTATGTTCCTTGATATGGAGTATTATATCTCGGATAATCTTGCAATAACCCTTCATTACAAGAGAACGTTTGAGGTCAATCAGCTTGGTGTGATAGAGCCGTTTACCTCGACTACCGTGTCGACGCGGATTGACTTTTAATAATAGGAGGGATTAGATGAAATATATAAGATATTTGATTGCGGCATTTGCCGTATTGACGTTTACAGGGGTTAGTGTAATTTACGCACAGGATAGCGGAAGGTCTGCCAAGGTCGATATGGTTGTCGGCGACGTGGAATACAGGGTTTCCGCAACGGATGAGTATGAACCGTTGGAAGCCGATATGCTTGTTTCCGAGAATACCGAAATACGCGTAAACGGCAGAAATGACTGGGCAACCGTAGTTCTTCAGGACGGAAGCGAAATCCGTATTATGGGACTTTCTACCGTTGTGATGAAAAACCTGTTTGATGAGCAGGCAAAATCACCAAGCGTTATCGAATTGATAGTCGGGCGGGTTTTTGCCAATGTCAAACGCGGTGCGCGTGATGATTTCCGCGTGGAAACTCAGGTTGCTGTCGCTGCCGTTCGCGGAACGCAATTCGGGATGAATTTTTCAGGCGGCAACGGAGACGTTATTGTTGTTGACGGGCAGGTTGAGGTTAGAGACCCCGCAGGAATTTTGGATTCGATTAATGTAGGACGCGGTCAGTTTACTTCCTTTGCTCAGGGTCAGCCGTTCTCTCCTCCCGCTCCTACTCCTGCAGGTTTACTTGCCCTTTTCGGGCAGGATACTACGCCTGCACCGGAACCCGAACCCGTTACCGAGCCTGAACCAACTCCCACGCCTACACCGGTAACCGTTCCCGATACTACTTATTCCACTCCGGAACCTTCTCCTGATACTGATGCCCCCGCGCCTGCTGAACCTCGCCGTGAGGATGAATGCACCCCATCGGGATTTAACTGGTCGGTTAGTTCCGAGATGATAGGGGGAATTGTCTGGAATAAGGTTTTGCTTAGCCCTACCATAAAATTGGATAATTTCACCATCGCTTTTTACCTCCCCGTTTATTTCAAGGATTTAGACAATCTTTTTGAACCCGTAACATGGTATAACGGGGCTGAATGGGATTTCGGAACGGGCGACGGTATAGAAGGATACTGGGATTGGCAGGATGCTATCCACGACTTATTGATGAAGATTAGATTTATGAGTTTTAATATAGACCGTTCAACAAAAGAACGCAAGAGAAACGTTTATGCAAGTCTCGGCAATATCCCGTCTATGTCGATTGGGCACGGCATTCTTGTTGACCGCTACGCCAATGATATAGAGTTTCCCGCTCTTAGAAGGGTCGGTTTCCAGTTTAATATGGATTTCGGCTACTTCGGCATCGAAACTATGATGAACGACGTTTATATGACAAAGCTGATGGGTATGCGTATGTTTACGCGTCCGTTTTTCGGCAAACGTCTTATCGGAAATATGGGATTGGGCGTTTCGGCGTTCTACGATGCCGACCCTCTTGAAACCGATGAAGAAAAGGTATGGGGTTACAGCGTTGACCTTGAGCTTTTGCATTTCAAATTCCTCGGAATTAGCGCGCTTGTTTACGCCGATTTGGCATCTTTAGGTTTTAATGACGGAGTTAATGAACCAGTTTACTTTACCGGTTACGGATTTACCGCAGGCGTTAAGGGCAGAATTCTTATTGTCGATTACCGCGCGGAGTTCCGCACGTTTAATAACGGGTTTATCGGAAGCTACGTTGACCCGTTTTATGACGTTGACAAGGGAAGCAAGTTTTCGCTTCTTAAGTTAAATCATATAGACCCGTCCAACACCCCCAATTATCACGGCTTCCTTATCAGCGCGGGAAGGACTTTTGAGGGTATCGGCGGTATCAATCTTGCTTACGAGCAATTATTCCCGGACTTTGACCCTGAGTCCATAATCAAGCCTAATAATTTCCTTAATATTGAGCTTTTTGTTGACAGATGTCTGTTTAAAAAGGCGTATGGAAGTATATCTTACAAACGTAAGAATTTTACCGCAGCGGATTTCTTTATGAACTTTTTCATCAATACGGTTGTTACCACCAAGATTTATTATGAAATTGCAGACGGGGTTTATGTCGGTATGTCATACAAGAAATTCTTTGAGGCCGACCAGTTCGGTAATATAAACTCCTATGATACCTATGCTCTTGAAACTCACATGGGATTTTAAGACTATCGGATATATCAGATAAACAGATAATACACGGTAACCGCACCTTTCAGGTGCGGTTACTTTTTTTTGGGGGGAGACGAATTTTGTCTATCGGGCTTTGGCGGCGGCTTTGTATGGAAGAAATTTTACGTCCTGTGCAATAATTCTTATCTTGCTGCGACTTTGTCCCTCCGTTGTCTTCCATCTCGACTGCTTAATCTTACCGGAGATAATCACTCGCTTGCCTTTTTTAAGAAAACTACAACAAATCTCCGCGAGTTTCCCGAACGCCGACACGTCGAAATAGCTAACCTCCTGCACCTTTTCCCCGTTTCGATAGCCTATACTTGAATTGGCTATGGGAAAAGACGTTACGGCAAGCCCGTCCGATGTGAAATTCAGTTCCGGGTCCTTTACTACTCCGCCCTGCACTACCACTACGTTTACATAGTTTTCCATTCTTGCCTCCTTGATACCTTCCTTAATCAGTTTTAATTTGCAAAACGGAGTTATGATATTTATAATATTTTATATCTGTAAGACTGACATCCTTTGATATTTATAAAACACACTTTTTTCTATATCAAGTCTTGATTATATCCCGTTTTCGGGTTAAAATCTATTTACTGGAATTTTCGGGAGTTCTTATGAAACGATGCTTTTTTATCTTTGCGCTGGTTATTATCGCAAATATCAGCTTTCCTTTCGGAAAGAATAAAGTCAATTATTACTCTTACAACTGGAAGGTTATAGAGACAAAGAATTTCAGGATATATATTACCGAACACGACCTGCCTATTACCAATGAAATAATCGGCAGCGCCGAGATGATTTACGAAAAGCACGCCAAGGCGTTTAGTTACAGTCCCAAGCCGAAAATAAAATTAGTTATTTTCCCCAATCAAATTGATTTCCAGCAAAACAATATTACCCCCGAATGGATAGGACAGGAGACCGGCGGTTTTACCGAGTTCTTAAAGCAGCGCGTTGTCCTTCCTTACTCCGCGAACTATGCAAGTTTTTACCATATACTTTCCCACGAACTTGTCCACGCGTTTCAGGGTTACACATGGGGTAAGGGAAATTTTAATATCAGCACTATGCGCGATATTGATATTCCGCTTTGGCTTGTTGAGGGCGCTGCGGAATATCAATCTATCGGGCTTGATTATGAGGCGGAGATGATGGTATCCGACGGGATTATCAACGGCTATCTCCCCACTCTTAAAGAGCTTTCCGACCTTCGCACCTTAAACCCCCGTCTTTACTATTTCATATACAAACAGGGACAGTTGTTTTATCATTTTATCAATGAAAAATACGGAGAATATATATTCGAGGACTTAAATCACGCTATTGCCGAATATAAAAATCTAAATTCCGTGCTTACCAATCTTCTCGGCAAAAAATTTTCCCATATTGATACGGAATTTATGGATTATCTTCGCAAGCGCTATCAGCCTGAGGTTACTAACCTTGAAGCGGTTGAGCTTATCGCGAAAAAAGTTATGGAAGAGGACAGCTTTTTCAATATGAACCCCGTCCATCTCGACAGCAACCGCATAGCTTTTATAAGCGACAGACGGATTTACCCCTCGGTGGTGGCTTACAATAAAAAGAACCGTCGCCTTGAAAGGCTTGTCAAGGGCGGGTTTAACGAGGATTATCTTGAGTTTCACTACGGTATGCGCAACAATCTTTCCGTGAGTAAAACGGGGGAGCTTTGTTTTATGTCGAGGGCGGGGGGCGATGATGCTATTCATATATATAACACCAAAAACCGGAGAGTTCGTTCTATTAACCTTCCGTTCAGGATGATTAACTCGCCGGATATATCCGAGGACGGCAGCAGGATTGTTTTTTCCGCCTTGGAAAACCATCAGTATAATATCTATATCTACAACCGAGACACCGAAAAACTTGAAAAAATCACCGATGATAAATTTTTCGATACCCAGCCCCGATGGCTCGGCGATAATAAAATTGTCTTTGTTTCAAACCGAAGACGGGGTTATGAAAGCGGCGATTACGACGTCTTTGTTTACAATCTTGCCACTAAAAAATTTGAAATTATGCTTGACAGCGGAAAGTCCGACACCTACCCATCCGTCAGCCCCGACAAACGCTATATAGCCTTTGTAAGGAATACCAAAAACCCCGCGCTTATAATTTACGATATAAAAGAAGACGTTTTCTGGGAGGAAATTGTCCCTATCGGCGGAATCTTAGCTCCGTCTTTCGGCGAAGAGAATAAACTTGTTTTTACTTTGTATCACAAGCACTCATATAACGTTTATGAATACACCCCGCGATTTAAGCGGAAGGCGGATAATGCGGTAGCCGAAGCGCAATTTGAACTTTCGGAAATAGGGGTTTTTGCTCCGTATATTGACCCCGTTATGCATCGCTACGGATGGGAAATGTCGCTTGATAATTTGGTCGGGGCTTTCGCCATTAACTCCACGCTCGGAATGGCATTAGTCGGCGCTATGTCTATGAGCGATATACTCGGCAATCACAGGATGCAACTGCTGATGGACGTGGTTATTGAGCTTAGGGATACTTTCTGGGATTATCTTAATATTGATTTCAGTTACGCCTATCTCAAACAACGATACAATATGGGAGTCAGAATTTTTAATTACAGCAGCTATTTCTATGAGTTTTACACGTTTTACAGCTTTTTTAATATAGAACCCCAATACGCGAGAACTTGGGGAGTATATTATTTCTTTTATTACCCGTTTACAACCTTCGACCGCGTTCAAGTTACTCTCGGTGTGCGGGGTTTCCAATTCCTTGAAAACGTGTATCAGGTCGGAACTAATTATATCTATGAATTCAGCTATCAAAATAGACCCACCGTTGAATTAGCTTATGTTCACGATGCCACGCTTAATGATTACACCGGACCTATAGACGGGGCGCGATATGAGTTGTCTTATACAAAGTCTCTCCCTATATTTGAAAACTCGGTTAATTTCGACCGCGTAATATTTGATTACCGACGTTATCTGATGATAACCTACGGCTACTCTTTTGCCTTCAGAGGCGTTACCGGTATAGTCTTCAACGAGGATAAGGACAAGTTCCCGTTTTATCTCGGAGGGTTTAACTCGGTGAGGGGCTACGATTTATGGAGCTTTAAAGGCGACACTATGTTTTTACTCAATGCCGAGTTTCGTTTCCCGTTGCTGATGAACACCGTAATAGGTTTCCCGCTTCCGTTCAGGCTTCCTATTATATGGGGTGTAATATTCTGGGATATGGGCAGCGTTTGGAATATTAGCGAAGCGCATCTCTTAACCGAATACAATGAAAATGGGGAACTTATATTCACCGGTTTAAAAAGCGGTTTCGGTATCGGTTTAAGACTCGTATTACTGCCGGGTATTAAGCTGATGCTTGATTATGCCGCGCCTTATGATGCAACAGGATTTCCCGAAGCTGAAAAATGGAAAACCTATTTTCATATAGGGGTCGATTTCTAAATCCGTCCTATCGGCAATTCCACTATCATAGGCTCTCTCTCATAAATGTCCTTATACCGGTAGTAATTTGAGAATATCTTACGCACGTAATTTCTTGTTTCGCGATACGGAATTATTTCCACCAACTCAAGGTCATTAGCGGGATTAAATCTGCGTTTCGTTCTTCTCATAATCACGTTACCGCTGTTGTATGAGCCTATACCCTCGTAAAGCCCATATCCGCGAACACAGTCGTTAAGGTAAGCCGTTCCGAGAATAACATTCGTTGTGGTGTTATAAAAATCCACGTCGGATGTTTTAAGAATTCGTTTCGCCATCATACGTCCCGTAGCGGGCATAAGTTGCATAAGCCCCGCCGCTCCTACACGTGAACGGGCATGAGGCATATACATACTCTCTTCGCGAATAATCGAAAGCACAAGATGTTCGTCAACGCGGGGGTTTCGTAGTCCGGTCAATGCGGCGCTGATTTCCGCCCGATAAGGCATCGGATAATATATCTGCTTGAGTTCTTTCGATAAAAACGCAAAATTATTATCAAAAAAATCGTCCCTGTGCATCTTGCTCAAAATCGGGTTTGAAAGACTAAATTGTCCGCTTTTTACAAGTTCGCGAAGTATAAGGATTTCCTTAGCGCGAGGGTCGTTAATACCGACAGAGGTTAAGACCGCACCGGCTTTCTCCACAAATCCGAATCTTGCATAAGCCACAAATTTGATATATTCCTTGCTTACTCGAAGTTGTTTTATCGTTTCGCCGTCAAAGTCATACAGGCTGTGTTGCCCGTAAATTTTCTTGGTAAGCTCAACAACACGGTCGCGAATCATATCGCGGGCATATCCTTTTCGGAATTTATATAAAACCTTGGCGTAATGAAGTTTCGCCAAATCATCCCGCGCAGATATATAACGGTATTCAAGCCCGTTGAGGTATTCGTCAAACGATATATTCTTTTTTTCAACCGCCTTAACTATCAACTCGTGCGCGTTGATTGCGAAATACCCGTCGGGCTTTATCGCTATGGCGTTCTCCAATTCCTCAACGGCACGGTCGTAGTTTTCCAGCATATAATGGCTGTATCCGTTCCAAAACGACGCGTATTGCGATAACGTTTGTCCTGTATTTTTTATCCCGAGTTTTTCA
This sequence comes from uncultured Brevinematales bacterium, assembly GCA_964591955.1. Classification (GTDB taxonomy): domain Bacteria; phylum Spirochaetota; class Brevinematia; order Brevinematales; family CAZQBT01; genus CAZQBT01. Next base: position 53,665 of record CAZQBT010000008.1, on the reverse strand, counting down.
TAGGTTGATTCTATGATATTAGTCAAGGTATCATATCGCTTGAATGCAAGGAAATTACGGGCGGCAAGGATTATATTTCGGTTTGCATACACGGGCTCAATATCGCCGTCAAGATAATTCAGATAAAGCGTGCGCGCCGATATATGATTATATGTGTCAAGTCGTCTGTGATGATACAACCGCCTGTGATAATAGATACCGCGCCCCGTTGCAGAACCTCCGCTTATCTCATTACGCGTGAGATTTTGTATATCCTCAATTTCCTTATAGACCTTTTCATAAGCGGAATTTTCCTTAAGAACTGCAATAAGCTCATTAGCGCTCCCGTTTCGGGTATTTTCTATAAGAACAAGCGCAATCTCTTCCGCCTCGCGTGGCGAAGGAGAGTATTCCTTCAAGTATTTCCCGCCGAAACGCGCATAGCTATTATACATTTTCATACCTGCAAAACTTAAAAGAAGGCGTTTCTTTTCCTGTTGTGAATAGCCGTCCCAGTTGTATTCAACAATTTCCTCAAAGATTTCGCGATAAGGACGGTCAACCTCGCCGACGTTAAGCAAATATTTTTTAGCCGATTCAAGATTTTGGGTTTTGTGCATAAGCCGGGCGATAAAAAAGTTGTATTCGTTTTTACGGTAGCTTGAAAATAATCGCGATTCCCTTTCAAGTATTGCAATAGCCTCATCGAATCTGCTTTGGCTTTCATAAACCTCAGCAAGACGTATTACCGCATCGGCTTTAGACAGGTTATCCGTCGCATTGTTTGCCACCTCTTTAAGTATAACAATACCGTTAGATATATCGCCGAGACGTTCATAAGCCTTAGCTCGAAACAGTTTGGCATCATAACGAAGTATAAAATCGTCCTTTTCCAAAACCGCAAGTCTCTCTATTGCTTCTTCCATTCTCTCCCTTGAAACGGGATTACGGTTTATCACGTTGTAGATATTTTTAATCTCCGCAAGGGCGGTATAATGCCTTTGCAGGGTGCTGTCCACAAAAAACTCTTTTGTTTCTATTGAAAAAACAAGCACGGTCATAAGCAGAATCATAGTAACGGCAAACTCAAATTTTAGTATCCTGGGCCCTCTAAAATGAGTCATAAAAATCCTCCCGGATAGAGTATTGTATTAATACCCACCCATTAAAAAACAGATAATTATAACCCATTGAGCGAAATCGGTCAAATTTTACTCCGAAAATCGCGAAATTTTTTTACCTTACCGAAAGGAATATATCCAACCCGATAGCCACGATGGAAAGTATAAAAATCGCCGCGAAATTAAACCGCTCAAGCGACTTATCCATAGAGGACAACAGATGGAGCGCGACGTGGCGGTCTTCGGGCAACAGACACGCATTGGTTTTGAGCTTTTCGATTAGCTGATGGTCTTTTATCATCTTGGTTCGCCTTCTCGAAATCGCATATTGATATGAAAAAAAGGTTATAAACCCCAGCACGCCGATATACCAGAACGGGCGCACAAGCGCGGGGTTGATATGTTGTATCACCGCGATAACGCGAATTGCTATCGATGCAATAAGCCCCACAAGGAAAAACCCGATTACAGCTGCTTTCGGAGGACCAAACTCTTTGGTTATTTGCCTGCTATGCTCCGAGTCTTCGTTTTCCCGCAAGCTATTGTTCGGAGAAATATTTTTTTTCATAATTTATCCTTTGAACAGATTTTAGTATTCGCAAATTTGCAAAACGTTCCGTTAAAATATGCCTGCCCACGTAATCCATCATTAATGGTGCGGTTACAAAGCCCCCTTATATAATCCGGTTCATCTAATCAAGCCACGACACGTTTTTAGGCGTTACTCCGCCTGCAGTATTCCCGCTACCCCAGTTGACCGTATCCAAACCCTGAGGCTCAGTTCTGTCATTGGCACGGTCAATACCCCATTCGGAATTGCCTTCTATGGTAGGAGAATCGAAAACATGAGAGGTGTTAAGTTCATCACCAGAATTATTTAAAAAATACACCCCACCTCCGTTAATTGCCTCATTGTCGAAAATAATTCCGCTTATAGTTATGCCTTCTCCTTGACCCACAAAAATTCCTCCACCCCGTCCGTTCACGGGATCAATAACTGCAGCATTGCCGGTAATAGTAGCGTTTACTATATAACTTATACATCCGCTTAAATGAATACCTCCACCTGATCTTCCTGTATTTCCGGAAATAATACCACTTAGCGTATGGTTAGTTCCTCCAAATGCAATTATGCCACCACCTCCCTCAAATGTAGAGTTATCGGAAATAACGGCATTTAATATATGGTTTTCTCCAAGCCATATACATACTCCCCCTCCATGGCGCCCACTGGTATTATTGGAAATTACGGTGTTTTGAATAATATTACCTTTTCCTTCATAAATAAAAATACCGCCCCCTATGCCGTCTATAAAGTTTACTTCATCATTTGCGTTCCCCCCGCGAATAACAAAGCCGTCTATGGTAACATTATCAAAATCGTCAATCCATATAACGTGCTTGATTTCGCCCAGCCCGTCAAGTTCGGTTATGCCGTTGCGTTCGGTAAATTCGTTGTTACATCCCCCAAGTATAGTTAAGTTACCGACATCAATAAACACGCCGCTGTTTGAGTAGCTTTCGCTTTCGGTATTCAACCCGTTTCCGGGAGCATAAACCCCCGATGCTACAAAAATATTGGTTTTAGACAAGTCCCCTGCGGCGAGCTCAACAGCTTTTTGCAAACTGCGAACAGGCGATTCAGCAGAGCCGTCGTTGTTATCATCACCGTCAGCAGATACAAAAAATCCCGCTCCTAATAATGAGGGTGGGATAATCTCGTTGGTTTCCCCATTGCCATTCCCGTTTGTTGTCCCCCCGTCAACAAGCGAGCAGGCTACAAAAAATACACCCGTTACAATTAAAACCCCAAATATAAAACACCCTAACCTTTTCATAAATACCTCCTGAATAAATCTAAGTATATTTTAATACATAATAACTATATGTCAATAAAACGTGTTGTTTGATTTTGGATTGGCGTTACTTGGAAATACGACTGCTTTGTAAAACTTCATAAATACGGTCTAAAACCCCGTCGATAGAAAGCCCCGTGGTGTCTATAACAACCGCGCCGTCGGGAATTTTAAGCGGGGATATGGCGCGTGAGGAATCTATCCGGTCGCGTCTTTCAATATCGCGCATAATTTCCTCAAGAGACAAGTCTCTGCCGGGGTATTGTGCGAGACGGCGTCTTGCGCGCTCCTCGACACTTGCATCAAGATAGATTTTAACATCGGCATCGGGAAAAACGACACTTCCCATATCGCGCCCCTCCGCTACAAAATCGGATTTTTTAGTAATCTCACGTTGTAACGGAACTATTTTTTCGCGAACCTGTTTTAATGCCGAAACCTCCGAGACTTGACGGTCGATTTCGGGCATCCGAATTTCATCGCCTACATCCCTGCCGTTAAGAAAAACTTTTTCGTCGTCAAAAGAGATTTGTATATTGTCGAGCAGGGCATTGATTTTTTCGGTGTTCCGATGGTGAATGCCGTTTTGTATAAAAAGAAGTGTAACCGCACGATACATAGCGCCGGTGTCTAAGAAATTAAACCCCAGCTTTTTTGCAAGGAGACGGGAAACGGTGCTTTTTCCGCTTCCCGCGGGACCGTCGATTGTAACAATCACAGACTTTCCCTGAAATCTTTTGCGCGATTTAGATATTCGATAATACTGTCGCGATTTTTCGCGCGGATTAATTCAATAACATCGTTAATCTCCCGCGACAAGTCGATAAGCGAACGTTCCACGTTATCCGAGTTCATAAGGATAATATCCGCCCACATCTCGGGGTTGCCCTGAGCAATCCTCGTGGTATCCAACAATCCCTTGCCGTAAAGCCCGAAAAATCTCACCTCAGACCATCCGTCCTTTTCAAGCTGACGGGTAAGAGCCGATGCAACCAAGTGGGGAACATGGCTTGTAGATGCGACAATCTCGTCATGGAAATCCGCGGAAACAAGGACAATTTGAGAACCGAAACTTTTCCAAAAATCGCGAACCTGCGCAAGCGTATTCTCATGCCCCTCGCCTATAACTGCGACAATCTTTTTTTCAAAGAGGTCGGCACGGGCAAACTCCATCCCCGATTTTTCGCTTCCCGCCATAGGATGGCATCCGACAAAATTTATCCCGCGATGGTTGACTTTTTCAACCTCGTTATTAACCAAGCGCTTTACGCTGCTGACATCCATCACGATAACGTCTTCATTAAACATATTCTGGAATTCCGCAAAAACCTCAGCGACTTTTTCAGCAGGCGTAGCAATCACAAAGAAATCAAGCTGTGAAATAATTTCGGGGTCTTCTTTTCCGAAACTGTCTATAATACCGAGACGTTGAGCCTGCTGGATTTTTTCGTCATTGCGCCCGAAACCTATAACCTTTGAGCCGGGTATATAGGTCTTAACCGCAAGAGCAACCGAACTTCCGAGAAGCCCAAGCCCGTATATACCAACTGTTTTGTTATCCATAAAACACCTCTTTACTTAATGAGTTAAACGATATTATGCCCGATACCGACTACCGGAGCTATTTTTTTAATTTCGTCCATAAGTATTGCAAATTTATCCGGCTTTAAAGACTGAGCGCCGTCGGATACCGCAATCTCGGGATTGTTGTGAACCTCTATCATAAGCCCGTCCGTCTTTGCCGCAATAGATGCAAGCGCCATCGGCGTAACATACTGCCATAATCCCGCTGCATGGCTTGGGTCAACTATTACCGGCAGATGGGTTTTTTCTTTTAAAACAGGTATTGCCATCAAGTCAAGCGTATTGCGATAAGCCGTTTCAAAAGTGCGAATACCTCTTTCGCAAAGTATCACGTTTTGATTTCCTTCCGACATTATATATTCCGCCGACATAAGCCATTCCTCAATAGTCATAGACATCCCGCGTTTCAAAAGCACGGGCTTATCGGTTTTACCCACTGCCTTAAGCAACGCAAAATTCTGGGCGTTACGGGTGCCTATCTGGAGTATATCAACATATTTGGAAATAAGCAAGACAACGGATGTATCCATCACCTCCGAAACCGTAGACATATCAAATTTTTTGCCGACTTTTTTAAGAATCTTTAAACCATCCTCCTCAAGTCCCTGGAACGAATATGGTGAGGTGCGCGGTTTATAAGCCCCTCCGCGAAGAAAGTTGGCGCCCGATGATTTAACCTTTTCGGCAATCTCGGACATTTGCTTTTCGTTTTCAATACTGCAGGGACCGGCCATTATTCCGAGATTCCCCCCGCCGATTTTCACCCCGTTGACTTCTATTATAGTATCCGACGGGTGGAAGTCGCGGCTTGCGAGTTTATACGGTTTTGATACCTGCAGGACTTTTTCTACACTGGCAAGCGAGGCTATCGGGTAATTCGCGAGTTTTGTCTTGTCGCCTATTACCCCAATTATGGTTTGCATCTCCCCCGTTGACACGTTGGTTTTCAAACCGACCTTCTCTATCATATTAACAATGTGGTCGATTTCCTCGCGATTTGCGGTAGGCTTTAATACTATAATCATTTGACTATCCTTTGTCATCGAAAATATCTAATTTACAATATATTATAAGAAAGTATAGAAAAAAATTCAATTTTTGGCGTTTTGATTAAGCATATTCCGTGATTTGAAATTTTTGATAATCGTCCTAAATTTCGGCAGGGCGAAAAAGGCAATGAACATTAAAATATATCCTGTAATAAGACCTGTAACGGAAAAATTATCCGAAGCTATAACCGAAAACGGGAGTAAAGACAGCGTATCGCTAACCCAATCCGCAAATCTCCATCCGAGCAGGATAAAAAACTCAAACAGAGGGCTTAAAAACTCCAAGTCCAATGCAATAACGGCAAAATTAGTAAATAGAACCCCTGCAATTATCCCGAATACCGGAACTATCAACAGGTTTGAAATAAAACTGACCGTGCTTATCTCGTTGAAAAAATACAGGATAAGCGGGGCGGTGGATATTGTGGCGCAAAGACTTACGGATAAAATGCCCGAAATAGCGCCGGTAAAATCCAAATAGCGCTTAAATTTATGGTATAAAAGGTAAATTCCGAGAGTTGCCCCGTAACTCAACAAAAAACCTATATCGTTGATAAGCGAAGGGTTTGCCGAAAGTATCACAAGCGCGGAAAACGCAAGCACGTCTATAAATTCCGTATCCCTTCCGCTTGCCTTGAGAATATTAAATCCCGCGAACATAAGTCCGGCGCGAATAAGCGACGGGCGAAACCCCGCTACCGCAATATACATCACTATTATTATAGTAGCGATTCCATAAGCGTAATTTTTCTTCATAAACAAACCCAGAATGAACACAATCCCCAAACTTATTATCCCTACGTGGAGACCCGAAAGCGCAAGTATATGAGAAACCCCCGTCCTGCGAAAAGACTCGCGGACGGAATAGTCTAAAAAGTTCCTGTTGCCGAGTATTATGCTATACATCAGCGCCCTGACATCATCACTTCTTACCGTTTCGATTTTGTTATTTATCCACAGACGGGTTTTAGATATAAGTATCATAGGAACAAAGCCGTTATGCAGGATTTTAAGCGAGGATATATCTGAAGGAGGCGGTAATCCCTCTATATCGCTGAGGTCGTATTCCGCAGTTGAAAAGTCCGTAATATAAAGAGAATAAAAAATCTTATCGCCGTATTGACGCGAATAAAGCCTCCCGCGCGCTTTGACGATTTGCCCCGGGTATAGAAGCGAAAGCGCCTCGCCGACAAGACTAAGATTTTGAGAACGGACACGGTAGCGGAGAACAGAACTTTCATCATCGGCAGGCATCGGTTCGGGAAACGTGTCGATTTTGCAGGTTATTTCCGTATAAATACCCCGCGCCGACGGCAATATGTGTTGATTTTGGAAAATTTCGGGAGACAAAACGGGTTGATGTATTGCGACCGATGATAATGCGCCCGACAAAAAACCGGATATCAGGAACGGTAAAATCAAAAACTTTTTTTTCTTAACCGATACATATATCCCCGATGACAGGATTACAACGCCGATTAAAAAGGCTATCGGGAAATTTTGCGCAAATAAATGAAGAAGATTAACTGAAAAAAATATCCCGATAACAAAATATAGTATTTCCAAACGCATCGTTTAGTCCCGTTGGCAAAGAATTAAATCTCCTCTACTTTTTCAAACTTAATCTGGACACTGTGAGGATTGATTTTTTTAATTGTGAACTTGTCGGCAAAGAAATGGGCAGAGCCTCTCAGGACTGCAATTATATCGACAAGACTTTTTTCGGACGGATAAACCGCAGTAATAGTGTTTCGGCTGATTTCCTGATAATCGACTTTTGTCATTACGGTATTAGGGAACATCTTGCAAACATAGTTATTCATCTTAAAAATGCCGATTACAAATTCTTTGGCGGTATTGGATTTTTTAATATAAAAACGGTAAACGCGGGGGGCAAAATCGGTTACCCAGTATTCAATAAATTCGGCAATAAATTGCCTGTCATCTAATGAAAGAGATGAACAAATTGTAGGAATTAAAGTAGCAAAACGGTCATCGGAAAAATAATTATCCTGAGGGTTAAACTGCTCAACGCCGAGCCCGACCTTTTCGGCGATTTCCCTCCATTTATCCTCGCCGAATTTCTTAACAATCCACTCCTTAATCGCATTTAAAACAAGAATCTTCATAGCCTTCCTCCCCTTTTATATTAGGAACAGCTATATTATACCCTATTTTTAAAATTTTACAATATCGAATTTGTTTGACCCCGAAATTCCGTTTGTATTTTGGAAAATAAAAAGACAAAAATTGAATTTAATATTTTTGCCCATAGTTTTGCTTTTTTTGATTTATTCATATATAATAAGGAATTAGAAAACTATGCTTTTTTAATAATACTGGTTTGGAAGGAAATAACTGTGGGAAGCCTTTTGGAGTTAAAAAGGCAAATATATGAGTCACTTAAAAACGGGGAAATAGAACAGGCGGATGAATTGGCGAATAATGCCTTGACTGAAGCAATCAACGATTCCGAACTTGACGGGATTTTAAAGATAATAAAATTCTGGCAAAACCGGGAAAAGTATTTTGTTTTTGACGAATCCGCCAATAACGGAGAGGCTCTGTTTGATGAATGGGACCGCTTTATGGATTTTTGTATTGCCAATAAAATAGACAATAAAAAAGCGGTTCTTGCCGTTAAATCCTATGTTTTTAAGATGATAGTCGATATGCTTATTGAGTATTACCGTATCGTTCCCGTAAAAGATAAGGAAACCCTTATTTTACTCGGCGAGGCGTTTTACGAGACGGGGCTTATCGAAAAGGCTATCGAAACTCTCGAATATGCGATGAACGTTTTTCGGGAGGATGACGACGTTAGAATTTACCTGTTGTTAGGCGATATGTATGCGGAAACCGGGGATGAGGAGCTTGCTATGGTGATGTTCGGCGAGGCGTTTTTTAAATTCCCTCAGCTTGTTTCCTTAGATAAAGTCGATTTCCCCGCTTTGCATAAACTTGAAAAAATGATTTGCGATGACGGGTTTGACGGCAACGAGATTGTCGAATGGATGCCGGTTTACGGGTATTTTTACAGCGGGCTTACCGCACGACGGGGTATCGGGTATGAGGAGTATCTCGGACTTCAAAATAAAATCCGTGAATACGAAAAATCGCTTGTTGTCGATAAAAAGGTTATTAATATTATTATACCTCGCCTGATTAATTATTACCTTTGGGTTTTTGATTATTACGTTTATCAGGTCAGGTCTATTGTGGGGGCTAAAAAGATAGCTTCAAGAATTTTTGAGCTTTTAGACGGCTTCCCTCAGAATAAAAAAGCGGTTGATAAACTTAAATCCCGCGGAGAACTCCTGTTCAGAGCCATTATAGACAAAGCCGACAGGAGTTATGCAGATGAAGCCGAAGAGGCTGACAAAAGTTAAATCTAAGGAGAATTTTTGATGTCTATTATCGCAGTCGGTTCTTTGGCGTTTGACAGTATTAGAACTTCGGTTGAAGAAAGGGATAAGATTCTCGGAGGCTCTCTTACTCATTTTGTAAACGCCGCGGGGTTTTTATCTAAACCCAAACTTGTCGGCGTTGTAGGTAATGATTTCGGCGATAAGGAATGGGAATTTATCAAATCCCGCACATCCTCGCTTGAGGGTGTTGAGGTGTTAAAGGATAAAAAGTCCTTCTTTTGGAAAGGACATTACGGCGAGGATACGGATATAGCGATTACCGATGCTACGGAGCTTAACGCTTTTTCGCATTTTAAACCGGTTGTTCCTCTAAGTTACAAAGATGGGGAATATATGCTCTTTATGGCAAATATCGACCCCGTTATCCAAACCGATATGGCAAAGCAATGCGATAACGCTATGCTGAAGGTTATGGATACTATGAACTACTGGATTAAAAATACTCCCGAAGAGCTTGATGTCGCTTTTGATAACGTGGACGGAATTGTCATAAACGATAACGAGGCGACTATGCTCACGGGCGAAAAAAATATATTAAAGGCGGTTGAAAAGGTTTTCAGACCGCATTTTAAAATTGTGATTATAAAAAAAGGTTCTCACGGCGTTATGATTTTCGGGACTAATTTCGTGGTGTCGCTACCGTCTTACCCCGTTAAAAATGTCATCGACCCCACGGGTGCGGGGGATTCTTTCGCCGGCGCTTTTTTCAGCTTTATTGCCGCAAACGGGGCTTATGACTTCCATCGCGATGAAGTTAAAAACGCTGCGGTTTATGCCACCGTCGTTGCATCTTTTGCGGTGGAGGGGTTCGGCGTTGAGGGTATCAGCGAAATCAGCCCTTCCGATATTGAAAATCGGATTGAGGCTTTTAAGGGAATTTCCGGGTTTTAGATAAATTGTAATTTTTTTAATCTGCGCAAGGAGGATTGACTGTTATGTCAGAAAATGTTTTGGATAAGAAAGAAGAAATCCTGCTCGATATTCAGGAAAAACTTAAAGAAGAAAAATGGACGCGTGCCGCTATCGAGAGCTACAGTGTCAAAAACTTTATCGAGTTGGACAGTCATATACGAATCGCCGTAAGCGAAGGGTTCAGAGATGATTTGAAAAACTTATGCAAAGAGACGTTGAAACATTCCCAAAATAGCCTTGTCGGGCTTTATATTATCGGGGTGCTGTCCCTTGAGGAGTCATCTATTGATGATGCGCATCTCCCGCAGATTATTAAGCTCTTTATGGATAACAGAAAACATAAAATTGCAGAGTTTCTTGCGGAAAAAATCCTCTCGTATCGCGAAAACAAATTCGCGCTTAAAACGCTTGAAACTATCTACGAGATTCAGGGACAGGAAGATGAGCTTTTTAACGTCAAAAAGCGTTTGGTTCTTATCGACAGTAAAGACGCATCCAACGCCAAATTTTTGGGCGAATACTACGAAAAAGACGGCGATAAGGAACTTGCTATGTTTTACTACCGTCTCGCTATTGAGCGATATATCAAAAGCAAAAGCGTCAAGATGGTTGAGGATTTGTGGAATAGGATTATCAAACTCTATCCCGATGACAGCAAGCTCATTATTCTTATCGCTAAAAAGATTAGCGAGGTTTTAGGCGAGGAAAAAGTCGCCGGGATGGTTTTTGAAGCGGTTGTAAAACCCGCTATGAAAAACGAAAACTACCAAATTGCATTGAAGATTTTAAAGGTCGTTCTCGATTTTAAACCTCACGATAAAACCCTTCGCAAAGCCATAGAAGAGTGCTACAGGGCAATATATGCAGACCATAGTCAGCTTGAGAAATATCTTAAAGCATCGGCTATCGGACAAAGCTGGAAACCTCACCGCGAGGCTATCCGAATGTTTGAAAGCCATATCGCTTTTGATACCGGATGTTATGTTTCGCATAAGAGCTGGGGTGTCGGTATGGTAAAAAATATGGAAAACGATTCGGTTATCATAGATTTCGAGAACAAACCCGGGCATGAGATGTCTTTAAAGATTGCTCTTCGCGCGCTTAACGTGCTTGATGAGGATAATATTACTATCTGGAAGCATTTTAAACTTGACGAGTTAAAGCAACTTCTTTTTTCAGAACCTTTGCGCATTATGGAAATTATTATCAAAAGCTACGGAGGCGAATGCGCATCCAAAGATATTAAAACCACTCTCGTTCCCGAAGTTTTAAGCGAAAAGGAATGGACAAGATGGTGGGTTTTTGCCAAGAAGGCGATGGAAAGCAGCAATACGGTTGTGCAAAGTCTCTCAAAACGAAACGTCCTTGAAATTCGCGAAAGTGAAGCAACTATCGTTGAGGAATTGGTCAGCAAATTTAAGAAAACCACCAACTTTGAAAACAAAATCCGTTTATTTATCGACTTTGTTGACCGTCAGGGCGAGGTTAATTCCGAAATGGCATCGGCGCTTGTTTCTTATTTTACCGAGATTATTAACGCTTCAAGTGAGTCCGATGAGCGAAAGGTTCTTTCTTATGCCGCGCTCAGATACGGCGGCTATGAAGGTTACGGCGATGATAATATTGACAGCGCAATCATTTTCGGTATCAAAAAACCTATTGTCCTTTATGAGGAAATGGAAATTGAACTCAAAAAGCCTTTCCTTGAAATTCTTGAAAAAAAGCTCAAGGACTGGGATTTGCGTTTCTCCGACTTTATCCTTAACTCAACTATCACCAAATTGCATAATTATATGGTTAGACGGCTCGCTTTTGCCGGTAAATTCGACGTTTTAAAAAATATCTTTCTTACCGTGCTTAACGCGTTTCAGGAAAAATCCGAGCTTTTTGTCTGGTTCGCCCGTCTTATTGAAACCGATGATGACGGCACGCTTAAAGAAAATATCGGCGTTAAAGACAGCGAATTGGTTTTCCGTATGCTTTCGCTTATTGATATTCTTAATAACGAAATTCAAGTTAAAACCGACGTGGGTAGAAATAAAAAAACCATCACCCAGATTTATGATGTTCTTTTCAAGAAAAACCTGCTTGATACCTTTCTTGATAATTCCGATGAAACAACTTGGCGTTCGGTTCATTCAATTATTATCGCGCTTAATACTCTTGAAAAGGAAATTAAGGAAGAGTATCTGGGTAAGATTGTTGAAAAATACCCCAATATGAAAAAAGAGATTGTCAAGCCCGAGACAATAAAGATTCGCCATCCCTTCCTTGTTACAAGAAAGTCATTTGAGAAAAAGAAAGCTGATTTGCACCATATGATGAACGTGGAAATACCTCAAAACAGTATGGCGATAGGCGAAGCAATGGAAAAAGGCGACCTTCGCGAAAATGCCGAATATAAAGCGGCGCTCGAAAAACAAGACCAGCTTAAAGCGGCAGCTTCTAAACTTGAATCGGAACTTAATCAGGCTAAAATACTCGATAAAAATATGGTCGATACGGATATTGTGGATGTAGGCACGCGCGTTAAACTGAAAGACCAGGACGGCAATATGGAAGAATACCAGATTCTCGGACAATGGGAAGTGGATTATGAACACGGAATTATCTCGTATCATTCGCCTTTGGGACGCGCGCTTCTTGACAAACATGTCGGTGATACCTGCGATTTTGAATTCAGCGGCACTATGAAAAATTATGAAGTCCTTGATATTACTATTGCCGATTTCGATTAATAAATTAAGGAGAGGTCTCTATGGCTGCAAATAACAAAGAAAAAAATAAAGATTCAACCCTATTTGAGAATCTTTACCCGATGGGTTATTTGCCCTACCGTGTAAAATGGTTCGACTATATTATCGCGGGGTTCTTAACTCTCGTTTCGTTTATTCTCTATATGAGAACGCTTACCCCCACTGTCGGCGCGGGGGATGCCGGCGAGCTTATTACCGCAACTTACAATATGGGGGCTTGCCATGCTCCCGGATTCCCGCTTTTCGGTATCCTCGCCAAACTTTTTACTTTTATTCCCGTTAATGATATAGCTTACCGTGTTAATATGTTTGCCGGCGTTTGCGCTGCGGGAACTATCTTTTTCCTGTATCTTTTTGCGGTAAAACTACTCGGATTAAACCGCGATAAATCATCATCGCAAGGCAAAAAACACGGGCTTGATTTAAAAATTCATATTCCCGCTATCGGCGCAAGCCTCGTATTGGCTTTTTCGGAGGTGTTCTGGTCTCAGGGTATAATAGGCGAGGTTTATTCGCTTAATATTTTCCTTGTTTCGGCTATGCTTTATATTATGCTCCTTTGGTTCGAGGAAATTGTTTATTTCCGCAAAAGTAATGAATTTCATCTTGCAGAAAGGCGCTCTCTTCTGCTTGCCTTTATTATGGGACTTTCCCTCACTAACCATCAGCTTCCTATGTGGTTTATAGCGGGATGGGCGGTGATGTTGCTTATTCCGATGGCTTTTGTTGTAATTTCCGAGAGACCCGATAAAGACAAGAAGGAATTAAGGCAAAGAATATTCCCGCTGATTTTACTTGCAGGTTTTGTAATTTTGGCTATTTATCTTATCTATACACACGCTTACAAAGTTCCGCTTATAATGCCAAAGGATAAAGCGCCGATTTTGGTTGCTATTTTTATCGTTCCGGCTTATTTGACCATATACACGGTGATTTCAAAACTATCCGGCGCCAAACCCAATTGGGTTGACAATCTGATGAGGATACTTATGTTTGGGTCGTGGTTGTTGATTTTTGCTATGACCGTATATCTGTATATGATGATACGTGCGCGCGCAATAGCGCCTCTGCCCGAACCCAAGCCTTTGAGCTGGGGAGATACCCAGACTTTTGATATACTTCTAAACCACATGCTTCGCAAGCAATACGGTAGAGCCGGCGGAAATCTTGTGAATTTCGGAGGGCAGATGTTGGCTGTCCTTGATATTCATATTGAGCAGTTCCATTGGATTAACGCGATTTTCGCATTTTTCGGCCTGATTTACCTCTTTATCAAGGATAAAATATGGGCGATATTTACATTATTCTCAAAGCTACTTTTACTTATTGCGCTTGTAAGATTTGTAAACTTTGAAATCCATCCCCGCAACTTAGCGTTTCAGGAAGTTATGTATATTCAATCCTTTTTTATATGGGCGGTTTATATCGGATTCGGTTATCAAATGGTGCTGGATTTAACCGGAGGGTTTAAGAAGTTTTGGCAAAAACGTATCCTGCAAAAAGCGGAAGAAATCGAATAACGGAGGCTTTGTTGATAAAACGGATTGCCCGCAAATTTTATAACCTGTTATCGGATTCTAAGTTAAAGCATAGTCTAAGTTCCGTTTTTTACAGGATTTTTTATGAAAAATCGCTTTCCGATTACCGTATAAAGGACGGGGTTTTTACCGCAAAATTTAAAAACGGAATTGAGGTTAAAAGTGTCCGTGCCTTTGACCCGGAAGCGGTATGCGGGGAGCTTTTCGATTATGATTTTAAAGAAGGCTCAACCGTTATGGATTTGGGGGGACATTACGGAATTGTTGCAATTTTTATGGCTAAATCGGTCGGTGATAAAGGCAAAGTTGTCGTTTTTGAAGCCGACCCGGCTAATTTTGCCGTTTTACAAAAAAATCTCGATTTAAACGGGGTTTATAATGTAACTGCCGTGAACAAGGGGGTTTATAATGTTTCCGGTGAGCTTGAGTTTTATTCAGGCGGCGGTTACACCTCCTCGTTTGAAAAAACCGATTATGTGGAAAAGAAAAACAATAACTATTCCGCAATCAAAGTTAAGGTCGGCAGGTTGGATGATGAGTTTTTATCATTGGAAATCGACGGGGTTGATTTTATCAAGATGGATATTGAGGGAAGCGAGGTTCCCGCGCTTGAGGGAATGGTTGAAATCCTTGAAAAATTCCTGCCGGATTTGATGATTGAAACCCATATAACAGAGGGTAAATTTACTACCCCTAAAGTTGTGGAAATTATTGAAAAAATCGGTTATGATAAAATAGAGAAAAAAAATTACAAGGGCAGAGGGGGTTTTGTGTTTGCCGGCGCAAGCCGAAAACATAATTAAAGGGAGGAATTTATAATGATAGGAAAAAATATTTTGTCGCTTGCTATACTTGTCGCAGTCGGCGCTCTTTGCGGTATTCTGTTTGTTAAGGTGTTTAACAAGAGGGTACTCGGCAATATTTGGGGAGGAATTATTGTCGGGGTAATCGGAGGTGTGCTTATCGGTTACCTTTTAGACCAGTTAAAGTTTTTGGTTGATAATGAACTCAATGTCAATTTCCTTACTTCTTTTATCGGTGCATTCGTGTTGCTTTGGGTTTATTCAAAAATTTCTCATCAGGAATAATAGTGTTATTTGTAGAATAAATAGGAGGTTTAAATATGACTAATGAACTTGATGAAGTAAAAGTTATTGCGGTTGCTTCTAAAAATCCGCAGAAGGTCAGTCCCGATATGCCGCTCTCCAAAGCTGCAGATAAAATGTTGCGCGAAAAAATCCATAGCGTAATCGTTGTTGACAAATCCGGCAAGCCTGTCGGCGTGGTTTCTTCATGGGACGTTGTCAAAACCACTTTTATCTCTTCCGATAAAGCTAAGGATATCCCGATTTCTAAACTTATTGAGGGACAAAAATTGCTTTTTGTTTATAATGAAATGTCGGTGCGCGATGCTTTAAATCTTATGGTTGACAAAAATGTTCGAAGCCTTCCTATCCTTGATATGGAAGAAAACCTTGAGGGTATCGTTACCCTTTATGACATTGCTACATTTATAAGAGAAAAATTATAAATACTATATTGGGGTTTAGGCTTTAACAGGAGATTATATGGGAAAATATCTTGTAACTTCAGCGCTGATATATGCTAACGGCTCTATTCATCTGGGGCACATGGCGGGAGCTTATTTGCCCGCCGATATTTATGTCCGTTATCGTAAACTTAACGGTGATGACGTGATTTTTATCAGCGGAACGGATGAGCATGGGGTGCCTATTACCTTAAAAGCGGAAAGCGAGGGGGTTTCTCCCCGCGAAATTGCCGACCGTTACCATAAGATAGTCAAAGACGCGTATTACCGGTTCGGCGTTCATTTCGATAATTACTCGGGAACCGCGCGCGAAGTCCATTACAGGATTTCCGAACGGTTCTTTCTCGATTTATATGAAACCGGGCATATTATGACTAAAACCGAAGAGCAGTTTTATGATGAAAAAGCGGGGCGGTTTCTCCCCGACCGTTATGTCGAGGGAACCTGCCCGAAATGCGGTTTTATAAAAGCTCGCGGCGACCAATGTGATAAATGCGGCTCTCTTTTAAACTCTCTTGAACTTATCGACCCTGAAAGCGTTATTTCACAAAATAAGCCCGTTATCAAAGAAACCAAACATTGGTATCTCCGTCTTCAGGATTTTGAACCCCGTCTCAAAGAATGGGTTTCATCTAACACCCATTGGAAAGACAATGTCCGCAATTTTGTGCTCGGATGGATTAAGGACGGGTTACACGAACGCTCTATCACGCGGGATTTGGACTGGGGTATCCCCGTGCCTTTACCCGATGAGGATGCAAAGGGCAAGGTGCTTTACGTGTGGTTTGATGCTCCTATCGGGTATATTTCATCGACTGTTGAATGGGCAACCCGTATCGGCGACCCCGAACGATGGCGAGATTATTGGCAAAATCCCGATTGCAAACTTGTCCATTTTATCGGCAAGGATAATATCCCGTTTCACGCTATCACCTGGCCTGCGGTTCTTATGGGGCAAAAAGAAAATTATATCCTCCCCTACGATATTCCCGCCAACGAATATCTTACGCTTGAAGGGAAAAAATTGTCCACATCTAATAACTGGGCAATCTGGATAGAGGAATATCTTGAGGAGTTTCCGCCCGACCCGTTGCGGTATTTTCTTGCGGCAAACGCGCCCGAAACAAAAGATTCCGATTTCTCATGGAAGGCTTTTCAGGAAAAAAATAACGAGGAACTTGCCAATATCCTCGGCAATTTCGCCAACAGAACGCTTACATTCATAAATAATTTTGCCGACGGTAAAATCCCGCCTGCCGATTATACGGATGACGATTTGCAGATATTTTCTATGCTTGAAGCAAAAGTCGGCGAGCTTACCGCCTCTTTTGAAAATTACAAGGTTCGTGAGGCTGCCAAACTGATGATGGATATTGCGCGTATCGGAAATAAATATTTTGATGAAACCAAGCCGTGGGTTTTAAAAAACGACGACAGCGCCCGTCTCAATACCGTTCTCAACGTATGTTTGAATATCCTTCGCGTGCTTGCCGTGACAATGTTTCCTATAATTCCGTTTTCATCCGAAAAACTTTGGACTATGCTCGCTGAAAAAAATCCCATTACGGAAGAAAGATGGGAGGGGCTTGTCGGGCGCAGAGTCGAAGTCGGACAAAAAATCGGCAATCTTGAAATCCTGTTTGTAAAATATGATGATGACATTATACAGGCTCAGTTAGATAAACTGTTTGCAAAATCATCCGAAAGCAAGGGAGAAAAAAAGATGGAATCAATACCGAAAGTTTCTATAAAGGATTTTCAAAATCTTGATATAAGGGTGGCGGAGATTATTGAAGCCGAACCTCTTCCTAAATCCAAAAAACTTGTCAAGTTAAAAATTAAAGTCGGCGAAGATACAAAACAAATACTCGCAGGTATAAAAGAGTTTTATGCGCCCGAAGAATTAATCGGACGCAAGATTGCGGTTGTCAATAATCTTGAACCGGCTACGCTTATGGGGGAAGTATCCGAGGGGATGTTGCTCGCCGCATCAGATGCCGACAAAACCCGCGTCTCTCTAATCGAAATTCCGAAAGATGCGCAAAGCGGGGATAAAGTTTCCTGATTTGCAATTTATCGCGGTTGTATGTATGGATGGGTGATTAAAATTTAAGGAGGTTTCAATGAAGGTTTTGGTTATCAATTCCGGCAGTTCTTCATTGAAATATCAACTTATCGAAACGAAAACCCGTGAACTTATTACCAAAGGCAACGTTGAAAAAATCGGGGGGGATTCCGAATACGGATTTATCACAAAAGACGGGGAAAAAATCAAATTTTCGGTTTCGGCAAAAACCCATAAGGATGCCATATCTTTGGTGATTGAAAATATAACCGACAAGGCTTACGGCTTTATCGGGTCTCTTGATGAGATTTCCGCAATAGGTCATCGGGTAGTCCACGGCGGGGAAAAATTCAGCGATTCGGTTCTTATCGGCGATGAAGTTATCCGTTCAATCGAGCATTATATAGAACTGGCGCCGTTACATAATCCCGCCAATCTGCAGGGAATCTTAGCCTGTAAAGAGCTTTTACCCGGCAAACCACAGGTTGCCGTTTTCGATACGGCGTTTCACTCATCTATACCTGCAAAATCTTTTTTATATGCCATACCTTACGAATATTATGATAAATACAGGATTCGCCGTTACGGCTTTCACGGCACGTCCCATCGTTATGTAACGCTTAAAACATCCGAGTTCCTCAATATTCCGCTTGACAAGCTCAATATAATAACCTGCCATCTCGGCAACGGTTCAAGTCTCTGTGCCGTTAAAGAAGGCAAGTCGGTTGATACCTCTATGGGTTTTACGCCGCTTGAGGGGGTTGTTATGGGAACGCGATGCGGTGTAATCGACCCTGCCATATCGTTTTATATTATGGAAAAGGACGATATATCGGCGCAACAGATGAATAATATCCTGAATAAAAAAAGCGGGCTGTTGGGGCTTTCGGGAATTTCCAATGACCTTCGCGAAATATGGCAACAGGCGGATAGCGGAAACGAACGCGCTAAAATTACCCGCAAAGTGCTTGTTAAAAGTATCCGAAGATATATCGGGGCGTATATGGTTGAACTCGGACGGGTTGATGCCATTGTCTTTACGGCGGGTATCGGTGAAAACGACTGGGACATTCGCGAAAAATGTGTCGCGGGGCTTGAGGAGTTCGGTATCAAAATGGATGTCGATAAAAATAAATTATCACGCGCCGAACTTACCGACCTTAGCTACAAGGATTCAAAGGTTAAAATCCTCCTTGTGCCTACCAATGAAGAACTTATGATTGCCTTGGACACCGAGGCGATTCTTTCAAAAAATTAAAGGCGGGACTTTATATGACTGTTTACGGGAGAAACTCCGTTGAGGAGGCTTTAAGCGAGGGTATCCCGCTTGTCCAAATTACCGTTGAAGAGGGTAAGGCATCAAAATTTTCAAGAATAATAGATATAGCGCGCAAGAGCCATATCCCGCTTAATTTTGCTCATCCCAAAGTCCTTGAAAAAACCGCAAAAACCCGTAAACATCAGGGTATCACCGCAGAGATGAGACTTCCCGAAAATATTGTCGAGCAATCCGACCTCGATATTAGCTGGGATAAATTCAATACGATGCTTGCGCTTGACGGGATAACAGATACGGGAAACCTCGGCGCGATAATCCGTTCCGCGCTTCTTTTTGATATAGACGCCATAGTCTTGCCTAACGACAACAGCGCGCGTATCACCCCCGCCGTGATAAAATCCTCCGCAGGCGCTATTTACAAGCAAAATATTTTCTATATAAACAATCTCAACACGTTTATCCTTGAGATGAAATCATTGGGATTTACCGTAGCGGGACTCGCGGGAGAGGGAACATCGGATATTCGTCAATGCGAATTCAGCGGTAAGGTTTGTCTTGTTATAGGTTCGGAACGCGAGGGGCTTAGAAAATCGGTCAAGCGTAATTGCGATATGCTTATAAATATTCCCACAACCCGCAGGATTGATTCGCTTAACGCAAGCGTAGCTTCCGCCGTAGCTATGTGGGAAGTTTTTAGACGGAAATAGTTTTATAGATTAAAATTTGATTTCTGATTTTATAGACATTATAATTTGTAAGATGTTTTGTGTAGATAACATAAAATTATAAAAAACGTTTCCATATCGGAGGATAATAAATGCCAAATCCTTTGAAGAAAGTAGAAAGTTCCAAAGCCCCCGAGGCGATAGGTCCTTACAGTCAGGCTGTCGAGGCGGGCGGCTTTCTGTTTGTGTCGGGGCAGCTGCCTATAAACCCTCACACCGGCGAACTTGTTGAACCGAATATTAAAAAGCAAACCGAGCAGGTTCTTTTTAATATCGTCAGTATCCTTCAGGAAAATATGGTAGTTATCGACAGGGTGGTTAAAACCGAGGTATTCTTGGCGGATATAAAAGACTTTAAGGCTATGAACGAGGTTTATGCCGAGTTTTTTAAGGGCGAGGTGATGCCCGCGCGTCAGGCAATTCAGGCGGCGGCGCTCCCGAAAGGCGCTTTAGTCGAGATTTCCTGTATTGCTTATGTCGGCGATTAGGGGGAATAATGAAATTTCTTAAACTCTCGTGCTTTTTAGTGTGTTTATCTTTGTTTTTCGGAGTTTATTCTTTTGCCGGTAATGATAACGGAAAATGGGTTGAACCGGGGTTGTTTTTGGATAACTTTATCGGGTTTACCTGGAACGGGGCAAGCGCAGGCCTTATTACTCATCTTTATTACAGGATACCGGTTGTAAAGGATACCGATATGCTATGGAATTCAACCAAAATGGAAATAGGTATCCGCAACCTGTTTTCCCCTTCAATAGAAACAATATCGGCTTACTTTAAAATTGTCCCGATAGCGGTTTTTGAGCTTGAAATTTTGGCGGGGTATGAGTATATGTTCGCGGGATTGACAGGCGGACTTTACCCTCTCGGCAATCTTCAAGTGGACTACACTATGGAATCCCGGCGCGTTAAAACCCCTAACCCCGATTCTGTCGGGGGCAGTCGTATTGAAATAAAGCCTACGTTACAGATGGCGGTCGGAAACGTCGCACTTCAATCCTCGCTTACCACAGGCTTTTTAAGTTTTCCCAATCCTTACAGCGAATATTTCTACGACCATTATACCGATGCCGTTTACGAAAACAACGACATCTATTTTATAAGCGATACAAAACTTGTATATATGTGGGATAATCTGTTAGCCGGTGTGGGATACCGTTTGCTGTGGGTAAACAGTTCAAGGTATGTTATAGATGCGCTTACGGCGGTGAGTTTATATACCCCGAAATGGCAAGGTCTTCCAAATCATATTGAACCCTATGCCGCTTTTCAAATCGGAACTCATTTTAGAGACCGTTACTTTAAACATACCTTACATATCGGCGGAATGATTGGAGTCGGGATAAAATTACTATAATCGGAGGATACAATGAGGGCAAAGTTTTACGGCATTACCGTTATGTTATTTATGCTATTAACGGCAAATTCGGTTTTTGCGGAAGGAGCTAAATGGGTTCAGCCGGGATTTTTTATCAACAACAGTATCGGCGCGGCGATGAATCCCAAAGGGTTAGGGCTTACCACCGAAATTTTATACCGCATTCCCTTTATCAAAAACGAAGGGATGCTTTGGCGAAGCACAAAGATTGATTTCGGCGTGGTAAATTTCCTTACCCCGTCTATGGAAAGAATTTCCGTAATGCTTCATTTTGAGCCTATCGCCGTTTTCGATATCAAAATGCTTGCGGGTTATGATTACGAATATGCGGGACTTACGGGCGGACTTTTCCCTATGGCTAAATGGAATTCCAAATACGACGAGGATACAAGATGGGCTAATACTCCCAATCCCGGAAACTACGGCGGTTTCAGGATGGATATTATACCGACTTTCAAGGTCGCATTAGGTCCTGTCGCTTTACTCTATACTTTTAAATATACTTACTTTGACTATAATTACGCAGGGTTTTTGTATGATGCGGAACTTGATACTATCGTTTACGGAACGGATAACGTATTCAAACACGATATTAAACTCCTTTACCGGATAAAAAACGTCAGGGTCGGAGCTACTTATAATATTACTCAAATTGAAAGCACGGGCGAAGTGAAAGATACTATTGATGCAATGTGCGTATATACCCCGAAATGGAGTTTTATGCCTGAAAACATAACTCCTTACGGTGTTCTCCTTATGGGAACGCATTTTCAGGACAGGATTTTCACCTATGCTTTTCATCTTGCCGGGCTTATCGGGCTGAATATAAAGGTATTTTAAACCGAAGTCGAGCCTCTTTAAAGCAAGGGCTTGACAAGAAAACATTTGCGCGTCATTCTGATTTTTGCTTCTTCAGCCTTACTCTTGAAGAATCTAACCGGCTAAAAGGAGATTCTTCAGGGGCTATGCTGATATAGGCATAATCAGTATAGCACTTGTCGGAAAGCAGGATACGGTTACTAAATCGCTCTCCTCACCCCATATTAATTTGTCCGCCTCTTTCTACGATTAGCTCAAAAATTGGTGTAGGGGGAATATATATCGGGGATTACCTCTTGCTTTCCTCATCGCACAACTCATTAAAGATGTCGCAAAAAATGCTTTTGTTTTTCTTGAATGTTTCCACCAATTCCGGGTCAAAATGAGAGCCTGCGGAATCGATTATTATTTGTTCGGATTGTTCAGCGGGAAACGGGGGCTTATACGGGCGTCTTGACCTAAGCGCATCATACACGTCGGCAATAGCCACAATCCGCGACTCAACGGGGATTTTTTCTTTGCTAAGCCCTAACGGGTAACCCTCGCCGCTCCATTTTTCGTGATGATAACGAACAATATTTTTCGCTACGATTGATATTTCAGGGTAGTCTATCATATTATACCCGATATTGGAATGCGTTTTCATAATTTCAAACTCTTCGGGAGTAAGACGGGCGGGTTTTTTCAGGATACTGTCGGGAATCCCGACTTTACCTATATCGTGGAGAGAAGAGTATCGCGCAATTTCTTCGCACATTTCGCTATCCAACCCTAATTCTTCCGCAATAATATTGGAATAATGGCTTATTCTCTTGATATGATTTCCGGTGTCATCGTCCTTATAGTAATTAGCGCTTTCAAGTGCTGAAACAAGTATAAGGTTTAGCCTTTCAATTTCCTTAGTTCCGCGTATAATTTCAGCGGTTCGCTTCTCCACCTCGCTTTCCAAAGAATCAACCAACTTTTTGAGACGGATATGTGTGCTTATACGACTTATTACCTCTTCAAATTCAAACGGCTTAATAATATAATCAGCCCCGCCGAGTTTAAACGCTTTGACCTTGTTTTCAAGGTCATCCAAGCCCGTAATAAAAATAATCGGGATATTCGCGGTATGCGGGTTTTTCTTTAGAGCCGTTGCCGTTTGAAACCCGTCCATTTCAGGCATTCTCACGTCAAGCAGAATGAGGTCGGGCTGTTCATTTATGCAAACTTCAAGCGCTTTTTTGCCGTTCTCCTCTGCAAAAATTGTGTAGTCCGTGTGATAGGAAATAATTTTTTCAAGAAGCCTTCGGTTGCCGGGCTCGTCTTCCGCAATTACAATTTTCGTTTTTTGGTTTTGCATCCCTGCCTCCTGAAATTATTGTATATTGTCGTTTCAATTTAGTCAAATTTATTATAAGTGGTGAGGATAAACTATTGAAAAGGTTCGATAATTCCGACAAGCTTTGTTCACAAGCATTCACTATGCCATTATAAAACCTGAAAACATAAAATTCGTATCACATATTAACTTAGCCATTTAATAAATCCATAATACAATCTCTAAGTTGATTATATGCAATTTCCAAATCATCATTGATTATTTCCATATCGTAATGGGATGCATAACTCATTTCTTTGAGCGCGTTTTGAAGCCTCGTTTCAAGGGTTTCGTTATCATCGGTGCGACGGGAACGCAGACGGTTTTTTAACTCCTCTACCGACGGGGGCATAATAAAAATTAAAAAGGCATCGGGAAACGACTTTTTGATATTTACCCCGCCCTGCACGTCAAGGTCTAAAAGGCAACTTTTACCCGAACCTAATATTCCGTTAATTTCCGATTTAGGAGTCCCGTAGAGATTATGATGAACCTCCGCCCATTCGACAAAATCGCCGTCTTTGATTTTTTTAAGGAATTGTTCTTTTGATATGAAACGGTAGTCTTTTCCGTCTATCTCCCCGCTTCGAGGTTTACGGGTGGTTAAGGATACGGAAAAGTCGATTTTATCTCTGAAGTCGGATAAAATTCGCTTGTAAAGAGTGGTTTTGCCTACACCTGAGGGTCCGGAGATTACTATAAGTTTCCCCTCTTTCATTTACACCTCTTTAGACTATATTTCGCAACTGCTCACGTATTTTTTCAATCTCTCCGCGAATTGTAATGGAGTTCTCTATTATACGGTAATCGGATGATTTAGATGCGATAGTGTTCGCCTCGCGATTCATCTCCTGTGCGATAAAGTCTAATTTTTTGCTGTCCCCCCCCACCTTTTTCGATAAAATTTTATCCATCTGGCTTATATGGCTTTTAAGACGGACAATCTCCTCGTTGACCGCGGTTCGGCTTGCCACCATATCCACTTCCATAAGGATACGATTCTCGTCATATCCCCCATCGGAAAGTTCGGTAATCCTGTCTTTTAATGCCGCCTTATAAGCCTCAAGACTATCAGGATAAATCCGCTCAATATATTCCGTAGCCGTCTTGAGTGTGTCCAATGACTTTCTAATATCATCACAGGTTTTTGCCCCCTCCCGTTCCATCATCTCCACAATACGGTCAAGCAAAGAATCAAGAAGCGACATAACATCCCGTTCAAGTTCCTCATCCTTGCGTATTCTTTCAAGCGTGATAATTCCCTCAAGATTAGAGAAATCCGACATAGCGATATTGGGGGAAATCTCTAATTTACCGGCAAGCGATTTTAAAGCATTTTCATATTTTTGTGCAAGCTCGTAATTTACTACTATATCATAATTGATAGCGTCTTTTTCCACAACTTTTATGAACAAATCCACTTTTCCGCGCTGAAGTTTTTGAAATATACGGTTTTTCATCTCAATCTCAAGTTCATTAAGATAAAACGCAGACTTAACCTTAAACTCAAAATACCTTGAATTGACGCTCTTTATCTCCATAAAGATATCAAAGCGGGGCAATGATTTTATTTCGCTTGCATAACCCGTCATACTTTTCATTTTCGGCTACCCTTTTTAGTTAGTTCAAAAAGCACGCTTTTTGCGGCTTTTTGTTCGGCTTCTTTTTTACTTCGCCCCGAACCCATACCTTTGAATTTTTCGGCAACGTTTACCTCAATTTCAAAGATTTTATTATGGTCGGGACCGTTTTCGGCTATTACCGTGTAAACGGGGTATTCCTTAAAACGGTCTATCGAAAGTTTTTGAAGAGTCGTTTTATAATCGTTTATACCCTCTTTTAACCGCTTATCCACTATACCTGAAAGGAGTTGATTGACAAATTCATAAGCGCCCGGGTATCCCTTTTCAAGGAAAATCACCGCTATAATTGCCTCAATTATATCGGCGGTAACCTTTTTTTTGGCGCGTATGTCGGCTAACTGCTCGCCTTTTCCGAGATTGATATAATTATCTATCCCCATCGCTATACCGATTTTGGAAAGCGTTTTTTCATCCACTATACTTGAACGCAGAGCAGTCATCCTGCCCTCCCTGAAATCAGGGTTTTGACTAAACAACATAAACGTAACGGAAGCGTTAAGTATAGAATCACCGAGAAATTCCAGTCTTTCGTAGCATTGCATACCTTTGTTAACCTTATCGATAAAAGAGGAGTGAGTTAGCGCCATATCCAAAAGTTCCAAGTCTTTTATCTTAATCTTAAGCTTTTTGCATAACTTCCTAAGCTGGACAATCCTCTGCTTGGGTAACTTCCGTTTACTCGGAAAATCTTTTAAAAATAAGCGAAACATCATGTCCACCAAAACCGAAAGAATTACTGATTCCGTATTCAGCCTGAAACTCAATAGCCTTATGAGGAACGTAATCAAGGTCGCATTCGGGGTCGGGATTGTCGAGATTAATAGTAGGATGCACTATACCGTCCTGAAGCATCTTGATAACCGCAATAGACTCAATAGCTCCGGCTGCGCCCAAAGTATGCCCTATCATTGATTTTGTTGAGTTTACTTTTAATTTATATGCATAATCCCCGAATATCAACTTAAGAGCCTTAGTTTCGGCAATATCACCGAGAGGAGTAGAGGTGCCGTGAGTATTAACAATCTGTATATCCTTCGGCGAAAGTTCCGCTTTTTCCAATGCAAATTTCATAGCCAAAGCCGCGCCGCTTCCGTCTGGACAGGGTGCGGTTATATGATGAGCATCGGCGCTCATACCATAAGAAACAAGTTCGGCATGGATTCTCGCGCCGCGCTTTAAAGCATGTTCAAGTTCTTCAAGTATAAGTATTCCCGCGCCTTCAGCCATAACAAAACCGTCCCTGTCTTTGTCAAAGGGGCGGGAGGCTTTTGTGGGCTGGTCGTTAAAATGAGTGGAGAGAGCCTGAGCCTGCGTAAATCCCGCAAAACACAGGGGACTCATCGTAGCCTCGGTTCCTCCGCTAATCATAACGTCAGCATCGCCTAAAATGATATGGTTGTAAGCCGCGCTTAAAGCATGAGCTGCGGATGCACATGCGGAACTTACCGAATAGTTAGGACCCCTAAATCCGTATTCAATAGACACATAACCTGCAGCTATGTCGGTTATAAGCATAGGAATAAACAACGGGGAAACGCGCTTGTGAGAGCCTGTTTCAAGCTTCTTGGCGTTTTCCTGAAAAGTGTTAATCCCTCCTATACCCGTCCCGATAACCACTCCTGCTTTGTCCTTGTCGATTTTGGCTTTATCAAGCCCGCTGTCTATAACCGCCTGCTTAGCACAAGGAAGGGCAAAATGGCAAAACCTGTCCATACGCCGGGCAACTTTTCTTTCCAAGTGGTCTTCCACGTTAAAAATAGACGATTTAACCTCTCCGCCCACAAGCGAAGGAGAATCCTTTAAGTCGTAGCTTTCAACAAGCGAAAGTCCTGATTTTCCCGCTTTCAGCCCTTCCCAGTAGTCCTGAATATTGGCGGCAAGAGAATTTATAGTTCCCATACCCGTAACGACAACTCTTCTTTTCTTCATAGTAGTAACCTCCCGTAATTAAGGTATAGTTTAAATCATAACCATCCCGCCGTCAACGGTGATAGTTTGTCCCGTAATATAATCCGAATCACTGCTTGAAAGGAACAAAACCACCTTTGCTACATCTTCGGGTTGCCCCATTTTCGCCATCGGAATAAGTTTCATAATCTCGTTTCTAACCTGTTCGGCAAGCCGGTCGGTCATAGGGGTTTGGATATAACCCGGAGCAACTGCATTGACGTTTACGCCTCGCTTTGCAAGCTCCTTTGCCGCGGACTTGGTTAATGCGATAACTCCGCCCTTGCTCGCTGCATAGTTAGCCTGACTTACGTTTCCCATAAGCCCGATAACCGAAGCGATATTGACAATCTTTCCGCTCTTTTGCTTCATCATAACGGGATATGCCGCCTTGACGCCGTTAAAAACCCCTTTGAGGTTTATATCGGTAACAAGCTGGAAATCCTCAGGTGTCATACGCAAAATGAGATTGTCTTTTGTGATACCCGCGTTATTCACAAGAATATCCACGCTTCCCCATTCTTCATTCACCTTTTTAACCATTGCTTCAACTTCGTTATAATTAACCACGTTTACTTTCATAGCCATAGACTTTACGCCTAAGGATTGAATTTCCTTAGCGGTTTCCTCTGCAGCTTCGATATTTACATCGCTTATAAGAACGTTAGCGCCCTCCCGTGCAAGTTTTTCCGCAATCGCCTTACCGATACCGCGTGCGGAACCCGTAACTATAGCATTTTTACCTTCGATTCTTTTCATTTACTAATCCTCCTGTTTATATAAAACTACCATTTTAAAAGACTTGCGCCCCATGTGAACCCGCCGCCGAATGCGACAAACGCGACCAAATCGCCTTTTTTAATCCGTCCCTCTTCATAAGCCTCACACAACGCAATCGGGATTGTTCCGGCGCTTGTGTTGCCGTATTTATGCAGGTTTAAGAAAAACTTTTCACGGGGAATCTTTAACCTGTCGGCAACCGCTAAATCTATTCTCTCGTTTGCCTGATGAGGTATCACTATACTAATCGCTTCCTTTGAAATCCCCTTTTCTATTAAAAGTTCGTCAAGCACGTTAGCCATAGTTTTTACCGCAACTTTAAAAGTGGCGTTCCCGTCCATCTTTATATAATGGAGTCCTTCCTCTACGGTTTCCATATTAGCGGGACGGTAAGAACCGCCGGCCGGAACGTAAAGAAAATCCTTGTAAAACCCGTCTCCGCCGAGCTTAAAACCCAGAAATCCCTCATCGGGATTATCGGTAGCGGATACGACAGCCGCGCCTGCCCCGTCACCGAAAAGCACGCACGTGTTCCTGTCTTCCCAGTCAACAAACCGCGACATAGTTTCCGCCGCAATAACCAGAACGTTTTTATAAATCCCCGATGCGATATACGCATACGCCATAGAAAGCCCGTATATAAAACCCGAACAAGCGGCTTCTATATCCACAGTGGCGGTTTTCGGAAGTTTAAGTATATCCTGCACAAGACAAGCGCTTGCAGGAAACGGCATATCCGGGGTAATCGATGCAAAAATAGTCATATCTATATCTTCCGGGGAAAGTCCCGACATCTCAATAGCTCTTTTCGCGGCTTCCGCCCCCATTGATGAGGTGGTTTCGTTATCCGCCGCAATATGCCTTTCTTTTATTCCCGTTCGAGTGGTAATCCAATCATCGCTTGTTTCAACCATTTTCTCAAGGTCGTGGTTAGTCAACACCTTTTCGGGAATATATTTTCCGATACCTATAATCTTCGCGTTCATTTATTACAATACCTCCGATGAATAAGAGAAATCAATATCTATTTCAAACCGAGTTCTTCAAAACGTTCATGCATTTTACCGAGAATATTACGTCTTACCGCTTCTGCAGCCGCTAAAATACCGTTAGTAATAGCTCCGCGCCCCGAAGAACCATGCCCGATAAAAACATTACCCTTTATGCCGAGTAAAGGCGCGCCGCCGTAAACCTCGGGGTCAAGTTTGCCTTTCAACTCTTTTAACGCGCTCATATATAAAGGAAACGCCGCTTTTGCCATCATACTGTGCTTTATGGCATCACCGAGAAAATGGACAATAGTCCTTGCCGAACCTTCCATAACCTTCAACGATGTGTTCCCGACAGACCCGTCGCACACTACTATATTTGTTTTTCCGCTGAAAAGGTCGGTGCCTTCCACGTTCCCCAAGAAATTTATATCCATATTCGACATAATTTTGTATGCCTTTTGCACCTCGGAAGCTCCCTTATGTGCCTCCTCGCCGATATTTAGAAGCGCTACGGATGGGTTTTGAACTTTAAATATTTCACGATAATAAATACGTCCCATAATGGCAAATTTGAGCAAGTCATATTCATCAGCCTCGGCGCTCGCTCCAACGTCAAGTAAAAGCGTTGCCGTTCCCATCATATTAGGAATAAGAGTTCCGAGCGCGGGTTTTTTAATTCCTTTAGGTCGCCCCATAATCAAAGCGGATGCTACAACGATAGCGCCGGTGTTACCCGGAGAGAAAAAAGCGTCTATTTCCATACTTTTGTGGGCTTCAAGTCCTTTTACTATACTTGAATCCTTTTTCTGCTTGACAACTCGTAACGGATTATCATTCATAGAAATCACATCCGAAGCCTCTATAATCGAGATACGCTCCGCGGCGTTTTTTTCTTTCTTCCAGAACGACTTGATTTTTTTGTCGATAAGCTGCTCATAAACATCCCGCTTTCCGATAACCGCTACCTCAATATTTTCATCCTGCTCAAGCGCATCAAAAACGCCCTTCATAAGTTGACGGATATCATTTTCTCCGCTTATCAGGTCAACGCCAATTTTCTCCACATCGCACCTCTTAGGTTTATTCTTTCCCCTTTTCCTTTACAACCTTTGTAATAATCTGGCGATTTTTGTAAAAACCGCATACCGGGCAAACCCTGTGAGGCAGTTTTTTGGAACTGCAGTTAGGGCAAACCGACAACGAGGGCGCTTCAAGCGTGTAGTATGCGTTTGATTTTCTCATTCTGCTTTTTGTTTTAGCAATTTTATGCTTTGGTACTCCCATTTGAATCTCCTTATTTACAGGTTTGAGTTATATATTGTAACTATACGGGTAATAATTGTCAAAAAACTTGCAGATAAAATATCGCTAAAAATTTCCTAATGACGGGCATCAAATATAATTACCAATATTTCTGCGGTTATCCTTTTGCAAAGATAACCCGTTTGAGACTATACTCCTCTGAGTTTTGCCCCGAATTCCTTTTCTATTTTAGATACCAACCCGTTCATAATCCCGCCGGCCTCTTCATCGGTCATAGTTTTTTCCGGGTTTTGGAAGACTATCGAAAATGTTATACTCTTTTTGTCATCCCCGATTTTATCCCCGGTAAACATATCAATAAACTTCACTTCCTTAACCCATTTGCCTTGCGAAAGGATATAATTCATTATACTGCGTGCTTGCACTTCCTTACCGACAACCAACGAAAGGTCGCGTAAAATAGGCGGGAATTTAGCGGCTTTGCTGATTTTTACAGGATTATGCAGGATTTTTTCAAGCGACGCTACCTCTATCTCCGCTATATATACGCCATACCGCATCTCCGTTTTTTCGGCTATTTCGGGGTGAAGTTCGCCGATAATACCGATACTTTTCCCATCATAAACTATCGTAGCGGAGTTTTGGGGATGGAGAAATGCTTGGCTTTCTTTCCTAACCTCAAACGACACCGCGCCGAGTTTTTTCATTACATACTCAACTATTCCAAGACAATCCCCGTAACCCGTATCCGCAGATGATACGGCTATACACAGATGTTCCGTTTCGCTATGCATCCCCTTCCTGCTTAGCTTTTTAAATACATTCCCCAGTTCAAACAATCTCACGTCAAATCTATACGAGGATTTATTATTATATTGAACGGAGGAAACAAGCCCGGGGAATAAGTGATTTCTTAAAATCGTAGCATCGCGGGTAAGCGGGTTTTTCAGACGGATAACGTTTTTATCGTTTATCTTAAATAATTCAAGTCCCGCCTCATTAGTAAAGCTGAAGTTATAAGCCTCGCTTAAACCTATCCCGATAAGAATTTCGCGAATTTTTTCTTTTATATCCGCGCCGCGTATCAGACTTTCAAAATCGACTTTAGGACGGAAATAATTAAGCGGGATATTATTATACCCGTAAATTCTCGCAATCTCCTCTACCAAATCAATCGAACGGTAAACATCCGACCGATACGTCGGAATTTTTACCTCAAGTTCATCATTGCGCTTAACCATAATACTGAAACCGAGACGCTTCAAATAATTTTCAACGTCTTTTAAATGAAGTTCAATACCGAGCTTGGAAGAAACAAACGCCTCTTTTATATTAACTATTTTGTCTTTAAATATATTGACATAACGGTCGGTCAAAGCGGAAACCTTGCCGTCCGTAGTCTGCATAATAATTTCGGCAACCCTGTCCAAAGCAATAGGAGGTATTCCCCAGTCTGAGGTTCGTTCAAAGCGATATGATGATTCGGTTCGTATGCCGAAAGACTTGGCGGTTTTACGAATTGATGTCGGCTCAAAATATGCGCTTTCCAAGAGAAGCTCCGTAGAGCTTTCCAACACCTCGCTGTTCTCCCCGCCCATAATCCCCGCAAGAGCCACAGGCTTATTCTCATCTGCAATAACCAGCATATCATCGCTAAGTTTATACTTAACACCGTCCAGCGTTGTAATGGTTTCATCCTGCATTGCTTTTCTTACTATAATTTTCCCTCCATCAAGACGGGCAAAATCAAACGCGTGTGTCGGATGACCGTATTCAAGAAGCACGTAGTTGGTGGCATCGACTACGTTATTAATTGCGCGGATACCGCACAGTTCGAGTTTTCGCTTAATCCATTCGGGGGATTGGGTGATGGTAATGCCCTTGACTACACGGGAGGCGTAACGGGGGCAAAGGTTTTTATCCTGTATCTCTATGGATGGAGCGCCTTCGAGCGATTCCTGCACAACGGGTTTTACCACGATAAGGTCGGTATCGGTCATTGCCGAAACCTCGCGTGCCACCCCGATTACGGAAAGACAATCAGAGCGGTTTGCGGTTAAGTCAAGCTCAATAACCACATCAAACTCAGCCCACACGTCAAATTTTTCCTTTGCCGTCTTTTCGTCATCCCCCAAAATCCATATATCCGAGCTTTTTTCCTCAAGGTTTAGATGTTGACGGGCAAGAAGCATCCCCTGCGAAACCTCATCTTTAATAGTGCGTTCGCCAATCTCCGTTCCGTCATAAAGCGTAGTTCCGGGAGTTGCAAACACTATAAAACACCCCTTGATAACATTGGGGCTATTGGTAATTACCTGATAATTTTTTTTATCCGCGCGCACCTTGCAAACAAATAACTTATCCGCTTTCGGATGTTTTTTCACATCGGTTATTTTAGCGAAAAAAACGTTGGACAAAAGGGCTTCGTTTATACCCACCGTCTTTGTTGACACAACTTCCAACCCCATCATAGTAAGTTTATCGCAAAACTCCTTTAAAGGGAGGTCAAAATCTACAAATTCCTTCAACCAGTTTAAAGTAACAAGCATCAAAGTCCTCCTATTTAACGAACTGCTCTAAGAGACGCAGGTCGTTTTCATAAAATTCGCGAATATCGTTAATACCGAATAAAGCCATAGCAATACGTTCAAGCCCCATACCGAAAGCAAATCCGCTGTATTTATCCGCATCGTATCC
The DNA here is from genome assembly GCA_964591955.1 of uncultured Brevinematales bacterium. Classification (GTDB taxonomy): domain Bacteria; phylum Spirochaetota; class Brevinematia; order Brevinematales; family CAZQBT01; genus CAZQBT01. The sequence goes on along the minus strand of CAZQBT010000008.1, from coordinate 20,942 downwards.
GACAGCCTTGAACACCTCAGGGTCAACCATACCGCACCCTGCAAGCTCAACCCATCCCGTTCCCTTACAAACGTTACATCCCTTGCCGCCGCAAACCCAGCAACTTACGGCGAGTTCGGCGGAGGGTTCGGTAAACGGGAAAAAGTCGGGTCTGAGACGGATACGGGTGTTTTCACCGAACATCATTCTTGCCCACAGGGACAAAGTTCCTTTAAGGTCGGCAAACGTAACATCGGTATCCACAACAAGCCCTTCCATCTGGTGAAAAGTATGGGAATGGGTAGCATCGACCGCATCCCGCCTGAAACACCGGCCCGGCACAACAATAGCAAGCGGAGGCTGACGTTTTTTCATAACGCGCGCCTGAACCGGCGAAGTGTGCGTTCTTAAAAGCTCATTCTCCGATACATAAAACGAGTCGTGGTCATCGCGGGCGGGATGTTGCGCCGGAATATTGAGCGCCTCAAAATTATAAAACTCCTCTTCAAGTTCAGGACCCTCTTCTACGGAATATCCCATACTTTTAAATATTGCAACCATCCTGTCGCGAACTATGGTTAATGGGTTATAAAACCCGAGAGGATAGGTTTTAGTGCCGACCGACAAATCAGCGATACCGCTTTTAAGACGGGATTCGCGGGCAACGGCTTCCAAAGTGTCGCTTGCCGTTTGAATAAAACCCTCAATTTGGGTTTTAACCTCGTTGGCGTGTTTGCCTATTTCTTTGCGTTCGTTTTCGCTAAGACCCCCTAATTTGCTCAGGATACTTTTCAGCACACCCTTTTTGCCGAGATATTTAATTCGTTGTTCCTCAAGAGTTTTGGTATCCTTTGAGGCGGAAATATCGTTTTTTGCCTCTTTTAGAATCCGTTCAAGTTCACCTTTCATAATGTCCTCCATAACTTAACGAAGCTGATTTAAGCGCTGTAACTCATTGCTAATTGATATAGATTGTCAATATCGGGGTTGAAAAGATGAGCGTTGAGACCCGCGTTAATTGCGCCGTCATAATCGCTACTCTTGATATCGCCGATAAAGATAGTTTCATTTTTGTCGGCATCAAGCATTTCAACCGCGAAATCAAAAATACGTTTGTCGGGCTTGAGAAACCCCGCTTCATCGGAAAAAACAAGGCAATCGAAATATTTAAGCAAGTTTAATTCCTTTAGAAGGATTCTTAAAACATAGCCCGGAGTTCGTCCCGTATTGGAAACAAGCCCGATTTTTTTATCGTTCTCTTTAAGCGCTTCAAGAGCCTTTGCGGCGTTTTTCATAGGTTTAGGCGGAATATGCAACACCGCCTCGACATAGGAATCATAGACCTTTTTGAAAACCACTATATCCTCAATATGAAGAAGATTCATCAGGTATTCAACCTGATAAAACGGGATAAACGCCCGCTTGGTTTCTGCGTGATATTTCAAATATGCAAGCGTCATCTCCCCGTATTTTTCGGAAAGCTCGGCAAATTTAACCGGGTAGTTTGATTTTTCGATTATTGTATAGATAGAGTCCAACCTGAATTTTTCACGTTGCTCATACCCCTCTCTGTCGTCAATAATTGTATTGTATAAATCGAAAATCACCCATTTATAATTATGCATCACCCTCTCCGTCATTTTTTACCGACGGCGCGCTTAACCGAGAAATAGTAGAAACCTCGTCGTCTTTATTAGCAAGTTCTATAAGTTTTAGAAGCTGATTGGGTTTAATACCGTCAACGCAAAAAGATATACGTCTTCCGTGCCGTGTAATAATAAGCAAAAGGTCGCCCTCCTCGCATACGGTAAAATCGGCGAGGATACGGGACTTGCCTATATCGACAATCTTATAACCCCTTGCACCGCGATTATACGTGTTAAAGTTTACGGGGACGACTTTCCTGCCACGCCCGTCTTTGGCAATAAATATAACGTATTTTCCTTCTTCCGCTATTCCCATACCGAGAAGCTCGTCTTCCTCGCCTTTAACGGAAGATGCTTTAGCGCCCCCGACCCCGCGGTTATAAACGGGGATTCGCTTTTCGTTAAGCTTGTAGCCCAAAGCGTTGCGTTTAACCATAAAAACGTCCTGTGTTCCGTCCGTAACAACAGCACTCACTACCGCATCCCCCGCCGACAACTTCATTGCAATTATACCGTTTCGGTTAATATTGGAAAAATTGGAAAGCGAAATGCGGGCAATTTTGCCCTTTCGGGTAAGGAAAATCATATAGTTGTTTTCGGTAAATTCGCTTACAAGCAAAACGGCGTTAATATTTTCGCCTTTGGAATTAATTTCCGATAGACGCTCAATATTTCTGATATGGGCGCGCGTAATTTTACCGTCCATATCACCCTTGATTTCATATCCTTTAACCGAATAAACCTTGCCGACATCGGTTACAAACAGGATAGTATCCTTCAGGTTGCCCGCAACCGTAGCAAAAATAAAATCGTCTTCTTCGAGTTTGTCGGTATCGGTAACGTCTCCCTTATGCCCCCTGCTTCCACGGGAACCGGCTTTGATAACCCCGCTGCCTACCTCACGAAAAACAAATCCCTTGCGCGATACGGTAAGCAACATCTCGTCATTCTTTATAAGTTCTTCCTTGTCGATTTCGGAAAACTCTATTTCTTCAAACTGAGTGCGTCTCTTATCGCCGATAACTTTTTCCATCTCGCTTAATTCGTCCTTGATAATACTGTCCCGCTTTTTGGGGCTTTCGAGAATGGATTTCAGTTCTTTTATTAACGCGACAAGCTCATCTTTTCTCTTTTTGAGTTTCAATGTTTCAAGATTGGTAAGTTTCTGGAGTCTCATATCAAGGATAGCCTGAGCCTGAATCTCGGACAACTTAAAAGTTTTCATAAGTCTTGTCCGCGCCGTTTCAACGTCCTTTGAAGTCTTGATTATATTAATAACTTCATCTATATTGGCAAGCGCGATTAAAAGCCCTTCCAATATATGGAGTTCTTTTTCGGCTTTATCAAGGTCAAATTTGGTTCTGCGAATAATAACCTCGCGGCGGTGTTCCACAAAGTGATGGATAATATCTTTAATAGTAACAAATCTCGGCTGATTTTTTGCAAGCACAACCATATTAACCTTGACTCTTGTTGTAAGCGAGGTGAAACGGTAAAGCACCGTTTTGATAGCCTCGGCATCGGCATCCCTGTTAAGATTGATAACAACGCGGATACCCTCTTTATTGGATTCATCACGCACTTCTTTTATACCCGCTAATACAAGACGGAATTTATTTTTATTATCGAAAGCGAGATTAGTAATTTCCTCAACGAGTTTGGATTTGATAACGCGATAAGGAATTTCACTAATAACAAGCGCGCGACGCGACCCGCTCTCCTCCTCGTGCATCTTCCCCGCTAAATGAATAGAACCGCGTCCCGATGTGTATATTTCTTCCATTTCGCTTTTATTGGTAATAACGCCGTGAGTGGGAAAATCAGGTCCGGGAACATACTTTAAAATCTCACGGACTGTAATTTTGGGATTATCTATATATGCGTAAATAGCCCTTGACACCTCGCTGAAGTTATGTGGAGGAATATCCGTAGCAAAGCCGACCGCGATACCGGTAGTGCCGTTACACAAAAGGTTGGGAAACTTACCGGGAAGAACAACCGGCTCATTGAGGGTTTCATCGAAATTAGGACGAAAATCAACGGTATCCTTCTTTAAGTCATCAAGCATAAACTCCGCGACTTTAGAAAGCTTCATCTCGGTATAACGCATAGCCGCAGGCGGGTCATCATCTATAGAACCGAAATTACCCTGACCTATAATCATAGGATAACGGATAGAAAAATCCTGCGCGAGCTTCACAGCCGCCATATACACCGATGAGTCTCCGTGCGGATGGAATTTACCGAGAACATCACCGACAACGCGCGCACTTTTTCTGGTGGGCTTATCATGCCACATCGCCATTTCAGCCATATCATATAGGATACGCCGATGCACCGGCTTAAGCCCGTCCCGAACATCGGGTATAGCGCGTGCGGTAATAACGCTATACGCATAATTCAGATACGAGGTTTTCATCTCGTCTTCAAAATAAGTTGTGGAAATTTGGAACAACTCTCCGTTTTCATTATTTGCCATATCAGGCTCCTTCGGCATTATACAATTCTTTTTATGATTGAATATTATAACGGATTAAAACAAATCTGTAAAGCTGACACGGGAATAGATTTAGGATATTTCGGGTAAAAACAGCGGAATTTTGGAAATAAAGAGGTCGCAACACATTCGGTTGCTCGGAATAAACTGCAATGCCGAAAGGAAGTTACACCAAGAGCGGGAGGATTAGCGTAAAGAAAATTAGCAATAAAAAATTAACTTTGTATAACCCCAGTTTCTTTTAAAAGTTTCTCTATCTTATCTCTACCGTATTTTCTTTTCAGAGAAAAAACAGATTCGATTATATCATTATCATTTTTAGATTTGAAATGAGTTTTTATAAAAAAACCGGTTGCAATTATAGAAAGTTCTATAGCTTTTTTATTTCCGTAATTTCGAATAATCTCCTCAGCACTATTAATAAAATTCTCATCTAACGCCAACTCTTCCTGTTTGAGTTCTTTTTTTGTGGAAATATGGTAGCCCTTATCTTCAACCCACTTAATGTCTAATAATTCCATGTTATCTGCAAAACTTAGATAAGAACCTAAAGTACTGGAATATGGTCCATAGTGATACATAGAATAGTCGAATTTAGCTCCGCCTTTTTCCACGATAAGATAAAACAATTTTTGGATAAGCGTTTTCCCAATTTGCTGATTTGGATATTTCTCGCTTATCCTTTTTACCACGTAATAAATCTTATGAATGTCATTTAAAATTTCCTTATCCATTTTCCCCTCCTAATATAATAATAATTTTTCTGCTTTTTCCTTGTCTTCAGGTTTAACATATATTCTTTTTTGATTGCTTTTTCCTAAGTTTTTAGCAATAACAGAATACTCGGAAAGAGGTTCCGTTTTATCGTTTTTATTTAATATGAAAATTTCTTCGTCTAATTTATACCAATCTTTACCGCGATTAGCTTCATCTTTCCAAAAAAAGATTCCTGCATTCTCTAATTTCCGTGCTTTTTCTTCAAAATTATTATTTTGCTCACCATAAAATTCTTTAGTTTCTGCAACAACTCTAAGAGGATTTCTATTAACTATAAATTCACACCATTCGGATTGAGAAACTTTATCTTTAAACATTTGCCAGCATTTGAAATCATCAAAATCTAAATATTCTTGAGTATTTTCAGGTTCAGGTAAAGTCCTGTTTTCCAAACAATCTTTTAAAGCAAATTCTAAAATCTTATCAAATGCGTTTCTTGTTTTATGAAAATATACTTGGGAAAACATCTGGTATCTTGCTATTACTATAGATTCCGCTACATGCCAACCGCTTTCATCTATCACAATAAGGATTTCATTCTCTTTTGTTTCGGCATCCATTCCTATCGAAAGCGTAGCTAATAATCTTTGAATATCATATATTCCGTATTTTACACCCGCATAGTAAGAATCTCTTAATAAATAATCACTTCTATCAGCATCAAGCTGACTTGATAAAAGAGGAAACCAAAAAACATTGTTAATATCATCACTTTTCCCGCTGAGTAAAATGACTATATCCTTTGCGGTTATTTTATAATTTGACTTATTTATATTGTGATCTTCAATAACATCTTTTAATTCATTTAGAATTATATGGGTTGTGTAATCTTCATGCTTGTATGAAACATCCCCCTCTTTTTTAGGCATTATCTCTTCACCGGCATGAGAAAACGGAGCATGCCCAATATCGTGCAATAATGCCGCCAAACGAATTAAACGTCTATTTCTCTCTATTCCTATTTCTTTATAATTTAAAATTCCTTCTAATTTACCTAAATTTTTATCATTTTTGGTTATAGCATCATACATATTTGTTGCAAGATGCATTACCCCGAGAGAATGCTCAAATCTTGTGTGTGTAGCGCCCGGATAAACCATATCAGTCAAAGCTAATTGTCTAATCCTTCTTAGACGTTGAAAAACCGGGTGATTGATAATTTCTCTTTCCCATTCATCAAAAGTTATAAACCCATAGATTGGATCTCTTATTTTATAAAATTCTTCCATAATATCTTACTACCGAAAATTTAGGTAATCATTAAATCGCCATTATCTTAATTTATAATCACAAAAAAATCCAATTTCTTTCTACACCAAGAGCGGGAGGATTAGCGTAAAGACCGTTCCCTCGCCCTTTATGGAAGCGATTTTTATCTCCCCGCCGATATTAGTAATTACTGATTTAACCACGTCCATACCTACCCCTCTGCCCGACAATGATGTAACATTTTCGATAGTGGAAAAACCCGGATAGAAAATCAACTCAAAAATTTGCGTTTCGGGAAATTCTTTGATTTCCTCTTTAGAAATAATATTCATCGAAAGGGCTTTGTTAATTATAGCATCAATATCAAGTCCGCGCCCGTCGTCCCTGATTTCGATATAGACCCTGTTATGGATTTGATAGGCTTTAAGCATGATTTTACCCTCGCGAGGCTTTCCTGTTTTTTCGCGAATATCGGATGGCTCTATACCGTGGTCGATTGCGTTCCTGACCATGTGCATAATCGGAGCTTCAATAGCCTCTAAAATTTCCTGTTCAATACGGGTTCGTTCCCCCTCCGTTACAAGTCTTGCCTCCTTTGATGTTTCCCGCGAAATATCTCTTACTATACGGGAAAATTTCTTAAAGAGTTTGCCCACCGGAACAAGACGAAGCAATACCGCATAATCCATGAGCGCGTTTGTGTAAAGAGTGGTTGACTGCACCTGCTCGTAAGCCTCAAGGAATTTATGTTTTAACTCCTCAATATTGCCCTCGGAATATTCCAAAGCATCGTCCATCATTTGAAGCGCCACGTTGAAGTTTAAAATCAACTCGCCGATATTTTCGATTACACCATCGACTATCACCTTATCGACCTCAATAAGCGGCAAGTTATATTGACTTTCCCGCGGTTTTTCGGGTTTTATTCCGAAAGTCTTATTGATAAGGTCAAAGTCGGATTGTTTAATTTCATAGGAATTGCTGTTTGCATTAATAACCTTTTCAAGATGGACTTGGTCGCAGTCGCAGGAAAGCATTATTTCCACCTCGTCAAAATACGTGTCCTGACGCTGAAATGCGGACAAATCGGGAATCGAATACAGGTAATACACACAGGATTTAAGGTTATTAACGATTATAAAGGCATTTACGTTTTTCATAATATCGGATTTATCAAAGTTGAGAGTGATAAAAAAGACTTTTCTTCCCGAAGCAAGCTCGCGGTTTAAAATCTCGCCGGCTTCATAAGGATACCGCTTGGAAAACGGCAGCGCCATTATGTTTTTCGGCGCCACGTAAATATCCATCATTTTTTTTACCGATAACTTGGTAACTTTGAAAAAATGGCAATTTGCACCGATAATGGTTTTTATATCCGAAAACGGAAGATTGGAAACAAAAAGAAACTCTACATCATCGAAATCCTGTTCCTCATCTTTAAAAATTTCAACAGCGGGAAACGATTTAATAAAATCGGCGTGTTTTATAAGATTACTATGGATAATATATGCCATTACGTGCTTGAGTTTATCGTTTTGATTAAATTTCAGGGTTATACGGTAAGCCTTAGAACCTTGTTTTACCAAAGCGATTGCATCCGACATTTCAAGCGAGGAGATAAACCTTTGCGGGGATACTCCCGCTTTTTTTTTGTTGTTGTCCTTAACAATCTTTGCCGCATATTCGTCTATTCTGATAAGAACGGCGCTTATATCCGTTTTATCATAATGGGGAGTCCCGGAATTTTTGATAAGCTCGGTTAAAATATCTACAACTTCAAAAGCAAGGTCAATTACCTGACGTGACGGGGCGATTTCATTATCGCGTAAAGCGCCGAATATATTTTCCATCCGATGCGCAATTTCGGAAATTTTTACAAGGTTGTCCAAGGAAGCCTCACCTTTAAGAGTGTGCATTATCCTGAAAACCCTGTTGAGAACATCCGTGTCAATACTGTTTTTCTCCAACTCAATAAGGCAATCATTCATCTCGTAGATTTTGTTTAAGGCTTCCTGTTTAAATATTTTCAAATATTCTTCATTAGCCATACAAATAGCGTTCCCCAAAGAAAATAAAAGCGTTGACTAAATCAGGCTTTGGGTAAAGACATTTTTAACCGTCTCTTCGTTAAAAGGCTTGGTAATCACGTTTTTCGCCCCCGCCTGAATAGCCTCAAAAAGACGTTGTTGGCCGCCACCCACCGAACTTATCACCACTATATTTGCATCTTTATCCTTGTTTTTTATAATTTTAATAGCTTCAATACCGCTCATTTCAGGAAGAACAATATCCATAGTAACAAGGTCGGGCTTAATTTTTTCATATAACTTAATAGCCTCTTCGCCCGATAAAGCATGCCCCGCCACCTCAAAACCGGGCATATTTTCGATAATTTTGGTAAGTTTAAAAGCAACCGATTTACTGTCGTCCACTATCAAAACTTTTTTAACTTCCGCACCTGTCATCTCTATCGCTCCGATATTTGGAATAATCAATGCTACTTCGCAATAACCATAAGTGGTTGTAAACGGGATAGATATTGCTTTCTCATTGGTTTCAAAGCCGAGTTCCTTTCCCTTAACGATATGGGGAACACTGATATTGCATTTTTTACCGTCTTTTTCAAGCGCGGTAACCAAGTTCCCGCAAATCACATTGGAAAATTCTTTAACACCTTCTTTAAGCATCTCGCCGGACAAATTTTTTTCGCCGATATATTCGCAAGCCACCTTGCGGGCAATATCCATAGATACCGTAATGAGATATTTAAGTTTATATGCCCCGTCAAAATTTACAAACGCCGAAAAATCGCCGAGTTGCATCCCTCCCTCCTTGAACAATACATCTCCGGGTTTTGCTTTTATATCTGCGATTCTTTCAAACAATTTGATTGTTAAATCGGCGAATTTCGGGATAATATCTTTTTCCTTGATATCAAATGGAATTTTCAAATCAACCGCATCGTCGCGGTTTTGCTTTTCAAATATCTTGAGTTCCCTGTTTAGCGTCTCTTTCGACATAATACCGAGCTCAACCAATGCCTCACCAAGATAAATATGGTTATTTTTCTGGTATGTTATTATCTCTTCAAGCTGTTTTTCGTTAATATACCCGAATTGGATAGCGAGCTTTCCGAAAAAATTATTCATCTTGTGTTGTTCATCTTGGATTTGTTTCACCTGCTCTTTTGTCATATAGCACTTTTCGACAGCTATTTCACCGAGTTTTTTAGACAAATTATCCTGATACTCCAATGCACGCAATAGGTCTTTGGATGAAATAACCTGTTTCTCAAGCAAAAACTGTCCGAAAAACTTTGGAAGCATTACTATTTACCCCGCTAATTTTTCAACGCTATTCTTTATCTCTTAAATTGCGACAATATAATAAAGCAAAACGAAAATTAGTCAATATGAAATGCGTTTTAATTGAAAAATAAATCCTGTAAACAAATAGAGAAAACTTTGCAAAACCCGCCGTGATATTTCATAATCAGGCAACACGCGCTTCTTATTTTGTCTCCATCAATTTATCATACTCCCGATAAATAATATTTTCCTCCCGCCTTATCCTTGTAGTAAGCATCGCGGTAAGCCTGCCGAAATCCTTTGCAAAGTCCAATCCCGTATCCTTATGAGAGTATTTTTCAAAAAATTCCATTGCTGCTTGCGAAATTTTATCCATCTCGCTCGCAAACAAATTTAGTGTCTGCTTTAACGTTTCATTGCTTTCGGCTTCACGGTAAAGAACGGGATACAGCTCTTTGTCTTCGCGTTCCAGATGCTTTAACAACTCGCTTTTTGATATTAAAAGGGTTTTCTGCCCCTCGTCGGAAAATATACCCACTCTCCCGATTTTTTCAACCACCTCCTTAATTACGATATGGTCTTGTTTAAGCTCCTCAATTAGTCTGGAATTCATCTACCCGCCTCCTTATACAATTTACTATATTTTAAGTAGGAATTACAGATGTGTCAAGTATTCGACTTGCTTTATAATTAATTTGCTCAAAAACGATACGTTGCGTCAAAATAAAAATCTATTCAAAATATTCTTCACCAAGAAAGATGTTGGAGGATAAAGACGGGAATGGCAATGAGAGAGAGAAAGCCGTATTACCGGGAAATAGCCAACAGGTATCGGAAAGACGGTAAAGTTATAAATACAAGGCGGGGGATACGCTTAAAGGGCAGGAAAAAGTATTATGATGAGGTTATTGAAAATATGATTAATAACAATAGATTGGAGATAAAACAGGATGTAAAAATAAAGCTATCGGGAATTAGCGCCTCGACTATTGATAGAATGTTGGAGAAGGAATTTAGGTAAGGTTGCTCCTGATGATTTTCAGATGGATTTTTTGATGCAATTAGCGAAACTACCCGAATTTTTGAAGGAAGTCTATGATTATATCGGCGACTTCGGATTTTACCTGTTTATGGCTTATTAACAAGTGATGTGCGCTTACTTTATCATCGGGCAACGCTATAATGCGAAGCTCCGCTTTGGGAATTTTCTTCGCAACAAGTCTTGCGCGCGACGGGTCGGAGATACGGTCGGTCTCGGTATGAAGCAATAACACATCGCAACGGATTCTTTTTAAGCCTCGTCTCGTTTTTGCATATCCGATTTTATGAGAATGGATAACATCGGGATACAGAAAACCGCTTACCCCGTAAAACCCCGACATTTCCCGTGCTTCGGGAGTGATTTTCGAGGTTTTAATCTCACCTACGAAAAGGGAAATTAAGCCCGAAAGCGCTATCTGTATATTGCGTATAGGTTTCCTGAAATTCCCATTGAAAAGACTTACCGATGTTCCGCTTGCAATTATTGCATCGGGATTGTGTAACTGCGCTATTCTTAATGCCAAAGTTCCGCCTAAAGATGCGCCTATTACAAAAACCCGGTCGTATTTCATTTGAAGTTCATAGTATTTATCTAATACGAAACTCTCTAATGCTTCAAAGCCCGCGCGGGACAGTTGCCTGAATCCATCTTCGGTTTCACTGCTGCCCGGAAGAGCGGGACAGAAGCAATCATAGCCTTTATTAAACAGGCGGTTTGCAAGATATTCCATAGAGCGGGGACTTCCCATAAATTCGTGAAGTAACAACACCGCGCGTTTGTTGTTGTTTATGAGTTCTAAATCCTTGCAGGCGGTAAAATTACCCAATTTGCGGTAGTCTTTCTCGATATTAAGAAAAATATTTGTGAAAAGCGCGATTAATAAAACAAACGCAATAATAAATGCGATTATCCCAACCCACATCAGACATTCCTTTCGTAATACCTGCCGGGGTATTGGGTTACAAAACCGTTTAATTCCATCTGGACAAGAAGCGAATTTAATTCGGCTATGGGAATTTCGGTAATATTGGCGATTTCATCTATATGGAGCTGATGTTTCATATTTTCGAGTATCAGACGCTCCTTGCCGGAAAGTTCGGGAATGTCTTCAAGAGAGCGGGGTTTCTTGCGATTAGGCACCTGCCCGACAAGTTCAATGACGATTTCATGGGGGTTAAGGGCAACTTTCGCACCCTTGTTTATAAGAGCGTTGGTGCCTGCGGAACTTTTATCCATAGGACTGCCGGGGACAACGTAAAGAGGCTTGCCCTGCTCAATAGCGTAGTTTGCCGTAATAAGAGCGCCGGATTTTTCAGGGGCTTGGATAACGAGAACTATCTCGGCAAGCCCGCTTATTACGCGGTTTCTATACGGGAAATGCCATCTTTCGGGACGGGTACCCGGGGGAAATTCGGATATTATCGCGCCGGTAGCCTTAATATCGCGGTAAAGCGCGGAGTTCTTTTGAGGATACGCCACATCGACACCCGAACCCAAAACGGCAATAGTATATCCTCCGTTTTCGATAACGGTTCTCTGCGCAATAGAATCGTGTCCTAACGCCAAGCCGCTTACGATACCTATGTTATAACCCGAAATTTCGTGTGTAAAATACTTGTTTACAACCTCACCGTCATAAGACACGTCCCTCGTTCCCACAATCGCCAGAAGCGGTATGGAAAAGTTTAATTCGCCGTAGTAATATAGCAAAAACGGAGGGTCGGGAATATCACGAAGTTTGACGGGAAACCCCTCCTCATCAATAGACAATGTCTTAATACCCCGTTTTTCGCATTGTTCTATTATACGGGAACCCTCCTCCGCCATTTTCTCAAAAACAGGTATGGCTTTTTCGCCCTTGACGTTTAAAAACTCCATTTGCTGTGATGGTTTAAGCTCAAAGAACTTTTCCACCTCTCCGAAACTTTCGATAATTTGCGTAAATTTCTTTGGTCCGATATAGCTGTTCCAGCTCATAGCGGCATAACATTGTAATTTATTCATATCCTTTTGTCCTGTGTAGTATTTCAAGATTTCTACGAACCGTCGCCGCTTTCGGATGTTCCGGCGGGATTAGGTTTTCAAGTCTGAGGTAGATATTTCGGGCTTGGTCTAATTCCCCCCAGTCGAAATATATCCGCGCTACCGACAAAAGCGCTTCTACGTCATCGGGATAGCGTTTCAGTATATTTTCAAAATACTCAAGCGCGGTTACCGATTCCCCGTTATTAAACAGCAAAATGCCTTTAAGATAGTTGGCATCGGCGCTATCGGGACGGAGTTTTAAGGCGGTGTCGATATATCCCATAGCCTTATCGTATAGCTTAGCCTTTTCAACAAGCGAGGTTTCAAGGTTGTAAAGACTTGAATAGGACACACCGAGATAATAATTTGCGGTGTAGTCGCCGGGCAGGATTTCTCTTGCCGTTTCAAGGTATTTGATAGCCTCATTCCACATCTCGTGTTCGGTTAAAGCCTTGCCGAGCGCAATAGCTATAATAAGCCGTCGTTCCTCTACGCGGGTTTTTTCCAAAGCCAAGTCGATAGCGTAACGTTGTTTTTCCATAAGTTCCAAGGCATCTTTTCTGTCCTCAAGACTTCCGGCGGACATACGGCTTGCCCTGCGAAATGCCGTATTCAGAGGAGTTGAAGCGCGCCCGATTATAAATCCTATGCCGATACTGAGCAAGACCGTAATTATTACTCCCAATAGGTTCTTTTTCATAAAGATTTCTCCCGAATTATCCGTTAATAATTATATAGCAAAAAGAGTTTTATTTCAACAGAGAAATAGTTTAAAGAATTTATTTTAAAAAAGGAGATTAATAAATTATTTTTTAAAATAACTTAAAATAAGGCAAAGGTTTGCCGATAAATGTAAATGTGAATTTGAAAGCAGAATTAGATTCCCCTCCCAATTCTGCAAAACTCACTCCGTGAGTGGCGAGGACGTAAGTCCTCGCTTTTTTATTTTATACGGATATTTCGGTTCATCTATTCCTAATTTGCCTTTATTATCTAAGAAAGTCCCGTTAATTAATGCCGGGTCGCAGTCGAGATAACTGTTTATAAGTCGTATGTGGATTAAATTATTTTTATCCTGTATATTGACAAAAAAAAAGGTTGTTTATAAAATCTATTTAAGGGATAAAATTTACTTTTCTTACAAAATATCAAAATATTTCTAATTTAAAGGGGGAGACTATGAAAAGGGAAAGGGTGATAAGAAGGTTTTTTGTTATTTTCGGTGTTGCAGTGATACTTATATGGGGCGCTTGCAGTTTTTTACAGGAGATTTGGGAGCCCCGGGACGTAGTCGCGGTATTGGATAAATCCGTTGATACTACTCCGCCCACAATAACCATAACCTATCCTACTAACGGGCAGGAAGTGGGCAATCCATACGAGCTTTCGGGAAATGTTCGCAAGGGGGCAGCCGATACCAAATATATTCTCTATTCAACCGACGGCATATCTTTTGATAACTTATCTTTTTCAGGAACAAACTGGAATATAATAATCAATATAAGCGAATATGGAATAATCACAAACTACGTCTATGCCGTTGATACCGCGGGTAATGAATCCTCGGTTAAAAAGGTATGGGTTGAGCGGACAAGCGTCCCGTCTATACTTATTACTTCGTTTACGGATGGAAGCCGGACTAATTTACCGAATATAGACATCGGCGGAACTGCAAGCGTTGACAGCCCTTATACCGTTACTAACGTTGAGGTTCAATTCAATGACGGGGAATGGCAAACCGCATCTTACGGTGATGGAAACTGGTCCGTGAACCTGACGCTTAACGAGGGTTCAAATACAGTAACGGCGAGGGCGACTGCGGACAGCGGGAAGTCGGCTATATCATTGTCGAAAACTATAAACTTGGACACAATCCCGCCTGACTTGGAAATTACAAGTCCTACCAACGGGCAGGAAATCGGGGAAAGCTATGAATTTACCGGAACCGTTTCCGATACAGGTTCGGGGGTTGAACGGGTGGAGTATTCCGTTGACGGCGGCGGCACCTGGAATTCGGCTATACTTAATGGTGATGAATGGGATGCAGATATACAATTCACCAAAGAAGGTTCAAATAGAATATATGTTCGCGCTTTCGATGATGTAGGAAATGGAACTACAAATACGGTGGATGTTATCGCAATATTTGCTATATATGTAAACGTTTCGACGGGTGATGATACAAACAAAGGCTATGATAAAGCATTACCCGTAAAAAGTATTCAGCGAGGTATTAACAGCGCCACAAATTATAAAGCAAAAAATATTTACGTGGCAACGGGAGTTTACACCCCCGGTAACGGGCTGAACACCGAAAGCGCAAGCTATTCAAACAGCGGGGCGTTTATAGATGTCGCGGGGTTGACTATATCCGGCGGGTGGGATGACGACTTTGCCCAAAGGGACGGTATGAGCGACCTTAACGGGCAAACCTTGCTTAAGCATATTATCTGGATTAACAACGTTGCAAACGTAACGATAGACGGGTTTGTTATCCGCGGGGGGAACGCTCAAGAAACCACTGGTGTTAATAGCTACGGAGGCGGTGTTTATATCAATCAAGGCATCGGACATCTGATAACAAACGCGGTAATTTCCAACAACACGGCGACTAATAACGGAGGCGGGGTTTATGTGAATGAAGGCATATTTCACACAATAAGCGGGACTATAACCGGCAACACGGCATTTGGTACAGGAGAATATGCCGGCGGAGGCGGGGTGTATGTGCATACAGGCACGAGCCACGCAATAAGCGCAACTATCACGGGCAACACGGCGTATGCCGGAGGCGGGGTGTATGTGACGGGAGGCACAAACCACACAATAAACGCCACTATCATCAGCAATATTGCGAATAACAACGGAGGCGGGGTGCATGTGTATCAAGGCGCAGGCCACACCATAAGCGCAACTATCACGGGAAACACGGCGACGAATGCAAACGCTCGCGGAGGCGGGGTGTCTGTGTATCAAGGCACAAGCCACACAATAAGCGGGACTATCTCCGGCAACACGGCGAATGCCGGCGGAGGCGGGGTGTTTGTGTCTCAAGGCACAAGCCACGCAATAAGCGCAACTATCACGGGAAACACGGCGGCGGGATGGGGAGGAGGAGGCGGGGTGCTTGTGTCTCAAGGCACAAGCCACGCAATAAGCGCTACTATCACGGGCAACTCGGCGAATACTAACGGAGGCGGGGTGCATGTGAGGGATGGCACAGGCCACACTATAAGCGGGGCTATATCAGGCAACACGGCGACAAGCGGAGGCGGGGTGTATTTTTGGGATGATCCTGCAGGATCTACCAATACTACGCATACGTTTGTTTCGCCTGTTGCCATATCCAATAACTCGGAGTATGGCGTGGCGCGGTGGAATGCCAACAGCACCCCGCAGGGGATAACCAATATAACCTGGGGTGTGGGTGAATATACAAACAAACCTGCAGATATGAGCTGGACGCCGTAGGGGTTATCTCGATACTTTTCGCTTCGCGAAAAACTCGATAACCGGATGGTTTAAGGAAGGACTTTTATGTAATGTTTCGGTCGCCGAGTGCGAGTGAAACGAGCGTATCGAGGCAACAAACCGGTTATCGAGTTGCCCCGATGGAACGGAGGGGCAGTATCGAGGCGACCGTTATCGGGATAACCATTCTGCTTTTTTGCCTTTTACTTACGCCTGCTTAATGTCGGCGAGATATTTGGCAAGATATTTCCCGGTGTATGAATTTTTATCCTGAAGTATGGCTTCGGGAGCGCCCTCGAAAATCACCCGTCCGCCCTTATCGCCGCCTTCGGGACCGAGGTCGATAATCCAGTCGGCGACTTTGATTATATCCATATTATGCTCAATAATTATAACGGTGTTGCCTTTGTCCACGAGGCGGTTTATGACTTTTATAAGACGTTTAACGTCGTCAAAATGAAGCCCCACGGTCGGCTCATCGAGGATATACAGCGTGTTACCCGTGCCGACTTTGGAAAGTTCGCGGGCAAGTTTAATACGTTGCGCCTCGCCTCCCGACAACGTGGGCGCAGGCTGACCGAGATGGATATACCCAAGCCCCACGTCTTTAAGCACCTTGAGTTTTCGTTTTAAAACGGGGATATTTTCAAAGAAATCCAAAGCCTCGTCAACGGTAAGCTCTAAAACGTCGGAGATATTTTTGCCCTTGTATTTGATTTGCAGTGTTTCGCGGTTATAGCGTTTTCCGTTGCAAACATCGCAAACAAGGAAAACGTCCGGCAAAAAATGCATCTCAACCTTGAGATACCCGTCCCCCTGACACGCCTCGCATCGCCCGCCCCTTACGTTAAAGCTGAAGCGCCCCTTTTGATATCCCCGCGCCTTTGCTTCGGGAAGCGCGGCAAAAAGGTCGCGTATCGGGTCGAAGATTTTTGTATATGTTACGGGGTTGCTTCGGGGGGTTCTTCCTATGGGGCTTTGGTCTATATCTATTATTTTATCTATATTTTCCGTGCCGATTATTTCCTTGTGCCGTCCTATTTCATATTTGGAATGATATATTTTTCTGCTTATGCCGTGAAAAAGAATAGAATTAACGAGAGTGGATTTACCCGAACCCGACACACCGCTAACCACGATTAGTTTTCCAAGCGGAAATTTAACGTCTATATCTTTTAAATTATGTTCCTGTGCGCCCATAATTTCGACAAATTTTCCGTTGCCGTCCCTTCGCTTTTCAGGGATTTTGACGGATAGCCTCCCCGAAAGATACCTGCCCGTAAGCGAATCGTTGTTCTTTTTGATTTCACCGGGAGTTCCCGTAGCGATAACCTGTCCGCCGTAAACCCCCGCCCCGGGTCCTATATCTATAACCCAATCGGCATTGGCAATCATATCCTCATCGTGTTCAACGACAAGCACCGTATTGCCGGTGTCTCTCAGGTTGTTGAGTGTTTTTATAAGACGGTCTGTGTCGCGGGCGTGAAGCCCGATTGTCGGCTCATCAAGCACGTAAAGCACTCCCATAAGACCCGAACCTATCTGTGTGGCAAGTCTAATCCTCTGGAACTCGCCGCCCGACAGGGTGTTTGCCTTGCGGAATAACGTCAGGTAATCCAACCCCACGTCTATAATAAAGCGAAGACGTTTTTTTATCTCCTTTAATACCCGCTCGGAAATAAGTCTTTCGGTTTCGTTCAGTTTGCCTTCTATTAATGTAAAAAAGTCGTCTATCTCGTGGACATTCATCTTGGTAACTTCTATGATATTTTTGCCGTCTATTTTAACCGCCATACTTTCGGGGCGCAGACGGTTACCCTCGCATTTCGGGCAAATCGTGGAGCGCATATAGCGTTCCATCCATTCCCGCATAGATTCCGACGGGGTTTCAAAATACCTTCGCTTGAGGTTGGGAAGGACGCCCTCGTATCTCCATTCCGAGTTGATTGTTATTTTTTCACTTTGATACTCAATCTTGACGTTATCCTCGCCGTAGAGGATAGCCTTTTTGATATTTTCGGGAAGTTCCCCGAACGGCGTATCAAGCGAAAAGCCTAATTTTTTCGACAGCCCCCGAAGATATGCCATCCACGTGGATTGTGAAGGGGGATGGGTTATTATCGCGCCCTGATTTATCGAAAGCTCCTCTCTGATAATGAGGTCGGGGTCAAACTCAAGGATTTCACCGATCCCGCTGCATTCATTACACGCACCGTAAGGTGAGTTAAACGAAAACATCTTGGGTTCAATATCCTCAAAGCCTATATTATGTTCGGGGCAGTAATATTTTTCGGAATATATACGGTCTTCATCTTTGTCGATTAAATTGATAATAACAAGCCCGTCTGAGTGATGTAAAGCCGTTTCGATAGAATCGGTTATACGTGAGCGGTTTTTCTCCTCAAGTTTAATCCTGTCCACAACGATTTCAATGTCATGACGCTTATTTTTATCAAGTTCGGGAGCGTTTTCAAGTTCATAAGTCGTTTTGTTGACCCGGACCCTGACAAACCCCTCCGCGCGCGCCTCCTCGAAAATATCCTGATGAGTTCCCTTTCGTCCGCGCGCCTTAGGCGACAATACCATAAACCTTGTTCCCTCAGGCAGACTCATTACGCTTTCGACTATCTCGTCTATGGTAGCGGCGACAAGTTCGCGTCCGCACTCCGGGCAATAAGGCTTCCCGATACGCCCCCATAACAGACGGAAATAGTCATAGATTTCCGTAACCGTTCCGACAATAGAGCGGGGGTTGGCATGGATACTTTGTTGCTGTATAGCGATAGACGGTGAAAGCCCTTCTATGTAGTCAATATCGGGTTTTTTCATCTTGCCTAAAAATTGACGGGCGTAAGTGGAGAGAGATTCCAAGTATCTGCGTTCCCCCTCGGCGTAAACCGTATCAAAAGCGATGGATGATTTACCCGAACCCGAAACCCCGGTAATAACTACAAATTTATCGCGCGGGATTTCTATGTTGATATTTTTAAGGTTATGTTCGCGCGCGCCTTTTATTATAATACGGTCTGTCATTTGTGTTCCTTTTAGCGTAATGGATAATTATAATAAAAGTGGATGGTTTAGTCAATTCAGGATTAAAAAATGAAGGACATTTCGGATGGTGATGCCGTTCCCTTGATACACCGTGCCTCTTCCGAAGGAAGGTCTCGACAGTCGATAAACCCTACCACCCGAACGTGGCGTATTCAAAATCGCCCAGACCGTAAAGCCTGTCATAGAACATCCGCGTTACTGTTTTCAGCATATCCAAAGATGTGCCTAAAAAAAATATTTGATAAAACTATTGACTTTAGATTTTTTTGATGTTAGACTAATTATAGAGTCCTTAGATGGTGAAAGCAGGCTTCATGCCTTGTGTTACTAAAGTAATCTAGCCATCTAAAGGACTCGTTTTATTTATATCAAAAGGATTTTTCTTGTTGGTATAAAAATTCCATCCTCCTTCAAAAAAAATTGCAAACCTCAATGAAAACTGAAAAACGACCTATAAAACACAAACCCCCTACCATCCGAACGTGGCGTATTCAAAATCGCCTAACTGGTTTTATACGCCACCGATAGTGGCGGAGCGAAGTAAGCCGTATAGCCCGTGTTAGCTGAAGTATGCCCCGTCTTAGTAACCTCATAACAATTTCGGATTTGCTTTTCGCACTCCATCGCTTCTTCTTCCCTGCCATTTTCGGACTCCCAGTTCAATATTTTATCACCCATATTTTAGCATATTTTTTGTCCACATTAAACTGGGTCCATTATACATCTGTCGGAACAAAAGTGTTCCCCTTTTGATTCAAATTTAATTCCGCAATTTGGGCACCGTTTTTGCATCTTAATATTTCTTTTTTATTTAAAAAATGTTTTTATCTCATTAATTATATTTAAGTATGCATCATATTTTTTAAAAAATCTCCATGACGGATGAGGAGAGTTAATAATTATTTTGTTGTTTAATGCTTTATAACACCATTGATTATTATTGTAAGTATAATTTTTTAAATCAATTAAATTAAAATTATCAATTACAAAATTAAAAATACGAGTACTGCAACAATAAATTATGTCAGGGTTTAGCATACTTATTTGTTTTATAAGAAAAGTCTTATTTTCATTGGCATGATATAAAACATTTTCTGTATTAGAACCAGAATTATCCTCGCTACTAATTTTTTTTGCTTCGATAAAGCAAGATTTTTTCCATCCAAGCAGTAATTTTTCATTATTACGAAATATATCCTCAGCTTCTGCTTCAAGAAAAATATTTTTTTTATCAAAATATTCTGTAATTAAATATGTTAACCATGCAATTATCTTATACAAACGCGGACTAAAATCATACTTTTTATCCCATATTTCTCTTGGGGGGCAATTCCAATAACCATAGGTTTCAAATGCAAAGAATAGTATTTTCGGTTTAGTCAAATCCCATCTTTCAGGTTCAATAGGACCATCATACAGAAAACCTATTGGATCATTTAAATAATCTGGAAAGAGTTTATTTGCTAGCTTTTTATTAAATTCATAACATTCATCTAATAATCTTTTATAGTTATCAAAATCAAACATAGTATCTCCTTTCTATTTTCTATAATATTTTAACTGATGAATAAACCAAAACCGATTTTGAGAATTGCGGAAGGAAAAAAAGATTTTTCATTTGAATTATCAGCCCACTCAATTAACCAAGTGAAAAAAGCATCTTGAGATAATTTTGACATTGCAATTTCAAAAATATTTGGTCTGGCCATTTTTTGCCTCTTTTGGCTTTTGTTTTATTTTGACAATTATTGTCTTTTCATAATCGCCCTTGCAATCTCGCCTTATTCATATTTATCCATCCTAATCAACAAACGATTTTACCTTAGAATCCTAAAAAAGTCAAGTTTTTTGCGACTTCTTTTTTGGAACTACACGACCTATTGTCGTCCAAAGCCAAGAGTTCCTATGTAACTCCAAAAATGAAACTTCCCTTT
>CAZQBT010000007.1:33949-66065 GCA_964591955.1 uncultured Brevinematales bacterium | reverse complement strand
ATTTTTCTACTATTATTATCGGCATTTGAAACCGTTTTTGTAGAAAAAAGCGGAATAAAACAAAACCTAAGCAAAATCAAAGGGACGAATAAATAGTATTACCGTCTTAAAAGCCCTCGTGGATATCGCGGATAATTTCCACCTCGCCGGTATCTATTTTGTAGTAACCGCCGACCACTTCGATTTTTCTTCCCGTTTCCGGTGTAACGAAACGTTGGCAAACCTCCTCAAGATACCTTCCGATATCGCGCACGTTGCGCTTGATAGAGTTTTCGAGATGGTTACCCTCACATCGGCTTGCCGACTGCACCGCCTCACGCACCTTATTGATTACGCCCTTGAGTTCATAAGGAAAATCCTCATCGCTCATTGCCGCCTTGAATACCCCGCATTCCGAATGCCCCATCACCATTACGAGATTGACGTCAAGATATTTGATAGCGTATTCAATACTGCCTATAACATCGGTATTGAGGACGTTACCGGCAACTCTTATAACAAACAGGTCTCCGATATTTTGATTAAAAACAATTTCTAACGGGACACGGGAATCGGAACACCCCATAACCACCGCGAACGGTTTTTGGCATTCCTTGGTTTTGTCTCGCGCCTCGTGTAGATTTTTAAAGCAAATTTCGGGAGATTCCACGTAGCGCTTGTTTCCTTCAACAAGTCTTTTCATCGCTTCTTCGGCAGGGATACTCATAATTGCTACCTCCATTGTAAAAATTTATTATATGTGTTTCGTAATTTCGATTTTTACGATTTTCCGCAAAACCTCCTCAAAAATAAGGCTCATTTGCGAAACCCGTATATTTAGCCTGATAATTTATAGCCCAAAATAAGCACCCCGGGATAAATTATAAGACAGGAATTAATCTTCTTCCAAAATATCGAAAATATATGTGTTTAAGACGGCGGTTCGTCTTTCAACAAATTCGGATTTGAGTTTATTTACCAATTCCGCAGTAAATTTTTCGTGTTTGATTTTCGCGATAACGTCTAAAAATTGAAATTCCAAATTCCTGTGTGCAAGCCATGCGCGTTGTGAATTTAACAGAATATTACGGGAATCCTTATCAAGCAGTGTGCGAAGTTTTCTGTAAGCCTGATTAAGATATTGGTCGGGGTTAAAAGTCTCGTTGGTTGTAATAAGATAACGTTTCGGGCTGTCGCTTGAAATAACGGCGTAGTAGTCGGATATTGCAAGCGCGCGTTTTCTTGCAAGTTCAAGAACGCCCGAAGATTCGGCAATTGCATATATAGTCCCCTGCTTTTGGGCATAAATCCGTGATATAAATTTTCGTTCAAGTTCGCGAAAAGTTTCCCATTTGTCCTGACTGTCTCTGAGGTAATATTTTGCTTCGCCCGGTGTTTTATCCATTATCCTGCCGTATGAAGAATCCAACTCCTTTTCCCATCTTTCGGTATAATACGAGATGGCTTGTATAATATCGCGGGCGGGCAAACCCCTGTCGATTGTTTTCTGAAATTCGGTATCAAGGGAATGCTTATTTTCGGCAAAGGTGAAATTTAAAGAAATAAGAACAATAAGCAAAGCGATAAAAACTTTCATAGGCAGACCCTCCGAACAACCGTTTAACCGAACAAGATTTTAAGAGAAAAAAGGAGAACTGTCAAAAAAGAGGGGGAATAAAATATTTCGGGGAAGCGGTTTGGAAGAGTTTGGCTTTTCAAAATCTATAATTCCTGTGAAATTTGAGCAACAGCTACAGCAACTATGTGTTGGATATACTCATTGATTTGCGGTTTCAGGCTTTTTATATTTTCTTTTTCTAAAGAAAGGACTAAAGGTTTAATTAACGGGATAATATCAGGTTTAATATTTTCACGGCTTTCGTTTTCTATAAATTCCAAAAACCCTCCGATAGCAAAAGCGCTGTCGCTATATCCGTAATGATGCAATGTCAGAACAAAACGGTAAATAGTTTCAGGTGTTATTTTGAAATTTAATGAAATCCATCCGCGAGGATAGTTTTTATTAAAATAGTAATTATGATATTTGGCATATTGGATAATCTGATAATTGAAAAAGAAATAATTTTCATCTATCGGTGAAGCAAACTTTAAATAAATGGCATGAAACCCCTGTGTTTCTTTATTGATTTTAGTTTCGATGTTATGTAAAATTTCCCGGCATTCTTCAAATATATCATTTCGGTTTTTGACGATTAATTCATTGCGCGCTTCAATTTTAGATTGCTCGCGTTTTTCAAGACGGGTTTTGAGTTCATCAAGCGCAAGTTCCAAGTTTTTTTCAGGTCTATAACTCCAGTTTAATGCATATTCGGCATATTGAGTTTGCTGATTTACAAAAAAGTCCAAAAGAGGTTGAAAATTTTCTAAATCGGCTTGTTCCAATGCTGTAATATACTCCCCCCTTTCTTCCCTGTTTACGGTAAACGGGAATAGATTATGTTTAATTAAAATCAAAGTTGAAAGAAGGCGTGCCATGCGTCCGTTACCGTCCTGAAAAGGATGGATTTGCGTAAAGCAATGGTGAAACCAAGCTGCAATTACTACGGGATGGACTTTTTTTTCTTCTAAATCTTTATAAATATTCAGCAAATTATCCATTTCGCTGCCGACCTGTTCGGGAGGGCAATACTCTATAAGCGTTCCGTCCATCCGCCTCGGGTTGTTCGGTATGGTTTTAAACTGTCCTTTTTTTAATTCTACGTTTTGAGTGTTTCCGAATTGATTTATTCCCGTTGTGTAGTCCTGATGACGGGTAATTAGCTGGTGCAATTCAAGAATAAGAGATATGGTCAATTCTCTTTTACTTGCGACATAGTCAAAGACAAGATTAATTCCGTCTAAATGGGCATTCAAAAAATTAATAAGAATCGGCGCGGGTTTGTCGGAATCCCCATGAGAGATTAGATTTTCGGCAAACCCGTCTTTGATTAAAGTTTCAGTAACTCCCCTGCTCAGGTCATAGAGTTTTTCTATAATTCCGGTTTCAATCGCATGTTGTCTTTTTAATCGGTTTAAAAATTCTTCATATTTTCGGGGGTCTTCAATTAACTCTATACGTTTAGTTTCCCATGAGGGAAGGATATTATCGAGTTGAGATGTAGGCAAATTCTTCCATTTCTTATCAAATTTGACAGGTTTCCAAACCGGTTTATTTGCCACTTTTTTACCTCCTTACCCGAACAAAATTTTAAGAGAGAAAAGGGGAACTGTCAAAAAAGCGGGCGAATAAAATATTTATCGGGGAAGTCCGTTAAGACGGATAATATCCAGCTCTTTTGCGTTAAAAACTCCCGCTTTATACAGCTTGAGGTATTCGTCATTAACATCCGCATCGAAAACCGCCAAATCATCGGAGTTAATCGTAACCTTTACCCCGTTATCGAAAAGTTTTCGTATAGGATGGGATTGCAGGTTTTCAACCCTTGATAAGACTACGTTACTTGTCGGGCAAATATTTAGACTGATATTATTATCGGCGAGCCATTTCGTAACCTTATCGGAATAAGCGGCACTTATGCCGTGTTGAACCGCCTCAAGCTCAAGAGTTTCTACGGCGTATTTTACCAAGTCCGCATCGCCGAATTCCCCTGCGTGAGCTTTAAGTTTTAATCCCGCCGATTGTGCCATACGAAAATACGGTTTATACAAGGCATAGTTATCCCCAAGCTCTTGGCTATAGATGTCGATTGATTTGAAGTAGCCGGTTGCGAGAAAGTTTTCCGTCCATTTATGAAGCGTTTTACCGTCGAAAAACGCTCTTGTTATTCCCATTTCGGGACGGAAATCCATATCGGGGCAAATCTCCTTGTGAGCGTTATCTAAACATTTAACAAGCTCATCGGCGTTATCATTAAAAAAACTCTGCGTTGAAACATCTATACTCATCTCGGCAACTGTAATACCGCTTTCTTTAATTTGACGGAAAACCTGCCTTACGATATACTCTGTTCCCTCTTTGCCGGCAAAACCCGTATCGGATAATGCGGTATTAATCCAGTTGTTCAAGTCCTGAATATTATCCATTTTTGATGGAGGGGGTGGTATGTATTTGTCGGTATATCCGTAATATAATGGAAGTCTTGCACTGAGAAGAAAATGGGCGTGTAAGTCCGATTTCGGTATTTTCTTTATCGTTTGAATATCGTGTTTTTGTAACGCATCCATAAATTGTTCGGAATGCTTATCCGGGTTCATTTGTTTTGTCCTTTTTGGTTTTTTAGGTGTGTTATTGAAGCAAGTCGATTTTATTATTTATTATATGGAAAAGCGGGGGAACTGTCAAAAAAGCGGACTAATAAAATATTTCAGTTATGCATAAAAAAAATAAAAATTCATCTAACCTTTTTCGGGTATGATTACTCATATACTAATGAAACGAACAATCAGCACCCCCTGATAAAATAGATTGGGCAAGCGGGAGGTCGCAATGATTTCCCCTTGCCCAGCAAACGGGCTTCCTCTACGGGAAGCCCGTTTTTTTTTGACATAATATCCTCTCTCTTATATAATAAGTAAACTGTATATTCCAAGAGGTTTACAATGCATCCATCAATAGAAAAAGCATACCGCATACTTGACGGACAGCCGCTTGATTATAAAGATGCGCTTGAGCTTATTTTGCTTAAAGGAGACGATACCTTAGACCTTATAAGTCTTGCTCATAAGATTAAGCTTCGTTACCGAAAAGGCAATCATATATGTTCCATAATTAACGCTAAGTCCGGCAAATGCAGCGAGGATTGCAGGTTTTGCGCGCAGTCATCTCATTACGATACCTCCTGCGACGCGTTCCCTATGCTTGATACGGATACGATAGTTAAAGAGGCGTGTATTGCTTATGAGGCCGGGATTACGCATTTCGGTATAGTAACTTCGGGATTTGGGTATCCGGAATACACCGATGAATTTCAAAAACTGATTTCCGTTATAGACATAATTAAAAACGAGTTGCCCTCTCTTGAGGTTTGCGCATCTCTCGGCGTTTTAGGCGAGGATACGGCTAAGGCTCTGTGCGGAAAGGGGATTGCTCATTATAATCATAATATACAGGTAACACCGGAAAAATACGGCGAACTTGTCTCTTTATCTCATACGGTAACCCGGCGAATAAACACGGTAAAATTAATAAAAAAATACGGCGCTAATACCTGTTGCGGAGGGATATTCGGAATAGGCGAAACCCCCGAAGAGCGCGTGGAACTCGCTTTTGCGCTTCGGGATATGGATATTGATATAATTCCGCTTAACGTGCTTATACCTATTAAAGGCACTCCATACGCGGATTATAATACCGTCAGCGCGTTTGAAACGGTTAAGGCTTTTGCCGTAATGCGTCTTGTAAACCCGGATAAAATTATTAAATTCGGAGCGGGACGCGAAACCGTTATGAAGGATTTTCAGGGACTTATTATGCTTATTGCCGACGGGTTTATCAGCGGGGGCTATCTTACCGTAAGAGGACGCTCCGTTGAGGAGGATAAACGCCTTTTATATGAATTATCCGCCTTTGATTGAGCCGTTATAGGCTTTATTTTTCCGAATTTTATCCCGTTAAAACGAAATAATTATTGAAACTTTTGTTATTTATATTATCATTATGTCTAAGTTAATTTTATTTTTAACGGGAGGCTTTAAATGACCCATCACACGGTACCCGAAGATTTATTAAACCGAGTAATTAATTTTGATTACTACGACCCTTTTCAGATTTTGGGGATGCACACCGTCCACGTTGATGATAACGAAATGGTTGCAGTCAGGGTGTTGAATCCCGCTGCAAAACAGATTTGGGTTGTGGATAAGAAAACAGGCAAGGAATACGAGATGAGCCGTATTCACTATGACGGTTTCTTTGAATATATCTTTAAAAACAGGAAAACCCATTTCGATTATGACATAAAAGCGGTGTATTATAGCGAGGTGGAGTATAATTATAAGGATGCTTACCGATTTTTGCCGGTATTAAGCGATTTTGACCTTCATCTTTTCGGGCAGGGGGTTCATCAGCACGCCTATGATAAACTCGGCGCGCATATTATGGAGGTGGATAAGGTTAAGGGTGTCCACTTTGCGGTGTGGGCGCCTAATGCAAAGGCTGTCGCCGTAGTCGGCGATTTTAACGCATGGGATAACCGACGTCATCAAATGAGAGTTCTCGGGCAGAGCGGGGTTTGGGAAATCTTTATCCCCGGTTTGGATGAGGGCGAGGTTTATAAATTCGTTATCAAGTCCCAGAATAATCATATCCTTGAAAAAGCCGACCCTTACGGTTTCTACTCCGAACTCAGACCTAAAACCGGGTCGGTTGTATGGAATGTCAACAAGTATAAATGGAAAGACAAAGACTGGATGATGAAACGGCAACAAAGCCAAAATCTTGATAAGCCTATGGCTGTTTATGAAGTCCATCTCGGTTCATGGAGAAAGCGTCCCGATGAAGGCAACCGCAATCTTACATACAGGGAACTTGCCGATGAGCTTGTCGAATACGTTAAATATATGAACTATACCCATATTGAGCTTATGCCCGTTGCAGAGCATCCGTTTGACGGGTCATGGGGGTATCAGGTTACGGGATATTTTGCCCCGACAAGCCGTTTCGGGACACCCGAAGACTTTATGTATTTTGTCGATAAAATGCATCAAAACGGAATAGGCGTTATAGTGGACTGGGTGCCGGGACATTTTCCGAAAGATACGCACGGGCTTGCATATTTTGACGGCACCGCACTTTATGAGCATCAAGACCCGCGAAAGGGCGAGCATATGGACTGGGGAACCCTGATTTTCAACTACGGGCGTAACGAAGTGCAGAATTTTCTTTTATCCAATGCGCTTTTCTGGCTCGGCAAATACCACGTTGACGGGTTCAGGGTTGATGCGGTCGCCTCTATGCTTTACCTTGATTACAGCAGAAAAGAGGGAGAATGGGTGCCTAATCAATACGGCGGAAGGGAAAACTTGGAAGCTATCGGCTTTATGAAATTTTTAAATGAGCAGGTTTTCACTATGTATCCGGGGACAACTATGATTGCCGAGGAGTCAACCGCTTTCGGAGGCGTTTCCCGTCCGACTTATGTCGGCGGTCTCGGTTTTGAGTTCAAGTGGAATATGGGATGGATGAACGATACGCTTGTATATTT
Organism: uncultured Brevinematales bacterium; assembly: GCA_964591955.1. Classification (GTDB taxonomy): domain Bacteria; phylum Spirochaetota; class Brevinematia; order Brevinematales; family CAZQBT01; genus CAZQBT01. The sequence continues at coordinate 58,923 of CAZQBT010000007.1, read as the reverse complement.
TTCCAAAGACCCCGTTTACAGGAAATATCATCAGGGCGATTTGACTTTTTCGCTTATTTATGCCTTCAGCGAAAACTTTGTGCTTGTCTTGTCGCATGATGAGGTGGTTCACGGCAAGGGGTCGATATTGCGGAAAATGCCCGGCGATGATTGGCAGAAGTTCGCTAATGTCCGGTTGTTATATACCTATATGTGGACGCATCCGGGTAAAAAACTTCTCTTTCAAGGGCAGGATTTCGGACAATGGGATGAATGGAATCATGAACATAGCATAGACTGGCATCTTTGCAATTTTGAACCTCACTGGCGGTTGCAAAAAATGCTTTCCGATTTAAACAGGATATATCGCAATGAGCCGGCGCTTTATGAAGTGGATTTTGAACCTTTCGGGTTTGAATGGATTGATTTCCACGATTCCGATAACTGTATGCTGAGTTATGTTCGCAGGGCAAGAAACGGCGATTTTGTGGTTGTTATCCTGAACCTTACCCCGGTACCGAGAGAGAATTACCGCGCCGGAGTCTTTTTTGAAGGATTCTACAAGGAATTATTTAACTCGGATTCGGGAGAATACGGGGGCGCTAATATAGGCAATCACGGAGGAAGATGGTCCGACCAAGTGGCATGGCAGGGCAAACCTTTTTCCATCAACGTTACGGTTCCTCCGCTTGGCGGCGTTATTTTTAAATTAGATAAATAAATTAAGGGGGTTTTTATGAGTAACAATAATAAGAGCAAAAAAGTTAGAGCGCAGAAAGAGCATAAGAAACTGTTTGTCATAATGCTTATTTCGGGAGTTATTCTCCTGATTACTCTGGGATTTTATTATGCTCCCGCTGATATGGATTTCCTTTCTATCAAAAAGATTTTGTCAAGCCTTGAGGAAAATTCCGTGAGCTGGAGGTTTCAGGCAAAGGCTTTTACCTCGGGAAACAGGATACTTACTATTGAGCAGGAAAGAACTAATTTTATTACCAATGCAAGAGGGATGATAGAGGAGCATGTTTATACCGAAAGAACTCTTGTTCCGCAGGTGAGAAACCGCGAAGGGGTTTTTAATAATATCTTTGTTGCCGCTATTGATGATGCCACTATTCAGGAATACGGGCGCTGGCCCTTCGACAGGAAGGTCTATACCAATGTTTTAGACCATTTTAACGCTTTTCCCGAAGAAAGACGCCCATCCCTGATAATGTTTGACGTTATTTTTGATGCACCGAGCGACCCCGATAGCGACAAAGTTTTAATAGAGTCTTTTGCTAATTATGGAGGAACTGTCGGCGAGGACTTTATTGTCGATGTGAGTCGCGATGTGAGATACGTGGGAAGCACCGAGGATATTATCGCGCAACGCAAGAGGGTATATCAGAGGGATAGTCTTGATTATTACTCTCCTCGTGCCCTTGCTATGAGAAAATTTGAGCTTGACAGGGAAAAGAATTTCGATATCAGCAGGCGCGCCGAAAACAGGATGTTTACCTATAACAGGATTACCACTATGATGCCTGAAATTGCGGATAATTTGAATTTTGCCGGTATTGCCAATACCGATGCGGGCGCTATTATCAGGAAAAAGCCGCTTGTTTTCAAGCTCTATTACTATACCAATACCGTTACCAATATCGGGGGACGGGATGTTGAGGATATAAATTTGGTAAGCGTTTATTTCCCAAGTATTGTGTTGTCAATGGCAATACAGCTTTTGGATGCGAGCTTGGATGATATTTTAGTGCGCGAAGGGGAAATTATTGTCAGAAACGCCCTTGTTGACGGAAAACGGGTTAATTACAGGATTCCCGTTGATGAGAGATTCCGTCTCGCTGTTAATTACAAAGCTCCTCAGGATGCGGATTATATCAGGGTTGTTTCATTGAAAGACGTTAATATGTTTTCCCCTCAGGGCTTACGTCGCGATACCGTTTTCCTTGTCGGGCTGTTTGCTATGGGTGTAGCTCATGACTATTGGACGTCTCCTCTCGGCGATATGTTCGGCGTTCTCCATCTCGGATACGCGCTTGGAACTATTATGAATCATGATTATATTGTGGAAGTTCCCGATTGGATAAATATAATTTACGTTATACTTCTCACGGTGGGTATTGGTATTCTTATATCAAGGGGTATCAAGTCAACGGTCGCAAGCGGGTTACTTGCAATAGTTTTGCCTCTTGTTGTCGGATTTACATTGTTCCAGTTTAATGTCGATTTGATAATGATGGTACCGCTTATATCCGGCGTGCTTGCCCTGCTGTCGGGGGTTATTTACCTGTTGCTTACGGAGGAAAAGGAAAAGAAATTTATCAAGACAACGTTTTCAAGCTATGTCAGCCCCGAACTTGTGGATATTCTTGTGCAAAACCCGGAAAAATTGTCTCTCGGCGGGGATTCTAAAGACCTTACGATTATGTTTTCCGATATCAGGAGCTTTACCACGTTTTCGGAGGGAATGACGCCTGAGTATCTTATTAATTTCCTCAACGTCTATCTTTCGCGGATGACGGAAATCGTGATGGAAACCAAAGGCACGTTGGATAAATATATAGGCGATGCCGTAATGGCGTTCTGGGGCGCTCCGATTGATATTGAAGACCATGCTTACAAAGCCTGTGCGGCTTGCGTAAAGATGATGGATGCGCTTGATGAATTTAACGCCGACAGGGCAAAGGTCGGGGATAAACCGATAGATATAGGTATCGGGCTGAACAGTGCGGTTGTTAATGTCGGTAACGTGGGTTCGGAGCAGCGGAAGAACTATACGGTTATCGGCGACGGCGTGAATTTGGCATCGCGTCTCGAAGGCGCCAACAAGGAATACAGGACGCATATTATTATCAGCGAAAACACGTATGAAAAGGTTAAGGGCAAGGTTATTGCCCGCGAGTTAGACCGTATCCGCGTTAAGGGGAAGAAATTGCCCGTTACGATTTATGAGCTTATTGACGTGATTGAGGAAGCGGGTTCGGCAGAGGCGGGGGTTTAAAATCGGAATATTTAAAGCCTAATGCTATCGGGCTGTCTCATAAGTTAAATCAGATAGTATCGCTGTCAGGTTGCGTGTGTAACCGTGTTTTGCGATACGGCTTATGGGATAGCCCGTTGCATTTTGTTCGGGCATTATTTTTGACACTTAGCCTTATTTACTTTAAAATATTACCTTACGGGGTGTCTCATTTATGGGACTGTTAAAATTCTAAACGGGAAGATATTCGAGTTATGGAACATCAATTAATTGCCATTGACGAAATAGTCGAGGAAGCAAAGAGAAATTCTTATTCCTTGGATTCGTTAGGTATTTTGTTTAATAATCTGGGGCTTATTAAGTTTAAAAGTCTTTTGGTAATGCCGGAGGACGGAAGTATTCCTCTTTACACCTTGCCGATAAACCCGAAAAATGTTCCTATGGTTTTGGCGAAATTACCGAAATTGTTGCCGTATATCAAGGGGTTGGTTTTGAAGGCGGTTGCTCCTCAAAAAAGGCGTAAGTTGATAGGTTATATCAATGACCTTGTGCTTGATTTTGTTGACCGTAAAGAGCTTGAAACCTCCATAAATATCATTCATGAACTTACCGCCAATGGGGAAAAGGCTAACTTGGAATATGTTATAGTAAAAAAGAATTTGGTAACAAATCCATCCGAGTCCGTAAACCTGATACGGAAAGAGCGCGATACTATTTTGCAGATGTGTGAAGAAGATAAGCGATGGGTGAGAATTTCATGGAAGTTCACGCATAAGATTTTTAAGATAGAGGTAAAGAATAATACTCCTATTGATAATCTCGGGGTTAATAATATTAAGGAAAAGGTTTCAACCAAACTTAATACGATAGCCGACGGGTTTATCGGGGAATTTGACGACAGGATTGGCGCGGGGCTCGGTTTGTTTTTTGTTAATTTTTTCAAGGACGAAATGAAGGAAAAATATGATTTTGAAACTATTTTCCGTGTTTATGAAAGTGATTTTGATGAAACTATCGCTTCTCTTACTGTTATTTTTGAAAAAAACTAACGAGGCTGTCCGTTGAAAAAGTTTATATTGTTTTTTGCTGTCTGCGCTTCTTTTTTTTCCTGTCAAAAACAGTTGACCCGTGATGAGATTACCGCCCGCGATAAAGTCAGAAATTCTATTTTAAACGAATATTCTCAGGATTTTAATATATACGTTTTTCCCTTCAAGGATATGGCGGGTGATGAAGACCTGAGTTATCTTAAAACCGCTATTCCCGAAATGATTCACGGAATACTTAAACCCATAGGAAGTGAAACGGCTTATGTTGATTTTGATTTTGATGATTTTAAATTGAGTTCCAATGTGGTAAAGCCTATATTAGATGCACCGCAGTTCTTTTCCGAATATATTACCAATATCCAATCACAGACTACCCAGTTTGTTTACCAATACGTTACCAATTCCAATTATTTTACATATACAAATGTATATAGCAATATCGTGATGGATATGACAACCAACCAGATGCTTGTTACTTTGACTAATGAATTTTTTGATATAACCACCAATACAGTCGGAACGAATTTGGTTAAAACCAATATTCCGCATTTTCCCGATGAAAATTTTTATCCGCTTGTTAAAAAGGAATTTCCCGATATTACCAATGTCTTTCATTATCTTCCCGTTTTCCTCATTTCGGAAAAATATGATACCAATAAAGCCGTGCAATATAAAGCTAATTCTCTATATATAGAAGGGGAATTTAAGAAAATTCCGCGAAGGGTAGGTCCTCCGGATATAGAAATTAAGGTTAAACTTACAAAAGGTATTGCTTATTCCAATGTAATAGAGATGACCAACGTAGTTAAGGAGAAGCAAACCAATAAAGTTGAGGTTACAAACAGGGTTGCAATTACGGAAAAGTTCGCGCATACGAAAACCATACGAGAAGACCGTATTGCTTCCGAAGTCTATGACTTCATTAAACCTATACGGAAACTTGTGCTAAACCGTCCGACGGGTGATTTGATTATAAACAGCTCGCCTGGTGATGCCAATGTATATCTTGACGGGGAGTTTATAGGCAAATCGCCGTTATATTATCCCGCCGTGCCTGCAGGAAGGCATCAGTTCGTATTTCTCAAGCCGGGCTATTCCCATCTTGTCGTTACGGGGGAGATTGTTGAAAATATGACTAATTACGTTCACGGCGAGATAGACAGGTTTAAGACAGGCGGCGTTGTAAATATTAAATCCGAGCCGACAAACGCCTATGTCTTTTTGGATTCCTCGTTTGTAGGAACTACGCCTCTTACCATATCGAATTTGAATCTCGGGCATAATCACAGGCTAAAGGTTATGTCTTTTACCGATGACGGCTTAAAGCCATATTTTCATAATATCAAGTTGAATAAATCATCGGATATAGTCAATATCAATGCTAATCTTATAGACTATGAAGGAAGTCCTGCAAGAATTAAGCGAAGGGCTTGGCTTGCCGCGTATTCGTCATGGGGACTTTCTATTGCCATACTCGGGTTCCATTACTATTCCGACTACCGTTATAACCATTATATGGATTTGTATAACGCCAAACGGGATGAGAGATATATTCCGCTTTATGAGGACCAGGAGTATTGGAGAGATACCGCGCTAATCGCATTTGTATCGACTGCGATTCTTGCTACGGGACTTACCGCCAATGCGCTTAGTCGTGAAGATATTTTTATCGGTTTTGAGTCCACTTTTGAGCGTCCGGTTTACGCATCGGTCTCCATACGTTTTTAAAGTTCCGATAAAGCGATTTTATCTATTCACGCGCCATATATACGAAACGGAAATTTACGTTGATTTTACCCTGTTCGCGGAGCCCCTCCGGCAAAGGACCGAAATTACGGGAATATTCAATAGCGTTAAGCCCGGCGCGGTCAACAACTCCGTATCCGTAGGACTTGGTTATTTGAGGCGATATGACATTACCCTCACCGTCAACCTGAAAACTTACGATAGTTTCCCCGCTTCGGATTATTCCCTGATAGTATTGGAATATCGGGAAAAATCGCTCCCATTCCCGAGATATTTTACGGCTCATCGACAAGAAATATTCCGCGTATTCATAGCCGACGGTATCAAGCGAAATATCGCCGTAGTTATCCATATAAACCTCGACCGGCTTTTCGGGGTCGTATAGGAAGGGGGCGGGGTTGCCGTAATCCCGAACCCTGACTATCTGCTCTTCCTGCGCATCCGTTTCCCGTGCGGTATCCAAGTCGGATATTTCCTCGCTCAAATCCTGCTCTTCCGTATCTTGCGGAATATCGCGATATGCCACCTCGCTTTCTCCCTCACGTGGTCTTTGGTCGGGGTTGGGGTAGTTATAAGTTCGCTCCGATACCTGAAACGGCGATGCGCCTATATTGTCTTTATCGGATATGACGCCCTGCTCAGGCGTTATATCGCTTTCGGTTAAGGTTTCCACGATTATGTTTTCTATTATTGTTTCGCGTTTTTCGGTTTTTGAGCGGAAAAAGTTTTCTAAAAAATTCGGGTCTATCGTCATTGTTACTATTAACAACAGGTAGAGATGGACAACTGCGGAGATATAAATAAAAATCAGCGTGCGTTTAGATTTTTCATAATCCTTTGTCATTTCCATCCTATCATCACCATAGAGCTGGTGCCCTGAAAATTACCCACGGCGATTTTGCTTAGCCAATGATAAAACGCAATACGAAACCATTTGAAATAGTCGCGGGGTCTTTTAAAGCTTGCCCTTGATTTTCTTAATTTCGGCAATAATCCGAATTCCACGCCCGGAATAAATTTAACCCTCGTAAATCCCGTATCAAGCAAAAGACGTTTTAGGGTTTTCCTTGTAAAATACGACAGATGACCCGGGACGTAGTAATGATATTTTTCTTTCCAAAACTTTGCCTGAAGCCCGTCCATATTGGCGGTTTGGATAAACACAAACCCGCCCGGTTTTATAGCCTTGTATATATTCTCAAACGCCTTGCGGGGGTCGTAAAGATGTTCGGCTATTTCAATTAATGAGACTACGTTAAAGTAGTCCGGGGTTAGATTTATTTCCTCTATATTGCCGACAATGACGTTGTCTTTACCGAACCGATTGCGGGCATACGCTCCCGAATAGTCGGAAACCTCAACGCCATACGGCGCATATCCCGCCTCGCTTGCAACCTGAATAAGCCCCCCGAAAGAGCATCCCACATCAAGATACCGTTTCGGCTCACCCGCCTTATCCCATCGTGCAATACGTTTTAACCTCGCCTTCCACACAATCCGCGATGCTTCCTCAAGCTGTCGCTCATCTATATATGAATACTCGCTTTTGCCGGCATAATAGTCCTCATCATAGAACTTATAAGCATCCGCTTTGGAAACGGGTTGCTGAGAGAACCCGCAGTCGAGGCACTTGAGGATATCAAACGATGGGGTGAAGTAGTCGATAGTATATTGCCTGAACAGATTTTTACCTCCGCATATTTTGCATATCATAATCGCTCCTTGATGTGTAGTGAGGGTAGTATAATTATAGCTTTTTTTGCGATAAATTTCCAGTCATAAGAGGGGGGGAGTGGTTATTTTAGTCGAAAAGAGCTTTCTATCTGAAAGCCGTTTTGTTCGGCTTCTTCAAGCAGTAGTTTTATAATATTTTTGTCATTAGGCGATAAATCGTCTTTTTTTGCAGAGGTTAATTTTAAGACGGGGATAATTTTGCATCTTTCCCCGTTTAAAGTAGCTTCGGACAGGTTGGAAAATATAATCATTTTCATTAGCCCGTCTTTTATATCGTCTAAAGACGGTATTGGTTTAAATTTTGAGTGTTTTGCTTCTTTAAGGTACAAAGTTTTATTTTCTAAAACGGCTTCATCTACGGTAAAATAATAGCATCCACCGAGATAGTTTTTTATGGTGATTGTGGCTTTTGTTGCGGATAATAACTCCTTTGGTTGGATAGTTTTTGATTCTCTATATTGAGCCTGTTCCGCAAGTTTTCTTGAAAAATTTAAAAAAGCTTCCTTGCCTTTGGATAACTCTAAGATTCTTTTTAATGCGGATTCCTTAGAGTGCATTTTTATATTCGGTTGCTTGGATATTTTTTCGTAAGAATCGAGAGCCGTTTGTGCTAATGACGGAACATTATCGATGTTATTTAGATTCCAATGTAAAGCATCAGAATGGTAATTTTTTAAACTTTGCAACTCTTTCCTGATATGGCTATAATCGAATTTTTGATTGGTGATTTTGTTTTTGTAATTTGAATTGGACAAAGCCACATTATAGTAAGAAATGATGACATATATTCCAAGAAGGCTCATTAAAGAAATTGTGTCCCATTGAAGGAAGTCCCTGTCCCCGTCCGAACCCTCGTCTTTGTATATCGGAATGACGGTAATTTTCTTTCCTCCGAAACCCAATGTGTTATAAACGCGAGAATAAGGGTAGGAGCGGGTTCTTTTTGGAGAAACCCACCAGCTAAACTGCAAACTTATTTTCTTCGTCAATAGAAAGTAAAAAAGCCGATTCGTTAAAAGCTGTTTCGAGATTATCTATGGAATAGTAATGTAGTTTTTTACAGAGAAACGGAATGTATTTTATCTCTGTGATTTTCGCCGCTATCTGCATTTTCTCTCCGGTTTATTACCTCAAATTTATCGTCCTGCATAAACATTTCCGATGTTTCACCAAATCCCGTTTTTTTTCCTGATTACTGCCTCCAACTCCTCTAAGATTTCTATACCTATACTGTTTCGGGATAATTGACGGGCAACTTTCATTGTTGTCCCGCTTCCGCAAAACGGGTCTAAGACAGTATCACCCTTATAGGAGAAAAGTTTTATAAATCTGGACGGCAATTCTTCAGGGAAAGCGGCGATACCTTTTTCTAAATTGGAGTTGGGTAAGACATTGGTCATTTCCCATAGCGTCATATACCATTTGTTTTTTTGGAACTCATCGATATTAAGTTTAGATTCTTCTTTAATTGAATTTTCAACGGACTTGTAGTTAAACCTCCCTTTCTGGAAAATTAAAATGCTTTCCAAAAGATTGTCGGGGTAATAATACATAGGATATGGGTTTTGAAGAAGGACCCCGCTTCGGCGGCTTATTCTGAGATAACCTTCGGGTTTTTTCCAAACGATTTTATCCCTGTATCTGAATCCCGCCTCCATAAAAATTCTTGTTGCATCCGCAACTATCGGGTATTTCTCACCTTTTATCAGCATATCGTCTATATTTACAACGGCAATACGTCCCTCGTTCAAAACCCTGAAAGTTTCTTTTGCCACCGAATACAAAACCTTTAAGTAATCATCATAAGTTTCATAGAGATTTTCATAATCAAACGGCGCATTGAAATACGGGGGCGAGGTTATCATCAGGTGAACGCTGTTATCGTCTATTTCCTCCATATTCATACAGTTGCCCAAGATTAATTTATGGATAGTTCCCATTAGATAAACTCCATTCTTAAAATATTGATATATTAGGATTAGATATTATAATTATACACCGATTGACAATAAACCTCAATTATTGACCGAATCTAACTCCCGTCTTATCCCTTACCCCTGATAATAAGATACGAATTAAACACGGAAAAGAACAGCACCACCGCGAACATCACAAGAAATATCCAATCGCCGGATTGCGCGAAATATCCCGCGCTGTTAATTGACGTGTATCCGAGCATCCCCTGCGCATACACCGCAAGATATTTTTTCCATCGGGCAGGCTTGCTTAACAGTATAAAAACGAGAATCAGCATAATCCCCGTGAGTATTTCGATTACGATATGGAACGAAATCGCTAAGGGCGCGGTTTGAAACTCCGGCACGTTCCCGGTGATAATAAAGAACGTCCATTGTATCAGCATTGTAATTCCGATTATTAAAGATGATATTCTTACCGTTTTCACAGGCAACTCCTCCGGTTTTTTGTTTGGATTAGCTATATTATATCAGAAAAAACCAATTCGTCAAAATTTTAGGTAAGTGCGGGGAATGACAGGTGCGCTTTGCGGTCATTGAGTAGCCGAGCGAGCATAGCGAGACATATTGAGATGAGCGAAAGGGATGCGTTCCCTTAGATACACCTCGCCTGAAGGCTCGGCACTCGGGTTATAACCGCGCGGTTACGAGGAGCAAGCCCCGACTAATCTTATTGCAAGATAATTATCCCCCGATAGATATTAAAATACAAGTGTTTCTATCATATTCTAACTTATGAAGGAATACCTTTTATATTTGGATTTTCAATCCATTTTTTTATACTTCCAATAAATTCCCAAACATCTTCTCCAGAAGGAATAACATTGGAATTATCTTCCATTTTTTTAAATACCGCAACTACCCAATCTCTTTTGCAGGCATTAATGTTTAAATCGGACAACCAGGATTCAAGCTCTCCTTTTCTGACTACAAAAATTCCATATTCCTCAAGTTGATTAAAGAAATTCAAACAAGCTTCTCTGTCTCCATCTTCCAATAATTCTATGCCGTTAGTTTTCCAATTATTTTCATCTGCGTTTTTAAGCAAATTTTTTAAATTGCTTCTGATAGTTTGTAAAGATGTATGACTTGCTTCAGGAATAAACGCACATTTTAGTATATTTGTAAATTCATTTCCCCCCTGTTCCAATATATCGAAATCATAGATTCCTACAACGGGAATTCCCAGTTCTCTTAATGGTTTAATTATTTCGCAAATTGTCTGTTTATTTTGTGCATTTAGAAAAAGGCAATTGTTTATACCCCGATTATCCTTATTTGATAGGAGTCTTTCGTTTATTTCTTGATAAAACACCCTGTCCGAATCTCCTTCCGTTACAATTACGGATTCAAAGAAAAGTCCATTTAATACGCCTGTTGAACGCAAGAGAGGTTTTCGCATCAAATCTAAAATTTTATCTTTTGGTAATAGTCGAGAAGTTGCAATTCCATTTTTATATGTAAGTCTTATAATATTAAGCTCTGCGCCCGATTGAATACAACCCATTAAAAATGAGGCACTATGAGTTGACGCAATAAATCTTTTTTTATCTGAATTTTGTAAAGACCTGCCTATTTCATTACCTAATTTATTGGATAAAGCAGGGTGTAGAAATGCTTCCGGTTCATCAATAAGTATAATTTTTGGGTCGCCTGCCATTAAAATTGCAATAATACCGCAAAATGCTTTTACCCCGTCGCCGGTGTCATTTATTAATACAGCTTTTTTGTGATATTCAACGTTTTCCTGAGTCAACCCCGTTTCTTGCTGTTCTGTTGGTTCTGTATCAGCGAATCTTACCCGTAATTTACCACCATTAGTGGGGTCAAGAACAAGATATTGTTTAAATGCTTCATAAATTATATTTCTAACTTTTTTTCTTAAATCATTGTTCGCGAACAGGTAAGCTAAATGATTAATAGGCGGTCCTTGTAAATCCCCCATACTTTTTTCATTCAATAAATTTAACCTGTTTGTTCCATCAAGTCGCAAAGTATAAAGACTCAAGAAATGAGAATAATTACATAGACGATTATTAGGGGGATCTTGAGCTTCATTTATCAACTCATTTTTTAAAACGTTAAATCTTTTGGAATTATCGTTTTTTATGGAATTATCGTCTTGTGGGTTGATTTTTCCTATAAAAATATATCCAGGAGTAGGTCTGTCGGATGGATTGGGAGATTGCTCAATTTTTGATAATTCATCTTCAATTTCTTCTTTAGTCAAGGATGTAAAAATTATATTATCGATAATGACATTATTTGGATGCCCCCTTGTTTCTCTAGAATATTTTTCAATTTCAAGTAGAGCTTTACTCTTTCCTGAATTATTGGGTCCGACAAACACTGTAATTGGTGTTAATTCAAATTCAAGGGGTGGTTGTCTCTGTGATGAACCGGATTTCAATTTTATTTTGTCTATCAAATTATTTATCCCTTATCATACGGATTTTCTATAAATGAACCTTAATCCCGCTAAAGTTCATTAATAACACGTTAATATATAGTATTTTTACATTTTCGTCAAGTGAATTAAAAACTTTTTTATAAAACAATGGCTTTTTGGGCTTGATGTGTATAACCCATCCTCACGGGAGCTTAATAACAAGACTTGTAAACCCTATATACACCCCGAGCAGGATAAACCCCGCGAGCAGGAACGGGAAAAAGTTTTCCGTATATAAAACCCTGTGCCGGATTTCATACTCGGTTTTTTCCAAGCGGTCTATCTCATTATACACTGATTCAAGCGAGGCGGGGTTGTGGGCGGCGAAAAACTTACCGCCGGTGATTTCCGCTATTTGCCGTGTCGTTGCCTCATCAAAACTGTCGCCGTGACGCATAACGTATTCAGTCATCTCGCGGTTACGGGGTTCCAGGTATCCGTGAGGGTTTCCTACGCCGATAGCGTAAATTTTGATACCCTTGTCGCGGGCAAGTTCCGCGGCGGATATCGGGTCTATCATACCGGCGTTGTTGACCCCGTCGGTAAGAAGGATAATCACGCGGCTTTCGGCTTCGGAGTGACGGAGACGGTTTACTGCGGTGGCGATACCCATACCTATCGCCGTGCCGTTGTTTTCGGGACGGAAATGGATTTCATCGACGATTTTCAGGAGCATATTTTTGTCGAAAGTCAGGGGGCAACGGGTATAGCTGCTCCCGCCGAATACCACTATCCCGATACGGTTAAAGGTTTGTTTTTCGATATATTGCGCGACAACGCGTTTTACGGTGTTGAGACGGTTATGTGCTTCGAGTTTTCGTTCGGGGTCGAAATATATCCTTGAGCCGAGGATATCGCGGTAGTGGAGGCGGTATGGGATTTCATCGACAAAAAGCATACTGCCCGACACGTCGATTGACAAGACTATATCGACACCCTTAGCCCTATCGCTTACTACCGCCTGTCCGCCTAAAGGGCGCGCCAAGGCTATAATCAAAAACAGTATAGCGAGGTTTAGAAATAGGTCTTCGGCAATATCGTAGAAAGTTCCTGTCTGTTTGTTTTTGCGCGAAAAGATTTCCGTTGATGAGAAAAGCAGGGTGGGGGAGAGGTTGAGTTTTCCCGACTTTGTACCTTTATACTTGAAAAACAGGTATAGCGGAATTATGAGAAGCAGAAGCAAAAACCACGGGCTTTCAAACCTCATCGCCGTTCTCCTTGTCGGGTTTTTGATATATAGCCCGTATCTTTTCGACAAGGGCAAAACTTTCATCAAGCGACTTTTTTATTTGTCCGGTTGATGGGATATGTTTTGCGTATTTGACGCGGTCGCACAAACGCAGGATATACATAGTTATTTCAAAAATATCGTTGTCGATATTGACTTTGTTGAAATAAGTCTTTATTTCGGTGGTTGACATCTCAGGGGCGGGGAAATTCATAACGCGCTCAAGGAAACGACGGATTATTTCGGAGAGCAGTATAAAAAATTCCTTAGAGTTTGCGGGGTCGATTTCCGTTTTAGACAGCTCCGTTAAGCGTGTCAGTATTTCCTCATAAGGGTCGGTGGATGTGTAAAGTGCGTTGTCGGCGGCTGCTTTTTTCCGTTTATTCAGGAAATATATTCCCGCTATTATCGCTGCGATAATTAACAGCGAGGTTAGCGTAATCCATAGCCATCTCAAGTCTCTGAACTCGAAAATATCCTCGATGGGCGCGAGTTCCAATTGCGAGATGTCCAATATTTCCGCGTTTATCGGAACGGATGGCGTGAGGAAGCGGTTTGTTTTATCGTTGTAAAGCGCGGTTATTTCCATAGACGGCACTGTGAAATTGCTTATTTCATACGGGGTAATTTTTATGACGAACCCGTTTGATATTACGGTTTCCGTTTCTATATCTATGGATGTTTGAGCGAAATCGTAGGATGAGGGCGTTACGTCGATAATTTTATCAATATTGTCGTAGATATACGTTATCCTGAACGGTTGCATAAATTCGGCTATATCCGTATCGACCGTTATTGTCGCGTTTGCGTTAGTCTCAAGAGAGAAAACAGTCGAAGGGATTATAAAAAAAATCAGGAAAAAAACTTTAAGCATAAACTCCACCTTTCAAATAACCGTAAGGGTATAATTTAAAGTATAGATACTAATTAGTCAAGCCTTTTTTAGTCTTTCAAGATATTGGTATCGTTTAAGTAGCTTTGAGGTTTCATTTAAGTCGGCGATTTTTATTTTTAACAGGAAGCCGTCCGATTCGGGGGTTGTTTCAAGGATTTCGGGGAACGATTCGAGACAGGCATTGATTTCCGTAATTACACCCGATACGGGCGAAAGCACCCTGACTTTACCTACCGAGGTGTTAAGCATTACTATTTGTCCCCCCTGTTTGACAACCGAGCCTATATCGGGAAAATCTATAAAATCGACCTTGCCTATACCTTCGGCAAAATAGTCCGTTATGCCGATAATTCCCGTGAGCTTTATCGCATCGGTTTTTACCCAAGTATGTTCATAGCTATACCATATTTCCATCCGCCGAACCCCGAAAAGTTTAAATAGAAATTGACTTTTTTATATAGTATAGCGAACCCCGTTTTTTGTAAAGAAATCAATCGCATTTAAGGTTGCTTAAAGGCATTTCCTTTAGAATATCACGGGAAGCAGGATAAATAAAGTATAACAGCGCAAACCGGCAATATATCAAAATAACAGTTGATTTAAAAAATTTTCCCTTTACAATAAGAGTGAACGGGAAATATTTTGTGTAGGGGAGATTTTTCGATGAAAAAATACTATTTCAAATTCAAATCGGAAAAGATTTTTAAAGTCGATGAAAAAGCAGATACGGATAAAACTCAGTATTTTGTTTTCTTGGATAAAAAAACTCTTGCTTCTCATTTTAATATAAATGATGATAGCGAGCCTGAGAGTTGCCGATGTATGTATGTTATCCCGACCAAACTCGGCAAGAAAAATACCGGGCTTAAAGAGATGTATTATTTCGTGATGCTTTGGAATAAAAATTATTTGCTGAAAAACGATGCCGGTGAGGGAACAAAGTATCTTATAGAAAAAATCTCCGATAAGGGGTATGCGATACTTTCGGAAGATGAGCAGAAACATAAAGACGACGCCGAACATATAGATATAGATATATGCAGCACTTTTGATTTGAAATCCCGAAATACGGTTTTACCCGTATGCTATTCCCCGTTTGTCAATACCCTGATAGACCTGAAAAACCCGGACAATAAAAACGCTCTTTCATTCGGGGCTGAACGGAATTTCGCCCTGTCGTATCTTGAGGACGGGCAAATACGGGTATCCCCGCTTCTCGGGAAGATAGACGACTTTTATCATATAGAGGAATTAGAGCGTCAAATATCCGCAGTGATGGGGCATTTCCGTATAAAACATCTTCCGCTGCTTGCCGACTTTAATTCATATTCCTTTATAAACAGCTATCTCAGGCGATATTCCGATGTTTCGAGGTTTAATCATCTGTATTCCCATCTCGCCTGCACTTTTTTTGATAACGGTTTTATATCCGAAAAGGGTATCGGTATAGTTTACGATTCCGTAAGTTACGCACCGGACGGAAATATTCAGGGAAGCGAGTTTGTTTACGGCAATATCGGTGATTTCCACAGGGTTGCAAGATGGCACAGTGTGCCGTTACCCGGCGGCGATATTGCCAACATAGAACCCTGGCGTATTACTATCGCCGTTATAAAAGAAGCTATGCGGGGTGATTTAACCGGCCTTGATATTCCTATTATAAACAAAGTCAAAAACAATCACGGAAGCGCGTATATCTTTGATGCCATAAACAAAGGTATCGTGGATTATTCGCTCTCTACAAGTATGCATCATATCATCTCCGCACTCGGAGAACTCCTGTGGTTTAAAGAAACCACTTTCGATATGAGTTTTTTTGAAACTATGCTTAACGAGGTAAAACCAAACGGTGATAATAAAGAGTATTACAATGTTGATATAAAAGAAAAAGAGGGAGTTTTAGAGATTGACACATACGGCTTTTTCAATAAAATAATAAGCGATATTTTCAGCAAAACAAAAATAGATATTATCCTGCAAAAGGTAGTGCATACTATTGCCGTAATAACGGCGGATATGACCGAAAAAATTTCCGCCGAATATAATGAAAAAAAAGTGTTCCTGAGCGGAGAAATTTTCAAAAACTCATCTTTGCTTGATGCTATCTACAATGAACTTGTCGCGAGAGGGTTTGAGGTTTATGCAAACAAAAATATTCCCGTTGACGACAGTTGCGTGAGTGTCGGGCAGATACTTAATTTTGTTTATCAAACGAAAGAGGCGGAATAAGTTTCGGGAATCCTTTGGCGTTGCCCCTGAAGAATCTGTTTTTGTTACAGAATGCTCTTTTATCAAGTTATACAAAATTCTCTCACCAATAAATCCAAATTTATTCCTTTAATTTCTTGATAATACGATGTTTTTATTATATAGTAAAGCAAACGATATATTAGGAGGGTTTTCCCTATGAAAAGGTTAATTGTATTAACGGTGATGTTTGCGATTTTCGCAGGGGTTAATTTTGGATTTTCCCAGACGGCAGAGGTTTCGCAGAGAAGCGACATCTCTATCTTTTCCGTATATTCGGCATTGAATATTCCCGATTCGGCAAAGATTTATTTTGATAACCATCTTGTCAAAAGAATAAGCGATTTGGGCAGATTTAACGTGTTGGGCTTTCAATATCGATTGGACGGCAACTCCGCCTCACAATTTCTTGAAAAAATCCGCGAACTCAAAAAGCAACAAATTCTCAGCGATGAAAGTCTTATTGATGAGAGAATTGGTGTAGTGGTTCTTCCTGCAGAGGAACTTTATAAGATGTTAAACTCGGTATTCATTTTTATCCCTACTATTTCGGGATGGAACGTATCATCTTATGAAATTAAAGTAAACGTCAAAAAAGGCGACAGCATTGTGGTGGAAACAAAAACCGAGCATAAGGCTGAGGTTACTATCTCCGTGCAGATTATAGACGGTGAAGGCACATTGCGTCAAACCTACTTGGCTACCCGCGAAGCAACATCACGGGATTCTCAGGTTGATGCTTACCAGAAAGCGGTTGACAACGCTATTGCAGGTCTAACCCTTTTCCTCAGGAACACCGATGAGTTTAAACTCAGAACCCGAGTTCTTCAAAGACAGGGCAGAAAAATAGCGCTTGAACTCGGCAGAGACCTCGGTTTAAGGGCAGGCTATGAATTTGCAATCCAGACCCGCAGCGTCCTTACCGGCGGTTTCACAATGACCGGCACTACCGGGCTTGTAAGAGTTAGTCAGGTCGGTGATAATTTCAGTTGGGCGCACGTTATCCACGGCAACCCTCAACCCGAAGAACAACTTATCGAAATGCCTATGGCTAACAAACGCATAAGCCTTTACGGCGGTATTTCCACTATGAACGTGCAAAAAGCAGATATAGATTTTATTTACGTTGACCCATCCGGCATAATTGAAGCATCGGGCTTGACGCTTAGTCCGGCTTCAATAGTTCCCGATATCGGTATTAAATTTGAAAATGAATTGGGATATGCAGGGCTTCTCAGGGCAAAAATGGGTTTTCTTTTAAACAATCCTTGGGCTTTGTATTTGGACCTCGGAGGCGCTTATGAACTCTATTTGGGTCCCGTAAGTTTTGATATAGGCGGAGACTTATCTATACTCGGTAATTATTTTAAGGTCGGCACAATACCCGAGCAGTTCTTTGGCGTTAAAATCGATGACACTTGGTTTTATAACAAAATAGACGTTAATTTAGTGGGTATTACTCTCGGTCTTAAACCCGCTCTCGGTTTTAATATCCAATTCAGCCAGAGATTTAAACTTCGCGCTTACGGCGGTTATCAGATTTACTTTCTGCCGTTTTATAGTATCAGTTTCACCGATTCTAAAGACTCCGAAAAAAGCGCAAGCGTTCCTCTTACGGATTCCAGCGTATATTTCAGGGTAAACGGGGAAGAAGCAACAGGCTTGCCTATTGACTTTAACGGCGTCTTTGGCGGTATAGAGTTTATATTAAGATTTTAATTTTTATCCTTCCAACTATCTATAAGCGACGCCTTCGGGCGTCGTTTTTATTTTATCCTGTTTTTAAATTCAAATACAAATTGACACAATCTTAATCTGATATTAGAATATAATGCTCTTATTTCAGGAGGTTTAAAATGCTGGGAAAAAGGCATTGTTTTAAATGGGTTAAGGTTATGATTATAGCCTTGTTCGGCGTTTTGATATTTACTTCTTTTGCGTATCCCGAAAGCGGTTCATCCGGGGACTTTTATTATCTTGCGAATAAGCTGTTAAAGGAAAACAGATTTGATGATTTAAGTCTGCTTTCTCATTATTTAACGGATGCGGAAAAATCGAGATTGTATAACAGCAACAGGAAAATCGTAGGGACGGGATTTGCGAATATTCTGGTGCCGGGGCTCGGCGATTTAATTCTGGGTAACTACGGATGGGGAGTTTTTAATATGCTCGGCGTATATCTGGGATGGGCGCCTATGCTTTATTTTATGTTCTACCTGCCTGCAACCCCGGCTCCCTTACTCATAAGCACTGTCGGATATTTGGCAATTTATATCTGGAATATAGCAAGCCCCTTCGTTTACGCCTCGCGGTATAACCGTGAACTAAGCGATGCGTTACGGGTTCAAGCCTCACATACCGAACCGAAATTCTACGCCGAGTTTAATAACCGACCCGAGTTACAGATACCTTTATTGGCTTTAAAATTCTAAAATCGGTTAAAATGCCGACAGGCGTTAAAATAATTTAGTGAGGGCAACTATGAAAAAGTTTATTGTATTGTTGGTTTTTTCGTTATTTTTTTTAGGATGTTCAGCGCTTTTTGAGACTACGACTTTAACCATTATTAATAACTCGTCATATCATTTGCTTTCGGTTAAATGGAACAATATATATTTCTGCCCTGATGAAGTTGATAACCACATTCTTGGCGAAAAAACTCTCGGTATGCGGTCCGGTAATTCCGAGACATTAGATGTTGAACCCGGGACGAGTGCTGTTTATTTTTATTTTGATAATATCGTATATCAATATCGGACTTACGATATTATCACGGTATCTAAAGGGAAAAACGTCAAATTTACTTTTATTGATGAGACATTGGTTCAAAAGGTGGAATAATGTAATTATTTCCGCTTTTGCGTTTATTTTCCTTTGAGGCACGTTTAAAATTCCAAGCGAAAACTTACCTAAAATCTATAAATCGGCGTCTTCGGGCGTCATTTTTATTTTTACCATAACTTTATTTAATTTCCATTCTATTGTAAAATAGAAGCCTAACAAAAACAGGAGTTTTACTATGCTTGAAAACAAAAAAGACTTCTTATCCGTAAATGACTTTCAACGCGAGACTCTTTATTCGCTTATAGAACTTGGCGTCAAAATGAAATCGGATAAAAAATCTTATTCAAAGTCGCTTGAGGGGAAAACGCTCGGTATGATTTTTGAAAAATCATCCACCCGAACCCGTGTCTCCTTTGAAGTCGGGATATACGAACTCGGCGGGATGGGATTATTCCTGAGTTCCCGTGATATACAAATCGGGAGAGGCGAACCTATAAGCGACACCGCTAAAGTGCTTTCCCGCTATATAGACTGTATAATGATACGCACGTTTGAGCAATCATCGGTAGAGGAGCTTGCGCGAACCGCATCCATTCCCGTAATCAACGGGTTGACCGACCTGCTCCATCCGTGTCAGGCTATCGCCGATTTCCAGACTATCCTTGAACACAAGGGCAAACTTGAGGGTGTAAATCTCGCTTTTATCGGTGACGGAAACAATGTTGCTCATTCGCTCGGGCTTCTTGCAAGCAAGCTCGGCGTTAATTTTTCTATCGCAACACCTGAGGGTTACGAGATGGATAAAACGATTACCGCTAAAATACTTGAGAACGCCAAAGAAAGCGGAAGCACCATAAAAATTACCACCGACCCCGTTGCCGCAGTTGAACGCGCAGACGTTATCTATACCGACGTTTGGACGTCTATGGGGCAGGAAGATGAAACCGAACAGCGTCTTCAGGCGTTTGACGGATTTCAAATAAATTACGAACTTGCATCGGTCGCCAAAGACGATTATATATTTATGCACTGCTTGCCGGCTCACAGGGGGGAAGAGGTATCCGCGGAGATTATCGACAGCTCCCATTCGGTAATTTTTGATGAGGCGGAAAACCGTCTCCACGCACAGAAGGCGATTATGTATGAACTTATGAAGGACTAATTATGGCAAAGGTATGGGATAAGGGAAACGCAGGCAAATTGGACCCGGTTATCGAAAGCTACACCGTAGGAAATGACTATAAAATCGACGGGCGGTTCCTTAAATACGAATTGGACTCAAGTCTTGCTCATGCAATGATGCTTAACAAAATCGGGGTTTTAAGCGCTAACGAGCTTTCCCAAATAGAAACCGAAATCCGCGCAATCCGCGATAAATACGGGGAGTATGTCGGGCTTGATGTGTCCGATGAGGATATTCATTCGTGGCTTGAAACCCGTCTGATAGAAAAAATCGGCGATACGGGAAAAAAGCTCCACACGGGACGAAGCCGTAACGACCAGATTCTTACCGTTATCCGTCTCTTTGAAAAAGACAGCCTTACCGGTATTATAAATCTCTATAAGTCATTCCTACTGAAACTTGCCGGTCTCGGCAAAAGGGACGGGGAAATTCCCATACCCGGTTATACTCATACGAAACAGGCAATGCTTCTCACAGTAAAGATGTGGGTTGCGGGGTTTATCGAGGCGGGGCTTGATAATATCGAATTTATCAAAAGCATAATAAAGCTTGTGGATTCAAACCCTCTCGGCACGGGAAGCGGTTTTGGTGTCCCGTTGCCTTTAGACAGAAAGCTGACCGCAGAACTTATGGGGTTTTCGAGGGTTCTGGAAAGCCCGGTTTACGCCCAAAATTCGCGGGGTAAAATAGAGGGCTTGGTAATCGACTCGCTATGGTGTATTATGAACGACTTTTCAAGAATGGCATCCGACCTCCTTCTTTTCAATATGGACGAACTCGGCTACGTTAAAGCCTCCGATGCAATTACTACGGGAAGCTCAATTATGCCTCAAAAACGAAATCTTGACGTGCTTGAGCTTGTCCGTGCGCGCACAAACGTTATGCTGTCCTACTCAAATATCGTTAAGAATATCGCAAGCGGGATTATTTCGGGATACAACCGCGATATGCAGGAAACCAAAGAGCCTCTCGTCAACGCATTCAACCTCGCTGAAAGCACTATCCGCGCTATGGATACGGTAATCGACAATATCCGTTTTGAAGAGGGGGCGGTTAAGCGGTCGCTTGATAAGGGGATTTTTGCCACGGATATAGCATTTAAAAAAGTCGGCGAGGGTATGCCGTTTCGTGAGGCTTACAAGTTCGCCGCATCGTCAATAGAGCAAATAGAAATCAACGACAAAACTATCCGCGAAAGTATAGACGGCAGGATGTCGCAGGGAAGCCATCCCACAATCGACCTTGATGCGATAGAGAAACGTATCAGGGAAAATTTATAGCGTAACGGACAAACTTCGCTTCATAACTCCCCTTGATAGCCTTCGACTTCTTTCGGCTGCGCTCAGGACGGGTCGCTTATGGCAGACACCTCACTATGTTCGGCACTCGGGGGAGCGGTATCCACGCAGTCAAGATGACTTCGCCGTGTCATTCTGATTAAGCTACCGATAGTCTAATCCTTGAAGAATCCCCTTTTAGCCGATTAGATTCTTCACGGGTAAAGCTAAAGCGGTATAATCAGAATGACAAAGCAAAACATTCTATCCGCCCTCGACAACCTTACAAAGACGGGCTTGATGTTTCTCTATTTCCATATCGGTCAGGGGTTCAATAGCGCGCACAAAGAACTCATCGCGGATATTCCATCCGATAGTGTCGATAATTGCCCCCTCTATCCCAATATGGTGCAATGCGAAATAGCGGGCAATATCATAGATAAGAGCGGGACGGTCATTGCCCGATACGGTAACCGAATAAAGGCTATCCTCTTTGTGCCTGAATATTACCGATGCGGGTTTCTTGAAAATATCGGGGACTTTTCTGATGCGCATTTTTAAATTAGTGATACGCATTTCCAAAACGTCTATATTTTCAATATCGCGATGTAATGACCGTTCAAGCCCCTCAAGCCACACGTCAAGTTCGGACTTCATATTGTATTTAAAAAGGTCGGTGCCGAAAATCTCGGTAATATAAAAAACGTCAAACGCGGTGGAATGATAGGTAAATATATTCGCTTTGACTATATTCGCCCCGTTGATAAGCAGAATCCCCGCTAAAGTGGCGAACAAACCGAGCCTGTCGGGAACGAAAATTTTAACCTTGAGAAACTCGTTATAGTTTCGGGCTTCAAGGTAATGGTTTGTTATTGGGAAGTTGCTGCAAACCCTGAAATCCGATATAATATCATCCTCACTTTCGGAGATAACGTAATTTTTGCCCAAAATGCCGATAAATTCCCTGATATTATCGTCTTTTACGGTATCTCGTATATTTGAGATTTTTTCGCGATAAAGTTTCTCCTCATAAGCTCGGCTGATTTTTCCTTTCATCGCCATATCGGTTTTTTCATACAGTTCCCGTAAAAGCATAGCGATATATCCGCTGAAGTTACCCGGATTAGTTGCGTGGATGTCTGCATAGGTAAAGAGATATAGAAAATCCAAGTAGTCGTGGGGGTAGGGGGCAACGATAAATTTACGGGATAAATCCAAGATTATCTCCGTGTTGTTGACATCGCTGCGACGTATTATATGCGACAATAGCAGATGGTTTTCGATTATAAACTCGATAAGGGGTTTATAACGGTTAGCAAGAGGTATAACCGAAAACACGCTGCGGGCAATTTCAACGCCGTTTTTGCAATGGTCGCCGGGGTATGCCTTACCGGCATCGTGCAGAATAACGGCAAGTTTCAAAACCCAAATCGCGTTTTTGTGTTTTTTCATAAGTTCCTTGAGAATAAAAAACTTTCCTATATCGAAAGACGAATAATCGCTATATTCCAACTGCTCAAGCGCCCTGATTCCTTCAAGCGAATGTTCATCAACGGTAAATTTATGAAACGGGTTGTAGATAATAAAATGACGGATACCCGCCAATTCCTTTATATAGCGGTATAAAAAATCGGAGAGCTTCATAACGTTTACCGCATCAAAAGAGCGCTCTAAGGATAAAATTTTGCAAAACTTATTGAAGAGGTCTTTGCTTGTGCGATGAGTATTATCTATAAGGCGGGCGCTTTGTTTTACATAATCAATGAGGCTGTGCGATGGGAAATAATGTCCCTTTGCAAAAAGATAAAGCGCATCTATCGCCGTGTCAATATCATAATCGACGTTATCATATACAAAAAATTTTTTGTTAAGCGTATAGAAATTATTGTTGATTTTCCTGATTTTCTTTTTGAAATGCGCGACATAAAGGGTATCAATAGCGAAAGCCGAGATAATAAAAATATCCAAAGTCTTATCATAAACCTTGCGCATAAGACGTTTAACCATAGCGACCTCATCACCGCGAAAACGAAGGAAACCCGCGACTTTCAAGTGATGTTCAATAATAAGAATATCTTCGCCCCGCCCGTTAATAAAATGAACCATATTGCGAAGATAAAGGATAAAATCATAGGCGACAAAAAGTCTTCTGTAAAGACGGTTCGGCAAAACGGATTTAAGGCTTGCAAACCCGGAATTACGGTTAAAAGCATAGTTAAGCCAGACGGCGTGATGGACACTGCGAAGCGAGCCGGCACTCTCCTTTAAATTAGGTTCTTTGAGAAGCACCGAACCGCCTACCGAATAAAATGCCGAATGAAATTTATCAACCTCCGACCGGATATACTCCTCGCGATGTTTTTCCAAGACGCCGTCTATCGCCTTATACATCTTGTCAACAAGACTTTTGTCTCCCGCAAGAATCCGTGACTCAAAAACGGAGGTAAGGAACGTTATATCCTTTGCGGAATGTTCGGTTACGTTTTGGATAGTGCGCACGGAATTGCCGAGTTTATACCCCGCATCCCAAAGCAAATAAAAAAGCGCATTGATACTATTGAGTTTCGTAATATCCTCGCGATGAAGCACAAGGATATCCACATCGGAAAACGGAGACAGTTCGCACCTTCCGTATCCCCCCACCGCGACAACGGCAACCCCTTCGGGAACTCCCCCGATATATTCAATCATCTTAAGTATAACGGTATCCTTAAATCGGGTTAATTTCCGTGAAATCTCAAACCCCTTGCCCATACTCCAAGGCTCAAAGTTTTTCGCTTTGATACATTCAAGCGCATTTCCGCTTAAAGCCTTAATTTTTTCGACAAACTCCATTCGCTCAATATCAGGAGAAATAGCTAAAATCTGTTCTATGTATGCAGGCTCCCGCATAAACCCGCCTTTTTTAAAAATGTTTTCCTTTAGTCGAATTATTTTAATACCGAGCGGGAAAAATATCAATAGTTTTTTTGATTGAAACGGGGAAAATATTGACAAAAATCGGGTTATATAACCAAAGATTCGGGATTCCGATTGTGCTATCGAAAGTCGAACCCCTGAAGAATCTATCTTGTTGAATTGAGATACATTTCACCAAGTTAGACTAATGCGGGAATAATATGTGTAAACTTCAGAGGTTAGACCGACGCGGGAATAATATGTGTAAACTTCACCAAGTTAGACTAATGCGGGTATAATGAGCATAACACGGCGGGATGGTCGCCTTGATACGCATGTTTCCCCCCGCACCCGGCGACCGGGACAGGTGGTCATTCTGATTGTGCTATCGAAAGTCAAACCCCTGAAGAATCTATCTTGCTGAATTGAGATACATTTCACCAAGTTAGACTAATGCGGGAATAATATGTGTAAACTTCAGAGGTTAGACCGACGCGGGAATAATATGTGTAAACTTCAGAGGTTAGACCGACGCGGGAATAATATGTG
>CAZQBT010000007.1:0-33849 GCA_964591955.1 uncultured Brevinematales bacterium | reverse complement strand
ATATGTGTAAACTTCAGAGGTTAGACCGACGCGGGAATAATATGTGTAAACTTCACCAAGTTAGACTAATGCGGGTATAATGAGCATAACACGGCGGGATGGTCGCCTTGATACGCATGTTTCACCCGCACCCGGCGACCGGGACATTATATGAAAGTCTTTTCTTTAGCCGACCGGTTATCGAGTTTTTCGCGAAGCGAAAAGTATCGAGATAACCCCTCCTCTGCGGCTACCGGTTCATATTAGTCGTGATATTTCCGCTACTCTATTGGATTGCGGCGATATTTTTTATTTATTCCGGTATTTGCCGTAAAAAAGCTCAAGATTGGATTTAATTTCTTTCGGCACAATCGACATATCGGTCATAATAGCAAATTCGACCGCGTTACGGCATTCGCACCCGCGGTTCTCGTCAATACCCGATACAATAAGCGGCAGGAGTTCGGCAATAGTGCGGTTATTGTCTTTCATATACTCCACGACCATAGACACCCCGACAGAGTCCTCATCCTCTTTCCAGCAGTCGTAATCGGTGGACATAGCGATATTAACGTAGCACATTTCCGCCTCACGTGCAAGTTTCGCCTCGGGAAGCGCGGTCATACCGATAATGCCCGCACTCCAGCTTCGGTAGAGGTTACTTTCGGCGCGCGTTGAAAACGCAGGACCCTCCACACAGACAAGGGTTTCATTATCGAAAACGCGTTTGTCGCTGTTTGTATCCTTTATATATTTTTCTATAATTTTCAGAATATCGCCTCGCGTGGGTTCGCAGAACGGGTCGGCAAAAGCTATATGCCCGACAATTCCGTTGCCGAAAAACGATGAATCCCTTGCTTTTGTCCGGTCTATTATCTGCGAGGGCAGGACTATGTCGGTGGGACGGATTTCCTCCTTGAGACTTCCAACGGCGCTTATGGCGATAATAACCTCTACGCCGAGAGACTTCAGCGCATACATATTAGCCTTGACGGGTATTTCCGATGGCGAAAGTCTGTGTCCTTTTCCGTGTCTCGGAAGGAACGCAACGTTTTTGCCGTTTATTTCGGCGATGGTTATTTTATCGGATGGGCTGCCGAAAGGGGTTAGGCAATCGGCCTCTTCAATTATTTTTGTATTGTTCAGGTTATAGACCCCGCTTCCGCCGATAATCGCGATTTTTGCTTTTGCCATAATTGCCTCCTTAGTCTTTTTTTATATCGAAAATCCTTTCGTTTTCGGTGCTGCCCAGAAAAGCATTGATTTTCACAAGGTTGCCCTCAAGCAATTCCACAGCAATTTGAGGCCATTCGATAAACACAAAGTCCGCCTCGCTTACAAAGTCCGTAAACCCGATTTCGACAAGTTCTTCAGGCGAGGATAAACGGTATAAGTCGAAATGACAGATACGGACTTTATCGGATGCATACTCGTTCATAATGGTAAAAGTCGGGCTTCCGACTAAATTATCAAGTTTCCATCGTGAGACAAATCCCCGCACAAACTCCGTTTTTCCCGCGCCTAAGTCCCCCGACAGAAGTATAATACTGCCGCGGGGAAGTTCGCCTGCAAGTTCACGGGCAAATTTTCGGGTTTCTCCTATACTTTGAGAGACAAATTTAGTATCCAACGTTATACACCTCAACGGGTTTAGCTTTACCTTTCACGGTAATTTTATCAAGGGCTTTTATACCGCCTTTTTTCGGCAAACGCACATAAACGTTTTTTGATATAACAATTTCGCCGGCTTTAGCATAGGAACATAGTCTTGCGGTTAAGTTTACATTATCGCCTATTACGGTGTAATCCATACGGTCGTGCGAACCGATACTTCCGACAACAACCTCGCCTACATTTATACCGATACCGACATATACGGGATTTTTACCCTCTTTTTGCCGGGTTTTATTGAGTTTAGCCATCTCGCTCTGGATTTCACGTGCGCTTTTAACGGCGTATTGACACATCCCGTCGGTGTCGAATACCGCAACAACCTCATCACCGACAAATTTATCAATATCGCCTTGATTTTCGCGGATAATTCTCGTTTGTAAGTCCAAAACAAGATTAAGCATCTCGACAACCTCTTCGGCATCCATAGTTTCGCTCATAGAGGTAAACCCGCGAATATCGGAAAAAAGAAGCGTAACGGTTTTTCTTTGTGTTTCGGAACTTTTTTTGCCCACGCTTTCTTTAATCATCTTTACCGTAGATGATGACACGAATTTTTGCATTTCAAGTTTCTCACGGACGGAAACCACCATATCGTCGAAAGTGTCGGCAAGCATCCCAATTTCATCGCGATACGGCAGGCTGATTTTAACCTCAAGGTCGCCCTCGCCGAAACGCTTAACCAAGTCGGTAAGACGGACTATCGGATTGACTATATTGTTTGCTCCTTTCAGCGATATGTAAAGCGCAATAAGTATTATCACAAGGGTAATGATACCTATAAGTATCCGCGTCCTGTGGATTTCGCGGTCTATGATACTTTTGGCATAGCGAAGCGTAACCGCGCCTATATGACGGTTATCGAGTTCGCGTATTGTAACGGGGGCGTAGTATTCAAATCCGTATTCGGTTTTATCATCAAATTGGAATTCAATAACCCGTCTTGCGCTGCGAAAATCTATTGCGGTTAAAATCCCGTTGATAATCGAAAGTAGTTTATTTTCGTTTGTTGTGTTTTCCGAAGTTGCGCCGTTTAGAATAAAACGCTTTTGCAGGTTTGTATCGGATGTGCCGGAGATTAGCTCACCGATAAACAGGTGGACATTTTGTATAGTCCCGCCGCTGTAAATCATCCCCTCGTATCCGAGATAAAGTATGCCCTCAACGTCGGAGTAATTTCCGACTGCATCATCGGAGTCGGGCAGGGAATCGAATTTTATAGCCTTAGCGAGGTCGCGGGTGATTTGCCCGCAAAGCTGATGGGCTTTATCTACAAGCGTTGCCTCCATCTTGAGAGTAACGACACTCCCGAACGAAAAGGCGATAAAAAGAATTAACAGGAGTTCAAAGATAATCACTTTGGTTTTGATTTTCCTGAACAGGAAATCAAAGAGTTTCAACAGGAAAAAACGGTTGCGCTCGTTTTGGCTCATAGATGTCTCCGTATTTTTGAATTAATAAGGCGTATTATTATAACGGAAGCGGGAAGTTTTATCAACAGAGAGGAACTGTTTTAATAAGCGGATAGAAACTAATATTTAGTTGGATTTTTTAGAAACGGTTTTAGTCTGGGTTTGAGCCGTGCCGCCTTTAGGAGGTATAATTGGGGCATCTTTAATTTTATTCGGGGATGGTTGATAACCTCTTTTAAAAGGCTGGTAGTCGTCAGCTATTTTTTTTGCCTTGTAACCATTATAAATATCCAGAGGTAAAACTTAAACGCAATCTTGTTCTGTCTGGGGTTTATTATAAAACAGCGATATAGCCATTTAAAAATGAAACCACTCAAGCTTTGCGAATTATAAACAAAAGAAGTGTCTTAAAGTTTTGTCTCTTGCCGAATTTATAAACAAGTCAATTTTGCTTTTGTCTATTTTCAACACCGTTTTATTGATTTCAATTATTTTTTTCTGTTCCAACTCGTGAAAGGTTTTAGTAGTATATTCACGCGATAAATTTAGAAGACGGGAAACATTTTCATAAGTAAAATTCTTTTCTATCAAAACTTTATCCTTATGAATTTTTCCGAATTTATCCGCATAGCAGGCTAAGAAATACTTTATTTTGTTTTTACCCGACATATAAGCAATTTGCAGTCCGCCTCTTACAATAGAGGATAGTTCCTGCAATAAAACCACGAGCAATTCCGGGATTTTCAAAGCATATTTTTTAAAGTCCTGTTTTCCGATACGGATTAGCTCGCTTTTTTCGGTAGCAACGGCATTAATAAAATTGTGCTCAAAGAATATATCGCATATCCCGAAAAAATCACCGTTTGACAGATGCCTGATATGAATAAGTTTTTCTTCGATATTTTTGCAGAGTTTAATCTTGCCTGTAACTACGACATAAAAAGCTCCGTCCGATTCCCCCTCACAATAAATCGACTGATTTTTTTCATAAGAACACTTTGTGAAATTACAGGATAATGTCCTAAGCTGGTTTAAAGGTATATCTTTAAACAAATCGATATTCTCCAATACGGTTATATCAACCATTCCCACCTCCGTTTTTTAACTGCTTATTTTTAATTAATTATAACTAATCCCTTATGCACTAAAGTTTAAGTAGAAATTTTAAATAAAAAGAGAAAAAAAAGCAAATAATATTAACGGGGATTCAATACGTTTTTTCTAAGCCGTTTATGAAATATAAATAAAAAAACTTTCAAAAACGTGAATTAGTTCTCTTGACTCAAGCATATTGCATACTATAATAAAGGCGCACTGTGCATATTAAACGATATTTAGAAATTGGTTGTTCTATTAAATCCAAAGGAGGTGGTAATGGCTAAATATATCAACGACACTTAGCTTGAGTAATCTTTCTGCGTTTTGCCGAAAGAAAAAAAGCGGTATATCGTGGGGGTATAAAAATTACGGAGGTCAATATGTTCGTTAGGTTTGTAAAAAAGCAAGTATGGTTTGTTATTTGCGCTATGGTTATGGCGGGTTTTCTCGCTTCTTGTAGCGTGGTGGATATGGATAATAACCCCGCTAATGCGGATAAAAAGGTCATTGAAAGTGATATTACATTGGAACCGGAATGGGCGTGGGATGCCCCGAAACCGGGTCACCCGACAAGTTCGGAGAAAACAGCTTTTGTAAACTTGATAACTCCCTATGCAAGGGAAGCAGAAGCCACTTACGGCCCCCCCGCTGCTGCATTAATAGCAATGGCTTGTAATGAATCGGGTTACGGGTGGACACGTATAGGTTTGGAAGCTAATAATTATTTTGGATGGAAATGGTATAGCTTAGAAGCTGCAGGAGGACGATGGTACTATACCTTATGGGAACAACCGGCTTGGGACGAAGGCAATAGATATGTTTTATTTAGCGATGCGCGGGACTGTATTATGTTTGTCGCAATGAAACTTGCCACGCTCAACAATCCTTGGAACAACTACAAACCTCACACAGACCGTTACGTTTCCGATATTCGTAACGGCGTGGCTACAATTACTGCGGTTAATCGATGGGTTTCGGGTATTGCCTATGCCGGCTACAATCCTTATTCTCACTATGTTAGCACTACAACGAAATATTTGAATAACTATATGTCTCCAAGTACTACTTTTTCATCGACATACAATTTATACAAGCATTCTCCCGTTACAGGGGCAGTCGAAAATATCTGGGTTTCGATTGATTCGCCTGATAACAATTCGGAAATATCAGGGACAGTGTCGGTCAGTTCCTCAGTCGGAGGCGGAACCGTTACTTCCGTAAAATGGCTATATCAGCCCGATGGCGGTTCATCATGGACTACTATCGCAACGGATTCATCCGCTCCGTATAGTTGCAACTGGAACACAACATCCCTGCAAAACGGGGTATATAAACTCAAGGCTGAGGCTTATAACGGTTCTACACTAAAAGCCGCAGGAACTTTCACAGTTACCGTCAAAAACGGTTCCGTGTGGATTGCGTTTGAAAATCCCGTTCACGGAGATACCGTATCGGGAACTGTGCCCGTTGAAACTTACACCGGCGGAGGAACCGTAACAAGCGTAAAATATTATACACGTCCTTTAAACTCCGATGGCGATTGGTATTATCTCGGTGAAGCATCCTCTACGCCGTTTATACGAAACTGGTCAACCGACCCATGGGTTGCAGACGGACAATATAATATCAAGGCGGAGGCATACAACGGCAGCACCCTAAACGCTGTAGGAACTATTACCGTAAAAGTAGATAATATTGAAGAAATGTTTTATTGGGTGGATTTCAGCGAACCTAAGAGAGGCGAACTCGTATCGGGAATAGTTCCGATAAAAGCAACCAAGGGAGGAGACCCTACCGATGTAATCAACAAAATCAGATTTTACAGCAAAGCTACAAATTCGGATTCCTGGTATTTTATCGCAGAAAGAACATCCTCACCTTGGGAAATAAGCTGGCATACTGACCCCTGGGTTCCGGACGGATGGTATGACCTTAAAATAGAGGGTTATGAAAATTCAACTCTTAGAGCTTCTCAAACAACGATGGTAAGAGTCGCAAACGCAGACACCACACCTCCGAGTTTGTCTATTACCGCGCCGGCAGACGGAGCGGTAGTTTCCGGGGACGTTACAATTTCCGCAAGCACAAGTGATGCAAGCGGTATCTCTAAAGTTGAGTTTTACAGCGATGGGGGCAATTACCTTATTGCAACACGTACCACATCTCCTTATAGTATTAATTGGGCAACCGACCCTTGGGTTCTTAACGGCTACCAAACTTTAGTTGTAAAATCCTATGATAATCACGGCAATGTTGCAACAAAGTCCATTACCGTTACGGTCAATAACGCGTCCGGCGGTTTGACAATACCCGAAGCGGTTGATAATACATCCTTAAGTTTCACAACAGGCGGTAGCGCTAATTGGTATGGCGATACGTTCTATCATTATGTCGGCGGTGATTCTGCAAGAAGCGGACAAATAGGGCGCAATCAGACAAGCTGGCTTGAGTTTACCGCCCAGGGTCCTAAAACTTTAAAATTTCACTGGCGCGTAAGTTCAAGACAATACTATGACTATCTTGAACTCTGGATTAACGGTCAGAAGAAAAACAGTATCACCGGAAGTACCTCATGGGCATATCAGGGATGGTGGCTTACTTCGGGAACGCATACTATCAGATTTGTTTACAGGACAAGCAGTGCTGCTGCATCAGGTTATGATGCCGGATGGGTGGATTATATTCGGGTGGAATAAAAGCCCCCACTAACATATATTTTGACACGGGTAAGGAGGAAATCTCCTTACCCGTTTTTTTATCAAGAAACGGTTTTTGCCGTAAAAGAGCCGTCAAATCTAAGGCGCTTTAGTTTTTTACCCACACCTTGTAATTGTTGCCGGACAGATAAACCGACCATCCGTTCTGAGAACCGGAATCCGGCAGGTAACCGTTGTCATTCCAAGCTGAAGAGCCGATTTTCATTGCGACAACACTATCGGTAGGTCCGCCTATATAAGCAGCATACAGATTTTGCGATGCTTCCTGAATATAAACACTGCTCCAATCGACAATTCCTTTTGACTGTCTGAGGCTGATAAGTGAATTAATAAACGATTTTAAATCGGCGCCGCAGTCATTCCAGTGATACCAATATACACAAGGCACTCCGGAATGGGTTAGGATATATACATAAGCCTGTCTGACTTGATGTGTGTCGCCACCGCCGCCGGGAATAGGCAAATGTTGTTGTCCTCCGCCTGCGCTATATCCCGTATCGTGATTATCTACAAATGTTACCATTCTTGTAGGCCACCACCCGATACCTCCACTGGGCTGGTTACTGCCATCGGCTAATCTCCAGTATTCTCCGCTTCCGATTGCCTGATTTAAGCGGTATTTTGTCGGGAAATCAAAAACCCTCGTTTTTTGACCGGAGCGGTTGACAACATCACAAATCTCCTGTCTGTCATCAACCCAATGCTCTGCAACGGAAAACCAAACGTTATTGCCGACATGGTCGTTATATTCCCCGATATAAGCGGGGTCATAGGCGCGGGTCATATCGTATCTGAAGCCTCTAAAACCTATTGTGTGAACGAGCCAATACACATATTCTTTAAGGTCGTTTCTGGTAGTTGAATACCAATGAGATATGCTTGCCGCATAAGCAACTCGTTCATTATAATATGTTCTCCCATTCCAACTCCAGCTTCCGGCATACCCCCCGCTACCGCCGTCTTCATTAAGAATTTGGATAGGGTCATAATCGGTATCGGCTTTTCCCCAAGGGGCAAACCCGCTTGCGACCGTGTATCCGTCAGCACCTCTCCAGCTATTCCATTCTCCTTGAATGTTTTTTTGCCTTGCCGCCCTGTGACCTAACACCGCATCAGCCATAACGGTAATACTGTAATTATTACGGAAATTTGCAAGAACATCCATCAGTTCATTACCGCTTCCGTAGAGGGTTTTATGTCCTGCATGCTCATACCATTGCTCGGTTGCGCCGCAATATACCCATTGCTGATACCAACCCGGGTCTTTGTAGTCAAGGGGCATATAACCGCATGCGCTTGACCAATCTCCATTTTCACCTAAATCATAGCGAATTGTTTTAGACGGGGGAGGAAACCAAAGAACGGTAAATCCCGCATCGGCTATTGAAGAAGCCATACTATTCAAGCCGTTATACCATTGCCCGTGCTGACCATTCCATTTGCTTTGCCAAGCAAAGGCTTGAAGCATTACATCACTTGAACTACCTCTGTAAGAGGCGGTGGACAAGTCAGTCCGCATATATTGCTCATAATTAGCGCCATAAGGCTCTCTCTCACCCACCGGAGCAACACCGCAGGAAACCATCAAGACACCAAAAATACACGCAGAAATCAACTTAACTAAAAATCTCTTCATCATGGACCTCCTATCAACTAATTTAATATTATTCGATAAAACATATAATATAAACGCGGTAATTATTGCGATTAACACGGAAAAAGGTTTTCATTTTTAGAAACGAATTACTGAAATGTAAAAAGATTATTTACTGTAGTCATATTTGCAAATTTCATACCAAAGAGTTGTAAACGTTTGTTTAAATGCATTTTCTTAATTCAGATGAAATAAAAAAAACAGTGCTTTATATAAAAAAGATAGAACAGATAAAAGCGCACTATTGAAATGCACAGTGCATTGGCTAATTGCATAGGGTTTATGCACAGTGCATTTAATATCGGTAGTTCACAGGTAAATTGTCAGAGCAATCGTCTTTTTTGACAAACTATTATTCCCCGATATTCGGTTTGAATTGAACAATCCTTTTGCCTCGCGATAGCTTTCGGCAATATCGTGAGGAAATCCCGTAACTTATGTCCTTGAGACGAACCGCTACTTTTTTGCAGGCACATCGCAGGAGTATTTTCTTTTAATCGGAATTGTGGTATTGTCTATAAGTGCGCTGTCGGCGATTTTGTTTGCTCCAGCGGGAACGCGCAGGGTGATGATTTAGCACGGATAATATGCCTGTTCTATTCTATTTCCATATAAAATAAAACCGCTTGATATTTCTAAAAAATATGTTATATTATTTCTAACAAAATTTCTGTTTTATAGGAGAAAAATATGAAGGGCTACTATCTTTTTGTTTTTGTAATTTTGATTGTTTTAGCCTCCTGTCTCGGCGTAACGAATGACCCCAAGGCCTCGGTTACCATAGAGGGGAAAGTGCGGGATAGCGCAACAAGCAACACAATCGGGAATATTGAGATGAATATTTCTCGAGACTCCGAGCTTTTGGATACCATCAATATCAAGAGTGACGGGAAATACTCATATTACAGGCATTATCTTCAGGGTATTACCCCCGATTTTAAGGGTAAGACTTATGTATTGGAATTGGAAAGCAAGGACAATGCTTATATCGGAACAAATTTAAACGTTGTTATTCCTCAAAAAGCGGATGATTTTTTTGAGACCAATATTACTATATACCTGAAGCCGAATAATTAGTCGGTATTTCCGATAAACATAAGCGTATTACCGAGGATATTGCCGATTTTCAAACGTATGGATAAAAGTTCAAAGATGTCGAAAATATAATCAAGGTTTGCATCGCGGAATCTTTTTTCGGCTTCATAAAGCTCAATTTGAGACATCAGCCCGAGGTTATGGCTTTCGCGGGTCTTTTCATAACCGATACGCGCGCTTTCAAGCCTTCTTGCCGATATGGATACCAACATCGCCATATTGTCGTGGTTGTCCAAAAGTTCGGATAATTCCGCAGACTTGCTTGCAGACGTATTCGACATAGAAATAACGCTTTTCTGGAGTTGCAAATCGGATTTCTTAATATCGTTTAATTTTTGGTTGTTTTCAAAAATCGGAAAACTTACCGACAGATTTACCCTCCCCTCAAGCGCCTGTGTGTTCCATGTTTCGGTTAAGGAATCGAAGTTCAGGTTTCCCCAGTCTATCCCCGCGCTTAATGACAGTGAGGGTATCCATCTTTCTTTGATTGCGATAGTTTTTCTGAGGTTTTGTATGCGATGTGAGTTGATAAGTTTAAGCATTTCGAAGGTATTGCTGACCGATGACTCAATGTTTTCAATATGTATGGGTTTAAAATCGGCAAACTCTATATCGTAGAGCGCAATATCATCAAGCAAAAGGGCACGTTTAAGTTGTGAAAGTGCGCTTTCATATTGGGTTTGGTAGGATTTTGAGCGATAAATGGCGCTTTCATAATCCGCCTCTGCGTTAAGCATATCGACCTCCGGTATCATTCCCTGCGAATGCCGCGTTTTTGCCCGTTCATATTGCGTGCGGGATAAAACCTCATTGGAAAGCGCAAACTCATACTGACGTTTTGATTTCAGCGCGTTAATATAAAGCGAGGAGGCGGTATAGAGCTGGTTTTGATATACCGATTCGTAGTCCATAAGCAGGCTTTCATATTCAAGTCTCGCTATTATATGCGATAAGGCACGGTTTCCGCTTCTAAGTATATCCCATGAGGAAACGAGCGCGATACTATGCGTTACCGTGTAGTTTTCCATAAAGGGACGGTTAAACGAACCGCCGTATTTTAGGTTTAAGTCGGGGAGATACTCAAAAATTTGGTTGTCGATATCGATTTTTTTATTTTCAACGTCCAACTTCATAAGTTTTATTTCAGCGGAGTTTGATACCGCCGACGGTAAATCATAAAGCGTCAGTGAATTACCCATAGCGGGCAACAGGAATATTATTGCCGTAAATAGTATTTTTTTCATCATTCATACCTCAATGCATCTATTGGATTTAGTTTTGCCGCTTTTAACGAGGGATATATACCGAAAATTATCCCTATCAGAAAAGAAGAGGTTACCGCTAAAATGATGGCAAAAGGTGAAATTACCGTTGCCATATCCGCAAGTTTTGATATAAGGGATGATACCCCCATACCTGCAATAACGCCGATAAATCCTCCCATCACCGACAGCACAACCGTTTCTATAAGGAACTGGACAAAGATATCCATATTCCGCGCGCCGACACTTTTTCTTACCCCGATTTCTCTTATTCTTTCGGAAATGGATGCGAGTATTACGTTCATAATCCCGATACCGCCGACAAAAAGAGATATTAGCGCTATTGCTCCGAATACAAGACTCATCGTTTGCATCTGTTTTTGTGTTTGTTCAAAAAGCTCCGTGCTGGTATTTATACTGAAATCTTCGTAACCCGGGCGGTTTGAGCGTAATGAGGTTTTTATTCTTTCTATATATTCTTCAATCCTCTCGGAATCTTTAAACTCAATTTGGATTGTGCTGAGTCCTTCCGACGGGTCAAAGAGGATTTCAAAGGTTGAGAGAGGGACAATGACGTTCATATTTTTTCTAAAGAAAGGGTCGATTCTCCCATATTTACGCCATAATGCGCGCCCGGTAATATGTTCAACTTCATTTTGCGTGTTTATAGCCAATCGACGGTCGCTTCTTTTTTGTGTAAGTCTTATTTTTTCACGTTCGCTCTCGGTCAGGTATTTTTCAAAAGTTCCGACGATAGTTAAATATCTTCCGTTGATGGAAAGTTTTTCACCAACCGGCAAGCCCGTTTCGCCGAAAAGCTCATCTTTTATAATTGAGCCGATTACGCATACCCTCGATTTAATTATATCATCAAACTCGACTATATTTCTTCCATCTTCAATGACAAGTTTTTCAATATCCGCAAAACCCGCGCTTGTTCCTATAACGCTGTTTCCGTGAAGATGCATACTTCTGTTACCGTATTTGACTACGAAACGTCCCCTTTGTTTCTGTGGAACGATATGTTTTATAATATCGGAATTATTTTCCTTTATCAGCGTAATATCTTCAACGGTGATTCCTTTTGCGTTGTATTCACGTTTTAACTCGGCGAGAGTATCGCCGTCAACGTTTTCTATAGAAATTCGGGCAAGTCCTCCCCAAGCATTCATAAATTCCGTAAAATTTTTGCGGTATCCGTCGGTTATACTTATCATTGCTATAAGCGAGGTAACTCCGAGAACTATTCCCGTAAGAGTCAAAAATGACCTTGTCTTGTGATATATTATTTCCTTGATTCCGGTGATAAGGGATTCTCTGAGTTTTGAAAAACTCATACCTTTGCTCATACGATACCCCCGTCTTTTATAACTATTTGCCTGTTGGCGTGTTCGGCGACATAAGAATCGTGGGTAACCACAATAAGCGTGTTTCCTTCCGACACTAATCTTTCAAAGACGCTGAGAATTTCCTTTCCCGTTACGCTGTCCAAGTTTCCCGTGGGTTCATCGGCTATAATAAGCGATGGGCGGTTTACGAGTGCGCGTGCGATAGCCACCCTTTGACGTTGTCCGCCGGATAATTCACTCGGGCGATGTTTTATGCGCTCACTAAGTCCTACCATCTCAATAGAGCTTTCAACATACATTTTGCGCTCTTTTGCGGTTAAACCCGAATATACCAATGGGAGTTCCACGTTGTGATAAATGTTATATCTTGAAAGCAGATTGAAGTTTTGGAACACAAATCCGAGTTTTGTATTTCTGAGGTTTGCGAGGAAATCGGGGGAGGCTTTACTTATATCTTTACAGTCGAAATAGTAATTTCCCGATGTCGGGGTATCAAGACATCCGATTATATTCATAAGGGTTGACTTCCCGCTTCCCGATGGTCCCAGTATCGCAACATATTCCCCCTCTTTAATATCGAGAGTTACATCCCGAAGCGCGTCCACTTTGGTTTCACCGATAGAGTAGGTTTTCCATATATTTTCAAGTTTTATAAGCATTTTGTTTACCTTCCTCCCGGACCTCTTGCGGGAGGCGCGCCGCCGGCTAAAGGATTAACGCCGCCTCTGCCGCCTTCCATTCCCATTCCTCTCATACCGCCTTGGCTTACAACCTTGTCCCCCTCGTTAAGTCCTTCGATTATTTCCACAAAATATTCGTTGTTTATGCCGCGTTTAACTTTGCGTTCTTCAAAAGCCCCGTCCTCTTTTTGCACGACCGCGTATTCCTGTCTTTCGCTGTCTATAAAAAGCGCCGTAACGGGAATAGCCAGTGTATTGGTTTTAATATCAACTCGGAATCTTAGGGCAACGCTCATACCGAAACGGAGTTGATAATCGGGATTTTCTATTGCCACCTCAACGGGATAGACCTTTACCCCGTCTTTAGTAATAGCCATAGGCGCAATTTTGAAAACTCTTCCGTTGTAGGATGTTCTTCTGTCCTGTGCGCGCCTGATATTGACATACTGATTATGTCTTATTCGCGGGATGTCATATTCATTTATGTCGGCTTTGACTACAAGGCTTTCGCTGTCAGCTATGGTAAATATAATAGTTCCGCTTCGTGTAGAGGTTTCACCCGAAACAAGTTCGCCCTCCTCGGTAAGTTTTTCTATAACGACCCCGTCAAGAGGAGATGTTACGGCTAAGGTTTTAGTCGATGTTCCTCCTACTGCCCCCATCTCGGATTTTGTTAGCTCATATTCCTCTTTTGCCGCATCAAAGCTCAGTTTTGCCCTGATATATTTATTTTCGGAGTTTATAAGTTCATTTTTGGATATGAAACCCAATTCAAAGAGTTCCTGATTTTGGTCGTATTCGCGGGATGCTTCCTCATAAGCTATCTTTGACGTTTCATAGTTATTTACAATAGTGTTGATAGAGCGTGCCTGTTCCCTGTCGGCTTCAATTCTTGCAATAACCTCGCCGCGTTTCACGTAGTCTCCCTCGTTGACAAGGATTCGCATAACACGTCCGCTTATACCGGACTTAACCTGCACGCTTCTCATCGGTGCAACCTCGCCCTCTTCTTCTATCACCGTTTCAATATCCATAAGTTTTGCCGCGACAATTCTTTCGGCGGAGGAGTTGTTGCCGGGGTTGTTTTGTTTGTTGCAGGAAGAAAGCCAGACCACTGAAATTATTAACAAGATATAGAGATATTTCATAGTTAATCCTTTTGTTTTATTTTTTGTTATATACCGGACTACTTAAAATGCGGTTTAGGAGTTTTAAAGGGAGGCTTTTTGTCCGGTATAAAGTTCTTTTCAAAGATTTCCTTTTGGTTGTCGGTTAATGTATCAAGTATTTCCCGGTTGGTTTTATCGAATAAATTTTTAGTATCGGAGAAAAAACGTCCTTTTATATCATCACCCTCAATTCTGTTGCTTTCGAGAATAGCTTGGATACGGGTTTGCTGGTCGGGGGATAAGTCAAGTTCCCGTGTGAGGGTTTCCAAAAACTCCTTGCGTTTTTCTTTTTCAATTCTTTCGCGTTCATCGGCGGAACGTTTTTGAAAATCCCTGTGTTTACCTGAGGGATGGGCTTCTATTCGCCTGATGTGCTGACGGGAAAGAAATTGAGACAGATTGCGGGTTATATATACCTTGTGTCCGAATGCACCGATAAATATTCCCAGCGCAAAAATGCATATAAAAATACTGATTATACCGTATTTTGGAATTTTATTCACCTTAAAAATCCTCCTTTATTCGTTATATGAAACAATTTGAAAAGCATTTTCCTGCTGATACACGTAATTAAACTCCTCTGCGGAAACCCCGCCGATTAAATATTGTTGAACCGGCGATGCTTTTTCAAGCCTGAATATATTAACCGTAATGAAAATAAGTATAGCGGTAACGGCTATCGCTACTCCGGTGGCGACCCCTTGGGCAAACGGATGGGTGACATTATCCCACAGCGATTGTCTTTGAGCTAACCTGTTGTCTATTGCGTCTAAAACCGATACCGTAAAACTTTCCGAAACCGCGATAGACTGTTTCTGTGAGAGTGTTTCTTTAACGCGCAAGGTTTTGTCAAGTTCCGTTTTACAACCGGCGCAATTTTCAATATGGGAATTTATTACGGTTTTAAGTTTTTCGTTTTCTAACTCATTGTCGGCATAGATATTAAGTAATTTTTTCACCCTTTTGCACTTCATAAACTCCTCCGTTTAAGGAAAGTCCGTTATATTAACCGCAAATCAAAATCTTTTTTAGAGCTTCGCGCGCCCTGCTTATCCGCGATGAAACCGTGCCGATACTTATTTGCAGTATATCGGATATTTCATCATAGCTCCTGTCTTCAAAGTCCTTTAGTATAATAACGGCGCGAAGTTTATCGGGGAGCGACAAAACCGCATTACGCACCGCCGTTTGGGTTTCATAATCCTCTATTGCAGAATCCGT
Organism: uncultured Brevinematales bacterium; assembly: GCA_964591955.1. Classification (GTDB taxonomy): domain Bacteria; phylum Spirochaetota; class Brevinematia; order Brevinematales; family CAZQBT01; genus CAZQBT01. The sequence continues at coordinate 18,542 of CAZQBT010000007.1, read as the reverse complement.
AACCGATACGCAACCATTATCTGTTTCCGGGAGCGGCGTTGTTTTTTTCTTTTGCTTTCGTAATTCATTAAGACTTACGTTTACAGTTACACGGTAAATCCATGTTGATAATTTGGAATTTCCGCGAAAGGTATGGATTTTATCGTATATCCTGATAAACGTATCCTGCGCGCAGTCTAAAGCATCAGCCCTGTTCCCAAAAAACGAATAAGCGACATTAATGACCAAATCCCCGTATTCTTTAACAAGAAATTCAAAGCCCTCGCGCTTATCGTGTTTAATCCGCAATAAAATTTCGGTATCTTCCATTAAACAGCCGTTCCGAATATATGAATTTGTCCGGTTTCGTAAATTCCGCCGATAACTTTCCAGCATTCGGCTTCTTTGTAAAATTAGACACATATAATAGCCTTATTCTTCCGTAGAAGTCAAAAAAAATTTAGTATTGACATAGTGCAAGTATTGACACAATGCAAATCATTGTGTATAATTAACGAAACGCAAACAGAGGGAGGTTTCGATGCAATTCGGGATTGTTCTGTATATAATAGCGGGGATAGCTCTTGTCGTGTCTTTTATTAAAGACCGCAAGAAAACGGGAGCGGCGTTAAAAAAATCCGGTAAGATGTTTATAGGGATACTTCCCGATTTTATTGCCGTGATAATTATTGCGGGGATAATTCTTGCATATTTGAAGCCTGAAGACATAGCAAAAATTATCGGCGAACAGTCGGGATTTTTGGGCATGATATTAGCCGGAGCTGTGGGGACTGTTTCGCTTATACCGGGGTTTATAGCGTTTCCGACAGCGGCGATACTTTTGCAAAACGGCGCGGGATACTTGCAAATAGCGGCGTTTGTTTCTACGCTTATGACGGTAGGAGTTGTTACATTACCGCTCGAAATACGGTATTTCGGGAAGAAAGTCGCTTTTATCCGAAATTCCCTTGCCTTACTGACCTCTTTTGTTACCGCTTTTGTGATTTATCGTGTCATTATATTATTCGGAGGTGTTTAATATGAAAAAGTTTTTATCGAAGTTCGGATTTTTGATTGTAACGTTAGCGGTGTTTATTGCGGTGCTTGTTATGGATAGGGACAGCGGAATAAGCGCTATCGGCAACACTTTTTTAAGTATAAAAGAAATGGCTTTTGTATTGCCTCCGATTTTCATATTAATCGGCTTGTTGGATATGTGGGTGCCTCGTGAAACAATGGCGCGCTATATGGGCGAGGGTTCCGGGGTTCGCGGGGCGGTTATCTCATTTATGATTGGCGCTGCCGCCGCAGGCCCCCTGTATGCCGCTTTTCCGATAGCCGGAATTTTTATGAAAAAGGACGTCTCATTCTTCAATATATTGGTTTTTATCGGCGGATGGTCAACAACTAAGATTCCTATGTTTCTTTTTGAGATAACCTCTCTCGGCGCGGTTTTTGCCGTAACCCGCCTTTTACTGAATATCCCGATAATCCTGTGTGTTGCGTGGGTAATTTCTAAAATACTAAAGCCTGAGGAAAAAAGAGAGATTTATCAAAAAAACTATTCTGTTTAAACGGGTCGATGGAGTAATAGCGGATGTAATATTTGGAGAAAAAATAAAAAACTGGAAATTCTTTTCCATCTGCTATATAATTAAATACTGGGAATCGGCAAAATTTTATAATTTAAAAGTTGTCTATATTTTTTTAAATATTGGGAGGTGAATTATGAGATTATTTGTAAGTGTATTTCTGTTCTTATGCGTTGCCATAGTATTATACGCAAACCAAAATACCGTTTCAAGCAATTTAATCGGAGAACATTATGATTCGGTTGTCTTCGTAGAGTTTAGCCCCTGTGGAACTTATATAGTAAGCAGGGGGGAAAGTTCTTTTGCTATACTCTGGAACGCCGAGGGTAAGTATATTTCACAAATCAGCAGTTCCGGCGGCGGGCTTTTGAGCATTGGGTTTAGTTCCGACGGCAAGCATATTGTTACCGGCAGCAAGGATAAAGTAATCAGGCTTTGGGCAATTGACGGCTCTTTTATCCATATAATAGGCAGACATAATAATTGGGTAACAAGCGTTGCTTTCAGTCCCGACAGTTCTTACATAGCAAGCGGAAGCTTGGACAAAACTATCCGTATATGGAATACCGCCGGTGTTCTTTTGCGCGAGTTTAACGGACATAACGGCGGTGTCAACAGTGTTTCGTTTAGCTCAGACGGCAAGCGTATAGTAAGCGGCGGTTCCGATAAGGCAATCCGTATGTGGTCTCTTGATATCAAGTAAATCCGAATATTTTACGCTAATTGCATTGTAATACGGTTATTCCCGTTGCATTATCCGTTTATATTGGTTATAATTAGTAAACATACTAACGGGAGCGAATATGAAACCGTTACGGATTTTATTTATTGCAGTCTTGTTAGGTTTAACCAATCTCACTTATGGGAATATAAACACCCGTCTCCTGACCGTCTCGCGAAACGGTAATACCGAAGAAGTCAAGTCTCTTATCGAAAAAGGGGCGGATGTCAACACTCAAAACCGAAGCGGGTTTACCCCTCTGATATTCGCCTGTTACCGCGGGCATATTGATATTACGCGGATACTTATCGAAAACGGCGCAAAAGTCAATACCAAAACCTCGCTCGGTGTAACGGCATTGTCGGGCGCGGCGCGCTATGGATACACCGAGCTTACAATATTGCTTATCGAAAACGGGACGGATGTCAATGCTGCGGATAATGACGGGCGAAGCGTGCTGATGGGCGCTGTTATCGGGGGGCATACCGGTATTGCAGAAATTCTTTTGGAAAACGGCGCGGATATAGAGGCGCGTAACAGCTACGGGGCTACCGCGCTGATGTTATCCTCTTACGGCGGGCATAGCGAAACGGTCGGCTTTCTTATCGAAAAGGGCGCGAAAGTCAACGCGCGGAATAACCTCGGTATGAGTGCGCTGATGGTGGCATCGCAGGAAGGGAATACGGATACGGTAAAAATTCTTTTGGAAAACGGCGCGGACAGGACGCTTAAAAACAACAAGGGCGAAACCGCCTTGAGTATAGCGAAAGACAAGGGGTATAACGATATAGTCAAAATCCTTGAAACCGAATAAAAAAATCGGGGCTGCCTGTAAAGACAGCCCCGTAAGTTATTATTATCTTAGTCGTCTGTGAATTTCCTGTGCCAGATTTGCGTTCTGCCGATTAAGCCTCCCCTGCCGATAGAACCTCTTACATTAAGGATAGTCTTTTCATTGTCGTTAAACTGGAGACGGCAAAAATAGGTTTTCCCGTCTTCGGGATTGTAGATATGCCCGTTGACCCATTCCCCGTTCCTGAATTCAAACCCCCAGATAAGTTTAAGCCCGATTATAGGCTTTTTAGCCAATTCCTTGTCGGGGTTTTCAACATCAAACTTAGGTGTGCCGTCATCATTGGTGGGGTCTTTAAGCGAAATAATTTGCCCGGAAAAGGTGTCCCCCTCTTTGTAGATACGAATTACGGATTTTTTTTCGGGTGTGTAATACTCCCCGATAATATCCTCTGCGGAAACCGAAAATCCGAAGGTTGCCCCCATTGTCAACATCACAAAAGCTAAAAGAATCGAAAATTTGCCCATAATGTCCTCCTAATTTTTCGCAAATTAAAGTTAGTTTAAGTATAAAAATCAGGACGGGATAAGTCAAATAAAGCGGATTTTAAGTTTTTGTCCGGGTATATAAAAATGTAGAAATAAGGGCGAAGAAAATAGAGCCGACAAAAGCCCCGAATGCGGGGGATATGTCGCCTTTTGAGGCTAAAGCAAGACCTGCGGCAAAGAATATATAATATATAAGAAAAATAACTACGCTTATAATTAAATTGATAATAAAAGAGATTTTACGGGAGGCGATATTAATTATCCCGATACCGGTAAGCACAACCATAATGATACCGATAGTATAACTGAATTTTGCAAGATAACGCGCCTCGGCATCACGGTAATCCTGATGTGTTGTTTTGAGCATTTCGACATAACGCAAAGCCTCCGAAGAGGTCATAGCGTCAACGGAATACCACATCTTTTCAAAATAAAAAGGTTCATCAACAATAAAATCGAAAACCCTGTTTTCAAAGGTTTCCACACGAAATTCCATTCCTCCGCTGTCAACGTAACGGATAGTTCCGTTGAATAATTTCCAAGTGCCGTTAGCGCTGTCCCATACCGCTCTTTGAGCATCAATACGGGCTTGGATATTGATATTGTAGGTGTATAAAAGGTCTCTGCGACGTTTTATTTCGTCGATATTTTCGGTGAACCATAAATCCTCGTCGGATATTTTTTCCGCTGCCTCATCGGAAATCTTAGATTTGTCGGTAAATTGAACGATTGTTATATTTTTAAGTTCTTTGGTAACGGCATCGTACTTTTCAACAACGTAAAGGAGACGGTTTGAGCCGAAAATCGAGAAATTTTTATTGTCTTTAAGCCTGTCCAAGGATTCGGGGGTGGCGCGCCTGAAAATTATTTCGCGAAGCACATAAGAACGCTGATATGCCGGAAAGACTAATTTATCCTGAACTACTCCCATCATAAGCACGCAATATAAAATGGAAAACAAAACCATATAAAAGCTAATTCTGTAAAGGCTTGTTCCCGTGCTTACTATTGCTATGAGTTCTTTGGTTCTTGCCAAGGTGCTTAATACATATACCGTAGCAAAAAGGAAGGAAAGGGGTTGCAGAATTACTATCCAATAAGTCGAATGGAGCAAATAATACTGAAGCAAAATTCCGGTTTCTACACCTTCCGGAAAATAACGCATCTCCTGAAAAAACATAGTTAATATATATATGGCAATAAATAAAAACAATGAGCCGAATAAGGAGATAATGAATTTCTTGAAAATATATGAATCTATTTTACTCCATTTGAGCGAATTGATTTTTTCTTTGATTTTTTTAAGGGTTAGGCTTTTAAAGAAGCGTTTGATATTTGAGGGTTTAAACCGCGATAAACCATCTAAAAAATAGTGCCAATTCTTTTTTATTCTTTCTGTTAGTATCTTAATAACGGTTGTATTTTCAACTTCTTTCATTTCGGCAGACCTTCGTAATTATTGTTTTAGTTTCCTGTAAAGCAGGAAACTACCGAGAGAGAGGAAAACCAGATTAGGAAGCCATTGCGCAAAAGGCGGAAAGATATGCTTAACAATCAGGTTTTCTGTCCCTATTTTCATACCATAATAAACAATCATAATAATAATGCTTATTCCCAACCCTTCGCTTCTACCGCTTCTCTCCGTGTACATACCTATCGACAAGCTGAGTATAACAAACACAAATGAAGCGAAAGGCATAGCGAACTTGTCGTGGAGTTTATACATATATAATTTAGGCAGGGAGCGCCATGAGCTTTCCAAACGTTTTTCGGATTCTTCAACTTCCCTGCGCAGTCTTTCGATAATGTGATTATGTTTTTCTTCTGCAGCATCCAACTCCTGATTTTGGAGTCCTCGCGCGGTTTGGCGAAATTCACGGTTTTTTTCATTGATTTCATCTAATAACGTCTCACGTTTTTGTTTTTCCAACTCCATTCTTTCAAAAACAGGTTTGCCCCGCTTGGCAATTTCCTCCCGGACTTCCGAAACCGACATCGCATCAGGACTTTGACCGTGGAGTTCGCTCGGCAGGGATATGTATGCATTCAACGCGAGATAGCTGAATGATGAAATAAAGAAGTTTTCGTTTATTTGGCCGGTTTTATCATCTTTTGTGCGGATAACCTCAGAGATACTCCCGTTATGAAATTTAAGAACGTAAAGTTCGGGATTTTCGGGGGAACTGAAAAATCTGCCCATTTCAGCCTGAATGGTTTTTCTGTTATCGAAATCGACTACGTGGAGATTATACAAAACCTCCATATCGTTTTCAACTTCCATACGTTCAAAACTTATATTATAGCTTCCGATTTGCAGGAATGCGCTTTCCTTGAGTTCCACGGCGGGTTTTGATGCCATAACGCGCGCCCTTAGCCGAAGATAATTTATATTAGCCTGCGCCTCGACTTTGTCTTTGAACAGCACCACTGCCGATGAAATAATTAATCCGAAGATGATACCGGGTAGCACAATACGCCACGTGGAAATTCCGCAAGCTCTCATTGCGGTAAATTCGCTGTCCTGCGATAACCGTCCCATAGTAAGAAGATACGCCGGCAATATTCCAAACGGCATCGAAAACGACAGCAAAAACGGTATCAGGTTGATTAACAACATCAACACCTGCTCAATGGGAACGTTATGTTCAAAATAATAACTTGTGAGAACAAAAAGCTCATTAAGCATAATGAGTATGGTAAAAAAGGTTAATCCGAATGCGTAATTAGGCAGAAGTTCTTTGTAAAAATACAAATCTATTTTTGTAAAAAAAGTTATGCGTAAACGTTTGCCGAAGTTAAGCAACATTGATTTAACCAAAATAATCCCCTTTTAACTTAGTATATTGATAATAAACAGGATAAAATAAATCATGTTTATCGAAAGGAGAAAAACTATAAAAGCATACGGCATAATAAACAATGCGATTGATTTTCCGGTATCGACTTTAGAGGTAATTATTATCGCCTTGATTTTCAGGACTATACTTAGAACAAACAGGACAAACATTATTATATTAAAAAGAATACCGAGTTGAGACGGCAATACGGAAAATATCAGGGCGACAGGCATAGCGATAAAAAACGGAAAGTCCCCCGCGAGATATAATCCCGTAAGTTCGCGCACGTCGATTTTTTGGTTGTATATTCCCAAAAAGAACGTGTAAAGCGCTAAGATTATCATAAGCCAGAAATACGATATTACAAGCACAAACGCTATGTGTGAAATCAAAAACCCCGCTCCCTTAACAAACCCGGCTTGTCCCGTTATCAGGTTTGCAATAATCAGGCTGATATTGGATAAAATCGAAATTCCGAAACCGTATTTAAGCAGGTTTTCACGGAAATTTTCGTATAACGAGGATAAAGTTTTAAACGGTTTATAGAAAAAACCGGAGGATAAAACCATAAATTCCAACATATTATTCCTCCGTTTAGTATGTAAACATATACATAATCGGAACAAAGCTGTCTTTCAAAATCTGAGGCGATTCAATCAGGTTAATACTCGGCGATTCCGACTTGAGCAGTTTATCATAGTTTGCAGTAAAAAACCTCAGCATCCTTTTCATATCGGGTCTGAGTTCAATAAGCTCCGGGTCTTTGATAGAGGCTTTTTCTGCGGTAATCCTGACCGTATCCTGAAAATCGCCCAATTCATCAATAAGCCCGGCATCCAAAGCCTGACGCGCCGTAAGAATTCGCCCGTCCGCAACAGGTCTCAAGCGTGATGGGGATAAATCGCGGGCGCTTGCCACGTCTTCAAAGAATTGGTTATAAGCATCCATAACGACACTTTCAAGCAACCGTCTTTCTTCCGGCGTCATTTTTCTAAAGAAAGTTCCGCTGTCTTTAAACTCCCCGCTTTTAATTACATTATATTCGATTCCGTAACGCTTGAAAAGGTCTGATAAATCGACACCCGCCATAATAACGCCTATGCTTCCGGTGAGAGTTCCGCGATTAGCCACGATATAATCCGCAGCTGAGGCGATATAATATCCCCCCGATGCGCAAAGGTCGCCCATCGAAACGACTACGGTTTTGCCTTTTTCACGGATACGCAAAATCTGGTTGTATATTTCCTGCGTGGCGGCAATAGTCCCCCCGGGTGAGTTGATACGAATAATAAGGGCGTTTATATTCGGGTTTTCTTCAACCGTTTTAAGCAAGTCAAGCCAGTAAAGCGCTCCCTCCCGTCTTACGGGGAAAGTGGTATCATCACTGACATATTGTATAGGAGAAAAAATATTAAGCACCGCAATAGAGTTGGCTTTCCATGTTTGGGTGGGCATAATTGACCTTTGTATTGCAGCCCTTTCTTGGGGTTTAGACTCTCTTGCCTGAAGAATTATTACAAAAAATGCGGATATTACCGACACGCCGAAAAGACATATTAACGCTATTCCGATTCCTTTGTTTTGTTCCATATATTACTCTCCCCGCTATTGGATAATTTTTAGCTATTTAGTTTATCATACTATAAAATAATTATCAACAATAGCTTTTAACTTTAGTCTTTGAAAATAGAATCTTTTGTTATCGTATTATACAGCTTGAGAAGCTCCTCAAACTCATTTATGAAAGATTGATTTTTAAAGATACCGTCAAATTCCATATCCTCTATATAATCCGCGAATTGGGCTTCCGTTTCGTTGATTTCCTCGCCGAAAGCCTTTTTCCATCCCGCAACGGAATACTCCTCACGTGCAAAACGGATAACCCTTCGCCTGCCGAATTTACGGACAAGAAACCGCGTAAATTCGGTTATTTCAGGTATTATAACCACGTTGAAAACTATCGTGTCTATATGCCTTGTGCCGACGTAACGGGATGGTCTTTCCATTATCTCCTGCACCGATATAAAAAGCACCTCGCGGAGGGTAAATAAGTTTATATACGGGAAAACCTTTGTCAAATCCTGTCTGTTTATATGGTTACGGGCAAAGAGGTTTTGGAAATCCTTTATGCGGATAGTGTTATACCGTTCACGTCTGAGCATAACGGATACCGGGTCGTTCCGGTTTATCCTTGAGTTTAATATTGATTCCCACTCAAGCTGTAAAATACCGTAAATTATCGGGGTGTTTTTGTAATCGGCAAAATACCTGTCCCCGGTTGTAAAAAACAACCTGTAGTAGTCCGGGGTTTTGTCGTCAAGTTTAATATTGATATTGGTTGTGTCGGTTCGGGCAATTCGGGAAAACCGCATTATCGAATCGGCGAGGAAGCCCGCGACATTTGTTGCGGATACCATATCGGTTTCATAGCTTATAGTTAAAGCGGGTTTTGATGAAACCGCGACAACCTGCGCTTCCTTATCAATTGTAATTTCCGGCGGGGGTGCGCAGAACGTTGCAGCTAATAACGGTATTATTATCCATATATATCTTTTCATATATTGCTCCCTCGTATAGTATTTATCGTTTTTATTTTAAATTAAACTTATCTAAAAAGCAAGCTATGGTATAAGGACGGAAAGAGGAGGCTAAAAATCTTTAAAAAAAAAGAGACATTTTACTTGACGTAAACGGAGGGATAGGGTAGAATACTGAACTAAATTTGTGCATATTGCACCAATAGGGTGCAAAAGGCAATTTTAAAAACCATTGGAGGTAAAAATGAAAATCGTTAGAAATTCCGTGTTCCCCATTTTGTTAATGGCGGTAGTATCCGCGTGTTCGGTATCGGATTTGCAGGACGGTAACCGTCAGCCCGGTCAGGCAAAACGTATAGACCTGGTCTATACCGGCGACCCCGCAGTTGACGCCTCGCTTGCGTTTCTTACGGAAGCGGAACTTAGAGCTTTCGGGCATATTGCCGATTCCGATAATGACCTCGCCGTTAAATCATCCGGCGACGGCAGTATCGTTTCTTACGTTTACGGACCCCTTCGCGACCGTCGTATAGTTCGCGGTAAAAGACTTGTCGTTTCCGTAATGGAATATCCTATGCCGTTTAGCTCAAACCAATACGTTATCCGCTACGGATTTTACGGCGGGACGGATTTGGTTACCAACACTGTCGAAAACGGTTACGGTATGCGTCTTGCTATGCTGGATGTTCCCTCCGATGCAACCGAATTTCGGTATTTTGTCGAAGACCAGAACGGCAACGTTTTCGATAACAACGGCGTTCCTTTTAGCGTAAAACCCAAAGATTCCGCCGTATCCTTAAAGATTATTGAAAACTATGACGGTTACAGGCAACTTATTATCAACTATGCCGGTTCGGTGGCGGATTCGGGAACTTCTATACATTACGGATGGAACGACTGGAACAATGTCGGCGAAACTTATATGATGTATTACTCCTACCCGAACCTGAAATACGCATCCCCCGGCGGTTATGTATGGACAAGTATTCCTATTCCTAATCAGGCTAATTACAGCGACTTCGTATTCCGCAACGGCTCATCGTGGGATAACAATAACGGCAACGACTGGCATTACAGTCTTAACCCCTTAGTGGATTACCGTATTGATAACAACTCCTCTAACGGCTCTAAAAACGTTACCGTATTTTACGCTAACGGGAGTTTGGGCAATGTCTGGGCGCATTACGGTATCAACGGATGGAATAACGTCGGCGACAAGTTTATGAACTATGTTTACAGCGCCGGAAGTTTTGATGAGTGGACTGTTACGCTTAACCTTCCCGAATCGGCAAATACCCTCAATCTCGCTTTTGCGGATTTCACCACTCGGATTTGGGAGAACAACTACGGTATGAACTGGAATTTTGATATTGAATAATGGCATAACATATAATTTTCCGTATCTATAAATAAAAGCCCCCTGCTTGAAATATAGCGGGGGGATTTTATTGTCTAACGCCGTTCTAACGGGCATTGTCGATGAATCCTATTAATTTTACCCCTCTCAAAGAAAAACTTATAATTTACGCATTTTTGACAAAAACCGTAGCCCTTGATAAAATATACTGCTAAGATTATAAACGATACGCCTGATGGGGGCGGCTTTGCCGTTCAGGGGTATTGTTTTACGCGATGAGACATCAAACGAGGAGGTAGTTATGATAAATGGGACTCGAACTAATGATGCTTTTAAAACGCTAAATCGGGGCGTTCCTATGATACGTTATTTTTGCGACATTCCTCGTTCCGGTTTCGGAGTTGAAAGCTCGTCTATGCTTTCCGGTATTGTAAAGGCGCAAGCCTCATTATCCGTGAAAACCCGTTTCGATAATTTTTGGTAAGTTTTTTGCGTATCAGGTTTTATGTTTCACACAGGGCTAAATCGTCCCCCGGCACAATTACCTAAAACGATTTCTTGGTTTTAAATAAAATAATTCGGAGGAAATTTTTATGTCGATAATAAAAGAAGTAATGGAAAGAACGGTTCTAAGAAACCCGGGCGAATCGGAGTTTCATCAGGCGGTAAAGGAAGTTTTGGAATCCGTTGAACCCGTAATAAAAAAACATCACGAATACGCTAATGCTAAAATTCTCGACCGTATTGTCGAGCCTGAGCGTCAAATAATGTTCAGAGTTCCGTGGGTTGACGACAGAGGCGAGGTGCAGGTAAACAGGGGTTTCCGCGTTGAGTTTAACAGCGCAATAGGACCCTACAAGGGCGGACTTAGATTTCACCCATCCGTTTACCTCGGCATCATAAAATTTCTGGGTTTTGAACAGATTTTTAAGAATGCGCTTACGGGGCTTCCTATGGGCGGAGGTAAGGGCGGAAGCGATTTCGACCCTAAAGGCAAAAGCGACGGCGAGGTTATGAGATTCTGCCAGAGCTTTATGACCGAGCTTTACCGTCATATAGGGCCTAATACCGATGTTCCCGCCGGCGATATCGGCGTAGGGTTACGTGAAATCGGTTATATGTACGGGCAATATAAAAAAATCACCAACCGCTTCGAGTCCGTCCTTACCGGTAAAGGTATCAACTGGGGCGGTTCGCTTATCAGACCTGAGGCTACGGGATACGGGTGCGTTTATTTTGCGCAGGAGATGCTTAAAGCGAGAGGCACCGACTTTAAGGGCAAAACCGTCGTTATATCGGGTTCGGGTAACGTTGCGCAGTTTGCCGCGCTTAAAGCCACCGAGCTTGGCGCTAAGGTTGTCGCGCTTTCGGACTCCAACGGATGTATCTATGACCCCAACGGCGTTGAGGGTGAAAGATGGCAATGTCTCGTGGATTTGAAAAACGTTAAGCGGGGCAGAATTAGCGAATATGCCGATATATGTAAAGTTGATTATCATGCAGGAAAGCGTCCGTGGCATATCAAGTGTGATGTTGCGCTTCCATGCGCTACTCAAAACGAATTGTCGCTTGACGATGCCAAGACGCTTGTATCAAACGGATGTATCGTTGTTGCGGAGGGCGCCAATATGCCCTGCACTCCCGATGCGGTGAATTATTTTATTAATAACAATGTTTCATTCGGTCCCGGTAAAGCCGCTAATGCCGGCGGTGTTGCCACCTCAGGGCTTGAGATGTGCCAAAACCATATCGGTTTGTCATGGACTGCCGAGGAGGTCGAAAGCAAACTCCATCGCATTATGGTCGATATTTTTAACAGTTGCGTCGCTGCGGCGGAGGAATACGGTAAGCCGGGCAACTTGGTTTTCGGCGCGAATATTGCCGGCTTCCTCAAAGTTGCAACCTCTATGATGGAACAGGGCGTTATATAAGTCTTACGGAGATTATTTCAATAAAAAAACCGAGCCTTTATTTTCAAAGGCTCGGTTTGTTTTTTATACGATTTGTCTCTTTTTATGGTTAATTTTCGCCATTCAGACCCTAATTAGTTGTCATTTATCACTGCTTTGAATACAGGGTCGTAGTTGGTCAAAAATTCCATACCGTATATATCACCTTCATAATACATTCGATTTGTCAATTCATCCCAACTATAAGAAACCGGAATTTTAACCTTGTTATAAAACAACTCTTTAAGGGAGTTGGTTTTATCCAACCTAAGACCGTTGTCTATTTGATATACAATTTTGGAATTAGGTAAAACAAAGAACTCATAATAACCGCCGGCACCGCCACCCTGTTCCCAGCCGGATGGCTGTCCGACTGATATAATATTATCCCATTGTCGAATATCGAATTGGATTTTTGTTGGCGCCGAAAATGTATTTTCATTGAACAGCACGTAAACCTTTCCTTTAAAATCAATATTATCCGGTGCGGGATTCCAAATTATCTTTTGGCGATAAACATTAAAAACTTCGTTATTCAGAACGGGAATATTTACTTCACCTAAATTGGTATGATAAGCGGTACCCTCTTCACTGGTAGAAACACTTGGCATAGTCCTGAGCCAGTAATCAACTGTTTTCATCCCGATATCTACTTTTTGCCGTATCGGTTTGCTATAGATATTCCTAAGAATATATGGAAAAAAAGAACTATATCCTCCGGCATTGTTTCTCATATCCATTACTATTTTTTCTATCGGGTTGTCTTTAGCAATTTCTTTTATTTCGTTAATATAAAAGTTGGAATTAACACATCCGGGAGTTCTCATATAAAGAATTCGCATATTGGTAATATATATAGCCGGAAATTTATCGTAAGCACTTTGCTTAAAATCCTGACGGGGTTTATTAAAATCCAATCGCTTTTCCACATTAAACACCCCCATCTTTATTTTATTTTTCTCATCCCTAAATGCCAGTTCAAACTTTTCCATCTCATATATTTTTTCGCTATTATAAAAATTGTTGTCATAGAGGCGCTGATTTTTCATATCCCACATCAATGCCCGTTCCGTTACTAATTGCTTTACAAAATTATGAATGTCAATTCCGTTGATTTCAGTTAGAATATCCCCTGAGAAATATAGTATTCCGTCATTGGTAAAATCGGCATAAATTTTATATTCTCCTTTATGGTAAATTAACGGTAATTTAAACCTGTTATATCTTCTATTCATTCTTTGAATTATTCTAAAATAGCGATTTGCCAAATCCCAATATGGATAATCTTCGGGTATATGAAAAGCATAGCGCATGTTAGGAATACGTCTGTTTACAAGCGAATTGTGCATATCCTGACACAGGGTTAGTGCCTTATTTATTAGTATTACGAAATCCTCGGTATTATTAATTGAGGGGATTTGCGCACGAAGCTCGTCAAGTCCCGTCAAAATATCAATATCCATAATAAGTTTTTTTAAAGTAATTCGCGTATAAACATTGGTGATTGAATCAACGAGATAATCAAAGTCTTCAAACATCTCTGCTTGCGTAAGATGAGGCAATTCTTCCCCCGGTTTTCTTTCGGCAGGTTTAGTTTCCTTACCTGCGCAATTCGGCAAAAACAGGAATATTGTTAAACAAAAGAAACCTATTATAAATGGACTGTATTTCATAACCACGCTCCTACGCATAAATTGTAATATTTTAAATCGGTAATTTATAAAAATCAAATTATTGAGTGATAAAAATATGGGTTTTTTGAATATAAAAGATTTCCTAATCTCGGCTTGTTCGTAAGTAACCGTTATATCAATAAAAAACCGAGCCTTTATTATCAAAAGCCCGGTTTGTTTTTTATACATTTACCTGAATGCTATTCTATTTTTTACTCTCCAAATATTCATCAATCGACTTGGCGGCGGTGCGTCCCGCTCCCATAGCGAGAATAACGGTAGCCGCCCCGCTTACCGCGTCACCGCCGGCGAATACACCCTCGCGCGAGGTTGCTCCCGTTTTTTCGTCTATCTCTATGCCGTGCCAGCTTGTGGTTTTAAGCCCTTTAGTCGATGAACTTACAAGAGGGTTAGGCGATGTGCCGATTGACATAATAACGGTCCCGACGTCAATAGTAAAGTTAGACCCTTCGACAGGCACCGGACGGCGTCTTCCCGATGCGTCAGGTTCGCCCAATTCCATACGGATACATTCTATCCCGCTGACCCATCCCTTATCGTCGCCGAGAATTTTCACGGGATTAGTCAGCACTTCAAAGCGGATACCCTCTTCTTTTGCGTGATGGACTTCCTCGACACGCGCCGGCATTTCAACCTCCGAGCGACGGTAAACAACCGTAACCTCGGCGCCGAGTCTTCTTGATGCACGTGCGGCATCCATCGCAACGTTACCGCCGCCGACAACGGCGACCTTATCGGCAACCTTGACCGGCGTAGCGTAACCCTCTTCGGAAGCGCGCATAAGATTGACGCGGGTTAAAAACTCGTTAGCTGAAAGCACCCCGTTAAGGTTTTCACCGGGGATATTCATAAACTTGGGAAGTCCCGCACCCGTCCCGATAAAGACCGCCTCAAAACCCTCCTCGTCCATAAGCTCATCTATTGTAACGGTTTTCCCGACAACGACATCGGTTTCTATTTTTACACCGAGCTTGCGGATATTATTAACCTCGTATTCTATAACGGGATTTTCAGGCAGACGGAAACTCGGGATACCATAGGTTAGAACGCCGCCGGGTTTATGTAGCGCCTCAAAGATAGTAACGTCATAACCGAGTTTAGCAAGGTCGCCGGCACAGGTAAGTCCCGCGGGTCCTGCTCCGATAACCGCGACTTTTTTTCCGTTTTTAGGCGCGGTTTCGGAAAGGTCGATATTGTCCTCCCTTGACCGGTCCCCGACAAAGCGTTCAAGTTTTCCGATAGCAACAGCCTCGCCTTTTATTCCCATCACGCATTTAGCCTCACACTGGGTTTCCTGAGGGCATACGCGTCCGCACACGGACGGGAGCGCGCTGTCCTCCGCTATAATATGCGCCGCTTTGGAATAATCGCGTTCAAGTATAGCCATAATAAAATCCGGTATCTTTATGGAAACGGGGCATCCGTCAACGCACGGACGATGTTTACAATTTAAACATCGTTCCGACTCAAGCAATGCCTCCTCCTCGTTATACCCCAGACATACCTCATCGAAATTCTTTATACGTTCCTCTGCGGGTTGTTCGCTGATTGGCGTTTTGGTCATTTTCTTAGGCATTTTTCCCTCCGTTTACTCCGCACCCGCCGTTTGGTTTATGAGTTTTTCCCTCTTTAAGCACAAGAGCCTTTCTCCCCTCTTCGGTTTTATACATAGATACGCGACGCATTGCCTCGTCAAAATCCACCAGATGAGCGTCAAACTCAGGTCCATCGACACAGGCAAACTTGGTTTTATCGCCGACCGTAACCCTGCACGCTCCGCACATCCCCGTGCCGTCAACCATTATCGGGTTAAGGCTCGCGATAGTGGGAATATTAAGCTCCTTTGTGAGTTGCGAGACAAATTTCATCATAATCATCGGACCTATCGCAACGGCAACATCGTATTTTTTACCCTGCTTTTCAACAAGCTCCCGAAGCAAGTCGGTAACAAGCCCGTGAAACCCGAAAGACCCGTCGTCGGTAGCGATATAAAGATTGCCGGCGATTTTTTCCATCTCATCGGCGAGTATAAGCAGGTCTTTTGAACGCGCCCCGATAATAACATCCGCCTTGATACCTTTTTCATGAAGCCATTTAACCTGCGGATAAACCGGCGCAGTCCCGACCCCTCCCGCAATAAAGATAAACTTTTTTTGAGTGAGGTCTTTATCTTCAAGCCAGTGGCAGGGATTGCCCAAAGGCCCTACAAAATCGGCAAACGAGTCGCCCTCGTTGAAGTTAGCCATCTGTGTAGTTGACGCCCCCAAAACCTGAAACACGATATTGACCGTTCCCTTATCGCGGTCATAATCGCATACGGTCAGCGGGATACGTTCCCCCTTTTCATCGGGGATTACGATAACAAACTCGCCGGGGAGCGCCTTTTTTGCCACTCTCGGCGCGAGTATATCCATAGAGTAGATGTCTTTAGCTAAGGTCGTTTTCTTTACTATTTCATACATTGTTCCGTCCTTGAGTTTTTATCTTATAATTTTAATAAGAAAATGGAAAAATTTCAAGTCTGGTTTTTGTTGAATTTTATGGGTGGAGTAGAGAGCAGTTTTTAGTGAGGATTAAGATTAATATTTTTGTATTATTTAAGTTTGGACAAAATAGATTTAGGTCGGAAAGCAAAAAATTTGTCGTTTTTAGATTAGGCGTTTGCTTTTTTAGTTAAATAAAGGTAAAATATATATCTTTATTAAAGGAGCGCAGTTTTATGAAACATCCGCGGGTGAAAAACAAAAAATCAATCAAAAGAATGTTCGGTTATGTAAAGAAATACAAAGGCTCGCTTATCCTTGTTATCCTGTTTTCGCTTACTCTCGTGGTGGGAAAAATCGGGGGTATAATCGGGGTAAGCGAATTTTTTACGGAAGCATTTATCGGAGAAAACTTTGAGCATCTCAACTGGACTACTATCGCAATTCTGTTGGGTTTTATATTGGTATGGGTCGGGTCACATTATCTTGCGTTTGTGGGGTCAAATATGCTTGCGGTGAAGGTAATACACGATATACGTCAGGATATTTACGAGAAGCTACTTGACCTGCCTATCCCGTATTACAAGAAAAACCGCTCCGGCGAAATTTTATCGAGGATTTTAAACGATATGTCCGTTATTGAGATATTCCTGATGAATATAGTGGTGGAGATTATAGCCCAGCCTTTGACTATAATCGCGATAGTGGGGCTTATGATATATATAAATCCGCGAATATCGGCGTATTTCTTTTCGATAGGTCCGGTTTTGGGGGTTGTTCTCGGCGGTATCGGAGGGCTTGTCCAGAAATTAAGTATGAACGTGCAAAAAAATATTTCAAATATAACATCCAATATACAGGAAACCGTTTACGGGATAGAGGTAATCAAGGGATATGGGGTTGAAAGCGAAACCCGCGAGAAATTTCGGATTGCCAACGACAATTATCTTAAAGCCAACAGGAAGGAACTCAGGGTGAGGCTGTTGGGGACGCCGGTTTCGGAGTTTTTGGGCGCGCTCGGGGTGCTTATTATATTGGGGCTCGGCGCTCTTAGCGTCAGGGGAGGGATGGCGGAATCCCGCGATATTGTTTATTTTATTACGCTTGCATTGGTATTATCCGAGCCTTTAAGCAAATTCGGGCAGGTGTTTATGGTTATTCGCAAGCTCGCTCCCGCCGCTGAAAGAATATTTGAGGTTATTGACAGCGAGGAGAAAGAGGATTTTTCCAAACCCGATATAGGTAAGATTAAAGGCGAAATCGAGTTCAGAGACACGGGTTTTTGCTATGATAAGGATATTGTTGTGCTGGACGGCGTAAATCTAAAGATAGAACCGGGTGAGACGGTCGCGATAGTAGGTCCGAGCGGTGCAGGTAAATCGACGCTTATTTCGATGATTCCCGCTTTTAATCTTTCATCTGAGGGTGATGTGATTATTGACGGTAAAAACGCCGCCGAGGTCAACCCTCATTCAATACGAAAACAACTCAGTATTGTAACGCAGGAGACTATTTTATTTTCAGGGACGATAAAGGAGAATATCAGGATGTCGCGACCCGGGGCAAGCGATGAAGATGTTATACACGCGGCGAAAATCGCTAACGCGCACGATTTTATAATCAAAAACCCCGAGGGTTATGATGCCAAAATCGGCGAAAAAGGGGTAAAGCTCTCAGGCGGGCAACGTCAACGGATTGTTTTGGCAAGGGCTATTTTGCGTAATCCCGCGATTCTTATACTTGATGAGGCTACGAGTTCTTTGGATGCGGAATCGGAAAGCCTTATATCCGCGGCTATGAAAGAAATTTTCGGCAAACAAACTACCATTATTGTAACGCATAAGTTATCTACAATCGCGAGCGCCGATAAAATTATCGTGATGGAAAACGGGCGGATTATCGAGGTGGGAACGCATGCCGAGTTGATGGAACAACGGGGTATCTATAATAAATTATACCGGATTCAAATTAATATTTAGAAAAAAGTTCTTTTCACAAATGTTGTATTAAATTTAAAATGTCACAGTTTATGCAAATAGAAATGTCACACCA
>CAZQBT010000006.1:0-72279 GCA_964591955.1 uncultured Brevinematales bacterium | reverse complement strand
AAAGAGCATTAACGATACTTCTATGGATAACGCTTTCAAGATGGGCTTCCGCCTGGTTTTCCGTTTTATTTTCTATACCGGCTATAACTATATTCCATTGCGAACCGTCCTGGGTAAATATTGTTCCCGATATTATAAACATTAGAAATGCGCTTACTATAAATTTTTTCATTTTAATTCTCCCAAATCGAATTTGAATATAACGGCAATTGAAATCCAACTGATAAGCCCCCTGGCTTCTCTTGCATAGGAGGGTTGGTTAAATTTTGCATCGTTAGGTAATTGAACATACCATTTATTTTCGATTTGCCAGTGTCGTGATAATTTAAACATATATCCTATGCTGAACGCATCAAAACCTGCCTCTTGGGATTCAAAAAACGGGTCTGCGTAATATGCGGTTTCGTTGTCATATAATACCGACTTTGTCCCATCTTCGGAAGGCACGCGGAAGGTTGCGCCTATTGAAACGGAAAAAAATCTTGTTATGTTTATATATATATCCCCGCCGAGCGTAAGGTATGAAAAGTAATATCTCAAATCGTTTCCCTCCAGTTCATTTCGCCGGTTATATGAGACGTTTCCTAATCGTCCTCTAAGGTTTATTAATCCTTTGAAAAGATTTAGTTCCAAACCTATTTGCGGATAGATAAATGCAAAAGAAGGAAAAATACAGTCTATTGACAGATACGCCCCGAACCATCTGTAGCGGAAATTTACAAATAAATTAAGGGCGAAAAAAGTATTATTTATATCTTCATCAAAATATTCTCCATCTTCTACCCCAAATTCAACCATAGAAGAATGTTTAAACAAAGAGGGGCCTATGCCGAAATAGAAAGTCGGATGGACATACTCAAACACGCCGATATCAATATGCCGAACCTCTTCCCGGACAATAACCTCGCGGGAACGCATAGGAAATTTTTCGCTTACTTTTAACGAGGCTTGCTTTGCCGCCTCCTCTACGGTAGCCATCGTGAAAGTTTCATTAAAATCAATGACTATTCCGCCCGGGGTGTATGCAAAAATCCTGACTTCATAACTATTTCCCGTAAATTCGGTAAAATCGAGTTTCACTAATCCCTGAAGCTTGTTGTTTACCACAAACCTATGAGTATCCGCAACATCGGTGTAATTCGTGGTGTTATGTTTTTCCGCAAGCGCTATATTGGTTTGGGATGCAAAATAAGCCCTGAAGGTATTTTCAAAGAATTGTTGAGGTGTTTGCTTTATATTAAGGCTGTCTATATATACTCTTGAAGGAAGGTAATCATCCGCATACGCTAAAACAGGAATTAAAGTAATTAAAATCAAAATTGCCAATCTTTTCATTTTTTGACCCCTCAAAAATTTATTAAAGTCTCGTATATCTATTTGATTTTAATTCCGTCTTATGGATATGTCAAATAAAAAAGCTAAAATAATTTTGTTGACCATAGAAAGAAATGATTATATACTATTACTAAGCTCTTATATGAATTTAAGAACTTTTATAGACAAACGAATATGGATTAATAGTCGGGATAGAAAAATAATACGGAGGGTTTTATGAAATTCAAACGAGGCAAAGGATTTAGCGGGAAACTTTCACGGGGGTTGTATTTGTGTTTTGTTGTTTTTTTATTCCTTAATTGCGGGCTAAACAATTTTGTGTCGGCAGAGCCTCTCAGGGTTGACCCGCTCCTGAAAACAAGCTGGAAACAACGTGATATGTATGCTGTTTTTACTCCCGAAAATGAGAGGCTTGGATGCTGGTCTGTTGCGTTTGCACAGATTCTTTTTTATCACGGTCTTGTTCCAACGGGAGCAACTTCTTATACGGGGACGTATTATTCGGTTGAGGCGGATTTTGAAAATCCTTCCGTTGACCTGCAATATGTTGTTTCCCGTATAACTCCCGAAACTTCTGCAATACAGGCGGAACATACCGCACGCTATCTTTGGTATGCCGCGGCGGCATCCGGCAAGGATTTCGGCACCACGCGATATACGGGAAATTCCGATGTCCGTCGTGACAGGATTGCCGAATACTACGGGATAAGCAGCAGACGTGTCCGTCGCACTTCTCACGGCGAAGAGGGGGTAATTGAGTTTATCCGCGATGAGTTAAAAGAGGGAAGACCTCTTCTCTTACACGTGGATGGAGAAACCGGGGATGGGGGAAGCACAGCGCATGCCCTTGTCATAGACGGTTGTCGCGGTGAAAATCAAAACTTTGAAGTGCATCTGAATTTCGGATGGGAGGGGGTTGGCGACGGGTGGTATTCTTTTTTTGAACCTTATGATACCGAATACGGAAATTACAATGATTATGAACGATGGGTATTGCGTATCCATCCTCCCAAATAGTAAACGAAGTTTCTTTAAAAGGAATTAGAAAACACAAGTTTGTTTGATTTAATATAAATATTCGGGAGTTTTAAATATGACTGAACGGGATAAAATGATAGCCGGAGAAGTTTACAATCCTTTTGATGCCGAATTAATAAATTTAAGAACCGAAGCAAGAAAAAAAACAGAGGCTTATAATAGAACCTCTATTGATGAATACGAATTAAGAAAAAAAATCCTGAATGAATTATTCGGCAGAGCAGGAAACAATATATATATTGAGCCTATGTTTAATTGCGATTATGGTTTTAATATTTATGTAGGTGAGAATTTTTATGCAAACTATAACTGTGTTATATTAGATGTAGCTGAGGTAATAATCGGTGATAATTGCTTAATTGCCCCTCAAGTCGGAATATATACGGCAACTCATCCGATTAATCCGAATGAAAGAAATAGCGGTAAGGAATACGGAAAAAAAATTATAATCGGAAATAATTGCTGGATTGGCGGAAATGCAGTTATAAATCCCGGCGTTACCTTAGGAGATAACGTTGTTGTGGCATCGGGAGCTGTGGTAACAAAAAATTTTGGGGATAATGTTATGGTTGGAGGAAATCCCGCAAAAGTGATTAAAATTATAGAAATATAAGCCGTAATAAAGTTTAAGGCAAATACGAATGATGATTTTATATGAACGATGGGTATTGCGTATCCATCATACCAAATAATAAATAAACCGGAAACGGGCTTAGATACTTATTCAAGGAATTACTATGGATGATTTTAAAATCACACGGGCAAAATCCGAACATATCGGCGAAACGGCGTTATTGTTGAAGGAACTCTTTGCAATTGAAGAAGATTTGGTAATTGAATAAAACGCGCTACCTCTGCTATGATATATAAAAGTATAGAAAAGTGGTGTGATAATGTAGGAGTTATCTAATTAATTCATATATTGGCAGACAAAGGTTGATTAGATACTGCTTGCCTATGTAAAGATGTCTTTTAGTTTTTTCTAAGTTTAACAGTAATGAATCTGCACTTTTTTTTATTCAAAACTTCTCCTAATTTACCAAAAATATGTCCGCTACCAATTTGTTTTTCAACAGTAAATCCTACGGTTAAAGCCAAAGCAATTATACCTTTCCACGAAAAGATACGTAAATGAGGGTGATCGTTTGAAGATTGTGTAATGTAGCCTGCAGAAAAGATTTTTCCAAGTGAAAAATGACCTTGATCAAATTCCATAGAAAAAGGCACATAACCAAAGAGTAAAGCAAAAATATTATCCCAACTTGCAAGATTCTCTGTTGAAATAACCGCATAACCTCCTGGTTTCAAAATTCTGAATATCTCTTGCATAAATTTAACGGGAGTCTTTATATGCTCAATTACCTGATTCGAAATAATTACATCAAAAGAATTATTCGCAAACGGCAGGATGTCTTCTAAATTCGCACGAACAAATTCCATACCATGCAAATCTTTTTTTTCTGGAATAAAAGAATCTACCACAATCATTTGAGCTGGTTCAATAGCTTCTTTCACGACGTTTGAAAAAATACAATTTCCACAGCCCAAATCCACTACCATAGAAGTAGGATTTTTTTCTAAAGCAGTGATAAACCCTTTATTTCGATTAAATCTCCACCTCATATATAATTTAGAAACAAACGACATTTAAACTCCTATTTACAAGTAGAAAACATATTATCGTTTCGGTTTTTAGACTCCTCGTCTTTCATTTTGCAATATTCGCCAAAGGGAATAATACCGATACGGTAACGTGTTTCTCCTCGTGTAAAGCCCCAAAGCTCCTTACCGAACCCGATAAAAAACACGTCTATCCTGATACCTCCGAGTTTTGCCATCAGGAAATGCCCGAGTTCGTGGACAAAAACCAAAACACCGAGAACTAATATTGCTATTATAATACCTTTTGCGCTCAACAGAAATTCCATTATTACCTCTCTTTCCAATATGTGCTATAAGCAACCGTATTTTATTACTATATTTTATTTTAAAAACCGGTTTCGGTCAACTAACGGGCGGAAAGAATGTGTTTAATATTTGGTGATTGAATAAGAAAAAGCAGAAACGGGGGATAAGATTAGTAATCGAATCGGATAGGGGCGCTATATTTATTGCAAAATACGGGGATAAGATAGTCGGGATGTGTAGCGTTCAGCTTGTTATATCCTCCGCTATGGGAGGGTTTAGCTCGTTGATTGAGGATATGATTGTAATATCGGATTACAGGGGCAAAGGGGTAGGTAGAATTTTACTTAATCAGGCGATTGAGTGGGCAAAACGCAACGGTGCATTGCGTCATCAGCTTCTTGCCGATAAAACAAACCGTGATGCGCTTGAGTTTTATGATAAACTCGGATGGGAGAAAACGCGGATGATTTGCTTACGAAAATTCGATAATTAAACGGGTTAAAATTTCCAGAAAATCGGGATTAATAAAATCGAAAGGATAAAGAAAATCAGGTTTAACGGAAGTCCCACTTTAAGATAATCACGGAATTTATATCCGCCTGCACCCTGAACAATGATATTGGTTTGATAACCTATCGGTGTAGCGAAACTTGCCGAGGCGGCAAGCGCTATGGTGATAAAAAAGGGTTGAGGATTAACACCAAGCTGATTTGCGGTAGATAATGCAATAGGACACATAAGCGCGGCTGCGGCGTTATTAGTTATGACTGCGGTAAATATCATAGTTATAATATAAATTCCGGCAAGGATACCGATTTCACCGAAATTGCTGAATATATTTATTATACTTGAAGCAACAAATTCTGCCGCGCCTGTGTTTTGAAGCGCACGGCTTATTCCGAGCGCACAGGCTATTGTTACTATAACGTTGAAAGATATGGAACTTCGCGCCTGGTCTATTTTTATATATCGAAATAAAACGAGGAGAATTGCCGCGGCAACAGCCGTATGAAGCATATCGATTTTTTCACTTCCTAATCTCGGAAGGAAATCCGAAAAGGCGGGTATCATTACCATAAGAAACAGGATTATCGAGACACCTATTATTTTATTAGCCTTGCTTTGAAATACCGGAGTTACAAAAGACGTGAGATAAAAATCCTGTGAATCGCCCCATTTTTCATCAAAATCCCCCGATGTCAATAACAGAAGGGAATCTCCTGCACGAAGACGCATATTTCTCAAACGAGCCTTGAGTTTTTCACCGTTACGATGTATTGCGACAACCATAGCTCCGTAAAGTTTATCAAATTCGCATTCCTTGATGCGTTTGCCTAAAAACGGCGAACTCATCGAAATAACAACTTCGGTTAAATGCTGGCTTAATTCGTCAAAATCTTTTGCCGACTTATTAAAATTATCGGGGATTAGGTTAGGTATTTTGCTGACTTCCAAGATAGCGGAAACCTCGCCGAAAAAGATAAGGCGGTCTCTTTCTTTTATTGTCGTTTCATCAAAATTTGTTTCAACCGGTTTGCCGTTACGAATTATTTCAACCGAATAAAGTTTTTCCAAATTGAGGACACCGGTATTTCGGATAGTTTTGCCTATAAACGAACTGTTTTTTTGAACAATCAGTTCAATCATATATTCTTTTTTATTTTCGCTTACGGTGTCTAAAATAGTTCTTCTATCGGGAAGCAGGTGTTTGCCGATTGTTATCATATAAAGCCATCCGATTACTGCACAGGGAATACCGACTACGGCAAGTTCAAACATCCCTATACCGTTTAATCCGTAATCCAACATAAGTCCGTGAACAACAAGATTGGTGGAAGTTCCGATTAGGGTAATCATTCCACCGAAAATAGTAGCATAGGAAAGCGGAATTAAAAATTTAGATGGAGAAAGCCCCAGATTTTTTGCCCATCTTTCTATTGCCGGAGCAATCATTACTACGATAGGGGTATTGTTCAGGAAAGCGGAAACTATGCTTGAGGGAATCATCATACGCAACATAAGACGGGAAATGCCGAGTTCTTTCTTTTTACTTAAGAATTTGTCGGCAAAATAATTAAGCGCGCCGGTATTTTCAACGGCTTTACTTACGATAAATAAAACGGCGACTGTAAGCATACCTTTATTTGAAAAACCGGAAAAAGCATCCCCCAAGTCTATTATGCCGGCAAATAAAAGTGCGCTAAGCGCAAAAAACATTACAAAGTCCGAGCTTATAAATTCGCTTGCCAACGCAATAAGCATCAAAAGCACAACAATTAGCGTAAATATTGCGGGAAAACCCATTTTCACGCACCTCCTTATATTACGGACGACAAATGGGATGAGTATAGAGTATTTTAACTATCAAATCCAAAAAATTCAACTAAATAACATAAAACTCGTTATAATCAAAGAAGCCTTGAATATAATAAACTTTTTAAAATTGAAAAATAAAGTAAGAAAGAATAATTGAAAAGTGATTGTTATACGGTAATATCAACCATAACTCCGGTGCCTATGGTATTAAGGCCGTTACTTTCGCGCACAGTTCCTTGAGAATCGACCTTAGACATCTTGGTATTTCCTTTGGTGTTGCCTTCATCAATAAGACGCCTTAAGTTGGTATTAGGGCTGCCGGAAGAACCGATTACCCTGATATCTCCGCCTAAACCGCCGATGCCTATAATGCCGTTTTCCATAATAACACCCTCCTTGAACAAGTATTAACCCGTAACATCAATTTCACCGGAGGAGTCAAGCTTAACAAGCTCTGATTGCTCATCCGCAATACGATTTTTTTCCTGCTCTTGTGCGGAAATTTCCGCCGCTCTCACATTGGCTCTTTCCTGATCTTCAATATGAGTATCCCGTTGATTTAAAGCCTGCTCTTCGGTTATCTGGGGAGAACGGATTTGACTACCGCCTCCTCCAATTCCTTTAATCCCCGCTTCCATAATTTCCTCCCGAAATTACGAAAATCCTATCCTATACATTTAGTATATATACAAAATACCGAAAAGTCAATAGAAAAATGAAACTTTATCGGAAATTAGGAGTAAAAACTTAAATATCCCGGATTATTAAACCCGGAATAAGCCTTGAAAATTTAATTATACTTAACTTGAAAATTTCACGATACATAGTTAAAATGTCTGGGTCTATTTTAATATGTCAGGAGCTGAAATGTCCGTATTACTTATTGAAACCGAAAAACACAGGGATTTTTTACCCGTATCCCGAAATAGATTCTTATGGGAAATATCCGCAGGTATGTTTAATGCGCTTGAACGATGGAGTATTGTTTTTAAGGACATCAAGGTTTATTCTATTCGTTTCAATGATTCCCATTACGGGTTGCTGAAAGGGGAGTATGGGGGGGATATTTATTCCGCCGGCGGCCCCATTCATACAATAATAAATCCGCTGTATATTCCCGGCAAGGATTTTAAACCGAAAATGAACCATATCGGAGTTACAAAGGACGGGGATTTTGTATATTTTCGTAAGGAGAATATCTCCAAAGAGGAGATAGACCTGTTTCTGAATCAGGACTTTGCTTCCATAACCACAAGGTATAAAACCGAAACCGTTGAAAGCGGAATTTTTATATCGTCAATCGTGGATATTGTAAATTTAAACGGAAAAGCGATACGGTTGGATTCCAGATTAATAAAAGGAGACGGCGAATTTGTATCGCATAGCGACAACGTGTTTATACATCGTAAAGCCGAGGTTCAGCAGTATGTTTCACTTCAGCCCGGAGATAACCCTATTGTAATAGACAACGGAGCATGTGTCAGGTCTTTTTCTATCATAGATGGTCCAGCGTATATAGGAAAAAACTCCGTTATAGACAGCGCAAAAATACGCGAGGATACTACTATTAAAAATAATTGCAAAATCGGCGGCGAGGTCGAGGCTTCCGTTATTGAGGAGTTCTCTAATAAACATCACGAGGGTTTTGTCGGGCATTCGTATATAGGCAGATGGGTTAATATCGGTGCGCTTGCTACTACAAGCGACCTTAAAAACAACTACGGTGAAGTAAGACTTGTTATCGATAAAAAAGAGATTAATACCGACTCTATAAAATTCGGCTCAATTATCTGCGATTATTCCAAAATAGGTATCGGTATTATGCTTAATACCGGAAGCGTAATAGACTTGGGAACTAATATGTTTCTTGAGGCAAAGCAATACCCCAAATATATAAAACCCTTCAGTTGGGGGCTTAAATCGGTTTATAAAATAGACAGGTTTTTAGAGGATATAGGGAAGATGATGAAAAGGCGCGGGCTTGAATTATCCTCTTTTCGCTCGGAGTTTTTGAGAGAAATTTATAAATTATCTGTAAAAATCGGAGGAAAAAATGGGAGTTGAAATTAAGAAAGTGGTTTCCCGTCGTGATTTGAATTCTTTTATCAGGCTTGCCTTTGATATTTATCGGGATGATCCTACTTGGGCGCCGGATTTGCTTATGGACACATACGATAAGCTCAACCGAAAAAAGCATCCTTTTTTCAAGCATGCAAACGCGGAATATTTCCTTGCTTACAAGGATGGAAAAGTTGTCGGACGTATTGCCGCTGTCGATAATCCCAATCATAACAGCTACTGGAAAGATAAAGTCGGGTTTTGGGGGATGTTTGCCTGTATAAACGATCAGGAAACGGCAAATGCTCTTTTCGATGCCGCACGCGATTGGCTTAAGAATAGGGGTAAAGATACTATGCGGGGTCCTTTCAGTTTTTCCACCAATGATGAACTTGGAATGCTTTTTGAAACCGATGGTTCTCATCGTTACCCTATTATGCCTCACAACCCGATGTATTATATGGATTTGTGTGATAAATACGGTATGCAGAAAGCCAAAGACCTTATAGCGTTTTATCTTGACCTTACTAAAGAGATTAATCCTAAGGTTTTGCGTATTGCAAACCATCTGAAGGAAAAGGCGGAAGAAAAAGGGCTTACCATACGCCATCTTAACCGAAAACAGCTTCGCAAAGATATAAAAACCGTAATGAATATTTACCATGACGCTTGGAAAGAAAACTGGGGTTTTGTCCCATTGACCGATGTCGAATTTGATAGTATGCCCGAAACTCTTGCGATGATTACCGATGACAGTTTGGTTACTATTGTTGAGGATAAAAAAGAGCCGGTGGCGATGGCGGTAGCGGTTTATGATATTATGGAGGTAACCTTTTCGCTTAGAAGATTAGACAGATGTCCTCTTTGGTATATTTATATTCGCCAAGTTATGCGATTGGTATGGCGTCTTTTTATAAAGCCGAAAAATAAGTTTAAAAGAGGGCGTCTTTTGCTTGCCGGGGTTAAACCGGGGTATCGTAAGATGGGGCTTGATGCTTTTCTTTACACTCTTCCTTTTCAGGCGGGAAAAATTTTGGGACTTACCGATGCCGAACTATCATGGGAACTTGAAGATAATGAACCCATTAAGCGCGCAATCGTAAAAATGGGAGGCGAGGTTTACAAAAAATTCAGAGTCTGGGATATGAAAATTTAGTCAATTTTCTACTTAGCGGAGGAAAGGTTTGCTTGATATTTTAAAAAAAATCGTCTTGTTTCTCGGAATTGTGCTTGCGACGATTTTTTCTTATATATGCGTTCCTATTTTTACCGCTGTATTCAGCATACTTGCTCTCCCTTTCTTATTAATGAGGGCTTTTAGGGTAGTTTGGTTAATAGAAATGGTATGGGCACGACTTAGTTTCTGGGTCGGTTTAAAGCATCCGAGAATATACGGCAAGGAAAATTTGGATAATAATAAGGCATATCTTATTTGTTCAAACCATTCAAGTGTGTTTGATATACCGGCGCTTTGCCTAATCCAGACAAAGATGTTTTCATGGGTTGCCAAAAGGTCGTTGTTTTTGATTCCTTTTTTTGGTAACGCGCTTGCCTTAGGTATTGCAATACCTATCGACAGGCAAAATGCCCGTGCTACGGCGGCTTCCTTAAAAAGAGGGCTTAAACAGGCGGGGAATAAACGCTCCGTTATTATATTTCCCGAAGGAACGCGGACTAAAGACGGATATATTATGGAGTTTAAACAGGGGTTTGTAAAACTTGCCCGCTCACGCGGTTTGGATATTTTGCCTGTTACTTTGCAAGGGCTTTATTCTTTCAAACCTGCCGGCAAGCCTTTTTATATTAATCCTAAGGAAAAAATCGAGATAATCATTCATAAGCCGATTTCCATTGAAAGTCTGTCCGATATGAAAGGGGATGAGGTGGCGGATATGGTAAAAGATATTATTGAAAAGGACTATAGTTTTTGAGCTTAAAACTGGATTTAATTCGGTTTTTTTTATATAATATGAAATAAATTAAATCAATACGGGATTTAAAAATGATTTATGACATCGAGAAGTTTCTTTTGATTTACCGTCAGATTTTGGCGGAATTCTATTTTTTAAACGGGCATTTTAATACTAAGGAAAAAATGATGACCGTTGATTATGACGCTGTATTTACAAGTTGGCGCAGCGATATGGCTAAAAAATATCGTAATGTTTTTATTGATATGCATTGGGCTACAAACGATAGAAAAATTACAAAAAATCAGATTATTATGGATGTGCGCCATCGTAATACATATTTTTTTGAGGTTAAATATCAGTTTGGTGATATTTTAAATCCGGATTTTGATGATTTCCTGCAGTATTATAAAAGCATTTTAGATAAATTTTTTGAATTAAACGACACGTTTGATTATGAAATAAAAAATTCCGCAAGCGAATATGAAAAGTATTTTTATGAGTGGAAAAAAGGTATTAAGTTGAAATACCAAAATATGGTTTTTGATATTTTGTGGAGTAATAACTCCGGCGAGATTAAGGATAATCCGTTGTATTTCAATGTTGTTTATCGCGATACATTCCTGTTTCAAATACGATATTTGTTTCAGAAAGATATTGTTTTGGAGTAAAAGATTTAAAGGTGCAGGGGATGGCTACATTAATTTTAAAGAATATTGAAAAGGAAGGTCCCGGGACAATTGAGGGATTTCTTACTAAAAATAATATCGGTTACAGTATAATAGAACTCACAAATGAGCCCCTTATCTTGGATAGGGACTATGACGTATTAATAATAATGGGTGGACCGATGAGCGTGCATGATAAAAAGATTTATCCGTATCTTTCCTTAGAAGAGGCGCTTATCAGGGATTTTATTGATAACAAAAAGAGAGTATTGGGTGTTTGCTTAGGCGCTCAATTAATAGCTTCCGCATTGGGAGAAGATGTCTATAAAGGTGCAAAACCTGAAATAGGATGGGATAAGATAACCGTAACGGATGACGGTTTAAACGACCCGGTATTTTCTAAGTTAGTTGATGCGGATAATCCGATGGTTACGGTTTTCCAGTGGCATAGCGAGACGTTTAATATTCCGTATGGAGCGCGGAGACTTGCCTTCTCCGAATTATACCGAAATCAGGCTTTTAAATACGGGGATAATTCTTATGCCTTTCAGTTTCATATAGAGGCGGATGAAAATATTATCTTTGAGTGGATGAAAGATGAACCCATTGACCATAATAGCCTTAAAAAGGCTACGGAAAAGAATATAAAGGAATATCGTAAAAGAGCGGAAAGGTTTTACGAGGGCTTTTTTGCTTGAGCATAAATCTTAAGAGTATATAAGCTGTCAAGGAGAAGTTATGAGGATTCTTAGCGGTATGAAACCGACAGGACTTTTACATCTCGGCAATTATGTCGGCGCTTTAAAAAACTGGGCTAAACTTCAGGATGAATATGAAGCCTATTATATGATTGCCGATCTTCATTCGCTTACGTCTAACCAAGCGCAGTATAAAGAAGAAACGACCGAATATATATATAATATGGTTGTTGACTGGCTTTGCGCGGGGCTTGACCCAAAGCGTTCGGTGCTTTTTATTCAATCGGATGTGCCTGAACATTGCGAGTTGTTTTCCCTTTTTTCTATGATAACTCCGGTTTCCTGGCTTGAAAGAAACCCCACATATAAGGAGCAGATGCAGGAGATTAAAGGCAAAGACCTTGATAATGTCGGTTTTCTTGCTTACCCTGTGCTTCAGGCTGCGGATATTGCCGTCTATCAGGCAAATCGTGTTCCGGTCGGGAAAGACCAGCTTCCTCATCTTGAGATAACCCGTGAGATTATCAGGCGATTCCATCATATTTATAAATGTCGGGTTCTTGTAGAACCGGAACCCATACTTGGCGAGGTTACAAAACTCAACGGTCTGGACGGACGTAAGATGAGCAAGTCTTATGAAAACGCTATTTATCTTAGCGATGACGCCGAAACGGTAAGAAAAAAAGTTATGAGTATGGTTACCGATATTAAAAGAGTTAAACGCACCGACCCGGGGCATCCCGATGAGTGTAATCTTTTTCCTTATTATCTTGCTTTTAAAAACGAAGAGGAATTTATCGGTCAAATCAGGAATGATTGCACATCCGCTTCTATGGGGTGCGTGGATTGCAAGAAAAAGTTAGTCGCGGCGCTTGAAGAATTTTTTGCCGAATTTAGAGAAAAACGCGCCGAATTGATAAACGATAAAGATTATATAAACGACGTTTTGAATGACGGGACTATGCGTGCGGGGAAAACCGCTAAAGAAACTATGCTGAAGGTGCGTGAAGCAGTTGGTATGGATTGCAAAAGACGGTATTAAATGAGGGGAGTATGCTTGGTATAATTAAATGCGGTTATAATCTCAAGCTCAAAAACTTTGAGGGACCTTTAGACCTGCTTACGGAATTAATAGGACAGGCTAAACTTGATATTACGGATATAGCGCTTGCCGAAATAACCGACCAGTATATACATTATATACGGACGATGCAGATGTTTAATATAGATATGGCATCGGAGTTTTTTGTTATGGCGGCGCGACTTGTGTATATTAAGTCCCGTAAATTATTGCCGCATCTTCGCTTGGAGGAGGACACTCTCGGGGAGG
The DNA here is from genome assembly GCA_964591955.1 of uncultured Brevinematales bacterium. Classification (GTDB taxonomy): domain Bacteria; phylum Spirochaetota; class Brevinematia; order Brevinematales; family CAZQBT01; genus CAZQBT01. Next base: position 59,018 of record CAZQBT010000006.1, on the reverse strand, counting down.
AGGATGAGGCGGAACTTCTTGCGCGTTTGAAAGAGTATAAGAAATTCAGGTATCTTGGACGCGAACTCGGCCGCTTGAAAAGCGCGGGGGATATTTATTATGCGCGCGGGTATGTCAGAGACCCGTTTGCCAAATCCCGCGGGCGTAGTCTTGATGAGCTTATGGTCGGAGACCTTATTTCGGCGGTTAGACGATATTACGGCTCTTTTGTCCGCAAACCTATACCTATAAAAAGGCGAGAAGTTAATGTTGAGGAAAAAATGAACTTCATTTTAGGTTTACTTAATACAAAAAAAATGGTAAAATTTAGTGAGGTTGCAAAAAACCAAAAGACGAAAATAGATAAAATAGCATCGTTTCTCGGTTCAATGGAGTTGGGGCATCGTCAACAGGTTTTGCTTCACCAGATGAAATTGTTTTCGGATATCGATATTGAGAGATGTGATGATATTAAGGTTAGTTAAACAAAAGGAAGGGGAAGATGAGGGGTTCTCTATTTTTAAACAAGACTTATTCCCGCAGCGAGCTTAAAGGATTAATGGAAGCTATCCTTTTTGTGAACGGGAAATCCGTTTTACTTTCCGAGCTTTGTGATATATTTGAAATGTCTAAAAATGAAATTATTTCTCTTATTGATGAGATTAATGCCGATTATAATGATAGAAAAGCAGGTATGAATATAATTTCGGTCGCGGGCGGGTTTCAGATGGTATCAAATCCGCATTTTAAAGATGAGATGGAGGAGCTTTTCGGCAGGAGAAACCAGAACCAGTTATCCCGAAGCGCTCTTGAAACTCTCGCGATTGTTGCTTATAAGCAACCGATTTCCAAAGAGGACGTTGATAAAATTCGCGGTGTCTCAAGCACTCGTAGTATTAATATGCTTTTAGGTTATAAACTCATTACTATTTCGGGTTCTACCGATGACGTTTTAAAGTCTCCTGTGTATTCGACAACCAAGCGCTTTTTGGAACTTTTCAGGCTTGAGAACTTGGATGATTTACCCTCGCTTGAAACCATTAATTTGAACGAATTTTCTATGGATGATGAGGACGAGGATAATGAGATTGAAGATGAAAACGGGCAAAATGAGCTGGAATTAAGTCTTGGGGGTGAAGAATAGAATATCGTGTTTTATTTTTATAGTTAGAAATTTTGAGGTTTGTGTTTATAGGGGCTGTTATGGATAAATTTGATAAGATATTAGCTAAAGCCGAGGATTTGCCGGTTTTGCCTCATATAGGAATGGAGATACTTAATCTTATTGAGGATAAATTTTCCGTTCCCGCCGACTTTGAGGCAATTATTGAAAGCGACCAGGTTTTAACGTTAAAAATTTTGAAAATGGCAAATTCCGCATATTACGGGTATGCGCGGGAAATTATTAATGTTAAAGATGCGGTTGTAATATTAGGATTGGATACAATAAAGAGTCTTGTTTTATCTATGTTGACGCGGCAGATGCTTTCTAAAGACTTGCATACTTATGGACTGAAAAAAGGTGAATTGTGGTCTCATTCTTTGGCTGTTGCGATGACGGCTCGTTCAATTGCAAAAATAATGAAGCTTTCCAATCATGAAAAATTTTTTGTTGCGGGTCTCTTGCATGATGTCGGCAAAATTTTATTGGATATTACACTTAAAAATTATGTGGATAACCTGAAGTTTCAGGTTAATGAGGGAAAAGTTGATTTTATTGAGGCGGAATTGAGGATAGCGGGGATTGACCATGCTTTAATCGGGTCTAAACTTATTGAAATTTGGAACTTACCGGATTTCTTAGTCAATTCCGTTAGATACCATCACACCAGTTCAAAAGCGCCTGCAAACTTTAAAACGGACGCTTATATAATAGATGTTGCCAACAGGCTTTCTTATCAGGTTGCACCGGGAAGCAGTGTTGACTTTAGGGTGGATAAGAATGTTATGCCTGAGGAATATGGAAAACTTGGACTTACTTCTGCTAATATAGAAGGCGTTTTGGATTCTATTAGAACAAGTCTTGATGCTTTACAACTTACGGAATAATGGAGGTTATAAATGGCGAATGCTAAAAATAAAAAAGAGGAAAGCAACGCTGCGGATATGAAGTTCCTTGACGAACTTCGCAAGAAAATCAATGATGTTGATATTTCAATGGTAAACTTATTGGATGAGCGCGCTGATTTAGTTAAAAAGATAGGTGACTACAAGAAAAAATATGATATTCCTATTTACCAGCCGGGTCGTGAAAAAGAAGTAAAAAGCCGTATATTGTCTAATTCAAAAAAATCTTTTCCTACCGAAGCCCTGATGCATATTTTTACCGAAATTGTATCTGCGGCGCGTTCTCTTGAAGAACCTTTGATGATTGGTTATCTCGGTCCTGAGGGAACTTTTACCGAGCAGGCGGCTATAAAACATTTCGGGAGTTCCGTTATATTAAATCCCATTGCTACAATCCCCGACGTTTTCCGTCAGGTTGAAAACGGCAAGATGAATTTCGGTATCGTTCCTATTGAAAATTCCCAGCAGGGAACGGTTAATTTGACTCTTGATGAGTTTGTCGATTCTCCTTTAACCATAGTCGGCGAAACTTATCTGAGTATCCATCATAATCTGTTGGCAAACGTTGATAATATAAGCGAGATTAAGCGCATATATTCGCATCCACAGGGCTTTGCGCAGTGTCGTATATGGATAGAAACCAATCTTCCGAATGCGGAAAAAATGGAGGTGTCAAGCACCGCCAAAGCCGCAAGTTTGGTTCCTTGGGATAAATTTTCTGCGGCAATCGCAAGTGAAATAGCTGCCGAAAAATACGGGCTAAACATTTTAGAAAGAAATATTGAGGACAATCCCGAAAACTATACCCGTTTTTGGATTATCTCTACCGATAAACAAAAGGCTGATAATCCCGAAAAAACCACCGTGCTTGTTTCGGTTAAAGACAAACCCGGCGCTTTGTTGAGACTCCTTTCGCCTTTTCAGGTTTATAATATTAATCTCTCAAAGATAGAATCCAGACCGTCAAAGCGAAGACCTTGGGATTATTTGTTCTTTATTGATATTGACGAGAGTATCAATAATAGTGCGCTCAAAAAAGCGCTTGATAAAGTTAAGGAGGATTCGGTATTTCTGAAAATTTTGGGTTCATATTCAAAAGGAAGTTATTAGGTTGTAAATAAGGTTCTGTAAAAAGTAATAAGAAAAAAAATAGGTAATACGGGGGGTGAATTATGGAAATAAAAATCGGAACATCCGGGTGGAATTATGATGATTGGGTAGGAGAGTTTTATCCTCCCGATTTACCGTGCGGGGATTATTTATCTTTTTATTCCAAACATTTTGATATTATTGAAGTCAATTCGACATTTTACAGGTTACCGTTTGTTAATTACGTGAAATCATGGAAGGCAAAGACCCCTGAGAATTTTAGGTTTTGCGTCAAAATGTTCGGCAAGATTTCTCACCAAAAACATCTTCGAGCGGAAACCGATAATCGCAAAGTAATTGACGAGTTCTTTGAGAGAATCAATATTATCAAAGAACGGGTGGAGATTATTTTAATCCAGCTTCCTCAGGATTGTGATTTTAGCGAAGACAAGCTTGAAAAATTTTTTTCCTTGCTTCCTAAAGAATATCGTTATGCTTTGGAGTTTAGAAATGAGGAATGCCTGAAAAAAGGGTTTCTTGATGCCTGCGCTAATAAAAATATTATTCCGGTAGGTGTTTCTTCTCCGAAAATTGAGTTTTTTCCTGATAATTCCAGATTCAACACTTTATATTTTCGGTTTCATGGAAAAGACCGTATGCTTCACTCTCTTTATACGGATAATGAGCTTAAGGAATTTGCCGAAAAAATTAAAATATCCGGCTTTGAAAAGTGTTTCATTTTTTTTAATAATACATCTTCCGGGTTTGCCGTTGAAAATGCAAAACGGCTTAAGGAATTACTAAGTTAATCGGAGTTTTGATGAGTTATAAGGAATTTCTTGATGTTGCAGTTAAGTCTGCGATGGAAGGCGGAAAAATTATTTCAGAGGGTTTCGGCAGGGATAGCGTCGATAAAAAAATAGAGCTTAAAGGTTTTGCCGACCCCGTTACGCTTTACGATAAATTAAGCGAAGAAGCGATTGTGCGCATTATAAATTCCCGGTACCCCGCACATTCCATACTTACCGAGGAAAACCTTTCCGTCGATAAAGGCAGTGATATAAAATGGATAATAGACCCTATAGACGGCACGGTAAATTTCACTCATAAAATTCCTTATGTTGCCGTATGTGTTGCCGTTGAGATTGAAAAAAAAATCGTTGCAGGCGTGATTTATAATCCCGTATTGCAGGAGCTATATACCGCATCTTTGGGCGATGGCGCTTTTTTGAACGGCAACCCCATACAGGTATCAAACATATCCAATCCGGGCAAATCTATGATTGTTACGGGATTTCCATATCGCAAGGGCGGGAGAATGAACGAACTTATGCGAAGTATGGAAGTTATCGTGAGAGACTTTGAGGCATTTCGCAGGCTTGGTTCTGCCGCTATGGATTTGGCGTATGTTGCTTGCGGGCGTTGCGATGCTTTCTATGAAGAGGGGCTCAAACCCTGGGATATGGCGGCGGGTTATATTATTGTTCGTGAAGCCGGCGGGGTAGTTACAAATTATTACGGCGGGGATTTTGACGTATATCAGAAAACCATTATTGCATCTAACGGGCGGATACATGAAAGAATGGTGGAAATTCTGAAAGAGGTTAGCTCTCCCGTCTAACTTTATGATTTTTTATGTATGCGATAATTGCCTCGTTAATATCCAAAAGGGTTTCGGCACAGGCATTATCCAATATAGCGGGTTTGCTCCTGTTTTTAAGTTTTACCGTTATCTTCCCATTCGCTATATATATCATCAGGATAGGAAGCGCTTTTTTAGTTCTTTTCGATTTATAGAAAATATCCATCTTTTCGGTGTTTAAAACAACAAACTCATCTATACCGAGATTTTCAAGTTTATTTCCGATTTCCGTTAAAATATGGGCTAAAAATACTTGCTTATAAGAGGAATCAAGTTCGTAAAGAGGCAAAGAGTAGATTTCGGCATTTTTTAATGACAGGGGGTTGTATGTTTCTTTCAAGCGTTTCTCCTTGATTTAGATAATTGTAAACTTACCGTAAATAAAAGTCAAAAAAAAACGAGCCTCAAAAGAGGCTCGCAAATTATAAACTAAAATCTATTTAATACCCGTCATCATAATACCTTTGGTAATTTGCTTCTGCCCTGCGATAAACACTATAATCACGGGTAAAAGCACGATTAACGAAGCCGCCATAATCAAATGCCACTGTGCGCCGTAAGATGTTTGGAATGCCTGCAAGCCGATAGGCAAAGTTTTGTTTGTATCGGAATGAAGAACAATCAAAGGCCACATAAAGTCATTCCATGAGAACAGGAATGTAAAAATTGCCAACGTGGCAAGCGCCGTTTTAGACAACGGAACTATAATCAAACCGAGTATTTGCATTTTTGAAGCCCCGTCAATAACAGCCGCTTCCTCAAGCGCAGCCGGTATAGACATAAAGTATTGCCGTAGCATAAACGTTCCGTATGCGGAAAAAGCGCCCGGAAGTATTATAGCCATCAAAGTATCAATCAAGCCGATTTGAGTAAACATAATAAACCACGGTATCATCAAAACTTGACCGGGAACCATCATTGTTCCGAGATATGCCAAAAATATTTTGTTTCTGCCGGGCCATTTGAGGCGGGAGAATGCATAAGCGGCTAAAGAGCAGGTAACAAGTTGCAAGAATGTAACGGTTATGGCTACGATAATGGAGTTGAGGTAATATCTTGCGAAAGGAGGAATTCCCGTTCTCGACCATCCCGCATAAAACGCGCCGTCATATCTAAGCCCGGAAATTGCCATTTCGGTGCGCCCGAAAAAGTTATACCAAAACGGTTCTATAACCGGATTAGGTATAAATCTGCCGTCAAAGATGTCTCCCGGATATTTCATTGATGTAGATATTGTATAGATAAACGGGAGAATAAAAAATACCGACACCAAACTTAATACAACATAAGAGATAATATTACGCCGTATTCGCTCCCGCCTTCGTATTTCCTGAAGGGTTAGCCCTTTGGTATTTGTATATGAAGTAGTTTTACTTGATACTGTTGCCATATTATCCTCCTTAATATTCCACTTTGCCTTCGGTCAGGTTCCAGTTTATGATTGTAATAATCATAACGAAAGCAAACAACACAACGGCGATAGCGGTCGCATAGCCCATATTATTCCACTGATAAGCGTGGTTATAGAGGTAATACACTATTGTAGTGGTAGAGCCTGCAGGACCTCCGGCTGTCATTACATATTGCGTGCCGAAAGCCTGAAATCCCCCGATTACACCCATAATTATAATAAAGAAATTGGTAGGTCCGAGCAGAGGCCAGGTAATATTCCAGAATTTTTGAAATCCGCTTGCCCCGTCAATTTCCGCTGCTTCATAAAGATAGTGAGGAATACCCTGTAAACCTGCAAGATAAAGCATCATATTATAACCTGCGCCTTTCCAAACTTCAGCAATAATGATGGTAACCCTTGCCCATCCGGGATTAGAAAACCATCGCGGCGGATTCATTACACCTATACCTCTAAGCACGGTATTTATTAACCCATAATCGGCATTAAATATCCATCGCCACAAAAGGGCAACGGCTACGATATTTGAAATAACGGGGATAAAGAATAACACACGAAATACCACAATTCCCTTTAGCGGTTGGTTCATAGCAAGCGCCATTATAAGTGAAAGCGCCATACCGAATGGAATTTGGAGTAAAAATATGAGCGTATTATACATATAGAAACGAAAACGGGAGTCCGTAACAAATAGATTTCTATAGTTTTTAAAACCCACCATTTTTATACCGCTTGTTCCCGTTCTGCGAATAAATTTAGGGCGGACGGCAACATTGGGTATTCGCTCGGGAGTTTCAAGCGTCATCCTTCTTAAAACCGGCTCTGCGGCTATTGCTCCGCTTTGTTCAGCCTTAACGTTAACGGGAACTCTTGTTTCGGTTTCACCCGCCTGAAGGACAAGAGGTCTGTCTAAAATAAAAGTCCATTCCACTGTTTCCACACCTGTTACTATGTTTATAAAAAGGTCAACAAAAAACACAGTGCCTGCAGGTATAACCACGTCTTCTTCGGTTACTCTTTTAACAATAGAAATATCGGCAGTTGCCTCGCTTGCTTCCAAAGCCACACCTTCAACACCTTTTTCAAAACGGGGGTTAATTGCCGTCAAATTATCTCTTGAAAAGAAAAGTTGACCCTCAGCAATATTTTGTCTTAAATCTTCTTCTACCATATCAACCACCGGCTCAACTATAGGCGTGTCGGCAGGAGTTTTATAAAATGACCATTCCCTTAATGCATTTATAGGTATAAATGAATGAATAGTTTCTTCTGCGCCAATGACAATATCCTGATTTATACGGTAAGGAACATTTATTCCCACTTGACGTCTATCACGTTGAGTTGTAGTTACGGTAAGCGGAGTTCCTTCAGGTAAGGTTACGGTTTGTCTGGCAGGAGACCCGTCCCGGGTTGCCAACACTACCGAGAGTTCGGCAGGACTTGCCCATGTTAGCCCATCCCACTCGGTAAACGACAGGAAAAAGGTAAAAAACACGGGAAAAAACGTTATAAGCAGAAAACCCAAAAAATTGGGCAGCAAAAATACCCACGCCGCAAATACATCTTTCCTTCGCTTTTCACGAGCATATTTTCGGTTGTCAATAGCCCTTTCTTGTAAATCCATAGGATACCCTCCATCCTTCTTTACTTTATCGAACTTTCAATTTGAATGCATATTTTATAATATTTTTTTTTATTGTCAATATGTTTTTGATTATTATGAAAGGATTATTTTTATTAACTGACCCATATTCTAACTCTTTTACTTTTTTTGTCAATAGAAAAATTGTTTGATTCATAAAAATAAATAAAAAAAATATCTTGAGAAAAAATCCTTAGTGTAAAATTGCTTTAGCGGTTTTTGAATTGATTATCCAACCAGTTTTTGCGGGATTCGGATTCTATAATAGCCTGATTCATTCTCCCGAAACGCCTTCTTTCCTGTGCCTCATAATCCTTGATGTCTTCTTCCATTCTTGCGATTTGTCTTGTGTGTTCTTTGATACGTTCTTCATTATTTTGACGCTTACGGGTGATAAATCCGGCTGCTCCCTGCGCTAATTGAAGGACGTTTGCGGTTTCAACCGCAGCTCCCGAATCTCTTACAATATCTCCCGTTGTGTCATTTGCAAAAATTTCTTCCACTCCCCTGAATTTCGTTAAAAGAGATTCCCTTAGATTATCCTTGTCCACATCCAATATTCCCATTCGTGCAATTTCCCATTCGTCCGATGCTGTGTCAATTCTTCCCGCGCGCTTTGTGAATATTCCAATTTGTTCTAAAACAGCTAATTCTCTGCCGAGAGAAGTGGGATATGAGTTCATAACAACATTTCTTAGGCGGGTTCGCAAGGTTTGAAAACTCGAATCGGTTTGAAATACCCCGTCCCGCAAGTTTTCATCTTCTCTTTTATGCAACGGGGTTCTGGCTAAGTTAGGACGCGTTACTATTACTAAATATTCCATTACAAGATTATATGCGTGAACCCAGTCTAAGATTGAATCTATTATTAAGTCATAGTCATAATCGACATTCAGGTTTAGAGGAAATTCCGATTCCCTTTTAAGATGGAGAGTAACGCCGTCTATTATATCATCTATACTGTTATCAGGTCTGACAACTCTAACGCCGTCAACTTTGATAACGGCATCGCTTGCCTTTGTAATAGGGTTTTTCGGTTGAATACCGCCGTCTTCTATTTCGGTAACAAAACGAACATCCGAAATAGTAACATCGCGGTCGGTGTTGAGATTCCTGAGTATTATCTTGGAAGCTCGTTTTTCCGAAAAACTTCCCAAAGGGAATGAAAAACTTCCGCTTTCGGTTACTTCAAAAGTGCGGCGAGTGTTATCCTCAAAAACGATAGTAAAAATTCCCGTAAAATTAGTAACTTCCTGCGGCGCTGCAGGAGGTTCTGTCTCCTCAACGTAAAACGGTATAAGCCATCCACCCTCAACCGTAATGTTGCTTAACGTAATTCCTTCCATTTGCCCGATTCTAAGCGCAGGAAACTCATCATTATCAACGGCTTCGGTAACAGGAGCGTCCTTATCCAAAATCCGAATTTCCGCGTTAAAAAACAACGTTGTTTTGGGATAAATTTCAATATTGTGCTTTGAAATATCAAGGCTTCCCTCGTTTTGCGAACGCAATATCACTCTTTCAGGTGTTGCAAGAATCTGAAGCTCATTCATTGATAAAATATCGGACAGGATGATTTTAATATCATCGGTTCTTTCTATTCCCTGCTTCAATAATCCAATCCTAAAAAGCTCATCCGTTTCACCGGAAAACTCTATTTTGTTTTCTGCTCCCGGTTTCTTTCCTGAAACCTGAAGCACTGCCGTAGATGAGGTATCGTTGATTACCCTCGCGTTAATTTTTTCACCCGCCTGCTGGTTAATTATTGTGGCAAGCTGGTTTATAGTTCCTCCTGCAAAGCGTATATGAAAAGTTTCGCCCCCGATATTAATAGTAAAAAATGCTTTGGATAATCGTTCGTTACGCTGTATGGAGTCCGATGCAAAAGAATCGGGACGTGCAACTTTTTCAACCTCTATATTGTAATTTTGTTTAGCCGCGTTTCTGTTTGCAATAGCTTCAAAAACGGATTCATCCGATGGGTGAGCCTGCATCTCCCTGAAGGGAGAACGATGACCGAACAGCGTTTTTGAACGCGTATCCAATTCCTGAACGTATTTTGCAAAATCATTAAGAATAAAGTTTTCAAGTTCCAAATCTTTTTTGTCGTTTTCTTTTTGCTCGATGGGTATTCGCTTTAACATAACAAGGTCGTCTATTATCTTTTCCGTATCCATTTTATCGGAAGCGCCGGGAAGCGGTAATCGCGGACGTGCATAGACAGTTGAAAAAATCGAAAATACTACAAAGAGGAAGACTAAAACCCTGCTTTTATCCATTTTTTGCCGTTTTCCTTTAATATTTCTTCTGTTTCTAATTATCGGCACAAATAAAATAACTATAACCCCAATTTTTGCGGTTTCTCTCCCTACTTGTAAGATAACGCTAAACAGGGTTAATGTCAAGTTGAATCAGGTTTTTGATATTTAATGTGCAATTTGTTCCGATTTAACTGAAACAAAAACCCTCATTCTTGACGCCTGCAACTCCGTATATTACAATAAGTTATCGGGAATATTGAGGCAACAGACCATTCCCTTTGAATAAAAAAACGGAGAAACCTGATGAAAAATTTTATTGCATTTGTGCTGTTTTTGTTTTTACCTGTCTGCGCTTTTGCCGAGTATTTCGATATTAAAAACTTTGAGGTCGATGTTGAGGTTCTTGAAAGCGGGGTTTTAGTCTTTGAAGAGAGGATATTGGTCGATTTTCATTACTCAAGGCAGGGGATTTTCAGAACTATTCCTTATATCTCGGAGATTGACGGTAAAAAGAGGCGCATTCGGATTGGAAATATAGATTCCGACCATGAGAAAGTCGTTATGCGGGACAACGGCTACGTTAAAATCCGTCTCGGAACGGAGGGAGTTTATCATCGCGGAGAAAGGCTTTACAATATTTCGTATGAGGCAAATCACGCCGTTATTACCGACAATGATGACTATGATGAAATTTACTGGAACGTTATCGGGACGGAATGGCCTGTAAATATCTATAAATCCCGTGTCGTTATGACTTTTCCTACAAATATAGCTATGGGTGAAAACATAGATTACAGGATTTATTACGGGGCGCGGGAAGCTACAAATCAATTACAGGGACAAATCGACGGGCGTAAATTAATTATCGATTTCCCGCACAGACTTTCGCCTTATCAGGGCATTACCGTCCAAGCGCGCATTCCAAAAGGGATTATTCATAGAAGTCCGTTTACCGAATTTTTGTATAAATTAATGAACTTTTTAAGGGCTTATTACCATTTGATTGGTATGGCGATATTTTTACTTATTTCTTTTCGGATATGGTGGAAGCATGGCAAGGATGAGCGTATTCCGGTAATGACCGAGTTTTTCCCGCCGAAAGATGTTTCACCATCCGATGCAAAATCTATTTTAAGTCAGTTCGCCAATTTCGATTTGCCCTCTACCGTTGTCGATTTGGCTCAGAGAGGGTTTATTAAAATCGGGCAGGATAAAGACGGCGAAACCTTTATTGAAAAAGTCGAAAATGTTCCCGAAAATGCTTTTATCAGGCGTTTTGAGGAAGAGCTTCTTGACAGAATGTTTAAAAAGACTTATGTAAACAAAAAAATCCCCAACCGCGTTTATACATCGTCTTACGAGGAGAAATTCTTTTCGGACTTAGCGATGGTAAAAAATACTTTTGACGGGTATTTCAAGACAAGAGGATTTTTTGAGGAAAGCGGAAATTTCTGGCGCGGGATGTATATTTTCTTTGCCGTTGTGTCTCTGATTATGATAATAATCGGATTGATATTTTTTGAAAATCCTTTAAAATCGGCTTTGCTTTTTGTGTTTACAACGCTGTGCAGTATATTTTTTGCTATAATTATGCCTAAAAAAACCGTTAAGGGTTTAGATTCTTACGGCAAAATTTTGGGCTTCAGGGAATTTATGAGACGCGCCGAAGAGGATAGAATCAGGATGCTCCTGAAAGAAGACCCTCATTACTTTGATGAGACAATTCCGTATGCGATAATATTCGGTATGGAAAACAGGTGGGGCAAGTTGTTTAACAAACTTTTGACCGAACCTCCGCAATGGTATTCCGGCAACAGAATGGCGGGGGCGTTTATGGCGACATATTTTATCCGTGATTTAAGGCACAGTCTTTCCGATATAAATAGTTCTGCGGTGTCTCAACCCGCGCCGGAGGGCGGCGGTTCGGGGGGAGGTTTCTCCGGTGGAAGTTTCGGCGGAGGCTCCGGAGGCGGTTTCGGAGGGGGCGGCGGCGGTAGCTGGTAACATCCCTTTTTGCAGTTGAACTTAATTTTCTGGCTTTTATGTCCGTATTATTGTATAATATTCAGGCAATTTACTTTTATGGAGAAACCTATGCGTTATTCAAGATTGCTGTTACCTACACTTCGTGAAGAACCAAAGGATGCGGAAATCAAATCGCATATTCTTATGATTCGCGCGGGGCTTATTCGTAAAACATCAGCAGGACTTTATACGTTTATGCCTCTCGGTTTACGTTCCCTTCGCAAAGTTATGGATATTATCCGCGATGAAATGGATAAAGCGGGCGCTCAGGAGCTTTTACCGCCTTTTGTAACACCCGCCGAACTTTGGAAAGAAAGCGGACGTTTTTTTGCTTACGGTAAAGAGCTTCTTCGCTTTAAAGACCGCCATAACGTTGATTTAATTCTCGGACCCACGCACGAGGAAACGTTTACTTCAATAGTTCGCGAAAATATCCAGTCGTATCGCGATTTGCCGTTAAACCTCTATCAAATTAACCTGAAATTCCGTGATGAAATCCGTCCGCGTTTCGGCGTGATGAGGGCGCGGGAGTTTATTATGAAAGACGCTTATTCATTTGATATAGACGAGGCGGGGCTTGAGACTAACTATCAGGCTATGCGAAAGGCTTATCGAAAGATTTTTAAGCGATGCGGGCTTGAGGTTGACCCGGTGCAGGCGGATACCGGCGCTATGGGAGGCTCTGCAAGCGAGGAGTTTATGGTGGCTTCCGAAGTCGGCGAGGAGGAAATTGTTAAATGCCCTGAATGCGGGTATATAGCAAATACCGAACGCGCCGTTGCTTTCAGGGAATTTGTCGCTTCCGAAGTAACACTTAATCCCGTTGAGGAAGTCGCTACTCCCGATGTTCGCACTATTGAAGAGTTGACCGTATTCTTTAAAACCCAGCCTGATAAATTTATAAAATCCATAGTCTATATCGCGGATAGCAAACCTATACTTGCTATTATACGCGGCGATTTGGAAATCAATGAGGTTAAACTCAAGAATGCAATCGGCGCGGCGGAAATTGAACTTGCCGATGATGAAACCATACTTAAAGTTACAGGCGCTCCCGTAGGTTTTGCAGGTCCTTCGGGGATTTCAGGGGTTAAGATTATTGCCGATGATTCGGTTAAATATATGAGCAATGTTATAACGGGAGCCAACAAAAAGGACACCCATATTATCAATGTCAATATCGAACGCGATTTTAAGGTTGATATTTTTGCCGATATTTCACTTGTAAAAGAAGGCGACGCTTGCCCGGAATGCAAAACCCCGCTTTCCGCTTACAGGGGAATTGAAGTCGGGCATATTTTTAAGCTCGGTTATAAATATACTAAATCTATGAACGTTACGTTTCAGGATGAAAACGGAGAGGACAGACATCCGGTTATGGGATGTTACGGTATCGGGGTAGGTAGAACTCTCGCAAGCGTAATTGAACAATCCCACGATAAGGACGGTATTATCTGGCCTATGTCTATTGCTCCGTATCATATTATTATTGTTCCCGTTAATATTTCCGATGAAAAGATTATGAACGAGGCGGAGAGGCTTTATAAAGAACTCGGCAAAAATTATGAAGTCCTTTTAGACGACAGGGATGAGCGCGCCGGGGTTAAATTCAAGGATGCGGATTTAATCGGGATACCTATACGTTTAACGGTAGGCAAAAGTTTTGTTAATGATAATAAGTTGGAACTTAAAGCCCGCAAAGGTTCGGAAGCGGAGCTTGTTTCGCCTGATTTGATTGATTCCAGAATAGGAGAGATTTATGCAAAAGAAATGGGTGAATATAGCGCTTAGTTTAATAACCGTAATTATGGTTTCAACCTGCGCAAGAGAAGTAAGAACCGATATAAAGCCCCGTTACAATTTTGAGGAAGGCAAAACGGTTGCCTACGATTTTAAGGTTGATGTAAATATGAATGTCAATGCTATGATAATTCAATACAGCGGAGATATAAAAATCAGCGGAAAAGCCGAAATGACCCCCGTTTCTTATGTATCGAATCTGGGATACAGGGTAAATTTTATAATCCGCGACCTCAATGTTGACGGCGGAGATGCGCGTGTCAACGCGGAGATTATCAAAAGCGTAAACCTGCTTAGAACGTGGTTTTCCACTTTCTATATTACCGAATACGGAAAAGTTACGGCGTTTCATCAGGAGCGTCCCAATGCACAACTCTCCTCGTATGCCAATGCGGTTTTACCTCAATTCGACGATATGGAAAAACTTTGGAACGGTTATACGGTTTCCACCAATTACAACGTCAGGGAAAGCGGCAGGGACGACAGGTATATTGCCGCATATTCCCATTCCCGTTCTATTCGTAATTTCGACACGCTAAATCTTAATGTAGCAAATAAAATCGGCATAGACGTTTTTGAAAGGGACGAATATGAAAAAGCCGTTACTCCTCAAAAAATGGGGAGCGCCGAGTTAAATCTTACCGATATATTTAATTACATTGACGGGATGCTTGTAAGCAAAACGGGGGACTTATTTTTTTATCTCACTCTCTCTATTCGTAAAGGTATTTTTTCATATAATATTTCGGTTAGCGGAAGGGGCGATATAGAATTGATGCTTATTGAAACTCCCGTTTTATAGGAGATTTTATGCTGAGACTATTTTCGTGGAATGTAAACGGTATTCGCGCGGCTGTAAAAAACGGTTTTTTCGATTGGTTTAATACGGAAAAACCGGATATCCTCGGCATTCAGGAGATTAAAGCATTGCCCGAACAGTTAAGCGAGGTTATCCTTTCACCCGAAGATTATACCTCTATATGGAATCCCGCGAAACGAAGGGGGTATAGCGGGACGGCGTTGTTTTCTAAAATCAAGCCTCTTTCGGTCAAAAAAGGTTTCGGCGTCAAGCATTTTGATAACGAGGGCAGGACT
The DNA here is from genome assembly GCA_964591955.1 of uncultured Brevinematales bacterium. Classification (GTDB taxonomy): domain Bacteria; phylum Spirochaetota; class Brevinematia; order Brevinematales; family CAZQBT01; genus CAZQBT01. The sequence continues at coordinate 44,007 of CAZQBT010000006.1, read as the reverse complement.
ATAATTGCCGAATATGAAAAATTTGTCCTTTTCAATATTTATTTTCCCAACGGTCAGAAAGACGATGAACGCTTGAAATATAAACTTGATTTTTATGATACCTTTTTGGAATATGCGGAGGGTTTGAGAAGGGACGGTAAAAATATCGTGGTTTGCGGGGATTTTAATACCGCACACAAAGAAATCGACCTTGCAAACCCAAAAGCTAATGAGAAAAATTCGGGGTTTTTGCCTGTCGAAAGGGAATGGATTGATAAATTTATATCTTATGGATATACCGACACGTTCAGACATTTTAATCCCGGACTTGAAAAGCAGTATTCGTGGTGGACATATCGCTTTAGTGCCCGTGATAACAATATAGGATGGCGTATAGACTATTTTTTTGTCAACGATGAGTTTCTGCCTTGCGTTAAAGATGCGCTTATATTGCCCGATATTAAAGGCTCAGACCATTGCCCCGTGGGAATTATTCTTGACGTTTAGATAGATTAATCAATCCTGTAATGAGCGCCGCAACTTTCCCTGTTTGTCCATGCCTGACGCGCTACAATCAAGCCGGTTTGAACGGCGTTACGCAATTCGATTATGCGCTTGTCGATTTTCGTATCCCTGTAAAATATTTCTATTTCGTCGCGGAGATTTTTAAGGTCGGTTATGGCGCGCTGGAGTCTTCGTTTGCTTCTTAATGCTCCGACGTAATTCCACATAATATGCTGTAACGAGGTCAGGTCTTGATGGATTAAAGCGGGGTCAACGGTATCCGTGAATCCCGTATCAATCCAGTCGGGAATATCCGGCAATTTATAATTTATATAGTCTTCGCGATTTTCGGTAATAAATTCGGCGATTCTTTGTCCGAATACAACGCCTTCAAGAAGCGAGGTGCTTGCCAAGCGGTTTGCGCCGTGAAGCCCCGTGCATGCAACCTCCCCTACGGCAAACAGCCTGTCGCATTCCGTTCTTCCCAGCATATCCGTTTTTATACCTCCGCAGGAAAAATGAAACGCCGGAACTATCGGTATGGGATAATTTTTTATATCAATATCGAGATTATAACAGGTATTGTAAATGTAGGGGAAACGCTCCATTATTTTATTTTTTTCGATAGGCGACAGGTCAAGATAAACAAATTTGTCCCCCGATTCGAGCATCTCCGCAAGAATGGCACGGGTAACAATATCACGCGGGGCAAGTTCCTTTTGCGGATGATATTTGTGCATAAAGGCGTTCCCGTTACGGTCTGTCAAAATTGCACCCTCGCCGCGCACAGCCTCGGATATTAGAAAATTATTCCCTTTGGAATGATAAAGGGTTGTCGGGTGGAATTGCGTATATTCCATATTGATTAATCGAATTTCCGCGCGTGCCGCCATCGCATAACCATCCCCCGTAGCGCAAGGCGGGTTTGTGGAATGGAGATATACCTGTCCGATACCTCCGGTCGCGAGAACGACAGTCTTTGACAGAATTCTTTTGACCTTTTTGGTTTTGTTATCAAGTGCGTAAACCCCAAGCGCAATATGCGGTTTATACATACGGAATTTGTCTTTGGAGTGGTGTTGAAGGGTGATTATATCTATTACCGTATGGTCGGTAAGGAAAGTTATATTCGGGAAGTCGGACAGGGCTTTTGTTAAAGCTGTCTGGATGCTTTGCCCGGTAGTGTCGTAAGAATGGATTATTCGCTTAACCGAGTGAGCGCCCTCGTCGGTTAAATCAAGAGAGTTGTCTTCTTTACGGGTAAAATTAACGTTAAGCTCGTTGATTAGGGTTTCTTCTACCATCTTGGAACCAAGTTCGCTGATAATTTTAAGCGCTTCGGGGTTGCAGATTCCCGCCCCCGCATTCATAATATCGTTGTAAAGAAATTCGGGCTTATCCCCATAGCCTTTATAGACAATTCCGCCTTGAGCATAGAAAGTATTGCTTTCTTCTATTGTGTCGTTTTTGGTGATAATTCCAACGTTAAAACCTGATTTGGCAAGATGATAAGCTGTGATATTGCCGGCGATTCCGCTACCGACTATAACTATTTCAAAATCCATAGCCTGTTCCCTAAAAATTAAATAACGGACAGAATATCCGCCTCTCCGTCCGTTATTGCAACGGAGTGTTCCCAATGCGCTGCCGGTTTCCCGTCTTCCGTAACCAATGTCCATTTATCGGGAAGTGTCTTAACTTTGTAACTCCCCAGAGTAATCATAGGTTCAATAGCCAAAACCATACCTTTTTGGAGACGTGGACCTTTGCGCTTGGGGTCGAAGTAGTTCAGGATAGGGGGAGGCTCGTGTATTGCATTACCGACACCATGCCCGCAGTAGTCCCGAACAATACCGTAACCGAAAGGCTTTAAAAAAAAATCGATAGCCTTGCCGATTTCGTTAAGATAATTCCCTTTTTTACAAACGGATATTGCCTCATAAAGAGCCTGAAATGTGTTTTCACTAAGCGCGCGTATCTCATCCGAAACTTCGCCGATAAGGTATGTGTAGGTAGCATCGCCATAATAACCGGCAAGTTCGGTGCCTATATCCACGCTGACAATATCACCTTCCCGAAGTATATAGTCTCCGGGTATGCCGTGGATAACCTGTTCATTAACCGAAACGCAGGTGCTTGCGGGATACGGAGGAAAACCGAATGCGGGGGTATATCCCTTGAATGCCGGACGTGCTCCGCGCGAAAATATATGGTCTTCGGCAATCTTATCTATTTCCCGCGTTGTAATTCCCGCTCTCATATAGGGTTTTAGTTTCTCAAATATTTCGGCAATAATCCTGTTGCTTTTGCGGATATATTCAATTTCTGTTTTGCTCTTGAGTCTCATTAGTTATTTAATTTCTTCTTTTACTTTTAGTTCTTCGCTTCTTTTGTTTTCGACAAACATATTTTCAAGATTTATATTAGGTCCTGAATTATATGCATCCTCAATAAGCTTGTCAACGTCCTTTTTCTGTCCTGCGGTAAGATGGAGTTGACCTTTTACGACAACCCCGGGTTCAATAGTAATCTGCGGTGCGGAGATATTTCCCAGAACCCTGCCGGTTGATAAGAGTCTAACCTCTTCCTGTGCTTCTATATGACCAAGGACAACTCCCGCAACGGTAATTTTCTTTGCGCGAAGAACCTGTGTTTTTACTTTACCGGTTTCGCCTACAAGCAGATGTTCTTCGGTGCGGATTTCACCCTCGAATTTGCCGTTAATTTGGAAAGAACCCTGGACAAAGAATTTTCCTTGAAATACGGAACCTTCCCCTATGGTGCTGTTTACTACGCCTTCAATTTTAGGTGCCATCTATTTTCCTCCTATTTTTTTTATGTAATATTATATCAAATATTTATGAAACATAAAAGTATTTGACAAGTTCTTTTGCCTCTTTTAAATCTATACCGAATTTAGCAAGGTTATAAAAATCCCTGTTGTCGTGGAAATCGCTTCCTCCGACAAAATTCAGTTTATATCTGAATTCCCGTCTTATCTTTCGCGATAATTTTTTTGAAATTTTCGGATGGAAGCACTCAATTGCGCTAAGCCCGTTTTTTACAAAATTATCAATATATTTCCAATTTTCCTCATCCTGAAGGAAAGTGGGATGGGCAAGTGCCGCAATTCCTCCATTACCGTAAATCTCGCCGATTACCTCAATAGTGTTAAACAACTTATTCGGTATATAAAAAGGGCATCCTTTACGTAAAAGGGTTTCAAAAGCCTTATCGGTATTATCAAAATACCCCTGATTGACCAATTCACGCGCTATATGCATCCGTCCGAGCGATATTTTTTTGTTACCTGATATTTTATCAAAATCCAATGAGTATCCCGCATTGTTTAAGTTGTCGATAATATCCTTTGCTCGATTTTTTCTGTAAAGATGCATATCGTTTAATACCGGCAGAAATTTCTTATAATTATTGTCGGCAAAATATGCGAGTATATGTATATCACCCAATGGCCCAAAATAGGTTGAAATTTCACATCCGGGTATAAAAAAAAGCGAAGAATTGGTTTCTTTTATACATTTTTGCATATATTCAATTCCGTCGAATGTATCATGGTCGGTAAGCGCAAATCCGCTAAGGTTTGTTTTCTCCAAAAGATTTAAAATTTCCATCGGCGAATATATACCATCCGAATAGCTTGAGTGAATATGCATATTAACCAAACCCAAAACATTCCTCTCGATTTTAAAATTAGCGTATATTTTACACCTAACTTGATGAAAAATTCCAGTTTTCCTGCGTTTAGAATAGACGGAATAATTAATTACAGGACTTTAATCGTAATCATAGTAATATCATCATTCAGAGGTTCTTCTTTGCGGTAGGTATTAACCCTGTGTAGTATTTTTTCATTTATTTTGCTTGCGGTGAGGTCAAACAACTTTTTTTTGATTTCTTTTTCCAAAAATTTTAAAAGTCTTGCCTGACCGAATTCACGCTTATTTTTGTTGAACTCCTCATAGATACCGTCTGTGAAAAGTAATATAATATCCCCCTTTTCTATAGCCAGTTCCTTTGATGTGAAATTATTGGCTGCAAAAGCGCCGATAATATTACCCTCGGTTTGTAATTTAATAATCTTTCGTAGTTTAATTTTAAGCAGATATTGTTCGGGATGACCTCCGCTGGAGTATATAATTTTGTTTTTATACAGATGAAGCAAAAAGCAGGTTATATAATTTTTCGATTTGAGGTCTTTGGTGAAACGAAAATCGAAAAATTCCAAACGCTCGTGAGGCAAATGGAAATTTAAAGATTCTGTATTGAGAACGTGAAGTTGCATAGTGGAAAGCGCCGCCTGTGTTCCATGCCCCGAAACATCGGATAACAATACCGAGATAATCCCGTTTCCGATTGATTCTACATTGTAATAATCTCCGCTGATATTTCTGTTTACGGGCAGATATTTTACATCTATTTCGTAATCGTCTATATTTCCGTAAATAGATTCCGGCGTTAATATGGATTTTTGCACCACAGAGGCTTGTTCAAAATCGGAAATTATGGATTCGGACATTTGGGTAAAACTTTCCTGTAACAAATAGATTTCTTCATCAAGTTTATTCGGAGGCGGAATCGGGTTGTAATTATGTTTAAAATCCATTACCATACTTTTAAGGTTAATGATAGGGGTGGTTATAACATTAGATGAGTACCATGCCAAGATAAAAACAATGATTAAAATAAGCAGTAAAATTGAACCGCCTATAATACGAAAAGATGAAACCTGTTTATCAATGGTAGCTGAACTATAAAGCACACCGACATCGGCAATCCTTTTGCGCACCACTTTCCCGTCAACATATTCGACTGATGAGTAAACGTTTTCGCGGGCAAGATAGTATTTTCCGTAACCCTCAATAATAAGCAAGGCATAAGGGCGTTCCACAGTTAGTTCAATTTCAGCGATTTTATCAAATATATTAAGTTCGCCGAATTGATTGTCGCTGAAAACTATGCCGTTATCGTTTTTTACAAAAGCGATTATTCCCTCGCGATGGTTAACAAGCCCATTCAGGAAATCCCTGTTTACCGGATAACTGCAGACAACCATCCCGACTTTCTCATTGCTATCGGTATCAAAAAGGATTGCGCTGTTTCGCATAACTAAAGTGTTGGAACGAAGCATAGGAAAAGATATGGTAAAATACCTGTGTCTTACCGGGTCGCTTAGATATTCCCACATATAGCTTGCATGTTCGGGAGGGGTTCCGTATTCTATATAGAAAGCATGTTCCAACCAAAACTCGCTTTGCACTAATTTATCCCTGTGGAAAAATTCTATAATTTCCGGTTGCAGGTAAGACCGCGTAAAAACCTTGTTTCTGCCGGTAGATGTCCCGGATAGCTGATTAATAAAACGGGTAAGTTCCTCGCGCTCAACCGCCGATTTAAAACCCTCGCCTGCGGAAATATAATTTGCTATTGTGTAGGCGAAAAAGGACTGTCTTTCGGCTTTTTCATAGATGTTTCTTTTTATTTCGCTAATAATACTTGAGAGGTCATTAATCAGGGTATCTTCCCACCTTGTCCTGAAAACAAAAATAAAAATCACTAAAGATAAAAAAACGGGAATTACGCCTACAAGAATATAAGTCCACAACATACGACTTTTAAGTTTCATAATCCCACCATAGCTCCATATTATATGTTTATTATGTTGCTTTTGTCGAAAAATATCAAATAAAAAGAGCTATGAAATTATCGGTATGAATTACGCGAAAGAATCAAGCGCTTCTTTTTCATTATCAAAAACCTCGAAAAGTTTATCCATACTTGCTACAAGAATAGCGTTTTTTGCCTGTATGGACAGACAGGCAAGTTTGAGTTTTCCGTTCTTTTCCTTAATCAGCTTGGATAAAAAAATCAAAAACTTCAAACCACAGGAGGTTAATAAAATTAGGTTTTCCATTTCAACCAGTATATTTTTGATATTCTTTTTTTTTATTAATTTGCTTATTTCCGCCTGCATCTTGGAATATATGCTATCTTCCAATTTGTCGATTAGATAGACGCAGAGAACGTCATTTTTTTGTTTTAAAACGCAGTTCATAACAACCCCCTAAAAATCGAAATTTACCATAATTCCAACGCCGAAGTTTCGCTGTCATATATTTTAAATATTTTGTCAACATCCGAAATTTCGAACGCATATTTTACGGCACGCGAAAGCTCCGCTAATTTCAAAATCCCACCGAGTTTATCAATTTTTTTTGAAAGCAGGAGTAAAAACGCAATCCCATCTGAAACAATAATATCCATATTTTTCATATTTAATAAAACTTTCGGCTTATCCGTTTCCGCTATTTGTTTTATTATTTCATGTTGTAATTGCGCATAATCATCGTTTTGTAATTTGCCCATCAGATAAACAAAGGTTATCCCGTTTTCAAATTTAATATAGTATTTCATTTTTTCCCCGCAATTAATTTTATATAAAATCGATATTTTGTCAATGGAAATATCAATAATAAACTTATTGGAATACAATAAATTTACGCAGCCTAACTATGTGTCTGACAACCCAAGTTTAGTCTTTATACAAATTCCCGACCTCTAAAAATTCATCCAAATTTTTAAAAAATATATCCGTTAAAGCAGGGTCAAAATGGTTGCCTCTCTCCGCCTTAAAAAGCTCTAAAATTTTATCAAGTTCCCATGCCGGTTTATAAACCCGCTTGTTCCCCAATGCATCAAACACGTCGGCAATAGCAACAATTCTTCCCATAATATTTATATATTCACCCGAAAGACCGCGGGGATACCCGCTCCCGTCGAATTTTTCGTGATGTTCCAATGCAATTATAGAAGCGGCTTTGAGTATTTCTCTTTTTGAATCTTTTAATATTTCATAACCTTTTATCGCGTGGGTTTGCATTATTTCCCACTCTTCGGGGGTTAGTTTGTCGGGTTTGTTCAATATGGTATCCGGGATAGCAACTTTTCCTATGTCGTGCATAGATGAGGCAAGCTTGATGGTCTGTGTCTCTTTTTCGGAAAAACCGCATTCACGTGCAATTATAGAACAATATTCGGATACTCGCCTGACATGATTCCCGGTTTCATAGGAACGGACTTCTACAACCTCTCCTAATTTGTAAATCATATCTTTTTGAGAAGCATCAAGTTCCTGTTGGAGACGCAGTTTATACTCGCGCTCTTTCCTGAGCTTTTCAGTATGTTCCACAATTCTATTGAGTGTTATTTCAAAGTCTGTAAGGTCAATGGGCTTTATAAGAAAATCAAAAGCCCCGCGATTCATCGCAGTACGGATATTTTTTATATCTCCATAAGCGGATACTATTACCGTGCGAATATTTTCCGAAATCTTTGCCAATTCGGCAAGCAATGTCAGTCCGTCCATCTTCGGCATATTTATATCGGTGAAAACAATTTCAATATCAGGATTTTGTTTTACTATTTCCAAAGCCTCAGCACCGTTGTTGGCAAACACAAAATAAATTGATTTCTCTTTAATTTGTTTCCTGAATTTAAGACGAACCAACGCTTCGGCATCGGGCTCATCATCCACATATAAAATTTTCGGAATCATAAAAATCTCCGTAATAATGTATTATATTATAGCATAATAATAGGGTTTTTGCTAAATTCGGCTTTTTTGATTTTGACCGCGTGATTGGTGTAACAGCAATAAGACTTTGTTGATTTACGAATTAGTTATTAAATATGAAATGCTCCAAAAACCGGACCGACTAAAGTGTATAGTTTGAGTTTAAAAAAGTCAATTTTGGAGATTAAGATTTCATCCGGGCTTTTAAAAATTATTTTTCTTGTAGTGAGCCTGCCGATTATTTGTCTTTCAAAATATGCAAAATCCTTCGTTTTATTGTATAATATAGGACATTCTTTCTTGGAGTATGATATGGATTTAAAAAAGGCGATTGAGATAGCCGGACTTTCAAAATCTGAAGTTGAGTTGATAGAAAAAGAGCTTGGACGCATCCCCACGATTGAGGAAATCGGTATGTATGGAGCTTTATGGAGTGAGCATTGCGGATATAAAAATACCCGTCCTTTACTTAAAAAACTTCCCACTAAAGGCAAGCATATAATACAAGGCCCCGGTGAGAATGCCGGCATTGTCGGGTTTGATGATTACGCTATTGTATTTAAGATAGAAAGCCATAACCATCCGTCTGCGGTAGAACCGTATCAGGGTGCGGCAACCGGTATAGGCGGTATTCTGCGCGATATTTTTGCTATGGGAGCTTTTCCCGTTGCCTCGTTGGATTCCTTTCGTTTCGGAAAACGGGATTCCAAACGCACCCGTTATATTGTCGGCGGGGTTATAGACGGTGTCAGTGATTACGGAAACCGTGTCGGCGTTCCGACTGTTGCAGGCGAGGTGGTTTTTGAGGACAGTTACGAGGGCAACCCTCTTGTGAACGTTATGTGCGTGGGGCTTGCTAAACGCGATAAGATTTGCAAAGCTATTGCTCAGGGTAAGGATAATCTTATATTTTACTACGGTTCAAAAACCGGACGGGACGGGCTTGGCGGCGCGACTTTCGCCTCCGCCGAATTATCTTCCGAGGGCGAGGATAAGCGTCCCTCCGTGCAGGTCGGCGATGCTTTTACCGAAAAACTTATCTTGGAAGCCACTTTGGAACTCATTGATAAAAACCTTGTTGTCGGTATTCAGGATATGGGCGCTGCAGGTATTACCAGTTCCACCAGTGAGATGGCTTCACGGGGCAAATCCTCTATTGAAATTTATATAGACAAAATTCCGGCGCGCGAAGAGAATATGATTGCTTATGAATTTCTCTTGTCCGAAAGTCAGGAAAGAATGGTCGCCGTGATTGAACCCTCTCAACTTTACGCGGTCATTGAAGTTATGGAAAAGTGGGAACTTGATTATTCCGTTTTCGGCAAGGTAACCTCCGATAAATTGGAAAAACCACGCGTAGTCGTTAAGGAAAACGGGGTTATTAAAGCCGACCTTTCGGTAACCCATCTTGTTGATGATGCGCCTCAGTATGTTCGTGATGTTATTTTTCCCGAATACCTTGATAAAGCAACCTGCCTGCCTGATTTTACTATGGATATTTCTTACACGGATATGCTCAAACGTCTTCTTTCCGATGTGAATATCGCATCTAAAGAATGGGTCTATGAGCGGTATGACCATCACGTTCAAACAAATCTCCTTGCAGAGCCGGTGATGGCGGGAGGGGCGATGCTTCGCGTAAAAGGGACTACAAAAGGAATTGCCGTTACCACCGACGGGAACGGGCGTTATACCTATCTTGACCCTTATGTCGGGGGTATGCAGTCGGTTGCCGAGGCGTGCAGGAATATATCCTGCATGGGCGCAGAACCGTATGGTATAACCAACTGCCTTAATTTCGGCAGCCCCGAAAAGCCCGCCGTATATTACCAGATTGCCAAGGCTATTGAGGGGATGGGGCGAGCCTGTGAGGTTTTATCCGCGCCGGTTACCGGAGGAAACGCATCCCTGTATAACGAAACGGACGGCGAACCTATCCTGCCTACGATAGTTGTCGGGGCGGTCGGTGTTATTGACGATTATAAGAAAATCCTGCTTTCCGATTTTAAAAAAGCAGGCGATAAAATCGGGGTTTTGGGCGAAAATAAAAACGAAATCGGCGGTTCGCTTTTCTTGGAAAAGGTTTGCGGAAAAATTGCAGGCAAATGTCCCGAATTCGATATTGACTTTGAAGCGGCATTACAAAAACTTATCCGGGAGCTTAACGACAAGGGATTGGTAAACTCCGCGCAGGATATATCCGACGGCGGGCTTGCCGTAGCGGTTTCGGAGTGTGCCGTAAACTCCGTCAAGTTCGGCGCAGATATTTCGCTTGATGAGGATATTCCCGCTGAAGCATTGCTTTTCGGCGAAACCCAGTCCCGTATTATTATTTCCTACTCCGGTAATAATAAAGAGGATATACTCGGTTTGGCGGATAAATATAAAATTCCTTTTAATACAATCGGTAACGTTACAAGCGATAATCGTATTTCCATATCGAATAAGGGAGAAAACTTAGTCGATATTTCGCTTGATGAGGCAACCGAATTATATAATACGAGGTATTTGTGATGTCGCGAAGTAAAAAGCTGTCATCGAATTTTACCGTAATGCCCAGAGATGCCAACCATTACGGTAACGTTCACGGCGGGATTATTATGCTTTCGGCGGATAATTTGGCTTACACTCTTGCCTCCCAGTATTGCAGGACTAACGTTGTAACCGCATCGGTGAAAGAGGTTAGTTTTCTTGCTCCCGTCAGGGTCGGGGACTTGGTTATTATGGATGCTGAAATTTGCAGGGTGGGTAATTCATCGCTTGACGTTAATGTCAGGATTCGCGGGGAGCGTCTCAAAAGCGGCGAAATATTTGAGGTGGCGGATGCTAAATTTGTGATGGTTGCCGTTGATGAGGATGGAAAGCCCACACGGTTTGACCGTTAAGGCTTGAGGAGTTTTTGATGATTACTATTGCGTTACCTAAAGGACGGTTAGGCGAGGATACGGAAAAACTTATGCTTAAAGCCGGGGTAATAAAAAACGGCGTGCCGAAGGATTCGCGTAAACTGATTTTCAATCTTAACGATAAAATAAAGGTATTGCTTGTCCGTGCGCAGGATGTGCCGACTTATGTTGAAAAAGGAACCGCCGATATTGGCGTAGTCGGCAAGGACGTTTTATTGGAACATCACTGCGACGTTTTGGAGTTGCTTGATTTGGGTTTCGGGTATTGTAAAATGGTTGTTGCGGTATCTAAAGACATTGACCCCAAATCCGTTTTATCATCGGATTTCCTTCAGGTAGGAACAAAATACGCCAATATCGCAAAGAAATTCTTTTCGAATATTTCCATACAGGCGGAGATTATCAAATTATACGGCTCTGTTGAACTCTCGGCAATAGCCGGAATGGCGGATTGTATTGTGGATATTGTTTCCACAGGCGCTACCCTCAGGGAAAACGGGCTTGTTGCTATCGAGGAAATTTTTGATTCAACAGCCCGCCTGATATGTAATCGCGCGAGTTTTTATCACAAGCTCAATGTTATTGAAAAATTCGTGTCGGATATCAAGGGCGCGCTTGATGGATAAGGTTTATCGTATGCTTGATGCCAACATCAACCGTGCATGCGAGGGGCTTCGGGTGGTTGAGGATATTTGCAGATTTGTGTTTGATGATGAAATAAACTCCACTCATCTAAAAGAAATACGTCATTTTTTGAGGACACTTTTCCCCGATAGCGCGCTTATTGAAGCGAGAGAAAGTCGGGACGACGTAGGAAAAGGGGTGTTGAAATACGGAAGCGAAAACCGAAGCGGTTTGACGGATTTAGTTAAGGCGAATATTAAGCGTGCCGAGGAAGCGTTTCGCGTTATTGAGGAATGCGCTAAATTGGAATGTTTCGGGATTTCGCTTGAAAATATAAAACGCATTGAGCAATACCGCTTTGAGATTTACCATATCGAAAAAGAAATACTTTTAAAGCATAGTTAGACTTGCCTGTTCCCGCTTACGCCTAAATCGGTGGGTGCGCGTCCGAGACTATACAGCAGCGAAAGCGTGTCATCAATCTGGATTTGCAAACTTTCCTCGTTATGTGCGCGGTTTGGGTATATCGAATATTTTTCCCGCAGGTTTTCAGGCGTTACGTTAAGCATAACCGAATTTGCCCCGCTCATAAGCCCCGATAATCTCGCCTCTTTATCTATTGTTTCAAACGCGGTGGTAACGAGAATTTTGGCATTTTGAGGGTCAACTATTCGGGATACGGCTATTGTTTTTAATATATTTTCGCTTGTTGTAATCGGATGAGTGCCGAGCGGCGTATCGGGGTGAGGTATAAAAGGTCCGAAGCTATACATTTCCGCCCCGAGCTCTTTGGTAAGCAGGATGTCGTTTAGAATATCGCGGTTTGTTTGTCCCGGAATACCGGTAAGCCCTCCCGTTATTATCAGGTAGCCGAGTTCCCTTGCATAGTTTATATGTTCAATGCGGGTGTGAAGCTCATAACCGGGGTGGAGTTTTCGGTATAAATCGGGATTGGATGTTTCAAAGCGCAGTAGAAGCCCCCGCGCTCCTGCCTCGTATAATTTTTCAAGGGATTTCAAGCCCGTTTCACCGAAGCTGATAAATATTAAGACTGCATGACGTGATTTAATCTCACGGATAATATCGCAAAAAAAGTCCGTATCGAAAGCGGGGTCTTCTCCCGATTGAAGCACAAGAGCCTTAAACCCGTATTTTTCTACGGCGCTTTCAACGGTTGAGAGTATCTCGGTTTTATCCATACGGTATCGCGGGATTTTGCTGTTGTGAACCGAAATACCGCAATAATAACAATTTCGCGCGCAGTAGTTTGAAAGCTCAATTATTCCGTGAACGCAGCAGGAATTGTCGAGGTATTTTTGACGTAAAAAATTTGCCGTTTTGTAAAGCAGGTTCTTTGAATCGCTGTCCCGAAGGTTCAGCAGGTATAAAAAATCGTCTTTCCTGAGCGGGCGTTCCTCGATTGCCTTGTCGAGAATAAGAGTAAGTCGTTTTTCAACTCCGCTTTTTTCAATATCAATACGAGACAGACGCAAATCATGCTCCTGAAGTTCAAAAAAGGTTTCGCGCCAAACCGCAAGTATAGAGTTTGCCTCTTCGGGAGGGATAGTCTTTATTACGAATCCGCCCTGTGCGTATATATAATCGCCGATTTTAAGATTGTCGAATTCATTATAGGCTCGTTTTTTTTCACCGAAATAGTCAACGGTTACGATATTATCCTCAATAGCGGAAACTTTTCCCGGAATAGCATAGCACATACGCTCTCCTAATCGCAGTCAAACGACAGCAGGGTTAGCTCTCTTTCGGGGCTTTTCTCGATATTGATTGTCGCTCCTTCGATAATAGTTCCCTTGCCGTGTTCATCAAAGTAATATGTAAGTATTTCGGGATTGATTTCGGTAAATTCACCCATCCGAAGATAAATCTTTGTGATTTTTTCGGCTTTTTCCTCTTTTGCTATTTTTAATATATCCGCCATCAAATCCTTTAAAAGATGAAGTTCATGCATTTATTGTCTCCTCTATTATTTCAATAATTTTATCTGCGCCGAATTTTACCTCCGAGCAAATTCCCTCGCCGAAAGAAATGTCTTTTATCTGAATACCGATAAAAACAATTTCCGCCCCCGTATCTTCTCTGATAATACCGCAGACTATCGGCAGAGGGAAAGAATGGGTGCTTAAAGAATTCTGCGGTATGGCATCTTCGGGAATTACAGATACGGTTCCCGGTTTTACATCGAAATTCCCCGCATCTATAAATATAACCTTTTTTGGGTTATACCCGACCGCCTCATCTATACAATTTTCAGGGGTGTCCCCGGCGTTAATCAGCGCAATATTTTCCGGAAGTGATTGTTTTATTTTCTCCGCTATATATGGACCTACGCCGTCGTCCTTTCTTAAAGCGTTCCCGATTGTAATAATGAGGGTTAGACCGTCGCTTGACGGTTTAAGCGCTGCCCTAACTTCTTTTTCCGACAAATTTAACATCCAGAAAATGTGCCGAGCAGGATATACAGGGGTCGTAGGCGCGGACAAGCATTTCAAGCGCAAGAGTAATTTCCTCATCGGTTTTGTCGAGGATTTCAGGCACAAGTTTACGCATATCGTGTTCTATATTATTGACGTTTTGGTTTGTAGGGATAATACAATCGGCGTTAATAATTTTACCCTTATCGTCAACCTCGTAGCAATGATAAAGAAGCCCTCTCGGCACCTCAACAGCTCCAACCCCTATACCGGCTTTAACGGGAATACGGTTTTGTTCGTTTAATCCCACCACTATTTCCTCTTCATAATTAACACCGGACTTTTGAAGGCTTTTTACTATATCAATAGAATCGTATAAGCACTCAACGCACTCGACTAATTGCGCGGCGGTGTTAAGATACGGGTTTGTTGTGATGGGTTTAAGCCCTATGGCATTAGCAATCTCTTTAGCCTCTTTGCGGAGTTTATCGAAATTGAGATTTAGTCTTGCCAAAGCTCCCACCGCATAAGAACTTCGAGAAAGTTTCGTATGCTTGGCGGAGGAGTGAGGGACAACAAATTCGTTAGTAGCCTTTTTGTAGTCCTTTTTATTCATACGAACACCGTCGGTAGAACCAATATCGCCGTAAAGCATCGGATAAGATTCTTCATCATTCACAAGCCCGATATATTCGGTTTCACGATGGAAATCCGGGAAAGTGAGTGTCGCGGCAAGTTCCACTGTGGCGTTCATATCGGAGACCATTCCTTCAAGTAAGCCGAGCATTGCCTCAAGGTCTTTCTCGCGCGGAAGTCTTGTAAAGCCGCCGACTATTGAGGTTATAGGATGAATATGCCTTCCTGCAAAAAGCGCGCAAACGTCGTTGACGGTCTTTTTCATACGCAATGCGCGACGGACTACCTGATTATGACTTGCAATTAACGGAACGAAACTCTTTACCCCCAAAAGGTCGGGTGCGACAAGTATATAAATATGAAGCAGATGACTGTCCAATATCTCCATATTCAGAAGCAGTTTGCGAAGAGCGTTGGTTTGTTTGGAGGGTGTAAACCCGATAGCATCCTCCGCCGCCTGAAGCGATGCGAGAGTATGTCCGCAAGCACATATACCGCAAATTCTTGAGGTAATATGCTGGGCTTCAAAAATAGAGCGTCCGCGAATCATACCCTCAAAAAAACGCGGGGCTTCCACAATGTCGAGATGGCATTCATCAAGAGTTCCATCCTTCACGTTTACAACTATATTACCGTGACCCTCAACGCGGGTCAAATATTCCACATTAACTTTTACATTCCTGCCCATAGTTATGCTCCCTTTTTAGACTTTTCATTTTGAAGTCTGCAAGAATTATACATATCCATCTTGCCGATAATATATTCGGCGGAAATTTTGTATTTTTTAAGGACTTCGGCAAAGCCGTTTTCATTGGGATTGGAAACAAGCCCGCGACATCCGTAGCAGATATTTCCGTTATTGACGCACCAAGAGTTACATCCCGCGCGCGTAACGGGACCCGCACAGGTTAATCCCTTTTCATACATACAGACATTTTCATTAAATTTACATTCCACGCATACCGCGTTATCGGGGACAGAGTAAGGCAATCCCGAAAGCGCGGATTTTAAAACCTCAAGAAATTCCGGCGGATATATTGGGCATCCGTGAACAAAATAATCAACCTTGACGACCTCATGAACAGCTTTGGTGGGAATGGTGTCGAAATATCTGGCGCCGTCTTTATAGACATAATTACGGATTTCTTCAAGGTCGAAATTATGTTTCATACCGTTGACGCCGCCGATTGTTGCACAGGAGCCGTAAGCAATAAGGAATTTTGAGCGCTCGCGGATTTTTTTAATCCGCTCAACGGCGTGAGGAGTAGTAATACTACCTTCTATAATGGAGACATCGTAGCTTTCATTCCATTTTTCGCTCATAACCTCACGAAATTCCACCACGTCAACAATTTCGAGAATATCTATAAGAGCCTCTCCGAGATTTGCTACCTGAAGCTGACACCCTTCGCAACAAGCAAAATCGAAAAATGCTACCTTTGGTTTATTATTCATTATATTGCCCCCTTTAGATTTTTTATGCGGTCATAGAAAAATACGGGACCATCCTGACAACAATAAATATCGTGGATTTGGCAATGTCCGCATTTACCGAGCCCGCATTTCATATGACGTTCCAATGAGACAAGAATTCTCGAGTCGGGGATACCTTTTTTCAGTATTTCCGATATAACGAATTTATACATAACGGGAGGTCCGACAACAACGGCATAGGTTTTTTCGGGGTTGATGTCAACACCGGGAATAAGCGAGGTGATAACGCCGACATTACCCTGCCAGTCGGGGTCGGCTTTATCGACCGTGCAATTAAAATTGACATCCATTCGCTTACCCCATCCGTCAACCTCATCGCTAAAAAGCATACTTTTAGGATTACGGCATCCTAAGAGAATCATAACTTTACCGTAGTCGCGACGGTTGTCAAGTATATAATTGATAAGCGAGCGAAGCGGTGCGATACCCAACCCGCCGGCTACCATTAAAATATCCATACCTTCAAGATGACGGACAGGGAAACCTACGCCGAAAGGTCCCCGGATACCGATTTCATTGCCTTTTTCGAGGCGATGCATCGCGCTTGTAAAACGTCCGATTGACCTTACGCACATTTCAAAACTCCCTTTTTTTGTCGGGGAGGAACAAATCGAGATAGGGGCTTCACCCACGCCGAAAAGTGATACCTCTACAAATTGACCCGGGTCGTAATCAAGCGAATCGCCGTCGGCGAGTCCAATTTCAAAGAGTTTTTCCGTTTCGGTCATCTTTTTCGTGCGCAGGATTTTGGCTTCTTTGATTCTATAACCTGAGCGGTTGATTAATATTTTTTCCATCTATTTTACCTCCTGCTTAGCGGACTTTTTGATATAACCCGTTTGCTCGGCAAGAGCAACTATTGTTTCTTTAAGATTTATTTCCGCCATACATACCCTTGTGCATCTTCCGCAACCCGTGCAGAAAAAGCGGGAATACCGTTTAACGGGATAATTAAATTTCCTGTTGAAACGATGGCGTTTACGGTCTTTGCGTTTTTCACGGAAACTTTCCCCGCCGGCAACCTTTGCGAAAGGTTCGTTTTGGCAGGAGTCCCAAATACGGATACGTTTTCCCGTTTTGAGGTCGAGGTTAGGTATGTCTTTAACGTCAAAACAATAACACGTAGGACATACGTTTGTGCAGTTTGCGCAGGAAAGACAACGGTTTCCGATTTCCTCCCAAACCTCGCAGTCAAATCCCTCTTCAAACATCTTCGGAATATCATCGCGATTGACAGGAACTTCCGGCTTGAATATCCCCTCTTTCTTTTTACGAAGCGCTTTTAAATCCTCAAAATGATTGGGTTTTACATCTTCAAAGGCTTTGCTTTTTACAACCAATTCCTCGCCGGCATGCGTGCTGATATGGACAAGGAAATAATCGCCGAGGTCGGTTAGAAACAAGTCGTAACCGCCATTGGGATTGTAGGTATCCATAAGTCCGCAGGAAGCATCGGAGTCGCAATAGTTATTACATTCAAAGCCTATGATAATAATGTGGTTTTTTCGTATAAGGTAGTTCAGGTCTCTCGGACGGTCGATAAAAACCATATTAAGGCATTGAATTCCCGCAATGTCGCAGGTATGGACACCGAAAAGTATTAAATCCTCTAATTCGACAACCGCCTGCATATTTTGTCCTTCGTGGGTATCGTATTCGACAAGCGTTTCGTATTGAGGCATAAAATATTTTTTAGGCGGTAGAATTGTCGGGATATAACTAAGCGAGATTTGTTCGGCGTTAGTTACAGGCTCAAAAGCGTAATGGTTATTACCTTTATAAACGGGAGCGACGAGTTTTTTTTGTTTTGCTAAAAACGATATGAATTTATCATAACCGCTTTTCGGCAATACCGCATATTCCATAATTACCTCCGTTATAATTTTATTGGAAAACTATTTACAATCCTAAAAACACCACAGCGATACCACTAAGTAAGACTACCGCCCCCGCAATTGAGTGAGCATACCGTTCAAATCGCTTGAAAGGAAGCACCTTTACTCCAAGATAAAGCGCAATTACGGCTCCGAGCATCGTAGCAATAGTAACTACACCGAAAACGGCTGTAACTAAAACCGCCCCGCCGATATTATGTTGTAAAGCGGGATACATCAAAATCGGGATTAGAGGTTCGCATGGTCCGAACGCAAAGATAATAAAAAGCGTCCATGGTACTACCGACACAGGCTTGTCCTCCGCGTGAATATGTGAATGCTCTTTGTTATGGGTGTGCTTATGCAGATGCGTTGTGCCGTCGGGATGTGTGTGGGTATGGGTATGGGGTTTGTTTTTTATTGCGCGGCGTATTCCCCATATCATATAAACAAGCCCGAAACCTATTAATAACCATCCCGCAATATCGCCTCTAAACTCCTCTATAACTTCTATTTGAGAAATAGCTGTTCCGAGTGCGATACCTATAATACCGAGAATAACGGAACCCGCTATATGTCCCAATCCGCAAACAGAAGTAACCAGAGACGTTTTGAGAAGCGAC
Organism: uncultured Brevinematales bacterium; assembly: GCA_964591955.1. Lineage (GTDB taxonomy): Bacteria > Spirochaetota > Brevinematia > Brevinematales > CAZQBT01 > CAZQBT01. The sequence continues at coordinate 25,344 of CAZQBT010000006.1, read as the reverse complement.
CATTTTCTTGCGCGCGCAATCGCTACAAACGGAATATAATGATCAGGTCCTAAGATAGTGTGTAGAAATCCGATTGAGGCAGAAGCTGCGAGGAGTACGCTTAAATCTCCTTCCATTATTAAGCTCCTACTTTTTTAGTTTGATTAATAAACAATTTATATTAAAGCGTTATTTTATAAAATGCAAATTTTTATAAGGTTAGTGTGTATTTTCACAAAGTTATTTGTCCCCCTAAGCAAATGGAGTTTTTCCAACCTTGATTCTATTCCCGGCTATGGGACTGCTGAAAAATTCAGGGACAATATACTTAAGGCAATTATTCGTAACTTCAAATGTTATTGAGAATATAAACAGGCAATTGAAAAAGAAACTAAAAAATAAAGAGGGCTTCTTGTAAAAAAAAGGCGCTCCGAAGAGCGCTCGTGATGAATTTATCCCAATTCTTTTAATACCTTTTCCAACGATTCTAATGCATCCGACGGGAGTTTATCAACTCCGCCTTTTTCCGTATCTCTTGATTTAATATAGTTTATACGGTCATTCCATCGCTTGATAAACTCTTCTTTGTAATTTTTATCGGTAAATTCCGCATTAAACCCGTCAACTTTTAAAATTTCAATATCGGAGAGGTTGCCCCATTTCTCGAATTTAGCCTTACCCTCGATAATAGCCTCAATAACGCCGAGAGTGTGTTCGGGTTTAACCTTTTTGTCCATAAACATTCCGGTATTGAGGATATAACAGTCCACGCCCTCTTCAATAAGATTTTTAAAAGCGGAATAGTCTTTCTCAAGAGGGTAGGTTCTGAACGGATTTGCATAAGGCTCGACCACAAGAGCGTTAGGGTCAACGCCGGGAGCAAGACGTTCCGCGGTAGTGCGTTTGGTTGCAAGAGTAGCGCCCATAGCGGAGCCGAGCGATGCCCCTTTTAGTTTGATTACAGGGGGGATAGTGGGGTCTTTCATAAGCCAGAAAATGGCGTTAATCGGCTCATCAATCCTGTCAACCCTGTTGGGAGACCAAAGTTTTGATTTAACGGCGCGCCCGTTCCTATTGCGGATATCCTCCGTAACGGGATAAACTTTGCCGTCTTCGCCCAAAAATGCACCGCAATTTTGCAATGTAAGTATAAATTTATTATCTTCGCAGTCCATAGGATAGTCCTGAGTCTTGTCGAAATAAGCCGGCTCAAGCGCAATGGAATACTTATTCTTCAGGTTAATAATGAATGCATCATCGTGAAGAACGGTAATATTGTATTTGTTATTATGTCTGGCATGTGTGATAGTGGATTTTCCCGAACCGGAAAGTCCGAAAACGGCGACAACATATTTTTTGTTGTTATCAAGGTTGTAACGTTTTAAACCGCCGTGGCAGGATGCAAAACCGTTGCGTGTCGCAGTTCCCCATGATAATGTAAGCGTGCCTTTTTTATGTTCGCCGAAATATCTCATACCGAGCAATACCGCAACGTTGTTTTCCGGGTCAAAAAAAGTCAAGCCGAGCGGATGGTCGGGATGAGACCAGTCGGGGTCGGAGAAGATGTAGATGTCTCCGTCGGGAAGTTCCCGCGAATCCTTATACATATTATAATACCTGTCGCTTATATACTGGAAATTCAAAAGCCAGGACAACATTATATTTTCGTGGTTTTCGGGAATAAGCAGGTGGGCTTTTATCATAAAATCTTTATCAAGCCCGATAACAGCCTGTGCGTGATACATCATTTTGTATCTGGTTTTATAGATAGCCTCGCGCACTTTTGCGGAATATTCCTTTAAATCCACGTTAGGTTCGCCGAGAATCCGTCTTGCCGCAGCACATCTGCCGAACACCGTCCCGTCATTAAAAAGAAGCATATTTGCTCCGAACGGTAATCCCTGTTCTTCGGGCTTATAAATAGGCATTCCCGTAAGTTCCACGGTTCCGGGACTGTTTTTTGCCAAATGATAAGCCTCCTTTGGATAATCCATAGGAATTACATTATTCCTGTTAAATGCAGTTTGGACGGTAGTCCTGATTTGAGAAGCTAATTTCCTGAACTCCTTCGGGGTTTTGAAAAATTCTTTTGTCATAAATGCCTCCTGAAAAAATTGATTTTTAATTTTGCCGAGTCCACCCCTTAAACTAATAAGCTAAATTTCGACAAAATTCGATTTTATTCAGTCAATTTCTATCCTGATAAAAACTCTGAAACAACAACCCACATAAATGATAAGGACACTAAACCTAAGAAATTAACAAAGATATAGCCCCAAACCTTCTTATTATAAGGTAATATGAAATGTTAGTCAAAGAAATCGGCTATTTTTTTATATGAAGTCCGCATTCTTTGTGTTCGGGATTTTCCCACCACCATCTGCCGGCACGAATATCCTCACCTTCTTTTATGGCGCGGGTGCAGGGCGCGCATCCGATTGAAGGGAAATGCCTGTCCTGGAGTTTATTATACGGAACATTGTTCTCTTTTATATAATTCCACACGTCGCCTTCGCTCCAGTCTGCAAGCGGGTTGAGTTTGAATATGTTGTTGGCATCGTCCCATTCTATCTTTTTGACATCGGCACGGGTAACGGATTGTTCCCTGCGCAAACCCGTTATCCAGCAGTCTAATGATGATAACATAGCTTTAAGCGATTCTACCTTTCGGATATTGCAACAAAGTTTTCTGTTATCCACGCTCTCATAAAACAGGTTAATACCTTTTTCATTAACCATTTTTTCTACTTTTTTCTTGTCGGGAAACAGTATTTCCATTTTTATTTTGTATTTCATACAGGTAGCGTCAATAGTTTGATAGGTTTCCTCAAAAAGACGTCCCGTATCCAAGGTGAATATACGGGCTTCGGGGTTTATTTTGATTATCATATCGGTTAAAACCTGATCTTCTATACTTAGACTTGTCGCCAAAGCAACTTTTTTTATATTGAAATTATCGAAAGCCCATTTTAAGACCTGCTCAGCGCTTTTATCTTTCAGTTCTTCCTGATATAAGGCGAGTTTATCCTTTGAAATCATAAAACCTCCATAACATATAACGGGGACGCCTTTTAGAGCGTCCCCTTATATTTCAAATATATTATTCATCATGCCCGGAGTAGATTCTATGAACTACCTTCGGGTCCATATTGAGATGGAGTTTGAGTTCGTCTCTCATTTCTTTAAATTTTTCTATTGTTGTATTAATCTGTTCGTCGGTATGGGCAGCGGTAGGAATCATACGAATAAGAGCAAGTCCGCGCGGAATAACGGGATAAACTACTGCGGAAATAAACACCCCGCGTTCCCTGAGGTAAGCCATCATTGTGGTAGCCATCTCCTCGCCCTCAGGCAAAAATACCGGCACGATAGGGGAATCAACCTTAGCAATAAAATATCCCAAATCCCTGAGCCCGTCTGCAAGTTTACGAGAATTTTCAAAACATTTTTTTCGCCTGTCGTCTCCGTTTATAACCAATTCTAAAGTTTTTTCGAGGGATTTAACGTAAATCATCGGGAGACTTTTTGCGAAAATTTGGGTTCGGGCATTGTATCTTATCCACTGGATAACATCGGTATCGCCTGCGGTAAAGCCCCCGATAGATGCGAAAGCCTTGGCGAAAGTGCCGAAATACAAATCGACTTTATCCTGAACCCCGAAAAAGTCGGCAGCGCCTCTTCCCTTGTCTCCCACAACCCCGACACCGTGGGCATCATCAACAAAAATGCGGGCGTTGTATTTTTCTTTAAGCGCGCAGATTTCATCAAGTTTGGCAAGGTCGCCGGTCATACCGTAAACACCTTCAGTAAGAATCAGCACCCCGCCTTTGCGGTTTTTATTAGCCCGTTTGAGGGTATTTTCAAGGCTTTCCATATCGTTATGACGGTAAACCCTTAATTGCGCCCGCGACATTAACGCAGAGTCGATTATACAGGCGTGAGCAAGTTTATCCATCACGATTGTATCATCAGGTCCCAAAATAGAAGCAATAGAGCCTATAACGCCGAGATAACCGTAGTTGAAAAGAATAGAGGCTTCTTTTTGAGCAAATTCCGCGAGTTGTTTTTCGAGTTCTATATGATGAATTGTGTTACCGCTCATCATACGCGAACCCATAGGACCGCTGACACTCCACTCATCAAGCGTATCGCGGGCAACGGATTTAATCTCTTCGTTGCCTGCAAGCCCCAAATAACTGTTTACCGACCAGATAATTTGTTCTTTACCGTGAAACTTCATCACCGTTCCGGGAGGAGTATCCATAACCGGCTGGGTAAAGAAATTGTCGTTCTCCATACGATACCTTGGAAAAAAACCACCGTCGGACTTACATTTATCGAAAATGTCCATCCTATTTATTCCTCCATTAAAATAATTTTTCTATAGCTTTTTTGATTTTATCTATACTGAAATCTTCCCTGTTGATTACCTTAGCCGGTTTAAGATAGATAATTTTATGTTCGGTTTTGAACCTTTCTATACCGCCGCCTGTAATATTGAGCATAATAATTTTGTCCGTATCAATCAATTCGGATTGAACGGATTGTATCAGAGAAGCAAGGGCAACGGAGGCTGCAGGCGAAATATCAATTTTTTCGGCTTCTTTAAACCAAATTCCCGCTAAACGCGCCTCATCGTTTGTTGCACCGAGAATTATACCGTCTGTATCCCACAATGCATCATAAAGTCCGCCGACTATACCGTAGGGAGGGTTTCTGTTGGAAAGTACCTTGGCATTGATTGTAAAAATCTGAGCTTTTGCCTCTCTTTCGTCAATTTTAAAAAGCTCGCGTTTACGGGTTTCCCATGATTGTTTAAGCAAAAGAAAAGGGTCATTTTGGGAAAGAATAAGTTTCATTTTTTTATTGCCGTAATCTTTGCTTTCGATAAAACGAAGGTTAGCCTCCCATGCGGCGATAGCACCGGTTCCGCTTCCGACTGCTTGAAAATAATAATCGGGGATTTGACCGATAGTAGTAACGGCGGATAATACGGTTGTTCCCATACCGTCTCTGCGCGCAACATTATTAGCGCCGCCCTCCGCGACAAAACCCTTAATCTTACATACTAATTCCGATAAATAAATAGCATCGGAATAATCGCTGTCTGCTCCTGCGCAAAGAAGTTTTACGCATGGGTTTAATTCTTCTGCAAACCATAAAGCCTCAATATTTTTTTCGGGAACGACAAGCAAGAGATTAATATTGTTGTCCGAGCATACTTTGGCAAATGCGCGGGCGGTATTGCCTGCCGAGGCTACAACCAAGACATCCGAAAAATCATCCGGTAATCTTGCGCAAACCGAATATGCTTCACATTCCTTAAAACTGCCGGTTGTCATATTAGCCCCGATTTCGGGGAAATATCCGTTAAAGGTAATATACAGGTTAGGGATTCCTATACGTTCCGCGAGTTTTTGACTCCTGTAAGTAACGGGAGCGCTTGAATTTTTAAGCATACGCTTAATCGGAAGCCAGTCTGAAAATTTATAAAACCCCAATGTTTCGTCTTTTACTTCCAATTTTTTGTTTTTATAAATAGCCCTCAAAAATGACGGTCTATGCTCAATCGGGCAAACAAGCTGAAGTTCGTCATTATCGATTTCTTTACCACATTCAAGACACTTTAAGATATAATCAGTTCCCATAAAACCCACCTACTTATATTTTTTTACCAAGGTTTAAAAATAACGCCGCTTTCCTGAAGAATTCCCTTAATCCTGTTGCAGGATTCCTCGGTTGTATCATTTCCCGAAATATGCATATCGCATTCCAAATCGGTAGTAATTTTGTCGCCGACCCAAACCGAAAGTATATCATCGGGATTTACGCTCATTTTAATAAGCTCTAAATCCTCCTGTGTAAGCGATTTTGCGGTTATTATTAAAATCATTCCCGTATCAAGCAATATATGCGCGATTTCTGCAAGTCTGCGGATATGTTCGCTTCTCTCATCGCTATCCCGTATATCGGCATCAACCCCGTAAAGAACATTGCCTATTCCAAGGAAATAAACGAATTTGCCCTCGCGAAAAAGGTTTTCTTCAAGTTTTCGCGCTAAAGGTTTTTTGCCGGTATCCTCTTCGCCCGTAATTACTATGAGGGCGGATTTCTGGTTATATCGTTCCGCACGTTCTACGGTTGAAATGATGCTTTTATCCCATTTATAGTTTCGCAATAAAATCTGGTCCCGTGCATCGGATTGCTTATCGGAAAGCCCTTGGCGGATAATTCCTCCTCCGCAAATTTCATAATCGTCGATAATCACAAACCTGCTTGTTTGTGAAATATTTTCGGATGTATCGAAAGCAATGGCTTTACCGAGATTTAAGATACATTCCGCAACATCATGTCTTTCGATTTGTTGCTTATTTTCCGACGATTGAAGGTTGGATGCATCTATTACGCGGACAACTTTTTCAATGCGGGCGCTGACCTTTGCCGTTCCCGTTTTGAGGAAATATTCCTTTTTTTTGACCATCGGTTTCTTGCCGAGCCAAAATATATTTGCACGGATACGCGATGTAACCTCTGGGCGTTGCTCTTCCTTTTTTACCGCAACCTCACCCCGTGTAACGTAAATCTGTTCATCAAGGGTAAAACCTGAGGCATATCCGGCACTTGCGTTTTTAATAGGTGAAGTATTGAAACTTTCAAATGATTTAATTTTGCTTTTTTTGCCGGACGGGTAGAATATAACCGTATCGCCTATGGAGACAGAGCCGGTTTCCACTGTTCCGACCATAATCCTTCTGTCATCGCCGAACTTGGTAAATTTATAAACATCCTGAACGGGCATACGGAACGGCTTGTCGGACAATGCTTTTTCCTTTTTAAAATTATCGAGAACCTCAAGAACCGTGTCCCCTTTATACCATTCGGTTTTGTCGCTTAGAGATGCGATATTATCGCCATCCATACCGCTAACGGGGATAAAAGCCGAAGGGGTAATCTTTATTTCATTCAGGAATTCGGAATATTCCGCTACAATATTTTTGAAAACCGTTTCATCGTAGTCAACCAAATCCATCTTATTAACCAAGACAGCGATTTGAGTTATGCCGAGCATAGAAAGCATATACCCGTGTCTTCTTGAGTTTTCCCGCACCCCTTCTTTGGCATCAATAACAAGAAGTGCCGCCTCTGCACGGGAGGCTCCCGTAACCATATTTTTTAAAAATTCTATATGTCCGGGTGCATCGATAATAATATAATCTCTTTTTGAGGTTTTGAAAAATACTCTTGCTGCGTCGATAGTAATACCCTGAGCCTGCTCATCTTTTAAAGCATCGATAAGAAACGCATATTCAAAAGGCTTTGAATTACGTTCGCACATCTCCTTCAGGCTTTCAAGCTTTCCTTCGGGGAGAGTTTGAGTATCGGCAAGAAGACGGCCTATAACGGTGCTTTTGCCGTGGTCAACATGACCTGCTATAACGATATTCATTTTTTGTTTTTGCATATAAATCCCCTTACATATATCCGCCGCGGCGTAGAGTTTCAAGTCCGCCGCCGTCGTCTTTATCCTGCGCACGACCGGAACGTTCCGCAATATGTGCGAATTTGCCGGTCTTAAGCTCTTCGATTATCTCATCCACGTTTTTTGCCGAAGAATCAACGGGATAAGTGCAGGGATCACACCCGAGCGAACGATACCGCTTGTTATCGCCTTGATTATAGTAAAGCGAAACCGTGGGTATATTTTCGCGTTTTATGTATTCCCAGATATTAAGTTCCGTCCAGTCAAGCAAAGGATGGATACGGATATGGGTCCCGGGAGCAAAATCGGTTTTAAACTGATTCCAAAATTCCGGTGGCTGGTCTCCGATATCCCAGTCGCTTTCTCTATCTCTCGGTGAGAAATATCTTTCCTTAGAGCGAGACCCCTCCTCATCGGCACGCACCCCGACAATAACGCCGATATAAGGTTCGGTGTTTTTATCCACCTCATACTTGCCTTTCTCATGGTTAAACCTAAAACGTTTCCATTTACCGCTTAACGTGTTTTTAAGAGCTTCGCTTTTAAGAAGTTTACAACAGGTTATGCGGTCAATGTTACCGTCGGGAAAGGTTTTCTTTTCTTCCAAAGCATCCAAGTTTTGACCGTAAATCATAGTGAGACGCCATTCTGCCGTCAGACGGTCGCGGTATTCTATCATTTCGGGAATTTTGAATGAAGTATCTATATGCACTAAAGGGAAGGGGACATGCCCGAAAAATGCCTTGCGCGCAAGCCATAAAAGCACCGTGCTGTCTTTTCCTATCGACCATAGCATACACATATTTTTAAAATTAGCATAGGCTTCCCGTAGTATATGGACGCTTGTATTTTCAAGCTGTTGAAGATGATCCATATTATACGCTCCTTTTGTTTAGTTAAAGTTCGGTAAAAGAAAAAAGGTTTAGCAAATGAGCCTTATTGAGGTAAAATTTAAGCGAGTTTTATTATTGTAAAAAATTACCAAAGATAAAGCTAAAACGCAAATTTGATATGCGCATAAAAGAATATGGAAAGAACGAAAGATTCTAAAAAATCTTCGATTGATTAATTTTAAACCTGAGTTTTGCCCTAAATTATTAAAATTCAATATAACCCTTCGTGAGACAATCAAATCAGAATGATTATTGAACAAACGGAATACCATACTTGCCCGCACCTTCTTTTTCTTATCTTTTCTTATGTGGTATATAGTTAATTACAATATAAGGTATAATTTTAAAGTATAAAAGCAAAAATATCAAATTATGCAGCACAATCAATCAATTTTTGTTAGAAGGCAAAATACTTGACATAAGAGGCGTTACTTCATAGAATAATTGTAATTCAAATTAGCGCGGGGAAATTATGAAAATAGCCGTTACCGCAGATTTGCATCTTAACTCAAAGAACGGGGAAAGGTTTGCAAATTTAGAGGGAATTATAAATATCCTTATTAATGAAGATATTTCAACTATGGTTTTGGCGGGCGATACGCTTGACAAAGATTATGACGGTTACAGTGATTTGGATACGCTTGCCGAAAAATACACAAAATTTAATTTTTTGATTATACCGGGTAATCACGATATACAAATTAGTAATCATAAATTCAGCGCTCAAAATATAGAAGTTATGGAAGAAAGCGTAATGAGAAACTTTGACGGGCTTGATATATTATTTCTGCCTTACAAGGAGAGCGCTTTTGCCGGGAAATTGCTAAATAATTATTGGACGGGCAAAAACCGAGCGCAAAAATGGGTCTTGGTTTCACATTGCGATTTTGAACGTAAGCAAGTTGATTTGAACGGCGGAGAAATAGGGTATTTTCCATTAACAAGAAGCGATATTAGTATATTTGAACCGAATTTGGTTTTACTCGGTCATTTGCATAAACCTATGGAGATTGAAAACGGACGGGTTGTTTATGCCGGCTCGCCTTATCCTGTTCGCAATAGCGAGACGGGACAAAGAAGGGTTCTTGTCTTGGATACCGAAACATTAAAGGCGAGCAGTTTGTATCTTGTAGCGCCGCCGGTTTATATTGATATGGAGTTTTTTATTATACCCGATGATAACGAGGCTGCACAGGTAGAAGCACAGTTTAATAAGCAATGGTCGGACTTTGAGAGAGAATATGTCGGCGATATTATTCCGTCAAACGTTTATATTAAACTCAGGATTTGGGGATTTTGCAGTTCCCGTGAGGGTGTGGCGAAAACCGTATCGGGGGTTATAGAAAAAAAAGGGGCAAATTTAGTGGAAAGTCCGGATATTGAAGGCCTTAAAATCCAAGCCGATAAAGACCTCGCGGTGATTGCCGGAAATATCACCCGAAAAATCGAGGAATTAAATCTTAATTATGATAACGCGGATGAATTAAAAAAACTCGCTTTGCGTAAAGCCCTTGAAATTGTGTATTCGGAGAAATAAGTATGGCTATTAAGATAGATAAAATAAAGATTGTAAACTCAGGTCCTTTGATTGATTTCGACTATGAAATCCCATCCTTAACCTTGATTTACGGTAAAAATGAAAGAGGAAAAACGACGATTGTTGAAAATCTTATCAAATCTGTTTTTGATATCGACAAAGAAACAAGCAGGGATTTGCGGGCAAGGTCATTCAGCGGCGGGGCTAAGGTTATAATAAGCGGATTTGATAATAAAAATAATCTTGAGTTTTCACCCGACTATAAGCAAAAGATAGACGACATACTAATTCAAAAAGATAATACTCTGCCGAAAAGCCTGTTTCGTTTATTGTATATCAAGGGTGCGGAAAGCGGGATAGACGGCGCAGGCGTTACTAAAAGCAGAATCAAAGAGCTTTTATCGAGACAGGATGTTTATCGTCGTGTAAAAAGTCAAATACCTAATGAAACCGGATATACCTCGCTTGAAAATGGAATTATTACGGGAAACAAGCAGGGCGCGAACAAAACTCATTTAGACACCTCGCATGAACTCGGCAACCTCAAAAGTTTATCCGAAAAGTATTATCAAAGCCCGATTCGATTGGAAATACAACGCTTTGAATATCAAAAGTCTAATATCGAAAAGGAAAAACAGGAACTCATAAAAGCAAAACGGTATTACGCATTTAAACTGAAGCAGGAAATAGACAAACTGCGCAATGAAATCGTTTATATCTCGCAAGATGACTTGTATATGCTATCCCAGAAAATAAGCGAATATGAAAAGGTTAAGCAGGAATGCTTTAATCTGCAAAAAGAAATTGAAGGCTATAAGGATTTGGACTATCTGATAGATTGGCTTGAAATATCCAAAAAAATATACAACGAAAACCGTAACAAACAAAAACGTGGGCTTGCAACATTTCTTTTGCTGTTAAGTTTGGTTGCTTTATTAGCGGTCGGTGTTTCGATTTTTGTTTTTCCGTTTTTAGCGCAAGTAATAGTTACCGCGACGGGGTTTGTTTCTCTTTCGATTTTTACTATACTTTGGTTTTTAAACAGGAAGGGGAAAATTGACCTTGAATCAAATGAATTGATGAAAATTCGCGAGGATTTTTATAAAAAATTCAACAGAGAATTAAATTCCGAGGCGGATTTTGATACCGAAAAAGAAAGTCTTAAAAGACAAATTGAAAAAAATAATTATATAAAAAAAGATTACGAGGATAAGGCTTTCCAAATAAAAGGGCTTAAAATAGAGATTGATAACCTCTTTAATAACTTGGGGATTGATGTTACGGAAGATTTGTGGAAGGAGACGCTCCGAAATCTGAAGATAAAACGCGGGAGTTTAGAGAAAAACCTAAGTGAAATTCAACAAGAGTTTTCTTCTTTGAATATTAAGGAAAATGATTTTAGAAGAGACCCTGCAAACACAGAGTTTTCGCAAAATGAACTTGATGAAATTGATAATAAAATCAGAGTAATGGAAGAGGCTATACAAAGCAAAAACAATGATTGGGTTTCTTTAAAAGATAAATTGTCCGATTATATCGGAAGCACCTTGAATTTATCCGATGAGGAAATATCCGAAAGAATAGAGGCAAAAATCCTTGAATACAAAAACGAAATCAGCAAAAACCTTTCGCTTATGATAGCGGGGCATTGCGTAAAAGACGTGCTTGAAGAATTCATTAAAGAAGAGGATAGTGAAATTGAGGAAATAATTAACGATAAGTCTATTACAGACCTTATTTATAAATTCACCAAAAGATATAATAAAATCCGCTTTGACGGCGAGGAGCTTGTCTTAAATGACGGGGATGGTCGCTCTTTCAAGTTAAGCGAATTAAGCACAGGGGCGCGTGAGCAGGTTTTACTTGCGCTTCGTGTAGGAATAGCCCGAAAACTTACGGGCGAAAATTCGTTGTTCTTTATACTTGACGATGCTTTCCAGTATTCAGATTGGGAAAGACGGGACTACCTTATCGAAGAAACCAAGGCGCTTGTTGAAGAGGGGTGGCAGGTTTTGTATCTTACTATGGATGATGACATTAAATCACGGTTTCAAAAAATTTGCGGAAAGAAACTGAAAACTATTAATTTACAGGAATAAGAAATGAAAAAAATTCATATCAATCTCGAAAAAGCTGTTGATTTATCTTACGATATAACTATCGGTAACGGTATTTTTGCAGATACAATAAATTCGTATCTTAATAACTTGTCCCCGTCTAAAATAGCGGTAGTTACGGATTCAAACATAGATAATATATACGGGGATTTTCTTAACGACATTTTCAAAGAATTTTCCTGTGTAAAAGCCGTTTTTCCCGCAGGTGAAGAAAACAAAAAGATGGATACGATAATGAGCCTGTTTTCGCAGTTAGCACAAGCCAACCTCGACAGGAAATCGCTAATGATTGCTTTCGGGGGAGGGGTAACCGGAGATATGGCAGGCTTTCTGGCATCGATTTATATGCGTGGTATTCCGTTTATTCAGGTGCCGACAAGCCTGCTTGCTATGGTGGACAGTTCGGTCGGGGGTAAAACCGGGGTCGATACTCCTGAGGGTAAAAACCTTGCAGGTGCATTTTATCAGCCACAATCCGCAATAATAGACGTAGGGTTTCTTACTACTCTCCCCGAAATTGAGTTTATAAACGGGCTTGCGGAGATTATCAAGCATAGTTTTATTAAAAGTCGCGATTATTTCGGGTTTTTAAGTTCAAATAAGGATAAAATTCTCCGAAAAGACGAAGAAATATTAATACAGGTTATCGAAAAAAGTTGCGGGATTAAAGCCCGTGTTGTGGAATTGGACGAAAAGGAAGCAGGACTTCGTCAAATACTCAATTTCGGACATACAATAGGACACGCTATCGAAAACGCTTCGGACTACAAGATACCTCACGGGTTTTCCGTAGCTTTGGGGATGGTTGCCGAGGCGTATATTGCTGTCGAAAAGGCGGGGCTTAAAAAAAGTATTTTCGATATAATAGTCGATACTCTTAAAAAATTTGAGCTTTTAAGATTTTTGCCGGATATAAAATCAATCAATAAAGAGAAAATCCGTTCTTCGCTTTTTATGGATAAAAAAAACAAATCGGGTAAAATAAACATAGTTTTGCTTGAAGATATCGGCAATGTGTTTGATAAAGACGGTAAGTTTTCTTTTTCGGTTTCCGTTGACGAAATAGACAAGGCTTTGGATTATATAAAGGAGCTTTCTTGAATAATAAATTCCTTTAACTTATAATTAAATCGGAGGAAGGGGCGCGGTGATTATTGATACGCACACACATTTTTATCCTGAAAATATTGCACAATACACTATTGAGTATCTTGAAGAGGAATCCGGGATGAAAGCGCTTGGTAACGGAACGGTTTTTGATTTAAAAAGAAGTATGGAAGAACGCGGTATCTCTATTTCAATTAACTTACCTATTGCGACCAAACCGGATCAGGTTATGGGGATTAACCGCAAGATGATTAAATATAACGAAAATCCCGAACATAAAAAAGTAATATCATTCGGCACAATTCACCCGGATTTTTCTTCAATAGGAAACGTTCGCGAAGAGTTGGAATTTCTCAAAGAGAAACAAATAAAGGGTATAAAAATGCATCCCGAATATCAGGAGTTTTACCCCGATGACCCTAAAATGACCGATATATACGAGGGATGCAGGGATTTGGGACTGATTGTCTATTTTCACGCAGGCAGGGATATAGGTTTTGACGGTGTTCACGGAACTCCAAAGCGTTTCGGACAGATTAAGGCCTTTGAGGGGGATTTGAAAGTCGTTCTTGCGCATATGGGCGGATGGCTTATGTGGGATGACGTGGAAAAATATCTTATGGGTATGCATGGGGTATATTTTGACACGGGCTTTTGTCTTGAAATGGAAGAATGGCAGATGAAGGAAATAATATACGGGCATGGACCCTACAAGATACTTTTCGGCAGCGATTACCCATGGACAGACCCCGTCAAACTTGTCGAAAAGATTAAAGGACTGAACTTAGGCGAAATGTTTGAAACAATGATTTTTTACAAAAATGCCGAGAGATTGCTTGAATTAAACCTATAAATACCGTATTTTTTTAAGCAACCTGCGGTAAACCTCTTCCGAATTTAGCCCGAACTGTTGGAAAAGTGCAGCGGGGCTTCCCGACTCTCCGAATAAATCGTTAATACCGATACGGATTACAGGCGCGGGGTATTCCTCGGATAATGTCTCACATACCGCGCTTCCAAGCCCGCCGATTACCGTATGCTCCTCCATAGTTATGATAAGCTTTGTGCGTCTTGCTATGCTGATTAATTTTTCTTTATCCAACGGTTTTATAGAGGAGAAATCCGCCACGATTGTCGATATGCCCTCATTTTCAAAGCGTTCGGAAACCTTTAACGCTTCATAAACCATATTTCCCGCTGCAATAAAGGCTATTCTTGCCTCGGTAGCATCTTTAAGGATATTAGCCTGTCCCTTATGGAAAACATAGTCGTTCGGATTGTAAATAGTAGGCGTATCGGGTCTGCTTAGACGGATATAAACTGGACCTAGAATTTTAGATGCTTCTTCGACCATTTTTTCCGCAGAAACCGCATCTGCAGGAACAAAAATTTTCATATTCGGTATTGCACGAAGTATCGCAACATCTTCAATAGCCTGATGAGAAAGTCCGTCTTCACCTACGGAAATACCGGCATGCGTTGCGACTATTTTGACGTTGAGGTTTTGTGATGCAATAGAGTTTCTTATTTGCTCATAAGGTCTTAATACGGCAAACATAGCAAAAGTGCTGACGTAAACGATTTTACCGGAAATAGCCAGACCTGCGGCGAACCCCATCATATTAGCTTCGGCAATACCCATATTAAAAAATCTGTCGGGAAATTCCTTGCCGAAAAGCGCGGTTTTGGTAGAGCAGGCAAGGTCGGCATCCATAACTACGATATTGGGGTTTTCTTTGCCGAGTTTAAGCAGGGCTTTTCCGTATGCGCTTCGGGTTGAGGCAAACTTCATCTTTTCCATATCTCGACCTCCTTAAGCCAGTTATCAAGCGACTCAACACATCCCAACTCATCAAGCGCCTTTTCGACTTCATCCTTCTTAGGCGCTACGCCATGCCACTGCAATTTGTTTTCCATAAATGAAATACACTTACCTTTAACGGTATGGGAAATGATAGCGGTCGGCATACCGCTTCCTTTATTGGATTTAAAAAACTCAACTGCGCTTTCTATTTCTTCAAAGTCATTGCCGTTAATTTCCATAGTTTGCCATCCGAAAGCCTTAAATTTCTCATCAATCGGATGAACATTCATAATCTCCGATACCGTGCCGTCTATCTGAAGTTCGTTATTATCAATAAAAAGGCAGAGGTTGTCTAATTTATAATGGGCAATAGCCATAGCCGCTTCCCAAACCTGTCCTTCCTGTAATTCCCCGTCGCCAATCATAGTAAAGACATTATAGTCCATCTTATCGAGTTTTCCGCCAAGAGCCATACCTCCGGCAATAGATATGCCTTGTCCGAGCGAGCCTGTGGATGTTTCCACGCCGGGAAGTTTTCGGCTGTCGGGATGACCCTGCAACGGGCTTCCGAGCTTACGAAGCGTTTTCAACAATCTGGTTGAATAATATCCCACGTTTGCAAGCACCACATACAGAGCGGGTGCGGCATGCCCTTTCGACAAAATAAAACGGTCTCTGTCGGGCATTGAGGGGTTTTTCGGGTCGAATTTCATAACTTTAAGGAAAAGATATGCTATTACGTCTATCGCGGAAAGCGAGCCGCCGGGATGCCCGCTGTTTGCCTCATAAAGCATAAGCAGTATATCCCTTCGGAAATCACGCGCCTTTTGGTCAAGAATTTTTTTCGTTTCGGAATCCATCGTATTCCCCTTCCACAATCTGTAATTTTAAAAAAGAGGATTATTATAAAAGAAATTTGCTAAAAAGTAAAATTTTTCGGAGTGATAATAATAAATTGCAGTGCAAATTTAATTTTTGCCCGATTGAGAGTCGTCTTGAGCGCGCTTCGGCTACACTCATCGACCGGTCATTGAGCGTAGCAAACTGAAAACCATCAGCCCGGTGGATGAGCAAAGTCGGAGCCACCCATTTAGATGATGCATCTACCTTTCGTGAATACTTTTCATACAATCAGGATGACTTTGCCACTATTAAACGGTTTTAAGGTTTAAAAATCCAAGCCGTCCAAGCCGGATTGGATTTCCCCGCTTTCTATTTTTTGAGCGCGCTCGCGTATGATTTTATATCTTTCTTTGGTGATAGGATAGAAAAACAATACTAAAGCGCCGATTACAAAAAATATTGCGGACACGGGACCCGTAAGAAAACGGATACCGAAAAGCGCAGATGGGGGTTGTTCTGCAATTTTATCGGTCAGGCGAATATACCCCGAAATTTGTAAAACCCACCCGGTAAGCCACAGTGCAAACGCCGATGCCACCTTTGAAACAAATGTCCACATTCCGTAGAATACCCCTTCGCGACGTTTACCGTGAGTAATATAGTCATATTCAATAGCATCGGGGACAATAGACCACGGGAACACATAAGTTGTGGAAAGTCCGAAACCGGTTAAAAACATAGTTAGAAACGCATACCATATTCCCGTCGTGTGCGCAAAGATAAAAAAGAGAATTAAATTAAGCGCGATAATAGACAAACCTATAATATAGCAAAACTTTTTCCCGATACGCTTTGATATTGCCACCCATAGAGGGATGAAAATAAGTGCGGTTAATATTAGAATTCCCATTGCGATAGTCAGAAGGTCGCTTTGCTTGTAGATATGGTCAAAATAGTATTTTAAAACGCTTTGCACAATAGTAATTCCCGCCATATTCATAACCCAAGGGATAAGAATTAGTAAATAAGGCTTGCATTTTATAGCAGAGAAATAAGATAAAAAGATATTGGCTTGTTTTTTCGGAGGCTCGAAACGATGGGAGGTTTTATGATTTTTTATTGAGAAAAAGGTGATAAGCGCGGTAATCAACATAACTGCGCCGAAAACCAACCCCGCAATCATCCATCCTACACTTTTATCATCGCCCGGTGCAAAAGCATTAACAATCGGAAGCGCTGCGCCTGCGCCTATTAAAGTGCCTACAACCGCAAACGACATACGAAACCCATTAAGAGAGGTGCGCTCATTATAGTCGGGGGTAAGTTCGGGCGTTAATGAGGAGTAGGGTATATTAACTAAAGTGTATGCGGTAGAGAAAAGGCTGAAAATTACAAGCGTCCACCAGAATAGCCCCATCTGGTTTTCGGGGGAAAAATTAAAGAGCATTACGGGGTTTGAGAACATAAGAAAACAGGTAATAAAAAGAGGCAGTGAACCGAAAAGGATATACGGGAGACGTCGCCCCCATCTGCTTTTTGTCCTGTCGGAGATATAGCCGACCATAGGGTCGGTTACAGCATCCCATAACTTTCCTATCATAAGCGCCGTGCCTGCAAGGATAGGGGCTAAACCTATGGTGTCGGTAATAAAGTTTAAAAGCCAAAACCCGACAATAGTAAAAAATAGATTTCCTCCTATATCACAAACGCCGTAACCCATTTTAACCTTTAGCGGAAGCTTTGCGGTATTTTCCTGCATTTTCATACCCCTGTTTATTTTTTTTTTTTGGAATAATTATATAGTCGGGATTTAAAAAGTCAATAGAAAATATTATTGAGAGTTTTCTTTATATCCTTTTTTTATCAAGCTCTTTTAGGATATCATAAAACCAGTCGCGAACCAAATCGTAGTATTGTAAGCCGAATTTTACCGTTGCCTTTTTAAAGCAGAGGTCAGATGATGGGTATTGCCTTTCGTAGTTTAATATAAATTCCTCAATTTCCGCAAGCTTCCATTTGAGTTCCGACAGTTTTTCTAAGTAGGAATGGATTGAATGGCGGATTTCTTTTGGAGTTAAATTCTCGAAAAAATTGAGTTTTGCCAAAAACTCTTCCTCTATTAGGGATACTTCAGGCGGGATTCGAAGCCACTCAATAAATTTTTCCTTTCCGGCGGGGGTGATTGAATATACCTTTTTGGTTTTTCCGTTTTCGGTAGTTTCCTGCATCTCAAGGAATCCCTGAGTGTTAAGACGATGCAGAGACGGGTAAATACTTCCGAAACTCATCTTAAAGAAATGTCCGGTCGATTTTTCGATAATTTTTTTAAGTTGATACCCCGTCATAGGTGATTGATTTAGAAAAGCAAGCGCCATATTCTCTAAATTCATAGAAACCCCCTGTATATCATAATGATATATATTACCTCGATATACAAAACAGGTCAAGTTTTTGCCGGAATATTTCTTAGAATACCGGTTTTTTACTACCTTCTGCGAACGGATACAATGTCAATAGGCAATGGAAATATTGAAAAGGGTTTTTTGTTGATATAATTCAGTATTCCCGGATAATAGATATAATTCTTTTCCATAAGGTCGATATCAACCGAGCCCTCGGGGTTTTCATAGCTTAGAACAACAGTCCCGTAAACGTTGATAGGATAATTTCCCCAATTGCCGTTTTCGGTAATAGTGTAAAGTCCTTTTAGAGGCGAATAGATAACGACTTTATTAAGCATTTCATCGCCCAAACTGTCCGATTTGCGGTAAACCCAAACCCCCTCGCGCGAAATAACCATAACGGGTTCGCCCGAATAATCCTGATTTATGTTGTCCAAATAAATGGAATCACTGGATATAATAACCAACGGTTCTCTTGCATTTCCCGTAACAAATACCGGTAGCGTAGATAAAATTACCCCGTTTCGGGGATAATTTTGTATTCTTGACAGGTCAAGGACAACGGCATTGTCGATTGTATCAATAAAAATGCCGTCTCGCGATGATGGAGGGCTTTTTCGGGCGTAAACTTGGGGAGGGTCAATTATTGAACGGATTTCAACTCCATACGGGGGAGGGTCTGTGAATACAACGGTATTTCCGTAGGACGAAAAACCAATGGTTCTCTCTTGTCCGACGTAGATATAAGTCCTACTACCACGCTTTCCTATCGGATAAGACACTCTTGCCCCGTCTCCGCGCCCCAAGCTCCAGGTATGATTTTCAAAAAATGCTCTTGATTGCAGGCTTATTGCTTTGTCGTTAAAATAATATCGGTAATCGACATTATTTAACAGCCTGTTTCGGGGTGCCGGATTATCAAAATATAAATCTTCTATTCTTTCATCACGTGATATTACAGACCAGTTTCTTCCCGTAAGCCCTATCTCCCTGAATATTTGGATACTTTCTTCGGGTAACATTAAAGGTATCGGCATCGAAGAGGCAACAAGCGTAAGCTGCCCCCTGTCAAACCTGAAAAACCTGTCTTTTGACTGGGGACCGTAAAAGTATGAATAATCCAAGGATTCTACCCTTTGGAAACGTCTTCTGCTATCGGTTCTTTTTATATATACGTTTTGGATTTCATTTCTATTTGCTCTGAATGAGGTAGAGTACCCGTTACCTATTGCTATAAGCTCTTTGGTGCTTGAAAGTGGGTTTGCTATCTGTTTTGTTGTGTAAAAAGACGGATTATCAATAAACCACGCCGTATCCCTGTAAGGATAATAGCTTCTCCAAATAGTATTAAAACTCGGCAATTCAAGATGATTAATTCTTTCGCTTTGATTAAAAACCGAAGTATTAGGAATTTCAAGTCTTTCATAATCGAAACTTTGGTATGACATCTCAAGAAGTCGGCTCATTGATTCGGTGAAATAAATCGGAGAAACAACAGGAGAGGCTTCGGGAAAATCTATTCTGGGTATAAAAGAAGGAGGGGATGCATATAAAAAGAACCTGTTATCGGGGGTGTTGATAATCCGTAGTCGACCTTTTACTCCTATATCCCCCACTACCATAAGGTTATCCATTAACACCATTTCTTTATCACCATTGAAAAAAAGCGCATATTCAAAGATATTCAGACGGTTAAATTGAATAAGCTGTTCGGTAGCATACCGGTTTTTCCATCGCATAGAGGCATGAAGAAAAAATGCGCCGTCTTTTTCATACAAATTAAAATCATAAGGCTGTTCTTTTTCTTCAATTTCCTCAACAAAGGTGCGTCTGCCGAACTCAATGTTTGCATTGCCGCGAATAATTTGGTCAAAATATTCCTGAACCCGCCCTTCTAAAAACCATCTTGCACGCTGTATCTCCACCTCGCGTTCCGATGTTATCATCGAGAAAAAAACCATATTTGTTAAAGTAATCGCGAGAATCATCAAAATAGCGGTGGTAACAAGGGCAACAACCGATACGGATGATTTGATTTTTTTGCGCTTTATTAATCTCACAATTAGTATCCGAAAATTTAGTCTTTAATAAACCCCTCTTCCCTCAAAATAGCCTCGTTATAATGTCCTAAATTTATATTGCTTTTCCCGTCCGTAATAATGCGGGGAGTAAGGAAAATCAAAAGCTCTGAGCGGTTGGTTTCCGTCTTTGTGTGTGAAAACAGATATTTAAGCACAGGAATTCGACTTAAAAACGGTATTCCGCTAATCCTTTCGTAAGTTTCCGTGCGGATTAGCCCGCCTATCACTATGGTTTCCTCGTTGCGGACAATAGCCTCGCTGATAACTTCTGTGGTAATGACCTTCGGTGCGTTTTCCGTTGATGTAATCGGAATAAACTCATGCGAACTTCGCTCAACCTTCACCTCGATTTTTACCTCGTTGTTGATTGTAATAGTAGGCTTGACTTCCAATTTGATACCGACATCCACAAACTCTATTTGCGAGGTTTGCTCCGATGTTGCCGAATCGCGGATAATACTTTTTATGTAAGGAACTTTGTCCCCTATAAGGATACTGGCACTACCCCTGTTCATAGCAAGAATACGGGGTTTTGCGACAATTTTAAGGTCATAAGACTGGGCAAGCAAAGAAATAACGGCATTTAGCGTTGTAAGATTATCGAACTCTTTTAATCCGGTGATTGTAAAAGCTCCTGTTCCAAATCCTCCATCGGGACCCATCAGATGCTGGATTTTTAGCGAGCCACCCTTCGTCGGGTCAAGATACTCCCATCTTATACCGATTTCGTCACCGTCTTCAAGCGCAACCTGAACTATGCGGGTTTCTATTTCCACCATTTTCGGCAAGGAAGATACCTCGTTAATTACCCTTTCTATTCGCTTAAAATTATCTTCCACATCCGTAACTATAATCTTGGATGATTGTTTATCTAAAGAAATATTACCTATACCCGGGGTAAGGAAAGGACGGATTACCGTTACAAGATTTTCCAAGTCAATTATTGAGGCATCGTAGGTTTGGGTAACCAAATAAGATTTTTTTAAGTCGCTTTGATATTCGCTAAGCGTCAGAATTTTAATTATATTTCCCTGTTCAAGATAATATAAACCGTTTGCGGAAAGGATGGCATAAAATGCATCCTTTATTGGGGCATCCTTGAAATTTGCAGTTATGGTAGCCTGAACTTTTGGCGTAACTATAATATTAAGACCGGACTGCATAGCGAAAAGACGAATGACATCCTGAAGCGGTGTTCCCTGAAAAGTCGCGGAAAAATTACCGCTTAGACCTTCGATTAGAGTGCCCTTTATCTGTATAATAGCTCCGGAACTATCACCGCCTCCGCTTTCCATACGTTCCCGCATACCCGGAGGCATTTCCTGAGGAGAACCCTGCTGGGCATACAAATTAACAGATATAATCAAAATAGCCGTCAATGCTAAAAATATTTTCTTCATTAATTTTTCTCCGCTAATTTATTATGGCATTAAAGTATATCATAAAACCAAAAGTATTACAAGATAAGAATCTTTTAAATTATATTTTTTATATTTTGGAAAATTTAGATAGTTCAATATCAAAACGCAAAAAAACAAATTCTATCATTCCGTCGGCGAAATCCCTAAATTACCATTTCCTTTTTGTGTAATGGGTATGCAAAAGCTCGTGTGATTTATGGCTTAGGGGTTTTCCTAAGAAATCGGAGTAAATACGCGTAATCTCCGGGTTTTCATGGGATTTTCGCAGAGGCAAATCGCCATCTTCGTTATAGATAGCATCCATACGCAACTGTCTAATATCAAGACTTGTCGGGATAGGTTGGCCGCCGCCCCCGATACATCCCCCGGGACATGCCATAATTTCAATAAAATGGTAAGGGGACTTTCCCTCCGCAACTTGTTTTGTAACCTTTCTTGCGTTTGAAAGCCCGTGAGCGATTGCAACTTTTAATTCCGCACCTTCAAGGAAACTCCAGTCCGGAACGCATCCTTCGATTTTGATTGTCGCTTCTCTTACACCCTCCATACCGCGAACGGGGGTGATGTTAAGATTATCAAAAGGCACTTCACGCCCCGTAATAATTTCATAAGCGGTGCGAAGCGCTGCCTCCATAACTCCGCCGGTTGCACCGAAAATAACCGCAGCTCCGGTATGCTTTCCGAGAAGACTGTCGCATTCTCCAGCCTCAAGCTCCTTGAAGTCTATACCCGCCTCCCGTATCATACGACCGAGTTCGCGGGTTGTTATCACGTAGTCAACGTCCTGATACCCGCTTGAATTCATTTCAGGGCGGTTTGCTTCAAATTTTTTAGCCGTGCAGGGCATAACGGACACAACTATTATATCTTTAGGGTCAATACCGGATTTTTGAGCGTAATAAGTCTTGGCAATTGCGCCGAACATCTGTTGAGGAGATTTACAAGTTGAAAGATAATCAAGAATATCCGGGAATTCGTGTTCAATATATTTAATCCATCCCGGCGAACAAGAGGTAAACTGCGGTAAAGCGGCAGGGTTTTTATCGGCAAGTGCAGATTTTAACCGCATAAGCAACTCCGTTCCTTCCTCCATAATGGTAAGGTCTGCCGTAAAATTTGTATCAAAGACCGAATCAAATCCGAGACGGCGCAGGGCGGTAACCATTTTGCCCGTTACTCTTTCGCCGGGGTCATAACCTAAAGTTTCGCCTAAAGCAACTCTAACCGCGGGCGCTGTCTGGACAACAACGTGTTTGGCAGGGTCATCTAAAGCATTCCAAACCTCGCTAATATAGCTTTTTTCGATTAATGCGCCCGTAGGACACCGGTTAACGCATTGCCCGCAGTTTGTGCATACTACAAAATGCAAAGGTTTTTCCATAAATGTTGTCAGCTTAATGGAATTTCCTTTATGGGCAACCGCAAGCGCGCTTACCTGTTGGAGTTCCTGACATGTTCTCACACATCGTTGGCATTTGATACATTTGCTGTCGTCTTTCATAATGGAAGGTGAAGACATATCAATAGCCGTGTCGCCGCTAATATCGATAAAGGTTTCCCCCTCAATACCGTATTCCATAGCAAGAGCCTGTAATTCGCAATTACCGTTCTTATAGCATCTGACACAATCGTTATTGTGTTCGGACAGCAATAAGGAAAGAGTATGGCGACGTGAGCGTCGAACCATCTGCGTATTTGTGAATACATCCATACCATCGCGAACAGGAGTGCAGCAAGATGCCTGAAGCGTTCTTGAGCCTTTAACCTCGACAACACAAATTCGGCAATTTCCCGCAAGAAGCAGGTCGGGGTGTTGACACAGAGTCGGGACTTTTATATTGAGCATTTTTGCAGCTTCTAATAAAGTTGTATCCTCGGAAACTTTCAGTGGAATGTCGTTTATTTTAAGATTTACCATATTTGCCATTATTTGCTCCTTAGAAAATTATTTCTTCACGGAAATTATCAACAATTGAGATAAAAGGATTGGAGACAGATTGACCAAGCCCGCATTTCGCGGAAACGCGCATAGTTTCCGCAAGTTTTATTAGTTCGTTTAAATATGACGCGGGTTTTTCGCCCTTTTTCACGGCTTCTATTCCTTTCAACAATTGTTGAGTTCCGACCCTGCATGGGACACACTGTCCGCACGATTCTTCCTCAAAAAACTCCAAGTAATTATGAAGAACATGATACATAGAACGAGAGCTATTAAAAAGCATCATAGAACCGCCGGTGGGAATACCCTCAAAACCTATAACGGTTTCGCCGAATTTTTTATAAGGAACGCAATGCCCCGATGAACCGCCGACCTGAACGGCTTTAGTGTGCCCGTCCCCGAAAAGATCGACAAATTCCTGCAAAGGCATTCCGAGTTCAAGCTCAAAGATACCTTGTATTGCAGCATCGCCCGAAACACAGAAAACTTTTGCTCCGCGCGAGTCCTTTGTCCCGAGTTTCTTGAACTCATCAGGACCATCTCTAAGAACCATTACCGTATAAACAAGAGTTTCAACGTTATTAACTACCGTAGGCATATTCAAATAACCCTGTTTAACGGGGAATGGGGGTTTATTACGAGGCTCACCGCGTTTTCCCTCCATAGATTCGATAAGAGACGTTTCCTCACCGCAGACATACGCGCCGCTACCCGAGCGGATTTTTATATTAAAATCAAACCCCTTATCTTTAAGAATTCTATTAAACTCACCGAGTTCTTTCTCAAGTTTAGGAAGAAGATAGTTATATTCACCGCGAATGTAGATAAACCCTTCTTTTGCGCCGATAGCTTTAGCGCAAGCAGTCATACCGATAAAAACCTTCATAGCCTTATCCTGAAGAATTTGACGGTCTTTAAAAGTGCCGGGTTCACCCTCATCCGCGTTACAGATAACGTATTTAATATCGCTAAACGTATCTGCAGCGCCTTTCCACTTAAGACCGGTAGGAAATCCCGCGCCGCCTCTTCCTTTAAGACCCGAATCGGTTATGGTATTTATTATCTCATTCGGTTTCATATTCAGAATTTTATCAACAAGAGGTTTAATTTCACAATCCTGAAAGATTAGGTCAACCTTTTTGGAGTATTGCTCGATTTTTTTCTTTTTATCAATATCCATATTTTTTTACCCCTTAATTATATATATTTTTCTATGGCTGAAATAGCCTTTTCGGGAGTTAGCTTTGTATAAACATCATCATTTATAAGCATAGCAGGACCCTCATGGCATTGTCCGATGCAATTAGTATGAACAAGAGTAAATTTATTATCCGGCGTGGTTTCGCCGATTTTGATTCTCAATTTTTCCTCAATAGCACGAACAACAGCATCTTTACTATGCATATAACAGGAAATTGTTTTGCAAATACGGATTACGTTTAGTCCGCGAGGTTTAGTATCAAGAAAAGAGTAAAAAGTGGCAACCCCGTAAACATCAGCCCTCGATATATTCAGCGCTTTTGCAACCGCACTCATAGCTTCTTCGGAAAGAAACCCTGCCTCTTTGGATATTTCCTGAAGTATAGGCAGAAGATTCTCGCGAGAACTTCCGTTTTTTGCAACGGTCGCTTTTACTATTGCCTCAATTGTGGACATAATTGCCTCCTCATTGGGTTAAAATTCTTGAAAAGTGAATTTATTCACAAGCATTATAACTCAGATGAAAAAAATGTCAATAAGA
>CAZQBT010000005.1:0-77988 GCA_964591955.1 uncultured Brevinematales bacterium | reverse complement strand
CAGTGAAAACGGGCGATTTTCTGTTTTCTTGACACAAAAACCAGCCTGAAAATTTTGATATTTTGATATGTCAAGCGAAATTTGTCTGGCATTTGATTAAAATATGATGAGACCTTTGCACGGCAGTATTAATCTAATTGCATAATATAATTGGAATTAAGCGAAATTTAAGTTGAAATTAATAAAATCTACGGGAGGGAAATATGAGAGCAAGAGAGCAGGAATGGAGTTTTGGTTAGTGTCGATGTGTTATAACCTCAAGAAAGCGGCTAAAATGATAGATGTTGAGGGTTAGCTGTGGGAATTTCATCTCTAAAAACGGATTTTGGAGGTGAAAAGGAAGGATTTTGAGCAAAAAGGATAGCAGACAGCCTATCCGAACGGATAAAATCTACACTGTTACTATCCTTTATAGCTTAAAAATCGAAAATTTTGTTTAAAAAGAGACTTGATTTGGGTTTGCCAACCTATGCAAAGGTCTCCACTCAATTCAAGAAATTTCAAGAAAAAAAAGATTTTTTTTGAAATTAAACGGATAATTTTAAATTACCGTAAATTTTGCTTTTGGTGTTAATATAGAAAAAAAAAGTTGTTTTGGACGGTAATAGATGGTTTTATTGCTTAAAACATTTGACTTTAAATTTATACTATGATATATTTATCCGAAAATCATAGGAGGAAAATATGAAAATGAAATTTGCGGTGTTAGTCTTGTTTTTTGCTGTTTTTTCTATGGCGGTAGCTGAGCCGGTCTATTCTCAAAAGACGGATTTTCAAATTACCGAGATTCCGAAAACCGTTGACGAGTTTTTAGCTATGAGGGATAAAACCGCTAAAACTCCTGAGGGGGGCGCTGTGATGCTTTTAGTTTCGCTTATGAAATTTACCGAAAGTGAAGAACTCGGTATGCAGTTTTTGACTATTTCGCTTGACAGAAGCAATTTAGAACAGGGTAACGTTTACAGGGGGTTTGCGCCGGGCGGAAGTATAAGGATGCATCTTAACCGATTGAAAGGAGCATCGAATAACCCGATGAGTTATATGTTTTATGCCTACGTGAAAGGCGGGGCGCCTGCGAATCAATATAATGTTGCTTTGCCATATACGGTTGTTCTTTCGCGCAACAGGTATAGCGGCACGGAAGAATCCGGGGTGGTGAAAGTGTTTATAGATTGTTACGGGGTATCGGCAAGACCCGTTACTCTCCGCGTTGACTCAAACGGGAACTGGAAAGCCCACGAGCTTTCATCTATGTTTCTGAACGTTCAGCCTCCGATAGTTGAGGTTACCGACGATTTATAGAGAAATAATATAAGCGCCCGCACCCCGCTCCGATTTATAAGCTTTTTTACTTTAGCGTTTGAATCGGCTAAGGGTGCGGTTGCGCCTGTTTCAGATTAATTGACTTGTCTGCCGTGTTCCTTGTATTTCTCAAAGTTGTTCATAATTTCGGGAATACACGCCGCACAGCATAAAGTAAACTCATATCCGTTGTGGGTAAACTTGATAGCGTCTTCCTCCTGCATTTCCGTTCCCATAACGGGACAAACCAACACGGATTCGCCGGAAGGTTCGTGATGCCGATGCTCCATAGCGGAATGGTCATGGTCGATAACGGACTGAGTTTCCGTAACGGCTTTCTCCTTTTCCTCTCCGTTACACGATACAAACAACACTGCGGTAAACAAACAAATCGCAATCAAAAAACCTGTTTTCATAAAACTCCTCCTACTTAATGGTTTTATTTTTCTTTAATCTTGATTCGAGTATCCAACTGTTTAACAGAGGCACAACGAATAGGGTAAGTATCCCGATAGTCATACCGCCGATAGAAGGCACAGCCATAGGTCTGATAATTTCGCTTCCCTGTCCGTCTGTCCATAGCACGGGAAGAAGCGCAAGGATTGTAGTAACCGTAGTCATAAACATCGGGCGAATTCTCATACTTACCGCGCCGAGAATTGTCTTTCGGATTTCTTCCACAGACGATAACGGCGATTCTTCCTTGAGCTGGTTAATGTATGTGGTAATGACAATCCCGTCGTCAACGGCGATACCGAATAATGCAATAAATCCTACCGCAACGGCAATACTCATCTTGAAGTCCATCAGCCAAAGAAGTATTACACCGCCTGACAGGGTTACAGGTATTGCAAGCAGAACAAATATTGTCTGCGGGACTGATTTAAACTGCATAAACAGTATCAGGAAAATTCCCGCGAAACACAGCGGAAGTATAAATTTCAGTTTGTCATAAGCCCGAATTTGGTTTTCGTAATCACCGCTAAATTCGTAGTAGTAGCCTCTGGGGAATTCAAGTTTCTCGTCCAAAAGCCGTGATGCTCTTTCGACAAAGTCAACCGGTCCTGTTCCGGGGGTGAGGTTCAGAAAAACTATACCGCGAAGTATCCCGTTTTCGCTGTTAATCATTGAGGGACCCATAATAATATGAATATCCGCAAGTCTTGCCAGAGTGAGTTTTTCACCGGAGGGCGTAACAATCAGGATATTTTCCAACGCTTCAATGGAATCGCGGTAGTCCCGCATATACCTGACCCTGACCGGATAACGTTCCCGTCCCTCGACGGTCATAGTAAGATTTTCTCCTCCTATTGCGGTTTCGATAACCTGTTGCACCTCTGCGATTCTCAACCCGAAACGCGCAATCTCCTCACGGTTCAGGATATATTCTATATACGGTTTGCCGATAATGCGTTCCGCATAGGAATCGCGGTAGCCCGGAACGTCGCGCACAATCCTTTCGACTTGCAAAGCCAATTGCTCGATTACTTCCAAATCCTCCCCGAATATTTTGATACCGACTGGGGTTTGGATTCCCGTCGAAAGCATATCTATACGGTTTTGTATAGGCTGAGTCCATATATTACCGACGCCGGGTATGGAAAGCTCAAAGTTTAAATCGTGGAGGAGTTGTTCTTTGGTCATACCCTTACGCCATTCTTTTCGGGGTTTGAGATTGATAATGGTTTCAACCATAGTAATGGGAGCGGGGTCGGTTGCGGTATCGGCACGCCCGATTTTTCCCACTACGCTTTCCACTTCGGGAAATTCCGCGATTATTTCGTTTTGTATCCTTAATACCTCGTGGGCTTGGGTAAGGGAAGCCGACGGGAGTAAGACCGGCATAAACAGGAATGACCCCTCCTCAAGCGGGGGGCGGAATTCGTTTTGGATACGAAATGCCAGAAGATACATCGAAAACAGGAATACCAACAGCGGAACTATCAGAAACCATCTATGCTTGAAACCCCAGTCTATTGCGCGGACTGCAAAATTGCGGATATGGCGGGCAAGAAACGACACAATTACAAGAAACAAAATCGAGAAAAACAGCATCCATTTCCTGTCCCAAAGCCATTCCAATATTGAAAGCCAGTTTATTCCCGAAGTCAGGTTTGTAACGGTCAAAAGTCTTTCAATCAACACAAGAAGCAGGGCAATCGCGGGAATTATTGCAATAATTCTCCACTTCTTGACGCCGATAAAGCGAAGCAGTTTTCCTTTCGGCTTGTCCTTACGTTTTGCAATAAGTTCGTAATACAGCAGGGGAAGCAGAAATATTGCGGTGAAAAGAGAGCCTGTGAGGACAAAGGTTTTAGTAAAGACCACCGGATGGAACAGTTTGGCGCTTTGACCGTCAAGAACGAGAATGGCAAGGAAGGGAATAATAGTTGTGCTGATTGCGCCTAAGATTGCACCGCCGACCTCTACCGCTCCTTTGAAAAGGATTTCTTTCCTGTTTTTATTATCGGGGCTTGTTTCAAGTTTGCGATGGATATTTTCGGTCATGATTATTCCCATATCGACAATAGTCCCGACTGCTATTATTATGCCGACCAACGACATAATATGCACCTCAATATTAAACAGTCTCATCAGTATAAACGAGAAAAGCACCGAGACAGGCAATGTCAGGGAAATAATTATACTCATTTTAAAGGGGAGTGCAAACGCCAATATCACCCCGATAGTAATAATTATCTGTATGATAATAGCTTCCGTCAATGTGTTCATAGTGGCGTTTATAAGCGTAGTGCGGTCATAAAACGGTATAATCTCCACGCCTTCGGGCAATCCCGGGGAGATTTCTTCTATCTTTTGCTTGACGGAATCAATAACCTGTGCGGGGTTTTCCCTGTAACGCATAACGACTACTCCGCCTACAACCTCAGTGCCGCCTTTATCCAACACTCCGCGTCTGAATTCAGGTCCCATCTGAACAACGGCTATATCCCTCATTCTTACCGGAATACCGTTATAGGAACTTATCACTATATTTTCTATATCATCAAGCGACTTGATAAACCCGACCCCCCTGATAATAAACTCCATCCCGCTTGCCTCGACCACCTTAGCGCCGACATCTATATTGGCATCTCTTACGGCGGATATGACTTTAGAATGCGGGATTTCATAAGCGAAAAGCTTGTTCGGGTCAATATCAATCTGGTATTGCTTTACAAATCCGCCGATACTTGCCACTTCCGAAACCCCCGGCACCGCTTGTAAAGCGTATTTTATATACCAGTCCTGCACACTTCGCAACTCCTGAAGCGAATACCCCTTGCCCTCGACAGTGTACCAGAAAACCTGTCCGAGCCCGGTGGCGTCAGGACCTAAAACCGGAACCACGTTGGGGGGGAGGTAGGTCGATGCGTAATTGAGCTTTTCAAGCACGCGTGTTCTTGCGAAATAGAAATCGACATTATCCTCGAAAATCACGTAAACCATAGAAAACCCGAAAGCGCTTTGTGCGCGTATTTCCTTTACCCCCGCTATACCCTGAAGCGCGGATGATAAAGGAAAGGTAATCTGGTCTTCCACGTCGCGAGGGCTTCTGCCCTGCCAGTCTGCATAGACAATAACCTGATTCTCGCCTAAATCCGGTATGGCATCAACCGGTAGATTTTTCATCGCGTAAATACCGAATGCTATAATCGTAATAAAAAGGATATAGGCAAGCAGGCGGTTTTCTATAAAGTATTTGATTGCTTTAGAAAGAATATTCATAATAATCCTCCCGTATCCGTATTAATGACGGTGCGGGGCAGGGGATTCGGTATCAATAGCGCTTGAGTATTGCGCGGCGCTGCTTCCCGCCAACTGCGATTGAGAGTCAATAAGGAAATTGCCCGTTACTACAACATCCTCGTTCTCTTTCAGCCCGCTTAAAACCGGGTAGTAATCACCGCTTCTTGCCCCGATAACGATATCGCGCCCCTCGTATTGCCCGTCTCCAAGTGATACATAAGCTATATTGCGTTTTCCCGTATGTAAAACCGCGCTTGACGGCACAACGAGACTACGGCTGACGGATGGTGATTTTATTAACGCATCCACATACATTGCGGGCTTTAGTAACCCATCGGGGTTTTGAAGTTCAATACGGGTTTTGACCGTTCTGGTTACGGGGTTTAAGTATGGGTATATAAAGCCGACTTTGCCGTGAAATTCCCTGCCCGGATAAGCTGGGGTTATTAAAACTGCGGGCGAGTTTATACGGATATTCGACATATCCTGTTCATAGATTTCAACCTCCGTCCAAACCGTGGAAAGGTCTGCGATTTCGTAAAGCGGTGTTCCCTCGCGGACATACATTCCCGCCGTAACGTTGAGTTTTATAACGGTCCCCGATATATCCGAATATACGGTCATATTTACAAAGGGTTCGCTTTTTTTCAGGATTTCATCAATTTGCTTTTGAGAAAACCCCCATAGCAGGAGCTTTCTTTTTGATGAGGTTAAAAGCGTTTCGGATATTTCTATAAGTCTCTGATGACCTGAATTTACGGCGGAGTTATAGTCCCTGTATGCTCGAATCATCTCCTCCTGTGCGGTTATGAGTTCGGGGGAGTAGATAGTCAGGAGAGGCTCGCCTTTTTTTACCGTCTTGCCCGAATAATTAACATACAGCGTTTCAATACGTCCGTTAATCCGTGCGCTGACGTTATACAATCGGCTTTCGTCATAGTTTATTTTCCCGAATGCCGTGGTCTCAAAGCCCGTATCGCGATAAGTAACCTTGGCGGTTCTTACCCCGATAACCTGTTCCTGCTTTGAGGTGATACGTACCCGGGATACAGTCGCCTCATCGTAGATATAAGCCGGAACAAGTTTCATATCGCAAATATCACAGTCGCCGGGGTTTTCGTAGCGTTTTTCGGGATGCATTACGCAGTAGTAATGGTCTATGGGATGGTCTTCAAGTTGCGGGTATTCAACCTCGACCAAGTCCATCTTGCATATAGGGCAGTCGCCCGGCTCGTGGCTCATAACGTCGGGATGCATCGGGCAAGTCCAATACCATACGCCGTCGGGAGAACCTGCCTTTGACGGTTTTTCCCGAAAGACTGAGATATAATCCCTGCCTAACTCATCTTGCATAGGTTCGCTTGATATAATTTGCGGGTTGTCGGGATGTTGATAGTATAGAATTTCCTGCGGGTTGTCGCAGGAGAGAGCTAAAAATATAGCCGCTAATATTAATATATATTTGAATTTCATAGTAAATCCTCCGTAAAATAGTATTTTTCCCCCGTGATAAATTCGAGTTTAAAAAGTTCAATATACGCCGTAGCAAGCAAAGTATGGTATCCTATCTTGTGTTCGTAAAGCGAAATAACGGAGTTTAAAACCGAGGCGAAATCGGCGTTACCGACCTGATATGCCGACAAAAAACTTGATACGCTGCTTTCGCTTTGGGGTAATATGCGCTTTGAGTAGTTATCCGTTTGCTTTACCGCAGACAAATAGTTGTTGCGTGTTTCGTCGATTTCGCGGAATACCGAGTTTTCAAATTCCGAAAGTTCCGCGAGTGAAGCCTCTTTAAGCGCATCATAAGCCTTCGCTTTTGATATAACCGACCGCGCGGAAAATAACGGAAACATAAACGATGCTTCTATTGAGAACATACTTGCGTTGTTGTGAGGATTATAACCGAGCGCTATTCCGATTGCGGGTTCGGGTATGAATTTTGAGCGGATTAATGAGGATAACTCTTTGAAGCGCTCAATTTTGTTGTGCTTGGAAACCCATCCCGCAAAAGCGTTTTCGGATTTTGTAAAAAGAATTTCTGCGGACGGGATATTATCCGTCAAATTCGCGGACTGAAAGTTCGGCGGTTGCAGGTCGAAGTCGGAATTGGTGAGATTTGCAATTTCGCGGATACGGGATTTATGATTGATAATCCTGTTGGATAGTGATATGATGCGGTTTTCCATTGAGGCTATTCGTATTTCGATAGCCGAAACCTCCGCCATTATAGCCCGTCCCGTGACGTATTTTGACAGTGCAATTTCATAGAATTGGTCAAGCAAAGCCAACGCCTCGTGTAACTCTGCGAGAGTTTTTATGTCCCTGTAATAATTAGCGCCGAGTATAAGAATATCCGTTTCTATGCGGGATTTTTGCAGGATAAGCTCCGCGGATATATCATCATATCCGAGCTTTGCAATATTCCTGCGCCTGAATTGACTTCCCGATAGCGGAATTTTCTGTGAAAGCATAAAGCGATGTTCAAGCATATTGTTTTCGGCGGGTAAGACATTCATAGCGGAATACCCGAACATCGCGCCGTCCCATCCCCCCTCCGATATAATTTCCCTTTCCGATGCAGTAACCGAAGCCTCACGCTTTAACAGGGAAGGGTTATTCGCGACGGCGATTTCCAATACCTGCGGGATAGTCAGGCTGTTTGCCGTTAAAGGCATAAATATAATTAATAATAATATAAGCCTTTGTTTCATATTTCCTCCTTTGGTATAAACATATAAATTCAGTAGGATAATGGAGCAAAGGCAAATCTAACAACGGAGGATGACCGGCTTAAGAAAAATTGGGAATTTTGTTTGAATTGAAGGTTGATTAATAAATGTATCGGCTTTTCGGGAGAAGGTAAAATCACTTACGGGGGGAGTATCGGCTATAAAATTTACGGAATTTTCCGCGATTAAAACCGTAACGGGTTTTGTTTCATCCGCCTGATTAAAACAAATTCCCT
Organism: uncultured Brevinematales bacterium; assembly: GCA_964591955.1. Classification (GTDB taxonomy): domain Bacteria; phylum Spirochaetota; class Brevinematia; order Brevinematales; family CAZQBT01; genus CAZQBT01. The sequence continues at coordinate 69,968 of CAZQBT010000005.1, read as the reverse complement.
CGCTTTTTTCGAGATGGTTATGACAAAGATTTGATGATACGATAGACGGTGAGGGAGATGATACTGCGGTAAAATCGGATTGCGATATTGTGTTACAGCAGCATATCTTTTGGAACGCCGTCAAACTTATCGAAATTATTGAGATAAAAACAAGAGTCATGCCCTTTTTGAGGATGGTTTTTATATTCATATTTTTCCTCGTTATATAATCATACTACAATTATATTATTAAGTCAAGCGGTTTGCCGAAATTTTTTTCATTGCGAAATAAACCGCTCTGCTGAATTTATAAACTTTTCCATATCCGCCGGCGTATGAGCCGCCGAGATAAAATTCGTTTCAAACTGCGAGGGGGATAAATATATGCCGTTATCAAGCATATAGTTAAACCATCGTGCAAACTCCGAAGTGTCGGAAGTTTTTGCCGTATCGTAATTCTTTACGGTTTTGTCTGTGAAAAACACCGTAAACATAGAGCAGAGACGCTTTAAATTCAGTTTAGGGCTAAGTCTTTTTTCGATTTTCGCGCCGAGGGCGTTCAGTTTATTATAGATTTGCCCGCTTTTTAACTTGGCGAGTGTTGCAATACCCGCGCTCATCGCTACCGGATTACCCGACAACGTTCCCGCCTGATATACGTCTCCCGTCGGCGCGAGGTTTTGCATAATCTCCTCTCTGCCTCCAAAAGCCCCCACGGGAAATCCTCCCCCTATAATCTTGCCGAGACAGGTTAAATCCGGCGCGATTTTGAAATAATCCTGCGCTCCTCCGTATTGCAGGCGAAAACCCGTTACTACCTCATCGAATATCAATACTATCCCGTATTTTTCGGTGAGCTTTCTCAATGTTTCAAGAAATTCGCGCTTGGGCAAAACAAGTCCCATATTTGCGGGAACTACCTCCGTTATAACGCAGGCGAGGTTTGAATGATGCTCCTCTATGGTTTTTTCTAAAATCTCCGTGTTGTTGAACGGGATTGATATTGTGTTTTTAACGAACTCGCCGGGGATTCCTTTGCTTGATGAGTTGGCGATTCCTGATACGCCCGAACCCGCGTTTACCAATAATGAGTCGCTATGCCCGTGGTAGCATCCGTCGAATTTAAGTATTCCGTTTTTTGAGGTAAATCCGCGGGCAAGACGGATTGCGCTCATAACGGCTTCCGTCCCCGAATTTACAAATCGAATCCTGTCGATAGAACGGATTGCATCGCAAATTATTTTTGCAAGTTCGGTTTCCGTCTCCGTAGGACATCCGAAACTTGTCCCCTTGGATATTGCCTTCTTAACCTTCCGTATTACAAACCTGTCGCAATGCCCCAATATCAAAGCGCCCCACGACATACAGAAGTCGGTATATACGTTATTGTCCAAATCCCGTATTTTGCTTCCCTTGCCCGATTGTATAAAAACGGGATTTCCGCCCACCGCCTTAAACGAACGGACGGGGCTGTTGACTCCTCCGCTTATCACCTTACGGGCTTCTTTAAAAGCCTCAATCGAGCGGTTTATCTTAGCCATCTGCAAGCCTCCTTCGCGTAATATGAAATAATCATATCTGCGCCGGCTCGTTTTACGGATATAAGCGCCTCTTTAAAAATTTCGGTTTCGTTAAAAACACCGTTTTTCGATGCCTCTTTGAGCATCATATATTCCCCCGATACCTGATAAGCGACCAGCGGAATATCGGGAAATTCGGTTTTAGCCTGATAAATCGTATCAAGGTAGAATAGCGAGGGTTTAACCATCACCATATCCGCCCCCTCTTCAATATCCGCACGGATTTCTTCCATAGCCTCGCTTCGGTTGCGGAAGTCCATCTGGTAGGTTTTTCTGTCTCCGAATGAAGGCGATGATGACGAGGCGTTGCGAAACGGGGAGTATAGATTTGATACGTATTTTGCGGAGTAACCCAAAATCTTTGTTTTAGCGAGTCCCCGTTTGTTGAGTTCATCGCGTATTGCCGCAACCTGCCCGTCCATCATTGACGAGGGCGCGACTATATCGGCGCCGGCCCCCGCAAAGACCGATGACATTTTAGCAAGATACGGCAGAGTGGCATCGTTTAATACCTCGCTGCCTTTAACTATTCCGCAGTGTCCGTGCGAGGAGTATCCGCAGAGACAGACATCGGCTATAACCGTTATATTCGGAAAGGCGGGCTTTATCTTTCTTATTGCTTTTGCTATAAGGCTATCTTCTCTCAAGCCCGCACTTCCGATTTCGTCTTTATGGGAGTGAGGGATAACGCCGAATAGCAAAATCCTGTCTATGCCGAGAGCGGCGGTGTCTTCCATATCTTTAAGCAAACCGTCGATTGAATGAACCTTCATATTATCAAACCCGTCTATGGATTTTTCCAATTCGGGGGTGTCGCATACGAAATACGGGTAAATAAAGTCCTTGATACTAAGTGAGGTTTCGGCGTGTTTATCGCGGGTTTGTTGGTTTTTTCTATCAGGTCTTAATCTTTTCATTCTCCACCTCTTGTTGCGTAATTTTTCCGGTAGTTATGATTTCGGTACCGGGTTTTAAACGGTTTTTGTATATCTTTTTGAAATTCTTTACCCCGGACGGCGATGTAAAAATTACCGTATCGATAAAATCAAAGTCAATGTTCGGGCTTTCCGATGGGGCAACGTTTTTATATGTATCCACCGTGTCAACCGAATTTCCGATTTTTCGCAAACCTTCGGGAAGCTCCGGGTGCGCGAGATTTGAACGCGGGATTATTATTTTTTTGTTCCTGATTTTATGCTTGATAAAATATTCAATCAAGCCCTCGGCGCTTTCAAAAACGGGTTGTCCGTCGGGAATGATACCGTAATTTTTCAGTTCTCCCGATGTAACTCTCCCGATAGAATAAACCTGCAACTCGGAAAGCGACCTTGCGTCCTTTTCCGAAGAATACAACGCCTCAAAGAAAAACCGGACGGCGTGCTTTGATGTAAAAACTATCGCGTCGTATCCATTGATATTTCGGATAGCCTTGTGAAGGTTTGATTTATCGTCAAGCGGAGCAAGTTCTATCATCGGTCGGATAACCGGTTCGCCGTAGTCGCGGTATTTATCGGGGGAGGTGCCTGTAAACAGGACTTTCTTTTTGTGCTCAAAACGGCTTTTGGTTTTCCCGTATTCCGCGACCTTGCCGATAATAAGCAGGGCGGGGGTTTTGATTTTTTCCTGAGACGATGCCAAGTCGATTAATTTCATATAACGTTTTTCCTGATTATACAGCGATGCGTTTGAGACTGCAATTACGGGTGTATCGGGTAACCATCCCTTTTGAAAGAACAGGGATGCTATTTTTTTAGTTTGCGTTGCACCCATATATATAGCGATAGTTCCCGCGAAATCAGGGGTCGGCGCTTCAAGGCTTTCTATCGGATGTCCTGTCAGTAGAAGCAGTGAGGAGGAGACTCCCCGTCGCGTTAAGGGAATTTCGCAATATGCGGATACGCCTTGCACTGCGCTTATGCCGGGGACTATGTCGTAATCGGCAAAATTTCTTTTTAAGAATTCAATCTCCTCGCCCCCTCTTGCAAATATAAGCGGGTCGCCTCCTTTCAGGCGCGCAATGGTTTTTCCTTTCTCTATATAAGTGAAAATCAGATTATTAATTTCTTCCTGTGAAGCGCTGTGATTGCCTTTGCGTTTACCGCATTCTATTTTTGTAACGGATTTAGGTATGATGTTTAATACTTCCGCGCTCACAAGAGCATCGTAAAGAACAATATCGGCGGTTTCAAGGATACGGTGGGCTTTAACCGTGATAAGTTCCGGGTCGCCCGGCCCCCCTCCCACAAGATATGCCTTTCCCCATTTCTTTCGCGTATCAATCTTTTCAAGCGCGGTTTTAAGGCTCAGGTCGTCTTCACGGATACAAAATGCGAGTTTACCCTGTAACGGATGGACTGTAAACGGGAGGTATTTGAATATACGTTTTTCAAGTCCGAGCCTGATAAGCCCCGCCGCGGCTATTACAAGACCGTCCGCGTATCCGTTATCCAACAGCGAGAGTCTTTCCTCTATATTACCGCGAATATCTTTTATTACGGCATCGGGGAAATATTGGCTTATCTGCTTTTTTCTTCGCTTACTGCTTGTCGCGATTGAAAAACTCTTTGGTATATCTTTATCCTTCAGGAAATCAACCAAGTCCCGCCTTACGACAAGAACGTCCCGTTTATCTATGCCGTCGGTGATAGCGGCGACAGTTATCCCTTCAGGGAATTCATCGGGGAGGTCTTTGGCGCTGTGTAGTGCAATATCTATTGTTTTGTTTAAAAGCGCGGAGTCTATGTTATCGGTAAAGAAGTCGCTTCCCTCCGTTTGACTGATACTTGATATTTTATCCAAGTCGCCGCTTGTGTCGATACCGATAATATCAAACTTCGCCGAGGCAAGAGCTTCCTTCAAAATCGGGATTGCCTCTTCCGTTTGTTTTAACGCCAAAGCGCTTTTTCGTGTTCCTAACCTGATAATCATAATTCCACCTTGATACTTCCAAATCAACGATTTTTTTTAGCTTTTTGTATTCATAAAGCCTGTTACCGTAGTTCAGGCTGAAATATTTTTTCAGCGCCGAAATATCCATTACTTTTATAAGAGGATTTTCCGTGCTTTCAATATCGCGGGGGATTGCCAAGTCGAATATTGTAACGGGGCTGTCTATTTTAGCAAGCAATTCCTTTCGCAAAATATAATGAGGCGCGGAGGTCGCGCTGAAAATAATATCTACCTCGTTTATAACCCGCCCGATATCGGAAAGCGGTATAGCTTTACTATCGGTCTTGCGGGCAAGTTCGCGGGCTTTATCTATATTCCGATTTGCAACAAAAACAAGTCCGCTATTGATATTTTTTATCCCCGTTGCTATACGGTATATCGTTTCCCCCGCGCCTATCAGCATAATTCTTTTAGATAATAAACCGTGATGCTTTACGGCAAAATCCAATGCGGTTTCGGCGATTGATTCGGGGTAGCGGGAATCGGGCATTATCCTGTGAGCTTTTTTTCCCGTAAAAAGCGCCCATTGTATTACTCCGTCAAGACTACCCCTGAGCGCCCCGATACTTTTTGCCTCGTTATATGATGTCCTCATCTGGCTGAGAATTTGCTTTTCCCCGGTAACGGCGGATTTAAGCCCCGTTGCAACGCCGAAAAGATGCTTGACCGCTTGTTTGCCCATATACATTCGGGAATGGATTTCCGTTTCTTTCGGGGATAGCTTAAACCGTTCGGATATAATATCTTTGATAATATTTCCCGCCTCAACCGGATTGTCGCTGTCCACAATTAATTCGCGACGGTTACACGTCTGGAGATAAAACTTGCTTTTAAACGGCAAACCATTATAGAAGCCGCTTAGCTCTTTCGGTGTAATATGTATTTTCTCCATTATATCAAGCGGGCAGTTGTTATGCGAAAAACCGACAAGCAGAAAACCCATAAAAATCTCCTTTTAACCTTGAATTTGCGCGATATATTCTTTAATCAGATTTTTCAGTTTCAGGCTTTTGCTGGGATTTTTTCCGGATGATGATACCGCGACTAAAATATCTTTATTTCCAAAATACGCCGTGTTCATAAAGGATGCGTATTTCCTTCCCGAAACGCTGTTCGACAACACGTTCCTTAGCGAAGCCTCACGGCAGATATATTCATTGAGTGCGGGATTATCGGTAGCGGCGATAACGAGGAATTTCCCGTTAATATAGTCGGGTGCAAAAGACTCGGTTTTTACGGTAATATTTTGATACCGTGCAAGTGCATAAAATTCAGGCATAATCTCTTTTGCGACAACAAAAACCCGCGCCTTGTTCTTTAACAGTTCTTTGGTTTTCTTTAAAGCGATTTTTCCCGCTCCGACCACAAGGCATTCGCGGTTTTGTATATCAAGCAATACGGGATATGCCATCAAACCCTCCTTTCGACTACAATCGACCAGTAATCGCCGATTCGCTTCTGCGATACAATACTATGCCCCTCGTTTCGTAACGAAGGAGGGACGTTGTCAATCGGCTCTCCGTCATCAATATAAATTTCCAACCTTTCGCCTATTTCGATATTTTCAAGCGCCATCTTTGCTTTAACGAAATTCATCGGACACGGTATTTCCCGAAAATCCTTGATATTCTCTTTTGGTTCGGTTGCGTTATCTGTTTTATCCTCGTTATGGGCTAATTCGGGAAACTTGAGGCTGTTATCCATTTGTTCGTATAGCCATTCTATGCGGTTGTAAAAATCTTCGGCTTCATTAACGCGGATTTCCCCGCTATCGACAAATTTTTTAATAAGCGTCTCGTAAGACTGTTCTATATATTTGCCTAAGAAAAATTTGTTAAACCCGGAGACCGTTTCGCTTTCACTACCCGGCACTATTCCTCGGGTGATTAACAGGGCGCGAAGCGAGTAATACAGCGCCTCGCGTGGAAGATTTGACGTCAGTTTGTCCTTAGCCGTTTTCAGGTCGGTTTCGATAAGGTCAAACAACCCCGCCGAACATTCACCCTCAAGCCTCTCGGAGATAGAAAACGGTTTATCATCGCCCCAGTCATAGTAATAGTCCTTGTTTTCCTCAATGTCGGGGATTTCGCCGTATTTATCCAATATTTTGGTAAATTCATTTTTTCCAACGCGCTTGATGAACTCACTAAAAGCCTCATCCGTCAGACGGTTTTGACCGATAAAACCCAAAACCTCGCCCATAAATTCGGGGATTTTTTTAGCGGCAATAACCCCGATATTTTCGGCAAGCGAGGAAACCCCGTTTCCGAGATGACCGCCCAATACCACGTTATAAGCCGGGGCGATTGCGTTGCTTTTCCCGAAACGCACTCCCCTGCCGAAAAATCCTATATCGGCGATTATATGCTGTCCGCAGGTGTTAGGACATCCCGAAATTTTGAGCGATAAATCATCCGTATTGGGGTAGGCTTTTTCGCTTGTTATATCCTTAATAGCGGATAAAAGGTTGCGCGAAAGACATATTCCCAAACGGCAGGTGCTTGCTCCCGCACAGGCAACGGCGTTGCCTATAAACGACGGGAATTGCCCGGGGATACCCGTATTCGGAATTTGCTCTCTTATATCTTTAATACTCTCATTCGGGATACCTTTGATAATAAGGTTTTGTTGTGATGTTAAACGTATTGATGCGGTTTCAAACTGCATAGCGATTTCGGCAATATTCTCCGCGGATTCGGGGGAAATGTCGCCTAAGAATAACGGTATTAATATATAACCGTAATCACCGGGCGTTTCCACCGGTTTAATATCAAAAGGCGGGAAACTCAAAGCCTTGACCCGTTCGTATTCCTCGCTGAATTTGGAAAGAAAATCATTTTCGCCGAGCTTGGATAAGACAAATCTTAACCTTGCGGCGTGTTTGTTTTTACGGTTTCCGTATTTATTGAAAAAGTCTTTTGCGGCTTTTGCGATATTATACACCTCGGTATCCGGCGCAAAATCAAACAGGACTATCCCCGTGCGCGGTTTTAACCCCATCCCTCCGCCGATATAAACCTTAAACCCTCGGTTGCCGTTTTTATCGGTTTCGGCAATAAATCCGAGGTCGTTTACCGTAGCCTTGCCCCTGTCCTCGGGACTGCTTGAAAATGCTATCTTGAATTTTCGCGGGAGAGTAAACGAATCCGGTTCGCTTATCAACCTGCTTGCCAATTCCTGAGCATAAGGCGCGACATCAAAAGCCTCTTCGGGGTCTAATCCCGAAAGGTAGTCTATAAGAATATTTCTGACGGTATTGCCGCCTCCGCCGCGTGTCGTTAATCCGATAGTCCGCAGCTTTTTGATAATAACAATAGTGTCGGGCAGATTTATTCCGTGTAATTGCATATCGCCTCTGGTGGTAATATGCAGGTCTGACGGCGAATATTTTTTAGCAATCTCCGCCAAGGCGTATAATTGCATAGGTGATAAATCACCGCCGGGGATAACAAACCTCATCATATACTTTTCGTTTTCGCGTTGTTCGTATATACCCATAGGAACGCGAAAAGCCTTGAGTTGTGCCTTGTCGATTGTTCCGTTTAGATAGCCTTTAACCAGTCTTGCGTATTCCGCTATATCTTTATCTAAGCTGTCGGGCAATCTGAATATACTCATCTTAAATCACCTCCAAATCGATTGTTTTTATCTTTTTATCTCCGTCCGTGCTGAAACATTTTATATCATTATCCTTCAGCGAGTATATCACATAGAGAGTGTTTGTGTCGTAAGCAAGACGGATATCCTCGTTTGACATCCGCGCCGGGGTAGCGGGATGGGTATGATATATCGCAATCATCTCCAAGCCTTCCTCCCTTGCCTTCCTGACAACGTCGAACTGCTCCTTTGGAATAAAGGAAAAATGTTCGGGACTTTTATCGGCGTTAGTCATAGGAAAGGCTTTTACTATTACCCCGTCTTTTGCGGCGAGATAACCGCAGGCTTCATTTGGGAGTTCGTTTTTTCCCTGTTTATGTATAGCTTCTACAATCTCTTTTTTGATTTTTATCACGGCTACCTCCTTAAATCGCAGGATGGTTCTTCGTAATCGGTTAATTCCGTAATTTCAGGCGAATTTCCGCATATTTTACACTTGGGGTTTCGTTTTAAATCAACGGTTCTAAAGCTCATATCAAGTGCGTTCATCACAAGAAGCCTGTTGATTAATAAGTCCCCCGTGCCGAGTATAAATTTAAGCGCTTCCGCCGCCTGTATTGAACCGAGAATTCCCGCTACCGCGCCGAGAATTCCCGCCTGACTACAAGTAGGCACAAGCCCTTTAGGAGGCGGACTGTCGAATACGCATCGGTAACATGCATTGCCCGGCGTATGGGTTAGCGTTTGCCCGTCAAAGCGAAGTATTCCGCCGTGAGAAAACGCCTTTTTGTTAAGCACACAGGCATCGTTAATAAGAAACTTTGTCGGGAAGTTGTCGGTAGCATCGATAATAAAATCGTAGTCTTGTATTACCGATGCGATATTGTCGGCGGTTATCCTGTCATTATAGGTAATGACATTTACATCGGGGTTAAGCGCGATAATTTTTTCTTTAGCGGAAGTTACCTTAGGCTTGCCGATATCCGGTGTGAAATGGATAATCTGGCGTTGAAGATTGGTAATATCAACGGCATCTCCGTCGGCAATACCGATAGTTCCCACACCCGAAGCGGCAAGGTATAAAGAAGCCGGCGCGCCTAACCCTCCGGCACCGATAACAAGCACCTTCGATTCTAAAAGTTTTGTTTGCCCTTTCCCGCCGACTTCCTTTAATATAATATTGCGGCTGTAACGTTCTATTTGCTTATCGTTTAATTCCATAAAATCCTCCTTAGCTTAAAGCGTTTTCAAAATCTTCAATAATGTCTCTGATTGCCTCAATTCCTATGGATACCCGAATCATCTCATCGGTTATGCCTATTGAGAGGCGATGTTCTTTCGGTAGTGATGAAAACAGGGTTGAGGCGGGATGTATAACCATAGTTTTTGAGTCGCCGAGGTTGGCGAGATTTTTGGTCATTTTTAAGCGGGATATAAACTTGAAGCAATCCTCCCTGCTTTCAAGCGAGAAATTCAAAAGCGCCCCGAATTTTCCGCTAAATTGATTTTTTGCGAGTGCGTAGTAAGGATTTTTATTCAAGCCGGGGTAGGTAATTTTTTTAACTTTTTTGTGATTGCTTAAATAGAGAGCTAACTCCGAAGCGTTTGTGCAATGCCGTTCCATCCTGAGAGATAGAGTTTCAACGCCGAGGTTATGAAGAAATGCGTTAAAGGGTGAAAGAACCCCTCCCGTGTTTTGCAGGATTTTTTTACGAAGAACGGACAAAAACGCGAATTGCCCGAAATTTTTAGCATTATCGCGGATATCGCCTGAGAGGGAATTATTCCAGTCAAAATTGCCTAAATCGGTTATTACCCCGCCAACGGCGGTCCCGTTGCCGGTAAGATATTTGGTCGCCGAATGGACTACTATATCAACCCCGAAATCCTTTGCCTTGAAAAGATATGGGGTTGTGAGTGTGCTGTCGGCTATAAGAGGGATACGGTGTTTATGCGCCAAATCCGCAAGTTTTAAAAAATCCGTTATGTCCAAAAGAGGGTTTCCGATTGTCTCGCAAAAAACGAGACGGGTTTTATCGGTTATGAGAGATTGGAGGGTAGCGGTATCGTTAATATCGGCGTATATGACCTTGATACCGAGCTTGCTTAAAACCTCGTCGAAAAGCGAGCGCGTTCCGCTGAACAAACTTTTGCTTGCGATAATCTCCTCCCCGCTGCCGGCAAGTGCAAGTATGGAATTAAGGATTGCCGACATACCCGAAGCGGCGGCGACCGTTCCGACACCGTTTTCAAGCGAGTTGATTTTATACTCAAATGCGGTAACCGTTGGGTTGGAGATACGGGAGTAGATATAACCGAAGCCCCTGCCGTCAAATACCGTTTCTATTTCTTCGGCTGTGTCGTAGCTGAAAGCCGCACTTTGATATATCGGAGGGACAGTCGGGTTATTTGTCGATTCGATTGGCGGGCAGGAATGGATAGCGCGGGTTGCAAAATCCCATCCTTGTGACCCTCCCCCCATAAAATACAGGAACTCAAACTCATCATCCTCATTAACCGTCGTTTTATCGAACAGGATTCTTTCTACAAACTCACCGTTAAGCTGAACCGAAACCATATCGGGATATTTAACCTGCTTGAGTTCTAAAAGTTCCGATACAGTGATACTATCTTGCGGGATAGGCTCGATTTTTCCGTTGATTTTAATATTCATAACTCCTCCTAAATACTATTATTACCGTAGTATTGATAGTATATTATACATAATCAGATAGTTTTTGTCAAGTTTTAAGTTGTGCTTTTGAAAAAAAAAATCAAGCTGAATATATTTTGGATAAGCGTATAGAAAACGGGAATATTGCATATAACGGATTGAGGAAAAAATTATACAGGCAAATTTTATTTTACCAGATGCGGGATTAAAAGCGAGAGTCTTTCCAATGCATCGGCGATTGAGCGTGCGGAGATTGTAGCGCCGCTAATGGAATCTATGTTACTGTTAAGACGAAAACCCGAACCGGCGGTTTTGCCCTCAAACTGTTTAAGCCATCGTGAATCGCGGATACCGCTTCCGTAGCGGGATATATAACGGATTACCGTTACGTTTCGGATTTTCAAGTCGGGAGTAAACAGGACAAGAAATGTAAACGGGGCGGTTCTTTCCATTGCGCTGTCGATTATCGCATAGTTTACTATAACGCCATCCAAAGTAACCGGACTGAAATATATATAGTTTTGCAGGAAACTTGATTGGGATTTTGTTTCAATTAGTGTTTTTAAATCGTCGCCGATATATGTTTTTTTAAAACCGACCTCCGCGTTTTCGGATACGCTTTCGGTTATCGCTTTTCTCGCTTCTCTGTTTATGGAAGCCCACGATGGAACAGATGCAAAACAGGTTATCATTATTGCTAAGGAAATTCTTTTCATAGTTATTCTCCGTAAATTATAAATTTGAGACTTCATAAATACTCCGTTTGTAACCGCACCTTTTCGCCGTTAAAAGCGGGTAGTGCGGTTACATCGGAGGAAATAACGGTGTCAAAACGGGTTAAATCATATAACCCATACCGATATTCAAAAGGAAAGTTTGGGAAGTATTCGGGGACGAGCCTTTTATTTCGTTTGCGAAATCAATTTTTAGAGAAATATTTTCTATAGGCAAGAAGCTGATACCTCCCATAAGTTTCAGTCTTTTTTGTCCTTCGTCCGTTCCGCTGTAAGTTTTCCAAGCGGTGTCGATATGACTCCATCTGACAAACGGGATTAGCTGTGCGCGCCATCCGAAAAGATAACCTATATTATATCCCGCCTCAAGATAATAGCCGAAAGAGGCTTGCAAATCCAAAACATCGGGGTTGCCGTAGCTTATGTGTCCGAACTCAAAGGTTGTAATAAGCCCCCTAAACTTGAATTGGATATGTGATTCAAGCAGGAGTATGGGATTATTAATATCGTTAATCCCGTCCGTTTCTACTAATGAGTTATTATATGTAGCCGAGCCGCCGATACGCAAACCGCTGATACCGGTATAGTCCAGGGCGAGATTATACAAAAGGTATTTTGCATTATCAAAGTGATAGAATCCTCTTCCCCGTCCGGAGCGGATACCGGTCTGCTTGTTGAATTTAGACCCGTCCAATCCCTCCATAGCAACAAGACGGTATTGTAGTCCCGAAATGTTACCGTAAACACTTACGCCGTTACCATACCATGTGGTTGGGATAATGTTTCTTGAGTAGATAGGGCGTTCGACCGACAGGAAAGTAGGGGGTTCGTGAGTTTCGTTTATTATCCCGACACTCGGCAAAAGAACGCCGACCTGAAAACCCATCCAGTCAAACGGCTGGTATGCGAGATAAGCCTGCTCCAAGGCAAGATAACCCTGACCGTCCTGCACAAAATTATGCTCAATCTCAATTTCGGAAAACATCGACCACTGTTCATTAAAAGTGTAGCCGAAAAAAATCACGAAACGGTGGAAATCGAAAACCGAAGATACCTCTCCGGTTTCGGTTGATTTGTAGTTATAGTGAAGTTCACCGTAACCGCCGAGATGAACGCCTTGAGATGAAGAATAGGCGAAATCCTCATCCTCAAGCCCGATATTATCCGAACTTTGCGCCGATAACGGGACAAAACTTGCCGTCATTAGAGCCAGCGCGAACCAAAAAATAATATGCTTCTGCATATATGACCTCCTGTTTTTTAGTCTAAACAAATAAAGTTAGTCTATTCTATCATATTTAATCCTACAAGTCAAGTATGAATGAATTTTTTTTAAATAGGGTTTGATTTTTTAGAGGAGAGCGGGGCGCTGAAGCTAATTTTTAAGAGCGCCCCGCCGGTATTTTGCGTGATTGACGGGAAGGGTTGTTGCCTGTGAATATCGTAGAATTACGGCATTTCCCCATTCCGCAATATAAAATTAAACAGCCGATTGCTTGATACTACTTTTCTATCAGGATGCCGTGTATGTCCTTATCTATATGATATACCTTCAACACGCGATAACCCTGTTCTTTAGCCGCTTTAGGGACATTATCCAACGGTTCACCCTCGCGCAGGATAACCTCAAGGCGGTCGCCGTCCTGCAATTTATCCAATTCGATTCTCGTTTTGACAAAAGTCATCGGGCAGTGTTCCGATGTTATATCCAATTTGTATTGTTTCATAGTGTCCTCCGTTTTAGATAAATAAGGTCTCGCCTCCGTCGGAAATCTCAAGAAACTTTGCGACACCGAGAATGTCTGGTTTTATTTCCGGGATTAAATCCTCAAGTTTTAATCCGAGTATCACCATAGACATCTCACAGGCGTAGAAATTTACGCCGAGTTGGACAGCCGATGATACAAGCTCTTTTAATGTAGCGACGTTGCGTTTTTTCATAAGGCCTGTCATAAGGCGGGGGCTTGCTCCCACGAAATTCAACCTGCTTAGAGGGAGGTTGCGAAATCCGCCCATAAGGAAGTTAAACATCCTCGCCATAAATCCCTTGCCTGTAAACCTTCTCCCCTTTTTACGCTTGATTATGTTGAAACCCCAAAAAGTAAAAAAGAGATTGACCTCATAGCCGACCGCGGCTGCGCCTGTTGCCAATGTGAACGCGGCGATTGCTTTATCGAAATCCCCGCTGAAAGCTATTATTGATAATTTTTTCCCGTTCATATCTCCTCCTATATAATACTATCTCCATAGACTTGATAGTATATAATATATAATCCGACAGGTTTTGTCAAGTTTAAAGGCGGATTTTTTCAAATTAATTTTTTCCGTTTTTAGCTGAAGGATATTTGATATTGCCCGCGCGTTTTGTTATAATTATTAAAAGACAGGGGGATTGATATGAGAGGAATATTTATTAGAAAGGATGATGTGCAAACGTGGCAGAGACTTGCATCCGAATTAGGTATGACGTTTAAGCCGGGAGTTGAGGCGTTTACCGGGAATGCCGATTCGCTTGGCTATATAATTTTAGGCAGGCACTTAGGGGCAAAAGATATACACAGCTTTATAAAGTTGCTTGAAACTCCATTCTGGAAAAAAATGATTTCACAGATGTTTATAGGTATTATTTCGGGCAAATATCAGGATTATGATTTTTACATCTATCGGTCAACCCAAAAAAGCGGTTCTAATCATTCCGTCGAGTTAATGAACATTTTTTTGCCTTTTAAAAAAAGGTATGATTATGATATGAAAATAAAGAGGGCTGATTTTTTTACAAATTTCGGTAAAAAGTTATTCAAGAAATTTTTTGTAAACGTGCCGCATAATCCAATCTTGGAAAAACTGATTTCCGTAAGCGGTAAGAAAAAAGAGCAGATAAAGGTTTTTTTGTCCGACACGAGGTTGCAGTCGGCGCTTATTGAATTATTTCAGGGACGCGACAATTTTTTTATAGAAGACTATGGTATCAAATGGAATGAGACCGCAAAATTTATCGACAAAGACAAGGCTTTGTCTATTATGGACAGGATGGTTAAAGCGGCTAATCATTTTTACTAAACCGCATTATTTTTCCCACGGCGTAAATCGCGGTAACCATCGCCCGACATTTTTCTTGTAAACCCTATATTCCTCTCCGAACCGCTTAATCAAACCCGGCTCCTCTACAAAGATAAAATACAGATGATTTACCGCAAAAAATACGCCCGCCATAACGACAAGATATACCGAGCCGATTATCATAGTTTCGCCGATAAGTATAAAAATCACGCCGCTTATCATAGGGTTGCGGACGTAGCGATATGGTCCCGTAACGACAAGTTTTCGGGTTGGGTTCCACGGCGCGAGAGTCCCCTTTCCAATTCGGATAAACATCCCGATAGTTATAATCAATAGACACATCCCTGCTACTATTAAGACCCCGCCGGCAATAAAAAGTGCGATTTTAAACGCCGGACTTAATCCCCATCCGAACTTAGAGTTTTTATCTAAAACCGATATTATAACGGGAGCGGTTACTATTACGTTAAACGGCAAAGCGAGTATCGAAAAAATATGGGATATTTCGGGCGGTCGCGACATCGTTACTCCTTAACTATCCGATTATATTATCGTGTGTTGATAAATTGTCAAGGCTTAATTTATATCCCTCCCCGCTTTTTCAGCCTGATTATTTTCATAGGCTTTGTTTTACTTATAGCCGATTTTAGTGTAAAATATAGTCTATACTTATATCGGAGGAAATATGGACGAGACAATCGCTAAACTTAACGAAACCGCAAAAGAGAAAATTCGTATAGTCGAAAAAATCAAGGAGCAATACGACACGGTAATAGTAGGGCAGGAGAAGCTGTTTTACCGTATGATGTCGGCTATAATCACCGGAGGCCATATCCTTCTTGAGGGGGTTCCCGGGCTTGCAAAAACTCTCGCTATTTCGACCCTGTCGCAAATCCTTGATATGGATTTCCACAGGATACAATTTACCCCCGATATGCTCCCCGCCGACATACGAGGCACCCTGATTTACAACCAGAATAAAGGAGCTTTCGATACGAAAAAGGGTCCTGTGTTTTCTAATTTTATACTTGCCGATGAGATTAACCGCGCGCCTGCAAAAGTCCAGTCGGCGCTTCTTGAGGCTATGCAGGAGAAAACCGTTACTATCGGCGATGAGACTTATCCGCTTCCCGCTCCGTTTTTCGTTATGGCTACTCAAAATCCTATCGAGCAGGAAGGCACTTATCCATTGCCCGAGGCGGAGGTTGACCGTTTCTTTATGAAATTCAAGGTTGATTATCCAAACCGCGACGAGGAAAAAATTATTATTACGCGGATGGGAGGGCTTGAATACCCGAAACCGGTAAAAGTCGCCGGTTCGCGGGATATGATCGACTTGCAGAATTTTGTTGCTACCGTTTATGTCGATGATAAAATTATAGACTATATCGTAAATATAGTCTATGCCACCCGTAACCCCGAAGAGTTCGGTATAAGCAAGGGCTATCTTAAATACGGTGCATCGCCGCGCGCCTCGATTAATTTCATAAGAGCGGTTCGTGCCGGGGCGTTTTTTGACGGAAGAGGTTATGTTTACCCGGAAGACGTTAAAGAGGTCGCGTATGATATTCTTCGCCACCGTCTTATCCTGTCGTTTGAGGCGGAAGCCGAGGGGCTTACAAGCGAAAATATTGTTGAACAGGTTTTAAACAACGTGGAGATTCCTTAATCCTCTCAATGGGGTTGTCTTTCGCAAATAATGTATTTCACTCTGAAAGCAATTAGCCTGTTGACAAAAACCACCTGTAATTTACAATAATGCGTGCCTATTTCTTAATCTGCGGAGGCTTCCCTTGGATAAAAAAAAGATTTTAATGCCTATACTTGAGGCGGGGGCGGGACATAAGATGCCGGCTATTGCGGTGAGGGACTCTATTGAGGCAATGCACCCCGGGAAGTATCAAATAGACGTTATAGACTTTGCGCGCGAGGTCGGCGCTTTAAAAGAAGACAAATTTTTCAAGGGGTTCTGGGATTACTCGCTTGCTCATAGGGGTTTTGCTTTGACCTCCTATATAATGGGCGAGTTGCTCCATCCTTTGACGCGGGCATATATCCCCGTGTTTCACAAAAAACTACTGTCCAAGATGGCGGATTATGTTGCGGATTACGAACCCGACTTGATTTTCTCCTCGCACTATTTCGCGTTGCAGGTATCGAGGATTGTTCGGGACAGGCTTTCGCTTCCGGCAAAGGTTATCGGGATGATAACCGACCCGTTTCAGGCATATTCGTTCTGGTGTGAAAAGAAGGCGGATTATATTATTGTGGCTTCGGAACTTGCTAAAAAACGGGCAATGAGGCATGGTGTGCCTGCGGACAAAATCAGGATTTTCGATTTTCCCATAAACAACAAATTTCTCAAGTTGAACCGTTCTAAAGATGAGATTATGAAAAAATACAATATCGACAAATCGAAACTTACAGTGCTTTCAAGCGGGGGAGGTCAGGGTATCGGTAAAATCGGAGGCTTTGTTGAGACTATTTACAGGCGCGGGCTTCCGTTTAATGTTATCGCGGTTTGCGGGCGTAATGATACTCTTAAAGACGGGCTTGAAAAGCTCAAAAACTCGCTTCCTTCGCAGACAAATCTTATCCCTTTGGGGTTTGTGGATAATATGAACGAGCTTTTAAGTATCTCGGATTTTTGTATAGCCAAAGCGGGGGCATCGACTACGCTTGAGGCGTTGCTTATGGATGCGCCGGTTATTTTTACCGAATACGCTAATCAGGCGGAAAAACCCAATGTCGATTTTTCTATCCGAAAGGGAGTGGGATGGTATGCGCCTTCGGAGAAAAATTTTTTCGGGGTTTTGGATACAATCCTGAGTAGCGATATAATAACCCGCTATAAGCAAAATATAAAAAATCTCGGGCTAAAAAGCGGCTCTGATGATATAGCCTCATTTTTGGTAGATAATATTTGACATTGCCCATCTGCCTAAAAAATAACCACCTGTCATTTTGATTGCACATTTATTAATCAGTAAAACCTATATGAATTTTTATTTGGCATTATAGTCTAATTTTAACCTCTTTTATTAAATGTTTTCGTTGTATTGAAATAATTAAACACGCCGAATAAATTTGCACGGTTTTTAACCGTATGGCACTCTTATTGCATAAAAACTATAACTTCACTATTAGGAGGAACGTATGGAAGAATTAGTTGCTGTCGGAGTAACGGAAGCCGTGCAAGCTGCGGTGTTGATTCAAGTCAATCTCAATATTGTATGGACATTAATCGCGGCGTTTTTGGTGTTTTTTATGCAAGCAGGGTTTGCTATGGTGGAAGCCGGATTTATAAGCGCTAAGAGCGCGGGCAATGTCTTGATGAAGAACATCCTGGATTTCTCGATGGGTGCGCTTGCATTCTGGGCGGTCGGATACGGCATTATGTTCGGCGCGGGTAATTTTATGGGCGCTTCCCATTTTTTTGTCAGTCCCTTAGTTGAAAACGCCGAATGGGTTTTTACCTTTTTTGTTTTCCAATTGGTGTTTGCCGCAACCGCTGCCACAATTGTTTCGGGAGCTATGGCGGGAAGGACAAAGTTTGTTTCTTATCTGATTTACAGTTTTGTCGTAACCCTGATTATATATCCTGTTTCGGGGCATTGGGCATGGGGCGACCTTCTGCTTGATACCAACACACCCTGGCTTGTTGAACTCGGTTATATCGATTTTGCCGGC
Organism: uncultured Brevinematales bacterium; assembly: GCA_964591955.1. Classification (GTDB taxonomy): domain Bacteria; phylum Spirochaetota; class Brevinematia; order Brevinematales; family CAZQBT01; genus CAZQBT01. Next base: position 51,705 of record CAZQBT010000005.1, on the reverse strand, counting down.
TCTTCGGTTGTGCATATGGTAGGCGGCGTTCTGGGACTTATCGGCGCGATATTCCTTGGACCACGTTTGGGCAAGTATCGCAAGGACGGAACCTCGCAACCTATTCCCGGACATAACCTTCCCTTAGCTGCTCTCGGTGTTTTTATACTCTGGTTCGGGTGGTATGGGTTTAACTCGGGTTCCACCACTGCCGGAGTTCCGGAAATCGGGTATATTGCACTGACTACCACTTTGGGCGCTGCTGCGGGAACTATCGGGGCGCTTATAACCTCATGGGTAACCCTTAAAGTCCCTGATATAGGTATGACATTAAACGGCGCACTTGCGGGGCTTGTTGCTATTACTGCAGGATGCGCTAACATTGACCCTTGGGCTGCAGTTGTTATCGGCGCTGTCGGCGGCGTAATTGTTGTGCTTTCCGTCCTGTTTGTTGACAGGGTTCTTAAAATCGACGACCCCGTAGGCGCTTTTTCGGTTCATGGTGTTTGCGGTATTTGGGGAACTCTTGCCGCAGGTATTTTTGCCAATGACTTGGCGGATGGGGTAACGCGGTTAGGTCAGGTCGGTGTTCAGGCTATCGGTATTCTTGCCATACTCGCATGGGTTGTTGTTACGGGAGTTATTCTCTTCGGCTTGATTAAAGTAACCGTCGGCTTGAGAATATCCAAAAAAGAGGAAATTCTCGGTATTGATATTGCCGAACACGAGGCTGATTGTTATCCTGATTTCAGAAAAGATTTTACTAAAATTTAATTGGAGGAAGTTATGAAAAGAATTGAAACCGTAATAAGACCCTCTAAACTCCACGATTTGAAAACCGCTCTCAGCGGGTTGGGCATACATGGATTGACCGTGTTTGAGGCGGGAGGTTTCGGGCGTCAAAGAGGGCATAAAGAGATGTTCAGGGGCAACGAGTATGACGTTGACCTTATCCCCAAACTTGTTGTCGTTCTGGTTACTCAGGATGAGTTAGTCGATAAAATTATCGACAAAATTATCTCCGTATGCTATACGGGAGAGGTCGGGGACGGAAAGATTTTTGTCTCCACAATAGATGAGACGGTCAGGATACGAACTGGTGAGCGGGGCGAAGGAGCAATGTAAGCTCAAGAAGCGGCTGCGGCGGTGATTCATATTCGGATATACCCCTACGATAATACCGCGGCAGCCGCTTCAATATTTAAAAATTTGTCTGCCTTTATTCCAAAATTCAAATTCAGGAGGAAGACTTATGAAAGGAATGTATCTGTTTGTTATGGTGGTTTGTCTAAGTATGGGAACTTTTGTTTTGGCATCAAAGGCTCATTCATATTCCTACAATGCGTGGGTGGGAATGACCGGTGCCGATACTATTGCGGTGAACCCGTTTTTAAGCGGTGCGCTGACTCCCGACCCGATGTCTTATACCGACTTTGAAATGATGCTTGAATGGGGTTTTTCCGATAAGATGGACTTTTTCTATAACTTCACGGGAAATTGGGGAATGATACGTTATGATTTTAGCGGTAAAGACCTTGCTATCGTAGGGGTGCAAGCCGGAGCGGATTATCTTAGCCTTCAGTATCATTTGATTTACGATGAATTGGATATGTTCGCTATTGAGGCAAATGTCGCATTAACTTTTCCTTACGGCGCTATGCTTGATGCTATGGAAATCGGCGCGGTTATTGCACCGGTTTTGAAATTGCCTTTCGGTGTATCGGTTTATCTTGAGATTAACCCGGTTTATACCTTTGGCGATGATGGAGGGTTCGGGCTTGAGCTTGTTCCCGGTTTGTGTTTTGATATAGGCGATGCTCAACTTTCCGTCGGGCTGCCTCTCGGCGATATTCTTTCCGAAAACGGTATATCCGTATCTTACGGCGCTTGGTTGTGGATACCGTTTAATTATGCTAAGGGAGAGTAAAATCCAGATATACAGGCAACGGTATTAACCGTTGTGCTACCTTCAGATTTCTTATCAACAAGGGCATCCTACCCCCAGAGGATGCCCTTTTATATTTATCGAGATAATTCAACGATACGTTTGGGAATATTATCTAAGGGGCAAATTTCCGTATGAGCGTTCATATCGACAGCCGCTTTCGGCATTCCCCATACTACGCTGCTTTTTTCATCCTGCGCTATTGTAGAAGCCCCGCTTTGTTTAAGCGCAAGCAGTCCCGCTGCTCCGTCTTTTCCCATCCCGGTAAGCAATACGGCGACCGTGTTTTTTCCCACCTGTCGTGCTATTGAATGAAACATCACGTCAACGGCCGGTTTCTGGAAATGCACCCTTTCCCCGTCATCAAGATAAGCGTATAATAAAGCCCCTTTACGCTTAACGACAAGATGATACCCCCCCGGTGCTATATAGGCATGCCCCGACGTAATAAGGTCTCCGTTCTCCGCCTCTTTTATTTCCAATGCGGAAAGCTCGTTTAGCCTAAGAGAAAACTGGTATGTAAACTGCGGGGGCATATGCTGGGTTACCAATATCGGAGGCATATTGGAGGGGAGATTCCTGAATATATATTCAAGCGCGACTGTTCCGCCGGTTGATGCCCCTATGGTTATAAGTTTGTCGGTGGTTGATACGCTGCTGAGGAGATTGTCGTCATATTTTATTGTCTTGTCTTTTATTTGGTTTGTTATATGAATCCCGCGGGAAATATAAATATCCTTGATAGCGTAAGCCTTACGGATTTTAAAAACTATCTCCTCAATTACTTCCTCGACCGAAAAAGCCCCGCTCGGTTTATTGACCACGTCAAATGCGCCTATTTCAAGCGCTTTGATTGATGCCAAAGTATCCTGTGTGGTAACGGAACTTACTATAATTACGGGGAGAGGGTAGTAAGTCATAAGACGCTGTAAAAAGGTAAGTCCGTCCATTCTCGGCATTTCAATATCTAAGGTTATAACGTCGGGGTTTAATTTCAGGATTTTTGTTCTTGCTATATACGGGTCGGGAGCGGTGCCGACCACCTCTATATCTTCAAACGCGGAAAGTTTTTCCTCAAGCACTCCCCGAACTATTGCGGAATCATCAACAATAAGCACCTTGATTTTTTCAGCCATTACTTGTCCCCGGATTTTATGCTTAATCTTAATAATTGCATTTCTATCATATCAATTTCTTCTTTGATTTGGGAAATCCTGCCATCAGGCATACTCGAAAAATCAAGACGAAGCCCTTTGAGTTGTTCTATGAGACGGATTTTTTGGTTTAACTCGTCAATTGTGGTATCGAGTTTTTTTATCCGTTCGCTTCTTCCGCGTATTTCTTTGACCCCGCTTAGTTTTTCATCGTATTCGTCGTATATCTTTTTAAACCCTTCGTCCTGTTCACGAATAAGTCTTTCATAATGAGCTTTTTGTTCGGCAAATCTTTTTTCATATTCCGAGATAGTTTTATCCATAACTTCTTTTACGTCTTCTCTATCTGCGGATGGAAGTTCTTTTGATGGTATATATTCGGGAATATCTCTTATTTTGGAATATTCTTTCTTTGTTTCTTCCGTCTTTGCTTCTTCAGTCGCCGGTTCTACTTTGGTTTTTTCGGGTTCAGTGGTAACCGGTTCGGTTTTTTGAGTTATAATTGTATGTCTGACGGCTTCGGGATTGGTCATAAACGTATCTATACGCTCTATAAGTTGCACAAGACGGTCTAACGCATCAATCTGGGTTTTAAGCAAAGCCATTTCCTGTTGACGTTTCATCATATCATAATCGACTTTTCCGTTTGTAGTATAAAACACCTGTGTAAGTATCGTTTCAATAGGCAACTTATCCGCTTTTACGGGTTCTGTTTTATCTTCTTTAGGCTTTGTGGTTTCAGGTCTGTCGGGTTTTGCGGTTTCAACTACCTTAACGTCGTTCGTAACCTTAATTTTTTCTTCGGGTTTTTCCGTATCTTCTTTTTTATCCAATGTAGGAACAACGACAACGGGTTTTGTCAGGAAGTCGCTGAACTCAAAGTGGTTTTTTGAAAGCACAGCGCCGATATTTACGATTTCATTCGGTTTAATCGGAACGCCCCTGAAAAACACGGCAACCGCCGCATCCTGAACGCCAAAGCGGTTATATCGAAAGCGGTCGCGAGGGCTTACATCGTAGTCTAATTCTGTCTCGTCAAGTTTACGCCAATTACCTATGATTATCGAGTGCGCGCGGTAATTATTAACGTATGGATATATAAAAAGCCCTTGTTTGAATTGACGGGTGAAAGCATCATACTCCCCGCAGAATACAAAATCCGTAAGGGTTTGTTGGGGTATCAGTAATTCGTTATCAACGCGACGCGTGCTTGAAAGATAAATCCTCGGTTCATCCCGTCTTTCGTTATACACGGTATCAAATAGAAACCTCACCCCCGCCCTGATATCCAACTGGGTGTTGTTTTTGATAGAAACTATACATAGGACTGTGTCTCCTCCATCCGAAGCGGGAGAGTTGGTTAGGGTATAGCTTATTTCAAAGTCAACATCCTGAATAGAAAAAACTCCGTATATCCTGTTATTATCGCGGGTAAAGGTTTGTTTGGTTTTGACATTCCTGTCGCTCAGGCGATAGGGTTGCCCGTTAAGTATTAGAATCGGATAAGAAGACGGGGGATTATCCTTGAATAGCAGATATTGAAGCTCTCTTGAACTTGCAGCCGGGTTTTCAATATAAAACCTTCCGGTTCGACTATCCAAAGAAAAGATAAGTTCTTTAGTATCAATAGTTAGATAACTTGAGTATAAATTGACGGTGAAAAAAGCGGTAAAAATAAACGCCGTAACTAATGCAAATGTTTTACTCATTTATTCTCCTTTTCCTCTTCTTTCATAAGCTCCTCTTTTTGTCTGATAGCTTGTTGCTTGATTTCGAGAAGCCGAGCCTGCATTTCAAGCAATGCGCGCATCCTCACAATTTCCTCTTCGGTTTGACGGTTGATTGTCGCCTGTTTTTCTATTTCTTTTTTCTTGGGGTCTTCGGCGAGTTCAACTCTTTGCGTAATGAATTTCTGGTTGGTCAATACCAATTTATTCGTAATTTCTTTAAATTGTAGATGCTCTACGCTTTGTGTTAAAAAGACACGGTTTGTCATAATGATAAAATTGGTTTTTACTACCAAAACGGGTTCCGTTTTGGAAATGATTCCCGAATTTGTGGGCGTTGCGATTTTATTAGCCGAATCAACTTTGCTTGCGGAATTGGATGAATTTCCTAAATTGGGTTTCCATTGATGTATATCATCGGGCTTTGTATAGTTATTTTTAGAGGGGGTTTTTTCCGCCGTTTTAGCAAGCGCCTCCTGTAAATAACGGCTGTTCGGATATTCCAAAACGAGCTTGCGATAAAGTTCAAGGGCGCGGGATTGATTCCCGGCAAGTTCATAACATTCGGCGGCAAAAAACAACGCCGATGATGCAACGGGGGAGTCCTTAAAATTCAGGGCGAAAGATTCAAAATAACGGGCAGCCTGCAACATATTTCCTATTCTTTTGTAGCTTTGCGCCATCCCGAATACCGCCCATCGCTTTTCGGTTTCGTTATTTGCACGACGGTTTAAAATCGTGTAATACCTTAACGCCTCGTTGTAGTTATCCATATTATAATGCGACATAGCGAGATAATATATTGCGTGGTTGTAATACCGCGTTTCGGGATAACGGGCAATTAAACTGCCGAACTGCTTTGCCGACTCCCGATAATCCCCGCTGTCGTAGATTTTAACCCCCAGATTAAACATTGCCTCATCTATCGTAAGCGCGAAAACACTTGAACCGATAAAAAGCCCCAAAAATACGATAACTATTAACGACACGTGCCTTTTCATTTGATTCCTCTCGATATTTCGGATATCCCTTATATATATTATACCATAATTTCAGAGAGTTTCCATTATATTTATTATCTGCATTTTTGGTTTAGAAGTTAAACAAATTTAATTGTCGCAAAGTTAGAAATGTTATGTAAAAAGGGTTATAATAATTCTAAAAAAACGGGGAACGGAGAGTATTATGATAGTCAAGGCATTTAAAGGTATTCGTCCTAAAAAAGAATACGTGGAGCAATTAAACGCGCCTCCCTATGACGTTGTTGAGCGGGAGGAAGTTGAGGCGGCAATACGCAACAACCCTCTTTCGTTCTACAATGTAATCCGCGCGGAAGCCTCGCTTAAAGGAGTCGATGAATACAGCGAGGAGGTTTACTTAACCGCTAAAAGGAATTTTGAGAAGTTTCTCAAAGACGGTATCCTGTTTGAGGAGGATGCCCCGTCTTTTTATATATACGCGCAAACCCGCAATTCCAAAACGCAGTTCGGGTTTTATACCTCGGTAAGTTGTGATGATTACGAGGAGGGCAGGATAAAGATTAACGAGCATACTATCCCCGAAAAGGAGGATGACCGCGCAAAACTCCTTCTTGTAACGGGTGTTCATACGGGACCGGTATTTATGTGCTTCAGGGATGATACCGAATATGATAAGAAAATCGAGGGTATAGTATCCGTCCCACCCGAATACGACTTCAAGGATGAAAACGGGGTAATACACAGGCTTTGGGTGGTAAAAGACCCCGACTCGGTAAAAGATTTCACGGAATACTTCGCGGGTATTTCCGCGTTTTATATCTGTGACGGGCATCACCGTTCGGCATCATCCGTAAAAGCGCGCAATATCCTTAAATCCCAAAACAAGACGCATAACGGAACGGAGGATTATAATTTTTTCTCCGCCGTAGTTTTCCCATCGTCTCAACTCGAAATCCTTGCATATAACCGATTGGTCAAAGACTTAAACGGGCTTACCTCCGATGAGTTTATCAAAAAACTTGAGGATAATTTTATCGTTGAGAAATGCGATAAAACCTCGCCCGACCACAAGGGAGAGATTATCGCCTATATCGACAAAACCCTGTATTCCATCCTAAGAAAAAGAGACGTAGTCGATAACTCAAACCCCGTAGCCTCGCTTGACGTGTCGGTTTTGCAGGACAAAATTTTATCGCCGATACTCGGTATAGATAACCCCCGCGTATCAAAGAGGGTGAAATTTGTCGGGGGGATTAAGGGCGCGGAGGAGTTAATCCGTCAGGTTGACGGGGGCAATTTCGCCGTTGCTTTTTCGATGTATCCCGTTTCGATAGAAGAACTTATGGAGGTGTCGGACAGGGGGATGGTGATGCCTCCGAAATCGACATGGTTTGAACCCAAACTTCGTTCGGGGTTGGTATCGCAAAGGGTATGAGATAGCTTCGGGTATCTCAATACTCCGGGACCCTGCTTCGCAAACGCCCGGAACTCGATAACCGGTTGGTTAAAAAAAAGACTTTTAGATAATAAAGCGGTCATCAAGTGCGGGACCTGCATATCGGTATTTTCAGCGGGACCGGCTTCCAGCCTGTCTTTATATGCTTCAGTCATATATTAGACTAATCCTGCATATCAACTTTAATCCGCGCCTTACTCCCCGTCCTTTATAACATAGACTTTCGGCTTCTCGCCGTCGTTCCCCCGAAAATAAAGCCTGTCGTTGTGGACTACCGGTTCTGCGAACCAGTCGGCGTAGGATGAGTTATGGCTTGGGATTCTTTTTACCTGCTTTGAGTGGTAACGGAAAACGCGTGCGGAGCTTAAACTTCTGGTTTGCCTGCCTTGAAAATAAAGGTTATTGTTGAAAATGACGGGGTTGGCAAAATCGTTGGCGTAACCCGATGAGCCTGCGCTTATGTTGCGTATCTTGTCGCCGCCGTATTTATAGCATCGCGAATTAAACCAGTCGATACCGTAAACACCGAAAAAGTATAGGTTTTTGTCGAAAACGATAGGAAACCGGAAATTTTTTCGGTAGTCGGATACCCGCGATTCGATATTTCTGATAGAGTTATTGTCAATACGGTAGATTTTGGTATCCAAATCGAAAACCCCGCAGTTGCCCTCAAAATATAGATTTTCGTTAAACGCAATTGCATTGTCAAAACCCCATAGATAATCGGAATCTTCCGATAAAATCGGCGATACGGTTTTCCCGTCAAACACAAAAGCGACATTGGTTTCGCGATAGCTTCCCTCAAAATAGAGTTTGTTGTCGAACGCGAAGGGGTTTTTAAAATCGCCGTTATAGCCCGCGGGCTTTATGATTTTATTGTCCCTTATTGCGAACATAGAGGGCGAGTTTCTTTGATTAAATCCCCTGAAATAGACAAGCCCGTTATAGACTGCAGGATACGAAAACCCGCCTGCGTAACCGTCTTGATAAGGAACGTTCTTTAAGGTTACGCCGTCATAAGCGTAAACTTTGTATGTTCTACCGTTGTATCCCTCGAAATATAATGTATCGCGATAAACGAAAGGATTGGCAAATCCGCTTTTGTAATCGGAGGGGGTAGTTGTTAGCACCGTGATTTGTTTACCGTCAAAGGAATAAGCTAAAGGGTTTTTCCCGTTGTTTCCCTCAAAGATAATTTTTTTATCGAATACGACAGGGGAATTGAAGTTGCTTTTATATGAGGATTTGTTTTTTACGGCGTTATGGATTTTCCCGTCTTCAATTTTGTATATGTAGGATTTTGCGCCGTTAGAACCCTCAAAGAATAGATTGTCTTTGTAAATCAACGGGTTGTAAAACCCGCTGTGATAGTCGGATTCGGATGCGTCAAGGTCTTGGATTGTAACCCCGCTATCGCACCCGATAAGCGACAGGCACAAAATAATATTTATCAAAATTAGAAATTTATACATAATTTTCCCCTGCCTGAACTTTAGTAAATAAAATTATAAATTGCGATATGTATAAAAACAAGTTTTAACTAAGGGAGCAATTAAAAAAAGACCGTTTAGCGAAAATAAACGTTTTATTTCGGAGACCTATACTCCGATAATATTTTTGACGTAAATCTACGGGGAGCAATATGAAAGATTCGATAGCGGGGTCTATTGTCTTTAATCATCTTGTAACGGGGGTAAGACCGGGTAAAAAGGCATTGGTCAGGGAGTTTTGTTCATTTTTAGCGCTAAAGGCTTTGGAAAAGGTGCAGGAATTGCGTAAGCGCGATTTGGAAAAAAAAGAAAAAAACAGCTACGAAATTATTTCTTTCAACCTAAAGCATGAAAAAAACGGGGTCAGTGTCGAGCTTTTTATTGATGTGAATTTGTTTAACGATGCTAAGGAATATAAAAATATTGCCGTTTATGATTTCTATGAGTATGACGTTATCCGCGAGTTTTTTAACCGAAACCGCAATTTCAAGAAAATCGACTATGAGTATATTGAGATAAACGAGAAATTAGTTTAGTTTCATTTTGGGGTTATATATTCCGACAAGTAATAAAAAGGCAAAAGGAGATAAAATTGAATCCGGTTGATTTCGCCTTAATTGCTATTCTTATCGTGGGCTTTATTTGGGGTTTTAGAAAGGGATTGGTTTATATGGTGTTCAGCCTTATAGCCATAATCGGAGGAATTTTTGCCGGAGGAAAACTTGCCCCGATAATAGTTCCTCATATATTCAGCGAACAATACGGGCAGGTCGGGTATATCGTTCTGTTTATAATTATCTTTATCTTAGTATATTTTGTAATCAAAAAACTTTCTCATCTGCTTGAAAATGTCCTTGAGTTTATGGAATTGGAATGGCTTGACTCATTGCTCGGAGGCGTTCTCGGTCTTGCGCAGCTCTTGATAATAGTCGGGATTATCCTCAATATCGGGTATAATACGGGGGTTTTATATCTTATACCCGGAAGCGATCAGGTAACAATCGCGCCGATTGTATCCGAAACCTCGCGCGTCGTTGTGGACTTTATTTCAGGCAACCTCAAACAGATACAAGACATCGCTCTTTGATTTCTATTGACTTTATATCACAAATCGTTTATATTAATTAAAGAATAATTTTAAGGAGCGAATATTGAAAACCATAAAAATCGCTTCGGTTTCATTGATTATACTTTCCCTGTTTATCGGGGCTATATCCGCAGTCAATTCCGTTGCGCAAAATGATGCAAAAATACGGACTGTCGCGGTTGCCGAGGTTAAAGAGGCGATAACCCCCGTTACCGAAAAATATATGCGCAGGGTTTTGAGCGAGGCGAAAAATAGAAATATCGACACGGTGGTTTTTGTCCTTGACACGCCCGGCGGGCTTCTTGAGGCAACCCGCGGTATTGTCCAGCTTATTCTGAACGCGGACAGCGACGGTATTGATACGGTTGTTTATGTTTCACCGTTCGGAGCGAGAGCCGGTTCGGCGGGTGTGTTTATTACCATATCGGCAAAGTATGCTGCTATGGCGCCGGGATGCAATATTGGGGCGGCACACCCTGTTTCTATAAGCGGAAATACGGATAATAAAGAAGAGAGTATCGGAGATATTTTAAAACGTCTTCTTGCAGAGCAAACCAATCGCGCCGACAATAAAGACGATTCGCAGGAGCATCTTGCTAAAAAAATCGAGCAGGATACCGTGGCTTTTATCAAGGCTATCGCGGAACTCCGGGGACGCAATAAGGAATGGGCTGAACTTGCCGTAGTGGAAAGCGTGTCTATTACCACCGATGATGCGCTTGCGAAAAACGTTATCGACTTTATCGCCGTTGATATAGATAGTCTTATGGAGCAAATTTACGGAGAGGATACTGTTGTATCTTACGTCAATATAGAAAAAAGCTGGGGCGAGAACCTGTTGACCGTGCTTGCTAATCCCAATCTTGCGTATCTTCTTTTTATATTGGGACTTACCGGCATAGGCGTTGAAATTCGCACACCGGGCTTAATTTTTCCCGGAACTCTCGGCGCATTGTGCTTTATACTCGGGCTTTACGCAACTCAGGTTTTGCCTATAAATTACGCGGGGCTGTTTTTGATGGCTTTGGCATTTGTGATGTTTATTATGGAATTTAGTATAACATCTTACGGACTGTTGACTTTGGGCGGGATACTTTCGCTTGTTATCGGTTCGGCGATGCTTTTTGATACGAATTTGCCGTTTATGCGTGTTTCTGTCGGGGTGATTGCGGGGGTTGTAATTCCGCTTGTTGCTTTACTTGCGCTTGCCTTGGTTTTTCTTTTCCCCGCTCTCAGGAAGCGCGCGGTTTCGGGTCAGGAAGGGATGGTCGGGCTTGTCGGTCAGGCAGTCTCGGATTTCAGCGATGGAAAGGGGCAGATTCGCGTTCATGGCGAGGTTTGGAGCGCTGTTTCAAAAAGTGAATCCGTTTCTAAAGATGATGAACTTGTTGTTGTTTCAGTTGAGGGGCTCAAGCTGTTTGTGGAGAAAAAGAAATGAATCTAATAATGATGTTTTTACTGTCGATAGTCCTCGGCGGCTTGGTTTTGTTAGCCGCGGTCTTACTCCTTCTTTCGCTTAAAAACCGTGTCGTGTCGGGCAAGGAGGGGATGATTGGCGAGAAAGGTATTGCCATTGAGGACTTTGATGAAAAGGGCAGGGGGATGATTAAGGTGAGAGGCGAGATTTGGCGCGCCACTTCGGAGACTAAAATCCGCAAGGATGATGACGTTGTTGTCCGTTCCATTGAGGGGCTTTTTCTAATTGTCGATAAAAACGAATAGTTGCGATTTATACTATAAAAATTTTTGAGGAGAGTTATAATGAAAGTCTCGACTACTTGTTCAATTTCAGGGTTTGATGTTAGCGAAACAATCGGCGTTGTAAACGGAAGTATTGTTAAGGCAAAACACGTTTTTAGAGACATCGGCGCAGGTTTAAAAACCATTATCGGAGGAGAGATTAAAGGATATACTATGCTTATGAATGAAGCCCGAAAGATTGCCTATGAGCGGATGGTTAAAGAGGCGGAAAGCTTAGGCGCTGACGGGATTGTCGGATTTAGGTATGTTTCTACCCAGGTTATGGCGGGAGCTTCCGAAATCCTTGCTTACGGCACTGCCGTAAAACTTAAGAAATCTTAGTTCGCAATATAAAGGGTTGCCTTGTAATGCATAATATGTTTTGCAAGGCAGTTCCGCATTTCTAATGCACAAAGCGTCTTGAATGTATATTTGCCAACAGCGATGCGCCTATTATACAGGCTAAAAACGATGACCCCCCGTAGCTTATAAACGGCAGCGGGAGACCCGTTACCGGCGCAATACCAAGCGTCATTCCTACGTTGACGGCGAAATGCGTAAAATACATAGCGAGTATCCCTGAGGCTACAAGTTTGCCCTCTTTATCTTTTGCCTCTTTAATTAAGCGGATTATAAAGTAGAAATATACTAAGAATAGTAAGATAATAAGCCCGCTTCCGAGAAAACCGAGCTCCTCGGATATGATTGAAAAGATAAAGTCCGTGTTTTTTTCGGGGAGGAAACCGAGGGTGTTTTGCGTTCCGCGAAAAAGCCCTTTGCCGAGAAAACCTCCCGACCCTACGGCAATCTTGGATTGGATTATATTGTATCCCGCACCCCACCTGTCGAATTCGGGATTAAGAAATACAAGAAGCCTTCTCCATTGATATGGTTTGAGTAACTTGATTGAAACGGCGGATACTGCAAAAGAAATCCCTATTACTAAAGGAATCGGCAGGATTTTATTGATTATTTCCAACGGGCGGAACAGGTCGATTACAAAAGCGATAGCCGCTATTATAAACATCGTTATTGCTATACCCACCATCGCCTCAAAGCTGAAAAGTATAGTCAAAAAGTCCATCGGTAAGCCCCCGTGTTCTATATAATGAAATTCATAATATGCCCTTGTAAGAACCATAAATCCCGTAACTCCCGCTACCGATAGCAGATAAACCGAATATTTTATTTTATTTATTCCCATTACGCACATAACAATAAATACTACTATAAAAACGATTGAGGTTCCGAGGTCGGGTTGTATAAGTATTAAGCCTAATGGAACTGCAATTAATGCAAGTGATATTAGAAAAGTTCTCAACGATTTTTCTTTTTCAGGAGCCTTGCCGAGAAATTTGGCAAACATAAGTATAAAAAATATTTTCATTATCTCCGAGGGTTGAATGCCCATACCCCCGTATCCCAACCAGCTTCGCGAACCGCGGATAACTCTTCCGAAAAGCAACGTGAAAATCAAAAATACGATACCTGCTATATAGTAATATTCGGATGTTTCAACCAACTGGTAATAGTCGATAGACAAAACCAGAACGGCAAGCCCCAAACCTATTGCTATCCATATTAATTGACGGATAAACTGTCCTGAGTTTGTGCCGTCGGGATTTATTCCCGTGCTGAATATAAATATTACCCCTATTATAGTTAAAACCAACGGGATAATTATGTAAACAAGTGATACGTTTTTTAAATGTTCTTTAATCATTATCCTTCTCCCGATTCGTTTTGAGATTGCCTTGCGGCGGGTGCGGATGATGCTGAGCGTTTAAACCGATAATCCCGTTTGAGTATATTCCTGAAATAATGGTCGATAAGCCTTGCGGCAATAGGCGCGGCAACCGCAGAACCTCCACCGCCATGCTCAACTACCACCGTAACTACTATTACATCGTCTATGTCGGTAAAATCCGCCGGCGCATAGGCGGTGAACCATGCGTGGTTTTCCTTACCTTCGCCCGCTTGTCCGGTTCCGGTTTTGCCCGCTATCGGCACGGGAGTAAGATACTGAAGCCATCTTGCCGTCCCGTATTTTGTAACGTCTTCCATAGATTTTCTCAACAGGGCAAACTGTTCGGGTGAAAGATTTACCTTTCTAAGCACTTCGGGTTTCTTTTCCCATTTAGGTTGCCTGTCCACGATAGACAGGATTTCTTTCAGGAGGAAAGGCTTGTAGATAACCCCGTCGTTAACAATAGCCATAGTCATAGCGTTCATCCCGATAGGCGTTGAAAGAAGGTCGCCCTGTCCGATAGATATATTTGCAGTGTCACCGTGGGACCAAGGCCTTCGGTATCGACGGGTAAACCATTCCATTTCGGGGATAAGTCCGAAAGTTTCGCCGGGTATGTCGATTTGCGTCCGTTTATCCATACCGTAAGCGCGGGCAAAGTCTAAGATTTTCTCGCGCCCTATATAAAGTCCCGCCGTATAGAAATACACGTCGCAGGAATGCGCTATGCCTTTTACAAAATCTATATTTGGTCCGTGAGTATCCCAGCATCGGAAAACCCTGTTACCGATTCGATGCCACCCGCGACAGGTAACGCTTTTTGACGGCGTGAAATCGCTGTCCAAAATTGCAGAGCCGGAAATCATCTTGAATACGGAGCTTGGAGGGTAAACGCCCTGTATTGCCCTGTTTAAAAACGGCTTGCTTTCATCATCGCGAAGAATAAAAAATTCCTCAGTGGAAAACCTGTCGGTAAATATGTTCGGGTCAAAGCCGGGGATGCTTACCAATGCCAAAATTTCGCCGGTTGAGGGTTTTGTAACGACAACCGCGCCGATACGTTCACCGAACAATTCGTAAGCCTTAGCCTGAAGGTCTTTATGTATAGTAAGGACAATAGGGTCTCCGGGCAGGGGGTCAAGACGGATTGTTTGTTCCAGAACGTTTTGTCTTGCATCTACGGTTCGTTCAAGCAGACCTTCTTTTCCACGTATTATTTCATCATAATGACGCTCTATACCCATCTTGCCGAGTATAGTTCCGAAATGGTATTCGGGGTTTGAGCGCAGACGGTTTAGTTCGGGTCTGCTTATGATACCCGTATATCCTATAACCTGAGAGGCTTTCTTCTCAAGGTCGTAAACTCTTCTCGGACGGTTTTCCCACATAAGACCGGGATAAAGTTGGTAGTTTTCGGCAAATTTTACGAGTGTGCCGTAGTCTATATCGTGTTTCAGAACAACCGGTGTATATTTATCGAAAGCCTGTTCATCTATGGTTTGCTTGATTTGTTCTATCGGTATATCCAAAAGCGCCGAAGCGTTGGAGAGGGTTGCCTCTTTTTCTTCAATGTTTTCGGGAAGGTTGGATGGTATTACTACAATAGCCAAAGACTTGCGGTTATGTGCGAGTTTGTTTTGGCGGGTTCTGTCGTAGATTATACTTCTGTAAGCGGGGATACGAATAATCTGAGTTCGGTTTTCTTCGGATTGCCTGAGATATGCCTCTCCTCTTACAACCTGAAGCGTAAATAGCTGAACGAACATTATTCCGCTTATTAGATAGACAGCTATCGAAATAAACAAAAGCCTGATTTTCGTTGACTCGCCGTGTTCCTGCATTTTTTTCCCTTACATCATATTTATCGGGTCGATATCGAGTTCTGCGTATATAGATTTTGAAAATTTACCCGCCTTGAAGAAATCCCTGACGACTTTCATAATAAGATTAACGGCACGTATGTTTTCCGCTTTTATTATTATATGATACCTGTATTGATTATTCAACTTTTCGATAGGGCAGGACACCGGACCGAGAATTTCCGCCGGAGCAAAGCGTTTTTTTTGCGAGGCAATAAACGGCTTGAGGATTGAAACAAACTCCGCGACTTTTTCCTTATCTTTGGAGCGAAAAACAATCCGTCCGAGCCTTACAAAAGGAGGGTATAAAAACGTTTCGCGGTTTTGTATTTCCCTGTCATAGAACTTTTTATAGTCCTGAAGAGCGGCATTTTGAATAGCATAATGGGATGGTAAAAAAGTCTGGATAAAAGCCTTGCCCCGCGTTTCCCGTCTTCCCGCCCTGCCTATAACCTGTGTCAGAAGGATAAACGCCCGTTCCGCGCTTCGGAAATCCGGCAGGCTGAGGATAATATCGGGGAGTATCGCGCCTACAAGATTTATTCCCGCTATATCGTGTCCCTTTGCTATCATCTGGGTTCCGATAATAATATCGGTTTTACCTTTGCGCAGATTGTCGAGTATTTCATCAAGGCTTCCTTTAAGCTTGGTCGTGTCCAAGTCGATTCGCGCAACTTTAGATTTCGGAAATATTTCGGAAAGCATAGTTTCTATCCTTTCGGTTCCGCTTCCAACCTCATTAAGTTCAATTCCCTTGCAGGACGGGCAGGCATTGGGGATATATACGGTATGTTCGCAGTGATGGCATTCAATAGTTTTGTTTTTTTTATGCAATGTCAAAGCGATGTCGCAGTTCGGGCATTTAAAGAGAAAACCGCAGTTTTTGCACATAAGAGCCGGAGCATACCCCCGCCTGTTAAGAAAAAGCAGGGTTTGTTTTTTTTCGCTTAAGGTTTTCATCATTTCGGTCATAAGGGGACGGGAAATAATCCTGTTTCCCGTTTCCTCATTAGTCATATCAATAATATCGACTTCAGGCATTTGAGTTTGTCCGTATCTTGAGGAAAGTTCCAAAAGTTTAAGATTTCCGTTTTTGCCGAAATAATAGGTTTCGATAGTGGGCGTGGCGGAGCCGAGAACAAGGACGGCATTCTCCTGTTTAGTGCGGAACATCGCCACCTGACGGGCGTTATATCGCGGGGAGTTTTGCGCCTTGTATGATGTTTCGTGTTCTTCATCAATGATGATGATTCCCAGATTTTTTAACGGGGCAAAGATTGCCGAGCGGGGACCTATTACTACGCGGGCATTTCCGTCAAGTGCGCGCAACCATTCTCCCAAACGTTGGTTTTGTGTTAATTTACTATGGTATATGGCGACTTCATCTCCGAAACTTCTATAAAACCTTTCGAGAGTTTGAGGGGTCAGGGCTATTTCGGGTATTAGTATTATTGCGGATTTTCCGTTATTGAGGGTGTCGCGCACAAGATGCTTATAAACCTCGGTTTTACCGGAACCCGTTACACCGTGTATCAAAAAGGATTTTTGTTCGCCGCTAAATCCCGATTTTATTGTCTCATAAGCCCTGATTTGTTCTTCGTTGAGACTTGCGAGTTCTCCGGTATATGTAAAATGATGGGAATATTTTTTCGGATTTTTAGCCGACGGGGTTATTGCGGAAAGAGCTTCGCCGAACGGGCAGAGATAGAACCTGCTGATCCAAGCGGCAATATCTATTATGTTTTTGTTGATAATGGGGGATTTGTCGATAATGTCTTTGATTTCCTTGAGTTTTAAACCTTCAAGTCGGGCTTGTATAGTTTCGCTTTCGCGGATTGCTATTACAAATCCGCTCAAATTGCGTTTGCCGAACTCTACGGATACGCGAACGTAAGGAGCAACCTCAATGCCTTCGGGGATTATGTAATAAAAATTTTCTTCAATAGGGACATTGAGAGCTACTTCCGCTATTTTCATATATCGTCGCCCGAATTTTTGTTTGCAGACAGTGATATTTTAACCGCCGTTTTTATATCATCGAGAAATTCGGGAAATTGATTCATATTTCGTAAAATAGCTGCCGGGTGCAGTATCGGGAAAATATCATAGCCTAATGAGGATGGATGGAGTTTTCCCCGAAGACGCGTAATTCCGGTTGTGGTATCCAGAAGGAGTTTTGTTGAAAAATTACCGAGAGTTATAATAAGCCGGGGCTTGATAATATCCAATTGAGCTTTGAGCCAAGAAGAACACAGCGCTATTTCATCGGGATTGGGATTCCTGTTGTTGGGCGGGCGGTGTTTTAAAACGTTGCAGATATAAACGTCTTCGCGGGAACTACCCGCTTCCTCAAGAGCGCGTGTCAGAAGCTGACCGGCGCGACCTACAAAAGGCAGTCCCTGCTTATCCTCTTCTTCGCCGGGCGCTTCACCTGCAAAGACGATTTTAGCATCGGGGTTGCCCGTGCCGAACACAAGATTTGTAGCGTTTTTATAAAGAGAACATTTTGTGCAATGGAAACATTCATTATAGAGCGCATCAAGTTTCAAGCTGTTTTCCGAAACGGAAGCATCTTTAGGGATATTGCACCATTCGTTTTTTGCGTAAGCGGTTATCAGTGAAAAAAGTTGGTTTTTGTTCATATATTCCCCGATATATCCTTGATAATTTCCGTCATACATGATAAAGCGCGCGCGCGATGAGATATGCGGTTTTTAATTGAAGAAGGAATTGTAGCAAAACTTCTTGAATACCCGAATTCCACCGGCAGAAATACCGGGTCGTAACCGAATCCCTCATTGCCCTGAGGGTATAATGATATTGCGCCGTAAGATTCCCCGCGAGTGGAGTGAATACATCCGTCGGGAGAAACCAGCACCATAACGCATACGAAATGCGCCCCGCGTTTTTCCAATCCGACCCCTCTGAGCGAATGGAGAAGTTTGTTTATGCGGTCGGTGTCGGTAGATTTTTCCCCGGCGAAACGGGCGGAATGAATACCGGGTTTCCCGTCTAAATAATCAACTTCAAGCCCCGAATCATCCGATAATATAAATGCCTCCTTTTTGTGATTGCAAATTTCCCTTGCTTTTTTAAGCGCGTTTTCAAAATAGGAGTTTCCGTTTTCGACTATTTCCTGTTTATACCCGATATCGTTGAGTGAAAGAACGTTGATTTGGGAATCCTGAAGTATTGATTTGATTTCTTTAAATTTACCTGCGTTATGTGTAGCTACAATAAGCTCCATAACCCCCTCCGAACTAATAAATGGTTTAATATGATAATCTAAAAAATAAATACTGTCAATTCAACGGGGCAAAGGGTATGATTTTTTATTGATTTTGGATAATTTAATGGAAAATCAAAAAGAAAATTTATATAAAAAAATATAGGTTTAAAACGAAATAAATATTTACTTTTTTGATTTAATTTATATAATATAGGATACCGATAAGAAAAAGGGAGAGTGTTGTTTTTTTGTCGGTGAAATAAAAATTTGTAGGAAGAGGATTTATGGCACAGTTAGCGGAATTTGGAGCAATGTATTACAACACTAAAAAGGTTAAGGATATGTCGGATTTGATATGTCCGCCTTATGATATGATAACTGCCGACGAAAAGGAAGCCCTTATCGAAAAAGACCCGTATAATTTTGTCAATTTGGTATTGCCCGACGGGGAGGGCGAGGAGAAATATCGCAATGCGATGAATAAGATTTTTAGCTGGCTTTTGAGAGATGTTCTTATAATCGACGGTGAACCGGGGTTTTATGTTTATGAGACGGAATTTAATTTTGACGGCAATACCCTGATACGACGGGGTTTTATTGGACTTCTGAAAATCGAGGAATACGGTGAGGTTGTCAAGAAGCATGAAAAAACGTTTACGGCTTACGTTGAAGACAGGCATCTTTTGCTTAATGAAACAAATACCGAGCTTGAAAGCGTATTTTTTGTTTACAAAGACAAGGAGAAGCAACTAAATAATCTTTACGACAAGGTGATTGCATCGTCGGAAAAACCAATGTTGGAAGTAGTTGATGGGGAAGGACACAAGCATAGGATATACAAAATTTCCGATGCTGAGATTAACGGGAATATTAAAACCTGTTTTGCAGATAAAAGCGTGTATATAGCCGACGGGCATCATCGCTATGAAACCGCATTGAAATATCGTAATTCAAGGAAGCAGGAATTAGGAGAAAAATATACCGGTAAAGAGCCTTTTAATTATACAATAGGCGCGTTTTTTAATGTTTATGATGAGACAATCAAAATTTTGCCTACTCACAGGCTAATTAAACAAACCTCTCTTTCCGGTTTGGAGATTTTGAGAAAAGTAGAAAAGCACTATAAAATTGCCGCGATGGAGTTTAGCGATTACCGTATGGAAAAAGCGGCAAGAATTAAACTTCGTAAACTTTTGGCGGAATATAAACGAAACGGTCAAAAAGCCATAGGTTTATATCACAGGGATTTTCCGAACAAGTATTTGTTATTGGTTCTTAAAAGCGAATTGGATGAGGCTTTAGGCGGGAAGCAGTTGTCTGAAGCAATGAAAGAATTGGACGTAGTTCTTTTGGAATCATCTATACTTAATCCGATATTCGGGATTAGTTCGGAAAATACCGCAAAGCAATTGTATTATATCAGGGGTGATGCCAAGGCGCTTGATTTGGTCAAGGCGGGTAAATGCGCGATTGCTTTTATCCTGAATCCCGTTGACCCTATTAACGTGGTGAATATAGCTGAGAAAAACGAAGAGATGCCGCATAAATCTACGGATTTTTATCCTAAGGTTGTTAGCGGATTATTGGAGTATTCGTTTAAGTACTCTAAAATAAAGGTGTAGAGGTCTTCCAAGGAGGGAAGAAATGAAAAGGATTTTAATATTAATTATAGCCGGATTGTTCCTGATGATAGGGAGTTGTCGAAGGGAAGATGACGCTTCCGAAGAGGACATTCGGGGAGATATAATTACCGATTTGATTAGGGAAAGCATATTGCAGGAAGCGGGCGAAGTCGGCGATTTGAAGGTTGAGGATGCCATAACGGAAATTATTCCTGAAGACGAAAGGGAAGTCTTTTTGGCGAAAACTGAGGCAACCAATGATGTGATTAAGGAAGAGAAAGAAGACTTGCCGGTAATAGAAGAGATTAAACCCGAACCGAAAATTCAGGACAAACCCGTTGAAGTTACGCGCGAACCTGCACCTTCCCGTGTAAGCGCACGTGCGGACGGTATTTCGACAAAAGGCGTTGAGGGGTGTTATATCAAGGCGGGAAACGACAGAAGCGGACAGAGTATTTCGCCGAGACGTTATATTAAGTTTACCTCGGTTGTTTTTAATGAGTTTCAAGCGGGCAGAAGGGTTGAGTTCCAACTTTATGCAGTGCCTGCGGGGCAAAGAAGAAGGCTTATTACATATTATTTAATCGGGCTTTCCCGTAATATAGATGTAATCAACGGGCAGGCTCAATATACAAGGTTTTGGAACGGTAAGAATATTAACGGACAATTTTTACCGAAAGGCAAGTATAATATTTATTTGCTTTATAAGATTAAGGATGCTAACGGAAAAGTGCTTGCTACAAGCGGCAGGTATTGGGGAAATAGCAGAGATTTTTATATAAGATTGGATTAATTTTATTTTTTCCCTTATAATTAACGTAGGAAATTTATGAAACTAATTTTTGAATAAGGGAAGTTTTAGATGATGGTTGAGATTTTAAAATCTAAAATACACAAGGCGGTAGTAACCGAGACGGATTTGGATTATGTGGGAAGCGTTACTATTGATGAAGAGTTGATGGAGCAGGCGGGGATATTAAATTTTGAGCGTGTTCATGTGTGGAATATCACCGGAGGGTCAAGGCTTACGACTTATGCAATACCGGGAGAAAGGGGAAGCGGGGTTATTTGTCTTAACGGGGCGGCAGCCCATCTGAATAAGGTGGGAGACCGCGTTATTATTGCTTCTTTCGGCTTAATGACAAAAGAAGAAGCAAAAATATTTAAGCCCCGTATAATTATTGTCGATTATAACAATAAGGTGGAAAATGTTTTATAACATAAAAATAAACTAAGGAGAGGCAGATGAAATACAAAGGAAGGTTAGTTTTAGGTTTTATGCTGATTGCAGTGTTTATGTTATTGCCGTTTTCTAAAGTCGATGCATTCCGCCAGCAAAAACGGGATACGGTTAATTTGCAAACTTACATCATTTCCGATTTTGGGGATTATATCGACAGGGAAAGAGGCACGCTTTGGAGAGTGAGGTTTTCCAGATTTGCCAAGCCGGTTGATTTTACCGTTGAAAATGCAGATCCCGACCCGGAGGCATGCGCAGGTGAATATATTCAGGCAAAGCCGATGGGATTGCCTCAGGAGCAGGAAGCAAGACAACATTGGGCGTTGGGAATTAAAGCCCAGTTTATCAAGCAGTCTTACAACTGGATTGAACTTGTCCCTCACAAACCTACCGGCGCTAATGCTTTTCCCGATGATCCTATGAGTCCTCCTAATTCGCAAGTTGAAAGTGAGGTATCCAGTCTTGATTTATTCGGCATTGTTCATAGTCTTGATATTTGGGTTTGGGGCGGTAATTACCGGTATTGGATGGAGTTTCATATCCGCGATTTTAAAGGCTATATGCACAGGATTCAGGTGGGAGACCTTAACTATATCGGGTGGAGAAATCTTCGCACTAATATTCCGGGGCATATTCCTCAGGCGCAATACCATGTTCCTTTCCTGCAACCGTTAAAATTAGACATTATTAAGCTGTGGAGTTATCCTACCGAGAGGGTTGACCAATTTTATGCATACTTTGATTATATGCAGGTTCAGACTGATGTTCACGTGGAGAGGTTTGACGGTGATGACCTCGCAAGGAAGGCGTGGTAATTATAGATTAAATTTTGTAATAAGGAGATTGTTATGAAACATAGAGTGTTTGTGGTGTTGGCAGTAATATTGATTTCGGTAAGCCCGATGTTTGCACAGCAGGTCGGGAGACCGGATGCCGCCAGAGTTGGCGAGCTTGAGGTTGTGGATACCGATGCGGGTGAAACGGCGCGACGCACAGTTGCCACAGAGTTGGTTCAAACCCTCCTCATTGATGATTTTGAGACTGCGGGTGAATGGGCTTCTTATATGCCTCGGGATTACGGTGTAACCCGTGCTATGAGACGCGAAGGCGGACCTCGCGAATTGTTCGGCGAGGATAACCGCTATGTATTAGGTGTGAAAACCGAGTTTATGAGAAGAGACTGGAGTTGGATTTCCATTAACCCGGCGCGTCCTACTAAAGTTAAAGGTATTACTAAAAGTCTTTCCGTTTGGGTGGTAGGAAGAAATTATCGCCATACTTTGAGCTTTGTTGTAAGGGATTATCTTGACAGATTGCGCGTTCTTTCCGCCGAAAGGATGATTTGGGTCGGATGGAAAAAGGTTGTCCTGAATGTCCCCGATACCGTTGAACAGGAAAATTACAAAGTTACCGAGGAAAGAGGACTTACTTTTGTTGGTTTCAGGGTTGATTTTAATCCCGAAGATATGCTCGGAAGACCTTATTACATTTACTTCGATTATTTAACTGCCGATACCGATTTGTTCACGGAACAAAGCCAGAATCCCGACGATATGTTGGATAGCTGGTAGGAGATTTTGGTTTTTATTACTGAAGTATTTTATACATCAGAAGGCTGGGAGTTACCTAGCCTTTTGTTTTGTTAATTTTTGTTTGGGAAAAAGCTATGAAGTTATTAGTTTTGAGGGTTTCGGCTTTTTTCTCAGTATTTATACTTTTGACGGTTTATGCATCTTGTGGCAAAAAAGAGGTTGTGTCGCCGGATGGTATTCCGCTTGTAGTAACTGAAACCCCGCCTGTTGTCGAGGCAAAGCAACTAAGATTGACTCTATATAGGACTTTAGTTGGACATCATCAATATGTTTTTTATCTTGATTTTAATAAAAGCGGTAATCGTCTTGCCTCGGGCGCTGCAGACCGTTCCGTAAGGTTGTGGGATTATAAAACGGGAAAAGAGTTGTTTTGCAGATTTGAGCAATACGGCGCTATCTGGGGTATCCCGGTGCATTTTTCGCCTAATAACAGGTATTTGGTTATCGGGGCGCATGAAACCTTGAAAGTTCTTTATTCCGATAGTCTTCGTGAAGAGCGCGCACAACTTGCTCATTCAAGGGGAATACAGAGTTTGCATGTTTCACCCGATAGCCGTAATGTTTTAACGGCGGGAGTTGACGGCAAACTGATTGTTTGGAGTGTTCCCGAGTTAGAAAAGAAAACCGAGTTGCAGGCGCATAATAAAGAGGTTTGGAACGTATGTATCTCACCCGACGGAAATCTTGCTCTTAGCGGGGGGCAGGATTCGCTTGCAAAAATTTGGAGTTTTCCCGATTTGAATCTCAGGCATCAAATTGATTTTCACAGAATGCCGATTGAATATGTTCGTTTTTCCGATGACGGCAAATTTTTTCTTCTTGCAAGCGCGGATTCTACCGTTTCCGTTTGGCGAACGAATAATCTTTCCGAGCCTTATCGCGTATTGCGCGGGCATCTGGGGAGCGTTCTTGTTGCCAAATTTTCTCCCGATAGCCGATATATTTTTTCCGGTGGGGATGATAATGAGATTTATGTATTTGACATTGAAAAGGGGGATATTGTTACACGCGTTAAAGACCATTGGTCGCATATTATGTCGCTTTCGGTTAGTCCCGACGGCAAATTTCTTGCTTCCGGTTCCCGCGACCGTACTATAAAGATTTGGTCTATTACGTTTGAGTGATTAATGGGGGCAGCGATGGAAAAAGATATTTCAAGAAAAAACGAAATTGTTACTATTTTTAACCACCTTCGATTGAAGCATATTGCGGTTAATATTAAAAATCGTGATAATCAGCGTATTATTTCAGGGTTTGTTACCAAGTCGGATTCGGATTATGTCTCGATTTTTTTCGATTCTATTCCGGATGTTCTCCCTGTAAAAAATCTTTCTTTAGCTTTCGAATATAACCGTAATTTTTATTCTTCAAGCCCGATAAATCTTCGCTTGCTTAATGTTCCGCTTAAGAGTATTGATGTTATGATGCCTGAGTTGCTCAGTCATCATCTTTTGCGTAAATATACCCGTGTTGATATGAGCGGAGATATTATGCGGATGTATATTAAGCGTCTTGATACTCCTTCTTCGGAGGCGGCTTCTAAGGTTAATATAGACGAATTGCCGCCTACTTTAAAAGGGCTGTATATGGAGTTGACACAGGAAGAACCCGATATAAAAAGAATTGCCGAAATGATAGGTCAGGAATTGGGAAGGTTCTCAAACAGGTTCAAGACTAATATTTTCAAAGGCGATACTAACCTTACTCCTCTTGAAAAAGTCGTTGCTACTTATAAAAAGACTTTTTGGATTGGAGATACCGATAATTTAAACAATTACGTCCATCTTGGCGATAAATACAATATTATAGGGTATGAAAAATATTTTGAGCTTATTAAAAAGACTCTTTCTCCCGACGTGCTTGAGCAGATTCGCGATAATTATGTCGGACGCGGGATTTCCTCGTATTGTATGGTCCCGGTTTTAATCGGAGACAGGGTAGCCGGAGTTATTGAGGTTTCGGTGCCTGCTAATAGCCCGGAGTTTAAAAAACTATCCATTTACGATATATTCTACATTAAGGGACTTGCCGATATAATGGGTGAGGTTGTTGTTAAGACAAAATCCGCTGATATGAGTCAGGAAGAAACTTTTAGCGTAATTAATTTCTCTATGGGCGGGATTTTGGCAAGCACCAAAAATATTTATTTAACCCGTTCATTCAGGGAAAACTCAGTTGTCATTCTTACTTTGGTTTTGGATAGTAAAGAAATTGATGTTTCCGCACGGGTTGTGCGTTATGATTATATTCCGGGTGAAAATGCCGGGCTTAATGTCGCCTTTGAGTTCTTGAATCTTTCGGAGGATTCTAAGGCTGAAATCGGCAAGTTTATCCGCAAATTCCTGCGTATTTCCGTAAAAGACGATGCTTCGGGGAGTTGATAAAGGTGAGTAATTCCAAAAGTCCCGGTTTCTTTAAAAATATCGCTTTTTTTATCAAGAATAAATGGGCGGAACCGGGTAACCGAATTTTTTTCTTTTTATTTGTCGGCGTAGTTCTGTTCGGGATTCTGATGTTTTTTATCGAGTCAATTCCCGCCAATGAAGAGCGGCAGATAAACAATATCTTTGACTCGATATGGTGGCTTTTTGTTACAATAACCACCGTCGGTTACGGGGATATTGTCCCGACTTCCTCGCTTGGAAAAATTGTCGGTATCCTGACCGTTTTTGCAGGCGTTACTTTTTTCTCGGTTTTCTCAGGTAGTATAGCTTCTTTCCTTGTGGAAGTAAGAATTAAAGAACGTAGGGGGTTAGGAGAAGTGAACTTTAAAGACCATATTTTGATTCTCGGATGGAATAATAATCTCGAAAAGATTATTTCTTCTTTGCCGGTTTTTCTCGGAAGTCGTAATTTTAACCTTGTTCTTGTAAATGACGGTACCGAAGAGGATTATGACGAGATAAAGTCCAAGTTTCTCGGTTATAATATCCGGTTTATACACGGGGATTTTACTAAAGAAAACGTGCTTCGCCGTGCCAATATTGAGGACTGCAGGTCGGTGGTGATTCTCGCCGATACTTACGGACAAAGACTTCTTGATGAGGCGGATGAGCGGACTCTTTACACCGTTTTAACTATAAAAGCCGTCAATCCCGAGATTAAAATTTTTGCCGAGGTTATAAAAAGCGACAAGGCTAAAAACATACTTCGCGCCGGTGCGGATAACGTAATACTTAACGGGGAATTTAACCCGATTATTATATCGGGGGCTTTGAGTTCTCCTGCTATGCCGGATTTTATCCGTGCGCTTATTGCAAACTATGAAGAACCGAAAATCCGTATGGCGGAAATTCCCCGTCAGTTTATAGGCAAAACCTTTAAGGAACTTTTTGCTTTTTTCCGTGAAAAAAACCGCAGTATGGTTGTCGGGCTTCTTGCTACGGAAAAGGAGTTGACTATTGATGACCTTCTTTCAAGTGATAACGCTATTGATGCTTTTATCCGCGCTAAATTCAGCGAGGTTGCCGATGAGTTTGAGAAAAGCGAGGAGAAACACAATGTTAAGATTAATCCCGATGACGGTTATGTTATCCGTGAAGAAGACAGTTTTGCTTTCGTGATTTACTAAGGGAGGTTGTAGTGGCACCTAAAAAAAACGGCATAGATATTAAATTTCTCGCGGGGATTCCTTTCCTTGCCGAACTTACCGATGATGAATTGAAAACCTTTTCCAAAATCTTGCGTGAGATAAAATTCAAGGAGGGGGATACCGTTATCACCGAAGGCGAGGAAGGATTTACTATGTTTATTTTTAAAGAGGGGCTTGTTCAGGTGATGAACAGTATCACTTTGCAGGTCGGTTCTCATAAATGGAGTGAGGCGGAAAAGTCTATTGCCGTGCTTGATGCCAATAAAATGAACTTTTTCGGTGAGATGTCGCTGATAACGGGCGCGCCTCGTTCCGCTACCATCAAGGCTGTTGCTCCCTGTGTCCTGTATGAAATTCACAAGGACGATTTCGAGAAACTTGCCGGGGAGTATCCTCTAATCGGGTTTAAAATCCTGTGGAAAATCTCGGCGGTTCTTTCTAACCGTCTCAAAGCCAATAACACCAATATTCTTAAACTCACAACCGCTCTTAGTATTGCTTTGTCCAAGAAAAAGAAGTAAGGTTAAATTTTGCTTAAATCCAGATTTGTTTGCAGTCTTAAGAAAGGGTGTCTTGCCAGTCTTTTATATTGAGGTGTATGTTTTGGTATATGTATTCCGTCTGATGAAATCCAAAAATATTTTGCAGAGCCGAGTTGTAAATTGCGAAGATTGGTTGATATGAAATTTCTTAACCAATCATATTTTTTTATGACAGTGCCGACCTCACATGAATATGCACTGTGGATTTCAACAAAAACCGCAATTTGAGTATTAGACTTCGTTGCTACTATCAGGTAGTCCCATCTATTAGCGTTAGGTTGATTTCTTTGCTGAGTTGTGTCAATATCGACACTGTTCAGAGGGGTTCCATTACAAATTTTATTCCTGTATTTCCTTTGTATTGCCTGAATTCCGGATTTCAAATGCGGGGCTAATATACTACCGTTTATGATATTGACAATGCTCATAGATTACTCCGCCGTATCAAACACGGTTGAAACGATATCGGCAATCCTTCCGCTTTCACCCGATAGTCCGCCCCATCCGGCTAAATCGGGGTCATCATTACCCGGATCCAAAGAGGATATGTCTTTTGTATTGAATTTAGTTTCCCCGTTTTCCGTTTTTTCAAAATAATATATTTTGTATATTTTTTCAAGGCATTTTTTTGCCCATTTTTTTTTGTTATATAAATTCTCTATTCCGAAAATTTCAAGTATCCTGTTTTCACTATTCTTATGTCCTTTTATTGTATTTATTGCCCACATAACATCAAGGACAATGTTTGAGTGTGTGGATAAAACGACTTTATATCCCCTGTTCAGCAATTCAATTATGAGACTCATTATTGCTATAATGGCTTTGGGGTGCAAACCCATTTCAAGT
Source organism: uncultured Brevinematales bacterium (assembly GCA_964591955.1). Classification (GTDB taxonomy): domain Bacteria; phylum Spirochaetota; class Brevinematia; order Brevinematales; family CAZQBT01; genus CAZQBT01. The sequence continues at coordinate 23,878 of CAZQBT010000005.1, read as the reverse complement.
TCTTCTATTACGATTGTATCTATCCCACTTTTTACGGTGGTTTTAGATGAGGGCAAAGCCCAATATAAACCGAACAAAAGAGGAGCAAATTCGCGTTGTCCCGTTGACCAACTCCCGAAGGAGATATGATTTTTAGAATCTCCTATTTCAAGAAAAACGGCTTTGCGATTACTTATTTCTTTGATAACCATCCTTGAATTTCGGTATATGTTTTTTTCAATTATTTCGCGAAGTCCCTTTTTTAATATGTTATCTTGAGGGAATATGGTGCTTGAATCTTTAATAAAGGATTTATCCATTGTTTGACGGATATTTTCGCTAAAAGATTTTAAGACATAGGGAAACGATGAATCGAACCCGTTAAACGGTTTGAGCCATCCGTTTTCTATTGTTGTAGTCCGCTGTGCGGGAATATAAAAATTTTTAATTTCAGCTTGTCTGGGCATCCTTGCCTTTTTTAGCCTTGTTTCATCAAAAGACTCGTTGTCATAAATAATTTTACTGTCTTCTTTCCAGATTGAATTCATCCCTTCACCGAAATATATTTGTAAAAACCTGCTCCATTCATTTTTCCAGTCAAATCCGAATGTTTCTAATTCGTTTTTAATAAATCCCGTATCCTGAATAAGTTTTAAAAACTGGGAACAGATACTTTTTCCGCAAGCCTGAGGTCCCACAAAAACCGTTAAATCTCCGAATTCGATGTCGGCGTTGCTTATAGGTCCTACATTCGTTATTTTAAGACTATTTATCACTATTGAACTCCTTACAATAAAAAGATACGGATATTATTATAGATATTATACAAGAAAAGTCAATGTTTGATTGATTTACCTTGCCGTCTTGATTACAAAAAACATCACAAACCCTTTGATTAAGGCAAGCGTTACAAGAATTATCCTCACGGCAAGATTGTTTATAAGAATTGCGGCAAGTGTTATTGATGTCCATGCTATTGCCACGATTATTATTTTTGTTTTAAGCGCCATTCCGCGTCCTTCCATTACATCGTGCATAGTTTGCAGGGGCTTTTTTAGGAACTTGTTTGAATATAGCCATTTGTATAGACGCTCCGAACTTCGCGCGTAACACGCCGTTGCTATGAGCAGAAACGGGGTTGTCGGTATCCCGCGTATGAACACGAACAGCAATGCCAAACCCGCCGATATGCTTCCCAATATGATAAGCAAAACACGTTTAAACATTGAGATTGGTTTAAATTCTAAAGTTTTTGCGTCCATCTGTTAATCCTATTAGTTTTGTATAATTATACTTATTCCAAAGCGTATCGTCAAGTTTTATGACATTTATTCTATAATGTTATCAATATCTATTTCGACTTTATCCTCAAGGTCTATCATTGTATTGAATATAACAGCTTTTTTAAAGCGTTTAATATCATCCCGCTTTATTGTAGCCTCCTGAATTTTTCCGCAATCCAAGAGGTATGCGCGTTTTGTCCCGTAGAGCAGGGGAGTGTCCGGGGTTAGCCAGTTTTTCCCGTCGAAAAAGGCTATATTCGCTCTTGAAATATCCGTAACGAACCCGTGTTTGATAATTAAAATATCGTCGCAATTCCCCTTTTGCGATAAGAGCGTTTTAAACTCGCTTTTATCCGCGTATTTATAGCTGTAATCTATATCATTATTTTCCACTATACGAAGGGAGCGGGGGCGGTTTAGTATATACGGGACATACTCGACTTTTTCGATTTCGCGTTTGTATAAGGCGCGGCATTTGTATAATCCGTTTTTCGGAGGCGATATAAAGGTTTCCGCCGCTATCCAATCCCGACACCCGAAAAGTTCCCATCTCGCGCCGTTCATACGCTCCTCGTGATACTCGACAATCTGTATATCACCGTTTTCTATCCTAAACGTTTCGACTAACAGGCACATAAACTTTCTCCGTAAGTTCATTGTATTCCTTTACCGGGTCGCTGTAAACGGTAATCCCCCCTCCGCTTTTAAACACAAGCCCTTCCGCCGTTTTCTCGATAAATCGAATCATAACCGCGCTTTCAAGCCTTCTCCCGTCGTATATCCCGAAAACGCCGGTGAAAAACCCCCGGTTATAATTTTCCGCGTCCTTTATAATTTCGATAGTCTTGGGTTTGGGCGCTCCGCTTATTGAGCCTGCGGGTAAAAGACGTATCAGTATATCCCCGATACGCCCGTTCCATTCCTCGTCAAGTTCCCCTGAAATCTTTGAGCTTACCTGTAACAGTTCTTTGCCCAGCGCGTTTATCTTTTCTATATAACGGAATTTTTCAACCCTCACGTTTTTTGCCGTGCTTGATAAGTCATTGCGGATTAAATCCGTTATAGTTGTGTGTTCGGCTAATTCTTTTTCATCATCAAGTATTATCCTTTCCGCATCGGGTATGGCAGCCTCTATCGTTCCTTTCATCGGGAATGAAAAAATCTTATTATCTTCTATTATTATAAAGGTTTCGGGAGAAAACACAACAAATTTTTCGTCATATAAAAGGCGATATTTTGCCTTGCTGTGGTTGTATATTTCGCTTAATGACAGGTCGGTTTCTATTTTAGTAGGGAAAGTCAGGTTAAGCAGGAAAGTGTTTCCGTTGTAAAACTCCCGATTTACTTTTTTATACCCGGCAAGATATTTATCATATTCTATCGGGAATTTCCTGAAATAAAAATCGCGGTTCATTGCGGAGGCGGGAGCGGAATTTGCTATTCCGTTTATGTCGTAGCGAATTTCAGGGGGGATTTTATCCAATGGCGTTACTATATAATCTTTCATATCAAAGTCTATTATGAAAAGGAAAGGCGTTTTTGCTTTCCCGAAGCGGTTTAAAATTTCTCTGAGCTTCACCCCTCTTTTGACCTCGCTTTAAGCATTCTCAGACGGTTAATAGTTGCGGCTATATCAAGTTCTCTCACCTCGCAGTAATAATTCCATTGCCGCGATACTTTTTGCCATATTATATCGAGACCCTCGCTTTCCATATCCTTTACAAGCAACTTGATTATATCATCAATACAGTTTTTGTTGTCAATCAGGTTGGTTTTCAGCGCGTAATATATAAGGTCGCCGATTGTGCTATATTGTGTCTTGTCGATTATATGCTCCCATCCCGAAAGCTCAATGCGCTGTTTGCCGAAAATTATCCCCGTATCGCAGGATGAGATTTTCGCCTCTCTTTTTCCTTTAGACGGATCTATCGAATCGCGGAGCGGGATTCTTCGACGAATCCTGATTTCACGGTTAAATTCGTTTATATGGGTATAAGGATATTTTCGGGCAATATCCTTGGCGCGTGCGGTGGCATCTTCCGCTTTGTAGTTATCCATAAGTATAACCTTATCGGCAATATCAATATAATCTCCCGAACCCCCGACAACAAGGATAGTGGAAACGCCGTGATTTTCAAATAACGCCCTCGCCGTGTCTATATACGGGGTAATCGGTTCTTTTCCCGATGGGATTAATTCCTGCATACGCTTATCGCGTATAAGGAAATTTGTCGCCGACGTGTCCTCGTCCATAAGCAACACTTCAGCACCCGCCTCTATTGCCTCGACTATATTGGAAGCCTGCGAGGTTGACCCGCTGGCGTTTTCGGTTGAGAAAGTCGATGTGTTAATTCCACCGGGTAGATTGTTGATAAAAATCGAAATATCCGATGAGGCGACATTTCTGCCGTCCTCGGCACGGATTTTTGCAAGATGCCTTTGTGATACGACATACTCGCGCCCGTCACCGGGTATATGGTTATAAATTCCCTCCTGTATGGCATTGAGAAGGGTTGATTTTCCATGAAATCCGCCGCCGGTTATCAGAGTAACACCGTTTGGAATACCCATCCCGGATATATTGCTTTTGTCGGGAAACTCAATTTTTATACGCATACTTTCAGGCGAAACAAATTTTACCGCCGAATCCAGCGGGGTGTCGTCTATGCCGGAGCGCCTTGCAAGTATTGAATTATCCGCGATAAAACATACAAGTCCGAGTTCCGGTAACATTGCGCGGATATATTCCTGCTTTTCGATAAGATTTACAAAGGAATGAAAATATTTATGGTCGAGGTTTTTCCAAAAAAGGGTTTGGTTGACCATTTCGGGGAGTTCCTCAAAAAACATTTCTTCGGCTTGGATGGCGTCGATTTTTCTGCCGTAAGCGGGAAGCCCTACAAGAAGACGGACTTGCAAATCCTTGCCGTTTGTTATAACGGAATTTCGCAGGAGTATCTTTTGGGTGCCGTAATTGATAGCGAAAACCCCCGAATTACCGGTGCCCCGGTTGCCTTTTGTAACCTTTCGGATTGATTTTGCTATTACCCGCGAAAGGGCATCGACAAACGCCTTTTTCCGTATCGGGGTATTAATCAGGTTTTGAGGGATTCCGGTAGTTTGCAACGGGATTGATACGGTTATTTTTGAAGGTGATGCAAACGGGTCGGCTTGGATTTGGTCTATGCTGAGAGTGAAATTGCCGAAGTTATATTGACCGTAGAGGCTTTTATATATTTTATAGCCGTTATTGTTTATCCTGTTTAGTTTTGAGCGAAGCGAATGCATAGAGCTATCCTTGATTTGATTTTTCGTTACGAGGTAATTTCAGGAATTGGTTTTTCTTGAGCATAAGTTCGTTTGGGATTAAGTCTGCGCTTGTTAGTAGGAATAAAAACGCGGATAAAAATTCATAAGCGCCGGTAAATGCCTGAACCACGGTTTTTTTGTGGCAGATTTTATTAGCTCCCGATTTATGACCTAAGTCCAAAATTTCTTCGGGATTTGCAATTACCTGTTTTCCTTTATTACAATCGTTCACGATAAACAGGAACATTTTGTTCAGGTCATCAACTATTTTTCGGGTTTCATAGTTTGCCGATTTGAAAATCGTATCGCGTTGATGACGCACGTAGTCAAGTTCCCGCGAGCCTTTCTCTATACTTTCTCCCCTGTCAATGAGTTTTTTCCATTCAACAAGCAGCTTTAAATACTCTTTTATTCGCCTGTATATATCGTTGAATTTGTAGTGAATCCTCTTTAATGTATCTTTAGAATCAATTTTACGTTTCAGGCGGTCAAAATATATATTATATTCAACAATATTTGTTGCAAACAGGAACGAAAATTCTCTTTCAAAGAAATCTATAAGAGTGTAGATTATAAAAATTTTGTCGTTTATTTGAAAAAGCGAGCGGGCATCTTTGCTTTCTATAAAAAAATTCAATGTTTTAGGAAAATCCAAATTGTAATATATGAGTTTTAATCCCTTTCTGGTTTCCTCGGCTATATTTTCGGTTTGCTCAATATTTTCAAGGGCATTTTCATAAGCGGTATCATAAGGTTGATTTTCCTGTTCCGCCGCTTGACGAGCCTCTCTTTCCTGTTTCTTTTTTTCCTGTTCCGCCTGTTCCCGCCAAAGATTGGTATAATGCCCGATATGGTTGCTTTCATCACTACCTAAAAACTCTTTAATACTACTTTTTTTGCCCAGAGCAACTTTTTGTTCCTTATGGTAATAGTCTATCAGCATCTCTATACGCGGGAAATACCTGCTAAACACATATTCAATGGAATTTGTAACGACTCTTATATTGTTGTTTACCATACCGGGATTAAGTTTGCTGATTTTTTCCTCCATTTTTAAAACAACCCCTGCGGCATTTTCGAGAACGTGATGGTATGGCGCAAGTATATACATTTCTTTAAACAATGCAATAAACCCGTTTTTAGCTTCTTTAATCGGGTTAAGTGTATTTTGTGCGCTTTCTATTTCCTCAAGCGTCTCGTCTTTGAGCAAGTTGTCGAACCGATAAATAAGCTCATAATAATAAGAATGGTCTTTAGTGTTTAAAGCATCTTTAATAAGGTCGGCAACGGCTTTGTTTTGATAGAGAACCGAGGTGAGAATCTGATGAGCATTTTTGAGCGAGGCTTTAAAATAGATAACGGTTTCTTCTATAAATTTTTTGGAAAAATGGTTCCCCCATAGATTAAATATGCGGGCGAAAATACAGGCAAGTTTTGCCGATAGCAGGCTCATTCGGTTATCGAGTTTTTCATCTTTTTTTTTCTGCTTGGTAATTTCTTCCATAATTTTTTTTCTAATTTTTTCCCGGTCCCCGAATGCTCTTTTTTCCTGTATATGTGTTTTATCTTGCGGGGGTTCCGCCCCCGATACTGCGGTTGTTTGCGACTGTTTTACCGCTTTTGAAGATGGTTTTGATGTTGCCGATGAAGCGGGAGATGAGGTGGCGGAAGACGATGTTTTTGCCTTTTTTTTCTCCGCTTCTTCCATCTCCTTTGCAATTCTCTCTTTCCTTGCCTTGGCTTCTTTTTCTCTTAATTCTTTTTCCCGGACAAATGCGTTCAGCTTTTCCAATTCTTTGGTTTTATCATCATCCTCAATTTCTACTACCTTCCCTCCGACTTTTTGGAAGTCTTTGTAGAGTTTTGAGCGATTATCTCCGTCTATTTTCTCAATTTCGAGTTTGGAACGAATCTTGGAAATCTTTTTTGCCATTATTTTTCCTTTGCGCTATTTCTTTGCCTTTAATATTATACCTACATTGACAAAAAAAGCAATTTAGATTTCGTTTATACTAAATAAAATATATATATTGTTTTTTTATTGTAATTTATTTGATTCTACTATTGACTATTTTCAGATTTGATATAGAATCAGGGGGTATAATAATAATTGTAGTGAAATATGATATAAACAAATAGAGGAGGATTTTTTATGAAATGGAAAAAACTAAGCCCGCTCATTTTGGTAGTCGTGGCTTTAGGGTTTTTAGCTTTTGTAGCGTGTAGGGAAGAAGCCCGTCCTACTGCCGACAGACCTCTCCGTCTCAGCGGTGCTACAAGAGAATCGGAAACGGAAATTCACGCTGATTTGCGGTTTACTCAGGATGAAATCAGCGTGTCTAATTTTGTTATTTATGAGTTCGGCAAGACCGATAACCCCATAGTTCCGCTTGAAGCCAAACTTGCAAGAAGAGGAAGACAAGTTATTTTAATTGTTCCCCCGTTAAATTCGGAGGTCAATTATAATGTCGGCGCTATTAGCCCTCATTCACGAAGAGAAGGCGAAATGGAAACCAATTTCTTTGAAGCTCAATGGGGCGATGAACTTTTAAACAAGTTCTTTTCTGACGAACCTATGGGCGCTACGCTTTCCGGCGGAAATACTACTTTCCGCGTATTTTCTCCCCGCGCTCAGAAAGTAATGCTTTGTATGTTCGACAAGCCTTATACCGATGCTCCGGGTAAGGAAAAACAGCAGGGCGAAACACAGCACGAAATGACACTTGACCCTAAGTCCGGCGTATGGTCTGTTACTCTTCGCGGAACTCACTGGGGCAAATTATACGGGTATCGCGTATGGGGTCCCAGGGGCGCAACTGAGGTTTTTGACCCTAACTATATCGTGGCTGACCCTTATTCTAAGGCTATGGCTACTTTGAATATTTCTCCCCAGACTCATCTGACGGTTCTTGTTGACCCATCAACTTACCGATGGCGCTCCCAGAAAAAGTATATGGGTTACGACCAGACCGAGTATATTATATATGAGGCTCATGTTCGCGACCTTACTATGCTTTCAAAGGATATTAACAAAAAAGGCACTTATGACGGGTTAACCGAATTAGGCAAGCAGGGCGGTATTAACCACGTTCTTGAACTCGGTGTTAATGCCATTGAGTTTTTACCTATACATGATTTCGGCGAGGTGGAAGCTCCTTATAAGGTTACATCCCGCGATTTCGTTTATAATACATGGAATACTTACGGCAGAAACCACTGGGGTTATATGACTTCCGGTTTCTTCGCCCCCGAGTCTTTCTATCTTGAAGGAAAGATTAATGCCGGCGGCTGGATTGGAACAACCGGCGAACAGGTTCATGCTTTCAAGAGAGTTGTCGATGCTTTCCATCAGCACGGTATTGCCGTTCTAATGGACGTGGTTTATAACCACACCGCGCAGTATGACAGAAATCCTTTTAAGTTTATCGACAAGAAATACTATTACTGGCTTACTCCTTTCGGCACGGATGATGCCCGAAGCGGATGCGGTAACGACTTCAGGACTTGTCGTCCTATGTCGAGAAGGGTTCTTGTTGACAGCACCCGCTACTGGGTTGAAGAGTATCGCGTTGACGGGTTCCGTTTTGACCTTGGAACTATTATCGACTGGGAAACCTATGACCATATAAAAGATGCGGTTTACAAGGTTAATCCAAAAACCGTGCTTACCGCAGAGCCTTGGATGGGTGGACGCGGTGAGCCGAGAGACGGCGGCGGATATTCTCCCGAAGGTATGGCGCGAAATAAAATCGCGGCTTGGAACGACAAAACCCGCCCGATTATGAAAGATTCGCTTCATCAGGGTAGAGCGCGCACCGCCGACCTTCGTCAAGGTGTCCTTGCTCATCCTAATATCTATAACGAGCCGAGATTTTCCGTTACTTATGTCGAGTCTCACGATAACGAGACTTTAAGCGATATTATCAGGATTAATAACGGCGACGTTAGACGCAATCAGGAGATTAAACCTGAGGAATATCTTAAAGTTGCTACCTTGACCGAACGTCAGATGCAACAAAATAAATTGGTTATTCTTTACCTTATGAGCGTTCAGGGTCCCGTGATGGTTCATTCGGGGATGGAATTTGCCCGTATGAAGATTGTTATTCCTCCTTCAGGTAAAGACGTGTTCCCGCCTAATTCCGCTAATTGGGTTAAAGAGGGCAACACCTGGATTAACACTATGGGAACTAACCGACAGGGCAACCCTCAAAGATGGTCGCAGAAAACAGCGCCTCATCTTCTTGACCGCGACTCTTACGAAAAAGACAACGAGTCCAACTGGCTTAATTGGGACTTAAAGAAAGCCAATATTGACCTGTTTAATTATTATCAGGGACTTATTGATATTCGTAAGAACAGCAAATCTTTCGGTTCTTATCCTATCGACAAGATTGAATTCTTTGACGGTGTTGATGAGAACGGCAGAAATGTTCAGGGCGCTTTGGGTTACCATTACGACAAAGCTCATAGCAGCGATTCCAAGAGCTATGTGATTTTGGTCAACGGTTCTCGCGCCGATGTTAAGTTTGATATTCCCGAAGGCGAATGGACTGTGATTGTAGATAAGGACAAGTCCAATATCAAGGGCGGTAAGAAGGTTAGCGGTTCGGTTTCCGTTCCTTCTTTTACAGGTATGTATCTCGCTAAGTAATTTATTGCTTTATATAAAAAGGCGGAGCTTTTTAGCTCCGTCTTTTTTAATTTATCGGGAGTGATAAATGAAATCAATCAAACTCGTTTTTTTTGTTTCGGTTTTTGTCTTTTTCTCGACTACGGTTTTTGCCTCTCTTACCAAATACTTCAACCGCGGGATGTGGCTTCTTGATACCGAAACACGGGAACTGATATATAAAAATATCGTTGAGATAGACAGCAGGCACAATGCGGATACCTATATCTATATTTTCAGTCTTGAGAGAGAAACCAATTTCAATGAGATTATTTCAAATTCCGTTGATAAACTTTTGTCGGTTGCGCGAAAAAGGAAATCCATATCAATTTTTGTTTTTTATTCCGACAGGGTGGATTATCATTTTGCGTATGAGCCTGATAATCTATATTCGCAAGCCGCAGAGGAGAAACTTCGTGAGATAGCCTTATCTTACAATGAAACCGGCGATATTAATGCAATAATCCTTCGTTATTCGGAATACGCGTTAAACCATCTCAACGAATTGGAATACCTGACGCCTTTCGGGCATTTAATGGTTAGGATTGGCAATCCTATTCGTGAAATTCTGCCGTCTGTCGGTAACTGGATTTTGATGATATTGATGATTGTAGCTTTTATTTTTGCGGTAATTTTATTAGGGAAAAGTTTATTTAAAAGACCTGTTTTTTTGATTATATTGGCGGTAACCATTGTATTACATATTTTAAAGATATTTCCCCCGATTTTAGCTGCGATGATTTACGTGATAACTTTGTTGGCTATTTTCGGGTCGAACAGGAATCCGCAGGAATAGTTAATTCTTTGCAAGATAACGGGATAAAAACTCATCCTTGAATGCCTTGAACCTTCCATCAATGATTGCCTGTCTTGCCTGTGCGGTTAAGTCTAAGAGAAAATGAAGGTTATGGAGCGCGGTAAGTCTCATAGCGAGCATTTCCTTCGCCATAAACAGGTGGCGTATATACGACAGGGAGAAATTACGACAGGTATAGCAGGAGCATTCCTTGTCAATAGGGTTCAGGTCAAACTCAAACTCCTTGTTTTTAAGGGGTAGTTTGCCCCTTCGCGAAAAGGCGGTGGAATGCCTACCCGCGCGCGTAGGGAAAACGCAGTCGAACATATCAACCCCGCGCTCAACAGCCTCAAGAATATCCTCCGGCACCCCTACGCCCATAAGGTAGCGGGGCTTGTTTTCAGGCAGTTCCTCATCCATAACCCACAACATATCATACATAATATCGCGCTCCTCGCCGACCGAAAGTCCCCCGATTGCATAGCCGGGAAAATCTATATCAATAAGTTCGCGACTGCTTCGTCGTCTTAAATCCTCGAAAATTCCACCCTGCACAATCCCGAAGAGGTAACGGTCGGAGGGATTAAGGCGTGCAAGCTCGGTTTTACATCGCTTTGCCCATCCGGTAGTTCGTATCAGGGCTTCAAGGGAGCGTTCCTTGCCGGCATCGGAGGGAACGCACTCATCGAAACACATAATTATATCCGCGCCTATGGAGTTTTGGATTTGCATTGCCTTTTCGGGATTAATAAAATGACGCGACCCGTCTATATGAGATTGGAACGTTGCACCTTCATCGGTGATGGAATTAAGGCGGGCAAGTGAAAATATCTGGAAACCCCCGCTGTCGGTAAGCACGTTTTTTTCCCAGTTCATAAAGCGATGGATACCCCCGGCATTTTCTATAACCTCAATACCCGGTCTCAGGTAGAGATGATAGGCATTGGAGAGTATAATATTTGCACCCATATCTATAAGTTCATCGGGAGAAACGGTTTTTACCGTAGCCTGTGTCCCGACTGGCATAAATACGGGAGTGGGAATATCCCCGTGAGAGAGACTTAAAACACCTGCGCGGGCGCGGTTGTCGGAAGCGGTTAGCTTGAATTTCATAGAAACCGCCTTACTGGTATTCTTCAGGCACGAATTTCTTTGTATATGGCGGGAATTGCTCGCTTGTTCCCGAAAGAACAAACTCAACCCTGATTTCGGGTTCCCAGTATGCGATTCTTCTTGCAGAGTCTAATCTTCTGTTTATGTTAAATTTAAGATGCATCTGCCAATCATCCAAGAAATGCACAAGGTCAAAATTAAGCGTCTGCACCTTGAATAATCCCCGTTTTAACGCCTCATAATCAAATATATTCACGCTATCGAATAAATTTTCCCAAAACGGGATATAAGGTTCGTTAAACCGTTCCGCGTTTTCGGGATAATAGCGGTAAAGATTATTGTTTCTTACGGAAGTAGAAAAGGTTAATTTCCAGTATTTGCTGAACATTATTGTTGTTGCAAAAGTCATATTAAAATATGAGGACTTCGGGGAAAGATAATCATGACGGTAATTTGCGGATACCCTTAATTCGGAGAGTTCATATAGTATAGGCAGGGATACGCTTCTTACAGTATATCCCGCGTTTAGGTTAAACGATACGTTGGTATTCTGGAGTATGTCGTAAACATAGGTTCCGCTTAAAGTAGGAAGATTGATATTAACGAATTTTTCGATATAAGTCATTGGGTCAAATTTGACTGTTAGACGGGGATTTCCGCCCACGATACGGTTGGTCAGTTCTTCAATAGTCCATTCCATAGGCTTGTCGATAGTTTCGAGAATATCAAACGTAACGCCCGTTGATGCCGTAACAAAGAAAAGTTTTAGCGAGGTTTTAACGCCTAACCTTTGGTATGATCTGTTATCTATATAATTTGTATTAAGTCGTTCCAATTCTTCAAAATCGTTTGTAACCTGAATAGTCAGATTATGGTTGGCGCTGATGGAAAAATTTAGGTCGTTTTTAAACATATTAAACCCGGTGGTAAGAGTGGAATTATGTTTCATTTCTCGCGGCGTGGTGGTATAGGTTGTTCTGATGATTTGGTAATTGAAAAAATGTTGTGCGTTTAACGGGAATTTTATTTCAAGCGGATGGTCTTTAAGCAGGGTGCCTGTTTTATTAAATGTTGCAGTTGACGCGGTAGATAATTCAGCACCGGAATAGTTCTCATGGCTTAATTTTTCAGCTTCAAAACTTGACCATTTCTTACGATTAACAAGTGTCATAGTGTTGTTTAGGCCGAATAAACCGTTTAATATTGAGCCCGCTATTACCCAAGTTCCTCTTTCCGTATGTTCGTATTGGTCGGATTTAGGGTCGCCGTTGGTTTCTAAACTTTCCGTTGATGTATAATTGAAATTCGCGGTAACGTGTGATGAGAAATCATAAAAGGAAAAGGAATTGGTGGTCATTTTATATGACGGTTCGGTTTTTTCGGCGACTTTCGGACGTGTTTTTTTCGGTTCGTCTATTCTATTTGTGGATATTAAATTTGTATTAGTAGAGGTTTCGTTTGTGAACTCCGTCGGTATCTTAGCCTTTGTTTTTTCAGGGGCTTTAAGATGTTTTTCGAGATATGGAGCAATATCTTCATTAACCCCGATAATATAATTTGTGCCGTCTATTTCAAGTTTGCGGGATATGGGTACATTATATTTGACGTTTTTGAACAGGTCTAATCTTCCGAGATTATAGCTCATATTGGGCAGCGAAACTCTGTCCACGATATATTCGTATCTTTCGTTTAGATAAGTATTGGTAACCTCCGGAACAACATTTTGGATATAGTTCCATCGCCCGTTCATAGAAAAATTACCCGCTCTCAGGTCAAAACCTCTGCTGAAAGAGCGAGTAGGCGCGGAAGCATCGCCTCCATAATTATAAAAAGATGTTTCTTCCGGTTGGATTACCTCTTTTAAGTCAAAGTCGCTTTTTCTTGTTGTGTATTTGCCTTGCAGGAACGGGTCGTTAAGGTTTTCCCAGTATATGCTTATATTATATGCATCCGTGCCTATGGTAGAATTTATCCTGTATTGCCAAGAAAATTGGCGGATAATCCGGAAGTTGCCGTCTCTCATCGGGTCGATTAGTTGGTAATATCTGTCTGTGGCTTGATTGCGAATTATACGAATATCATTTGCCGCCTGTAAATTTACCGAAAGATTTTTTATGGGTCCCATAGCTTTAGATGAACGGTAATTCATAAGGAAATATTCGCCTAATCTTTCATAGAAATCCAAGCCGAAATCGTATTGACCGTAGGAAGTCTTTGTGCCGAAACTATTCATCATATACCATCCGATACGTTTTTCCTGCCCGAAAGCGGTTCTGATACCGGTTCCTCTTTCCCATCGGAAGAAAAAAGGAATCCACAGAAAATCCGCCTGAGCTACGGTATAAGTTACGCTACTTGCAAACATCAGCGTATCCCTGATAAGCCATCCCCGCTTTGCGGAAAATGAATAGGGGGGATATTTTCTGTCGCTGGTTGTAAAGACGGCATCTTCAAAAATAAACCGGTTTGCGGACATAATGGTTGCCCTTTTTGCCGAGTAATACCATCCCACCGTTGACCCCATAGGACCTGCTCCCATATCCTGAAGGTAGGAACGCATATTTATAAGAACGCCTCTTTCTTTGTTCGGGTCGAATATTATCTCATCTGCAAGATATATATCTTTTTCGTAATGCATTTCAACGCGGTCGAAAGCGGCTATTTCAAGCACCTTATCATCTTTAACCGTTATGACAACTTTTCTTGCTTTAAGCAAATTATTTTGAAAGCGAATTTGAACGTTGCCTATAAAATGAATTTCGCTGATTTTTTCTTTTTCAAAGTTTTTGATATAAACCTCATCGTAATTATCGAAAATTATATTTTCGTGCGGGCTTGCCGTACTTATATCGGTGAGTTCTTCCAAACGGGGAGGACCGGAGACTGTTGCCTCGTTGGTTGTTTCGGCAAATATATTTGAAAAACATATCGTTGTAAGGATAAAAACAAAAATTGCAGCCAAAGGTTTATGAAGCAAATCTTTCTCCATTTTGATTGAAATTCTTATCGATAATTATAAAGCATAATTTATGAAATGTCATCTTAATTGATAGATTTTTATACCTCACAAATCCCGCCTGATTGTTGGACTTTTATTCGGATTCATCTTAAAATAATAGGTAAGGTCGTTATGCTTTAGATAAGCGATTTACAGCGTAACTTAAATATTAATGAAGGGGAGTTTTTATATGGCGAGTATAAAAGAAGGCGCAAGGATTTATAATCTTTTCCCGCGTCTTGTCGGCAAGATGGCTTTATGGGATAACCATTTCGACAGGGCAAAGGATTTGGGTTTTAACTGGATTTATGTAAACCCGTTCCATTACCCGGGTTTTTCCGGAAGTCTTTATGCTCCCAAGGATTATTATGATTTCAACCCGATGTTTATAGATGTAAGTTCAAATATTCCCCCTATGAAACAACTTGAAAATATGGTTGCCTCGGCACATAAAAAGGGCTTGAAAATTATGATGGATTTGGTAATTAATCACACCGCTAAAGACCATCCGTTTACTAAAAAAAATCGTGACTGGTATCAGCGCGATAAAAAGGGTGAGATTAAAAGCCCGGGCGCTTGGAGCGACGGGAGCTATATTGAATGGGGAGACCTTGCGGAAATCGACAATGCCGAATCTCCCGATAAGAAAAATCTTTGGGAGTATTGGAAAGAACTTGTCGTTTTTTATATCGACAAGGGGTTTGACGGGTTTAGGGCGGATGCCGCCTATGCCGTTCCTTCGGAACTGTGGGAGTATCTTATTTCCACTGCAAAATCCAAAAACCCTGATGTGAAATTTTTTGCGGAGAGTCTCGGATGCTCTCCCGAAGAAACTCTTGAACTTGCCAAGTCGGGGTTTGACTATGTTTTTAACAGCTCCAAATGGTGGAATTTTCAGGATGACTGGCTTTTAAAGCAATATAATCAAGTTCGTGAACACGCCCCGTCCATATCTTTTCCCGAATCCCACGATACTATTCGACTTGCCGATGAGCTTCAGAATTTTATGCCCGGTATTAAGCAAAGGACGTTTTTTTCGGGGTTTTTCTCAAGCGGATGGATGATTCCCGTTGGATTTGAATTCGGGTTTAAGAATAAAACCGATGTGGTTAGAACCGGTCCCAACGACTGGGAGGATGTGAACTATGACCTCACCGGCTTTATCCGAGAAATCAATAACACGAGAAAAAAATATAAAATATTTAATGAAGAATCGCCTATTACGATTATAGATAACGACAACTGGGTTAATATAATAGTTATGCGTAAAACATCTTGCGACGGCAAAGAGAAGGCGCTTATCGTTCTCAATAAGGATTTTCACAACGGGCAGAGAGTTTTTTACGGCAGGTTTTTTGAGGCTTTGGGGGTTGCAAAAGGTTCTAAGATTATCGACCTTTCTGTTGAAAACCGTATGGAGTTTGTTCCCGAAGTAAATTTTGAATACCATCTCCAACCTGCGGAAATAAAATTATTTTATGCCAAAATTAAGTAAGGGTGGAAGATGAAAATAAGATTTTTTGTTTTTCTATTCCTGATGTTTGTTTTGTTTAGCGCAGTTTATCCCGAGATACCGCAGTCAACTTTTTTTGAGGGGGGTAATGCGGGCAACTGGATTATCGGTGTGCGTTACGAATGGGGTATTACCCCTTCGCTTAGCTTTTCAAGTTCTTTCGGGTTTAGCGAATTTTTTCATATAGGACGTCCCGACACCTACGGAAGCGCATTTCTTTTTGATTTGGGGTTTGAACCCCGCTACTATTTTAGTCGTAACGGCAGGATGGATGGTGCATTTGCAGGTTTAAAACTCAACGGGGCGGTTGTGAATATGCCTTATTATAATTTGCCTGAGGAATTGGGGCTTGACCCTTACCGTATCAATTTTGCCGGCGGGTATGCTATACGTGCAGGGTATAAATTTTCCCGTCTGCGGTTTGATATTTTTGAAGCGCAATTCAGGATTGTTATTGAGCCGGCTGTTTCTTATCATCAGATATACTATTACGATTTGGTTGATGGCAGGTTCGTATCATGGTTTAACGTATCGGTATTTTTCGGTATTGAAAGGGCTTCTATGAGAAGTAAGCCTAAGGAAAAAACGCTGAAACCGGATGTGAAAGCGGAACCTAAAGAAATTATCGAAAAAGACGATTCGAAAACCGATGCAACTATTTCGGATACGGAAAAGCCGTTATCGGAAGATACATAGTTTAGTATCGGGAGGTTTTGGTTATGCGGAAAAAAGCAGTTGTTATTTTGATGAACGGATTTGAGGAGATAGAGGCTTTCAGCGTAATTGATATTTTGAGGCGCGGAGGCGTTGATGTGGTTACCGTTACCCCGGGTGGCGATAAGGTTAACGGCGCTCACGATATTATTACCTTAGTTGATAAGGATTTGGCTGATATTGTGTCGGACGAATTTGATGCCCTTATTTTGCCCGGAGGTCAGCCCGGAACCAATAATCTTAAAGCCAATCCGCGTGTCATTGAGCTTGTTCGTGAGTTTTATAAGACAGGGAAAATCGTTTCGGCTATTTGCGCCGCCCCGTCCGTTCTTGCTGTCGCGGGTATTCTTGATAATAAACGCGCCACCTCATATCCGGGTAGTCTTGACGGATTTGATAATGTCCAAAAACTTGATGACCTTGTTGTTATAGACGGAAATATTATTACAAGCAGGGGTCCTGCTACCGCGCCTTTGTTTGCTTTTGTCTTGCTTGAAAGGCTTGCCGATAAGTCGATAGCCGATAAACTTAAAAAGGGGATGCTTTACACTCTTTTATGAAGCAATGCTGTTTTTTGCTTATCGGGGATTTTAATTTTTTAAATCGGGTATATTATGGCGAAAAAATTAGAGCAATACCAAACCTCCGAAAAGGTTAAGGTTAATTTTGAAATTGCGGGAATTTCTTACAGAATTGTTTCCTTTATTTTAGACGCTTTGATTCAGGGAGCGATTTTCTTTATCTTTTATATTATTATTTTTGTGCTGATTTTGGGCGGTATTGCCGTTAATGAAATAGTGCAGTTCCAAACCGATTCTTATGCCGCTGTAGTTCTTGTGTTGCTTATGCTCGGAGGGATTGCTATTACCGCTTATCGTATGATTTTTGAACTGGTTTGGAAAGGGCAGACGCCGGGCAAGCGAATACTCAATATCAGGGTGGTGCGTGATGACGGTTCGTATGTCAACGCTTTTGCCGTTATTCTTCGCAATATTTTCAGGATTATTGATATGCTTCCCATAAGCCATCTTGTCGGCGTTATTACTATGATAATCAGCAAAAAAAACAAGCGTATCGGGGATATTGTCGCGGGGACTATTGTTATTGCAGAAAAAAAGGTGTTTTTACCGAAGCCTGTCCCGGAGATTAATCTTGATTGCTTTGACGGTATTGACAATATCGTCGAAAAATTCACATCCAAAGACAGGGAGATTATCAAAACTTTTTGCGATTCCGCCGGTTCTGTCCAAAAGGATGCCCGTATAAAAATAGAAGATAAACTTGTCGAACTTATAGAAAAACGTATCGGGGTGCAATGCCCCGATAATGTTGATAAAACGACTTTTATTCGCGCTTTGTATTCGGTTTTACATAACTCATAGATAAGGAGATGTCCGTGAAAGAACGTTTTGATTTAATGAAGCCTTTGGGATTCGGCGAGGTTTTTGAGTATTCATTCAGGTTTTATAAGGAAAATTTTGCTTATTTAGTAAAAGCGGTTGCGTTTTTTTATGTCCCGCTGCTGATTTTTATCGGAACTTTTCTTATTATCTTTTCCGATAAGGCTTTAAATATATTTTCTATGATGGAAGGGGAATTTACCGACTTGGATAATATTGCTCAAATTTTAAAATTTACAGGCGTTGCCTCATTAATAGGTATAGTCGGCGGAATTATATATCTGCTTGCCACCGCCGCATCGGTAAAATCTATCGCGGTCAAATTGGAAGGCAGGGATATGGGTATAAAAAAAGTTATTACCATCACTCTTTCTAAAATTATCCCTATAATCATAACCTCCGTTATAGCGGGAATTGCGCTTGTTATTTCCGTATTCTTTTGTTTTTTTCCTATGCTTATACTCGCCGTGTTGTTTGTTTTTATCGCTCAGGTTATTATGATTGAGGATAAATTTTATTTTAAGGCAATAGGCAGGAGTTGTTCTCTTGCAAGCAATGGTTTTTGGCCTATTGTGCTGATAAATATAGTATTCGGACTTATTTATCTTTTTGCTTCAATGGTAGTATCCGTTCCTTTTTACTTGATTTTTATGGGGGAAGCTCTTTTTGAGGGTTTGGCGCAGGGAGGTTATGTTTCCGGTATGAGCGCTTTGAATCGCGGAGGTGTCCTTTATAATATTGTCCAGACTGTTTTAAGCAATGTTCTCGCAATTTTCTTTTTGCCTCTCATAAACACCGCGCTGACGGTCAAGTTCTACAATATACGCAATATTCGGGAAGGCACGGGGCTTATTGAGGCAATTGAGGAGGCAACCGATAGGGAAGATATATAGACTTTTTTTGAAACTCTTGCTTGTTTTCGGGTTTCCCGTATTTGTCAATGCTTACAATAGGGCGGATGTCGAAAAAAAGCTCGATAATGTTTTGTCGCAGGACAAATACCGTTACCATGATTTGGAGATTCCTCAGGGGTTGCAGATTTCCGATGATAACCCGGTAGTGAAAATGTTTCGCAATTTTTTTGAATGGCTCGGCAAAATTTTAGAAAAGGTATGGGAGTTTTCCCCGATAGCCTCTGTGGTAATTCTTGTCATACTCGGCGTATTATTAACTTGGCTTGTGATAGTTATTATCCGCAAAATTGATTTTTCAAAACGCTATAAAAAACGAAAAAAACCTTTAACGCAGGTTAGTCGCGAAACGCTTAATTATATGCGCGAACTTAACCGCGTTACGGAACTTATGGGCTTATCCCGTTTTAAGGAGGCTATACGGGTTTTGATTAATGCGCTTTGGCTTTATCTTAGCCATAACCGTATTATTAACTACGACAAAAGTCGCACAAACCGCGAATATTTAAAGACGCTTAAAAGCGCGGATTTGGAGCAATATAAAAATATTGATTTAGATAAGGTATCATCGGTGGTTTTTGATGCCGAAAGAACTGTCTATTTTAAGGAAAAGGTTTTGTTAGATGAGTGCCAAAAAATTTTTTATGAGGTTAAGGGTTTTATTTCGCGATAAGTCAACCCGCTCTCTTTTTGTCTATATCCTGATAGCCATTGTTATTCTGGGCGTTGCTTATTTTATCCGTTACAGGGTTGCGGAGTCCGAAGCCCGTTTTCGCGACAGGTATGTTTCTATGAGTTCTTTCAATGACGGGTCAAGCGGGACTATGGCTTTACGCGAGTTTTTAGATTCGCTCGAACTTGATACCAAACCCGTTATGGAATCTATGGCTGCCGAAAGAACCCCGACACCGGATATTTTTAAACCTCAATCGGTTTTTGATAAAGACGGCGTTATTCTTGTTATTGAACCCCGTCTTATTATCGAACCGGAAGACGTTGCGGTTTTTGAACGGAAGGCGGGCGAGGGTTACACTTTGATTTTCCTTTCGGACTCGGATGATAAAATTATAAGATTCCTTTTTCCCGAAGCGGAAAGTATTGATATGTTTTCTTTAAATCGGGAATGGACTGTTTCGATTAACAACCCCTCAAACAAAATCTCCTTTGACCGTTATAAAATTTTCGACGGGGTTGATAATATATATTTTCCCGGCAATATCCGTCTAAGAAAAGTTCCCGAAGGATGGAGCGGGGTTGCGCGCGATAAGGACGGGTTTCTTATTATTGAACGAAAGATTGATAACGGCAAATTGGTTGTTGTAAGCGATTCTCAGTTTTTATCAAATATTTATATTCGCAGGGCGGATAACGGTTTTCTTGCTTACAGGCTTATTTCCCATTATCTTGCGGATGCGGATACTGTATATTTCGACGAATACAATCACGGTTACAGACGTCATCTTACTATGCTTTATTTTCTTGCCCGTCCCGAATACAGGAATATAATACTTCACGCCCTTATCCTTGTTATTCTGTTTTTTATCGCAATAGGAGTTCGTTTCGGGCAGTTGAAATATGTCCCCGATATTGAAGACGGCAGGATTTATTATTACAGTGAGGGAATGTCGGGGTTGATTGCAAAACGTCAATTTGAAAAAGAGATTTTCAATAAAATTACGGATAACTATACAAAACTTGCGCGGATTTATCCGGGCAAAATAAGGCGCAGGGTTATGCGCGAAATTGAGGACTTATCCGAAAGTAAAAGGCATTCGCTTCGCGCGCTTTTTGATGTTATTAGACAAATTAAATCATAAGGAGAAGGTATGGCTATTATTGAGTTTAGAAATAAGATTTTAAGCGAGATGAAAAGGGTTATTGTGGGGCAGGAGGGTGCTATTGAGGAGATTATTCTTGCATTTCTTGCAGGTGGGCATATTATTTTGGAGGGCGTTCCCGGTCTTGCAAAGACAGGTATTGCGCGGACTTTTGCCAAGATTATAGGCTTGAAGTTTAACCGTATCCAGTTCACCCCAGACTTGATGCCGTCCGATATTCTCGGCACTATGGTTTATAATCTCGAAAAATCCCAGTTTGTTTTCAGGAAAGGTCCCGCTTTTACCAATGTCCTGCTTGCCGATGAGATTAACCGAACCTCGCCTAAAACCCAGGCGGGATTGCTTGAGGTTATGCAGGAGCGTCAAATTACAATCGACGGTAAGGCTTATCCGTTGGATGCTCCTTTTATGGTTCTTGCCACCCAAAACCCCATTGAGTTTGAGGGAACTTACCCTCTCCCCGAGGCGCAACTTGACCGCTTTCTTATGAAGGTCAATATCGATTACCCGGGTCGTGAGGTGGAAATTAACGTTATGCGGATGTATGAAAACGGTTTCGATATGAATATTATTGATAATACCAAATTCGATACTATTGAACTTTCGGCTCTTGATGAATGTCGCAAGGAGTTTAAATCCATAAAGGTTGAGGATGCGATTTTAGAATATATAATGGATATAATGAGCGCAACAAGGGAACATAGCGCGCTTCTTCTCGGGGTAAGCACCCGTGCGGGATTAAGCCTTCTTAATTTGGCGAAATACCACGCTGGGTTTGACGGACGTAATTACGTTATTCCCGATGACGTCAAAACTATTGCCAAACCGGTTCTTCGCCACAGGCTTGTGCTTCAGGCGGATGCGGAAATTGAGGGTTATAAGGCGGATGATATTATAGATGAGATTGTCAATAAACAAAAGGTGCCCCGGTAATGATTATTCCCTCTAAGCGATTTTTTATTATCTTTGCTTCGGGTTTTGTTTTTACAATTTTGGGCTTTTATTTTCCCTCGCTTGGCTTTTTGCAGTTTATATTTTACGGGATTCTTTTGATAATATGCGCTATTGATTTCTTTTATGTTCCGAAACGTCGCGATATGGAAATCAGCCGTAAATGTTCAAAATATCTTTCTATCGGCGTTGATAATCCCGTTAAGATAAGTGTTCGTAACTACACGGGCAGAGACTCAACTGTATTAATTCGTGACGGATACCCTATGGGATTTTTAGTGGAAAAGGACACCTTGCAATCCAAACTTACCGCGCACGGGGTAGTTACTCTTACATATTACATAAAACCCGTAAAAAAAGGCGAATACAAATTTGAGAAGGTTTTTGTTAGGGTTCTCGGGAAATTCGGGCTTTTGTTCAGGCAATACAAAATTCCCATAATTACAGATGTAATGGTTTATCCCAATATTATAGAGGTGAAAAAATATCTAAAGATGTCGCAGCGAAACCGTCTTGAGCAAATAGGGTATAAAAAACGTATATCAGGCGGTGAAAGCGAGTTCGATTTTCTTCGCGAATACCAACAGGGGGATGAATACCGCAAGATTAACTGGAAAGCAAGCGCGCGACGTAATTTCCCTATTGTCCGCGTTGACCGTCAGGAATATAACCGTAACGTTATGGTTTTGGTTGATGAGGGACGAATGATGACGACCCGTTACGGTTTTCTTTCAAAATTGGATTATGCGGTTGACGCGACACTTGTTCTTGCGGCTTCCGCTCTCCAGAATAACGACCATTTCGGGTTTGTATCTTTCCATAAGGAAATAGATAACTTCCTTGCGCCATCCCGCAAAGCCCGCGCCCTTACCTCGGTTTTAACCGCGCTTTATAAAGCCTCGCCGGACTTTGTCAAATCCGATTATTTTAACGTTTACAGGCTTTTAAAAAACAGGCTTCGCAAAAATTCCATAATTTTTGTGTTTTCGGAACTTTATAATGAGGTTGTATCCCGCGATTTGGTCAGATTCCTTAAAATGCTTTCTATGCGCCATCGCGTTTTCTTTATCAGCTTTGAGGAGATAGAGAGAGAGGCGGAGGGTAAAGACCTTCGCGAAATGACAAGATGGGCGCTTCAGCTTGAACAAACCGTAGAAAAAGAGACTATTATCAGAGACCTTTCCAAAAAGGGTGTCCACACTATCCGTGTAAATCCTGAAAATATTAAGCAGAGGGTAGTAAACTCGTATTTGTCGGTTTGATTTCTTCGGGTTGACTTTTGGCTGTTCCGCTTGCAAAATAAAGCGAGATAATCAGAATATTTACAACTGCAATAAGCAGGCGTATCCATATAGGGAGCTTCAGCGGGGTGATTAAACCCTCAAGAAGTCCCGCCCATAACAGCATAATCACGACCCCGATAAAACATTTCAGCGCCCTTTTAGCTACGAACTTTATTCTATCAATACGGGTTTGTCTCGCGGGGTTTAGTATAGCGCCGGCAAGCGAAAATCCCGCCCCGCCGGCTATCGCTATTGCCGTAAGTTCCACCGAACCGTGCACCATTATAAGCGAGAAAAAATCCAAAAAATGCCCGTTCATAAAATATACCGCCATCAGGCTTCCCAGCATAAACCCGTTTACTATCAGGATATACAATGTCCCGATACCGAAAGTTATACCGAGAACAAATACTAAAAGCGACACGCGACTGTTATGAATCCACAGATGAACGGATAAGGGGATACGGACTTCTTCGGGAATATCATCAAAATTCCCGAATTCCCGCCTGTTTTCGAGGTCCCGCAGCGCCATTTCATAACTGGACTGGTCTAAGAACATCTGTGCAAGCTCCACGTTGTTGGTTACCATTATAAACGATGTTGCAATTGATACTACAAAGATAAGCCCGCTTACCGCAATAGGTATTCGCAGGTCTGTAAGCATCTTTGCAAACCCTTTTGCCAAAAAATCTATTGCTCCTTTAATACGGGGCTTTTTGCGAGTTTGGAAAAGAAGATGGCATTTTCTTACAAGGCTGTTGAGAAATTCCTCAATTCTGCTTCCGGGAAAATGGGTCTGCGCATACGAAAGGTCTTCCGTAGCCTCCTGATATAATCGCCCGATTTGTTCAAAATCCTCAAACTTTTTTTTCTTTTTGTCGAGCAGGCGTTCAAGTTCTATCCATTTTTCACGGTTTTGTGCCAAAAAATCGTTTTCGCTTTTCATATCCGTTCCTTTATACTGGGTAATGTTTAATATAGCGTTTTTCGGGAATAAAATCAAATATTAGGCTTTATATATTTTTTTTGGAGATTTTTGCCGTTGTCCAAAGCGGGCATTTATTTTTGTCGTTCCAAAAAAGAAAGGATACATCTAAGTCCAAAAAAGAGAGTTCCCA
>CAZQBT010000004.1:0-85266 GCA_964591955.1 uncultured Brevinematales bacterium | reverse complement strand
TTTCTCCACTTATCATTATGTGCCTCTTTAGACACAATTAAGTTTACACTGCCCTAAATAATATTGATATTGTTGTTCAGGGAACGGCAAGTGTAGAATTTCCTTATCATATCGTTAAAGTTTGTATAAGTTTAAATGGAGGAGCTTGGCAAGAAGTATCGGGATTAACCTCATGGAGTAAATCAATAAACCTAATTCCTGGAATTAATACGTTACAAGCAAGAGCAATTGATAATTTTGGAATTACTAACAAGAGTATTATAATTACTGTAGAGTATAAACAGGCATATCTCTGGACAAAAAGAATAGGTGGTGAAAACGCAGACTATGCCTATGGTTTAGCAACTGATTTAGATGGTAATATTTTTATTGGCGGAAAATTTTGTGGAACTGTTGATTTTGGCGCTGATTTTGAAATAACCGATACGAAAACATCTGCCGGTGACGGATCGAGCAGCACAGATATTTTTGTTACAAAAATAGATTTTACTGGAAATTATAAATGGACAAGACGAGCCGGCGGAGCTTTTTCTGATGAAGTTGCTCAAATTGCTACTGATATTGATGGAAACATTTACATAAGCGGAAGCTTTTTTGGAACTGTTGATTTTGGTGATGATTTTGGCACAAATGATGAAAAAATATCTTCTGGAAAAAGGGGTGCGTATATTATGAAAATTAATTCTGATGGAGGTTATAAGTGGACAAGACAAATCGGTGAGACTAATAGAAACAATCAGGATTCTAGTAGAGGTTTAGTTGTTGATAATAATGGAAATGTATATATCTGTGGCGCTTTTTCTAGTTCAAATTTGAATTTTGGATTTGATTTTGGGACAAACGATATAAAAACTAATAATGGAGGATCTGATATATATATTACCAAACTTGATTCTGATGGTAATTATCATTGGACACGTACCATAGGAGGGGATGGAAATGATATAGGATTTTCTGTGACAACGGATTCTCTAGGGGATATTTATATTACCGGTTATTTTTCAGGAACAGTAAATTTTGGTAAGGATTTTGGGACAAATGATTATAAAACAGCTAATGCTAATGCAAGAGATATTTTTATTACTAAAATTAGTCCGGAAGGAGAATATTTTTGGACAAAATCGATTGGTGGGGCGGCTAACGATTACGGAACTTCAATAATTTCAGATGTTTTTGGTAATATATACATAGGTGGAACCTTTAATTCTTCAAGTGTTAATTTTGGTGAAGATTTTGGTATTACGGATATAAAATCAAATTCAGGAAAAACCGATTCCTTTGTCACTAAGATAAATTCCGAAGGAAACTATCTTTGGACCAGGAGGTTAGGAGGGGATGGAAATGATCATATAAGATCACTAAATGGTCAAGGAAACCCTCTTGCAGTTGATACATTAGGAAATCTTTATGTTACAGGTTTCTTTGGAAGTACTGGAACTGGTTATGTAGACTTTGGTGAAGATTTTGGAGTAGATGATATTAAAACTATTGAGACTAATGCTTATGGAAATTATTGTTTTTCATGTTTTGTTACACATATAAAGGCTGATGGAAGTTATGGTTGGACAAAGCAAATTGGGATTAAAGATGATCAATATGGATATGCTGTTGTTGTAGATAAATGGGGATACCTCTATATTGCGGGATTTTTTAACAGTGATTCCGGATTAGCCCCAGTAGATTTCGGGAAAGATTTTGGAGTATATGATGAAAAGACTGGGCTAGGAAATTGGGAGGTATTTATTACTAAGATTGATCCTTCGGAATTGGAGTAAACATTCCATTTTTTTGATATATATATAAAGTAAATATAAAAATATGTTTAGGAGGACTTTTATGAAGCGATATTTGCTAACCTTATTTGCTTTGTTTATTCTTACGGGGGCTGTGTATGCAGACCGAAGAATGCAACCGACTACCATAGCGGGGTTTGTCAACCTCGGTGCGGAGGCGGATGATAATATCAACGTGCTTTTGTCTATGTCGTTGATTAATATGTTGCAGATGATTCCCGGTGCGATTATTACCCCATGGAATCAGGTCGAACAGGCGGCAAGAGAGGAAAACCTTTGGGGCAAAAAAGAGGTTGATGTTGATGCCACTCTTGCGCTTGCACTGAGTTTTGATACCCGCAGGGTTATCACGGGAGACTATTTGGTTTCACGGGGTAAGGTTAAAATCAATATGTATGTCTATGATGTCGCTATGGGCGAATTAGTGGTTAGACGTAGCTGGGAAGGAGACACGGGGCTTGATTTGTTTGATACCATAGACAGAGTTATTATGACCGCCACCCCTATTATTGCCGGACGCAGAAGTTTCCAGTTGGGCAAACTTAATATTTCGGCAAACGTAAGGGAAGGCGTGGTTTATAAGGTCTATGTCAACAATGTATTCCAGAAAGAGCTTAAAAAAGATGCCCCGTTTGACGGGCAAATCTTGGCGGGAGAGCCTGTTGAAGTGTCTATCCGTTTGGTTGACGGCGATGAGGAAAAAGAGGTGTTGAGGCGGGCGGTTAATATTGAAGAAAACGAGGAGTTTAAACTTGAATATACCCCGGCGGGAACAGTTATTATCAAAGCGCCGAGTAATCCTAACGCTAAGGTTTTAGTAAATGATGAAGAAGTCGGCGTGCTGGACAGGCAAGGCGAGTTTACTATTTATAATATCCCCGCCGATAAATCGCATACTATCGTGATTTCTCAGGACGATAAGATAATCAGACAGCAAAGGGTTTCTCTAAGAGAGGGGCAAAGTTATATTATGGTAGCCGGTATGGGTGAGCGTAATATCCATTTTCCGTTAAGGCTGATGGCAGGAGGCTTAGGCGCATCGGTCGGAGCATCCTTTACGTTCGCGCAAAGGTTTTTAACCTCGGCATCCTTCGGCGGAATATATATTCCCTCGCAGGAACAGTTTGTTATAGTAGCCGACCTTGATTTCGGGTATAATTTCCTGAGATTAGGCGATTTTAAGTTTTACGGGCTTGGAGGCGTGTTTTTCCATTTTACCGACCCTATTATTGTTTCGCCCACCGTTAAGATTCAAGCCGAATGGAAAAGGTTGTTTATAGATATGGGCGTGAGAATTTCGTTGAACCCCGATATCGGTGCTGACGGCAATTTGAGCTATGTCAAGCCGCTTGTCGGTATCGGTTTCCGTTTCTGATATATTTGTAAGTTATTATCGATGCGCGGATTGGGAGTTTTCTCAATCCGCGTTTTTTATAGTAAAGCATATCGCTGATTACTAAGAATAACAACCGATTGTATTTTGACATAATCCCTGCGAGCGATTATAATTTACTACTAAATTTTACCGGAGGAATTGTGGACGCACAGTTTAATATATCCGGATACAAGGGCAAACAGGATAAAATCCGCGGATTGAAGGTTGAACCATCGCTTGAGGTTATAGAAAATATATATCCCGACAGGGATTATATCGTGGAGCTTGTAACGGATGAGTTCTGCTCAATATGCCCGAAGACGGGATTGCCTGATTTTGCATATTTAGTTATTCAATATATTCCCGATAAATATCTTGTAGAGGAGAAGTCCCTGAAGTTGTATCTTACCGCATACCGAAATATCGGGATTTTTCAGGAGCATGCTACGAATAAGATATTTGATGATTTTTTTGATACCGTTTCTCCGAGATGGGCTAAGATAAATGCGGAATGGAAAAAGCGGGGAGGTATCGGGGTTAATGTCGAGGTTGAGCGAAGAAAATAACGGCAAAAACTTGATTTTTTATTAAATTATATTTATATTAATGTATTAACTATTGGGAGCTGGAAAATGGGGCTTTCTGTATTTTCAGTATCAAAGGCTTAAGTATTAAATTTACCCTTCTTTTGTCGAATATCCTATGAAACGTTTTCCGTTTCGCTTAACCATATTTTGTTTAGTTGCATATTAAAATTCAAAGGAGAGAAAAATGGATAAAATATATATTTTCGATACAACGTTGCGGGACGGGGAGCAATCCCCCGGAGCAAGTATGAGTCCGCAGGAAAAGCTGAAGTTTGCCAAACAGCTTGAGATATTGAACGTGGATATAATCGAGGCGGGATTTGCCGTATCCTCACCTGCGCAGTTTGAGGCTATAAATATGATAGCCTCCGAGGTTCACAAGCCGGTGATAGCATCTTTAGCACGCGCAGTCGAAAAGGATATAGAAGCGGCGGGTAAGGCGATTGCACCTGCGGAACGTAACCGTATCCATACCTTTATTGCCACCTCGCCGATACACAGGAAATTCAAGTTGAAGATGGAAACCGACGAGGTATTGAAGCGCGCGGTTGATGCTGTCAAATTTGCGTTGACTTTTACCGAAGACGTTGAGTTTTCCGCAGAGGATGCCACCCGAACCGAATTGGATTTTTTGTGCGAGGTTGTAGAGGCGGTTATCGGTGCAGGCGCGAAAACTATTAATATACCCGATACGGTCGGTTATACCGTGCCGAGCGAGTTTAATAAGATTATTTCCACTTTGTATCAAAAAGTGCCTAATATTAACGATGCCGTAATAAGCGTGCATTGCCACAATGACTTGGGATTGGCGGTCGCTAATTCCATTGCGGCGATAGAGGCTGGGGCAAGGCAGGTAGAGGTTTCGGTCAACGGTATAGGCGAGCGCGCAGGTAACGCCTCTCTTGAGGAAATTGTTATGGCTTTGGATGTCCGCAAGGATATTTTCACTATGAAAACCGACATTAAAACCAAAGAGATTTATCGCACAAGCAAATTGTTGATAACTATAACCGGTATTCCCGTGCAGCCTAATAAGGCGATAGTCGGCAAGAACGCATTTTCACACGAGGCGGGTATCCATCAGGACGGGGTTATCAAGGAGCGCTCTACTTATGAAATTATGAAGCCTGAGGATATAGGGCGGTCAAGTTCCGAAATTGTGTTGGGCAGACACTCCGGTAAACACGGGCTTAAAACAAGATTGAAGTCATTGGGCTTTGATTTGTCGGCGGAGGATTTTGAGGTTATGTATGAACGGTTTACCGCTCTTGCCGATAAGAAAAAGGCTGTTTATGATGATGAACTGTTGGCATTGCTTGAGGAACATACAGGGAATAAAACCCCCGATGTTTATAGTATAGTAGAAGTCCAGATTATGAGCGGGAATACAACTATTCCTACTGCGACTGTTGAAATATCGCGGGGGGATAAGGTTGAACGTGAGGCATCTATCGGCAACGGTCCTGTTGATGCGGTTTATAAGGCTATTGAGAAAATAACCGGCATAAAAACCCGTCTTGAGGATTATTCCATCACCTCCATAACGGAGGGAAAAGATGCTATGGGTGAGGTTGGAGTTGTTTTGCGCTATAAAGACAAGATGTTTCCCGGACACGCCGCCAATACCGATATTATTCTTGCAAGCGCCAAAGCCTATATGAACGCCATAAACAAGATTGTCTATTATGAGAACCAACAGAATAACGGAATAAAATAAAGTTAAGACAGTTCGCGAGGGGGGCATATTGCTCCCCTCATTGTTTTAAAGGAAGTTTGATATAAAAGGTCTTTTAGCTAGTGTTATCCCTTGCGCCGTTTTTATGCTTTTTAATCTGCGCGTAGAAAAAAGCTAAACTACAAAGCATTATAAAGCCGCCGAGTATCGGTATATGGATGTATTCTTTCATTTCATCGGGAGATATGACTTTTAAGGCTACAAAAATAGTAAAGCCTCCTAAAATAATAAAAAATATACCTGCTATTGCGAAAAAATATTTGTTGCTTAACAGGCAAGACATCAGGTAGATTGTGCCGAATATAGCGGCTATCATAAGAACTCTGGTAACGGTATAAACAAGAGACAAAAGAAATATATCCTTCTTACTGTTTAAACTTATGGTTTCGGTCAGTAATTCTTCATATTCATTACCAAAGTGTAGAAAAGCAAAATGCGCGATATAAATTCCAATAATGAATAGAAGAATAATAAACCATCTTTTTTTAAAAAAATTAACCAATTATTACTCCTGTTTTTTCGGCAGTGTAAACTTAAAAATCACCTTTTAAAGTTTAAAGTATCCTCCCTGCTATTTTAAAGGAAGATTGATATAAAAGGTAGTGCCTTTATTGTTTTCGGTCTCGAAATAGATTTCCCCGCCGTGTGCATCCACAAAACTTTTAGCTATTGCCATACCGAGACCTGTTCCGCCCGGCTTTCCGAATGATGCAAACGCGGTGAAAATCTCCTCGCGTATTTCTTCGGGTATGCCGGGTCCGTTGTCGGAAAGGCTTATTAGTAACCGGGCTTTTCCATCCCGCTTTATATTGATTTCAAAACTCCCGTTTTCGTCCATCGCCTCATAAGCATTGTGTGCTATATTATAGAAAACACGCTTTAATTTATCCGGGTCTATTTTGATTTTACCCTTGTATTCGGTATTAATAGCGAGATTGATATTTTTTGTAAGAAACATCCCGTTTAGATATTTATATACGTCGTCAAGAAATTTGTCTAAATTTACGGATTTCGGGTGTATGGTTATTTCTCCTCTGCTGAATTGAAGAACTTCTGAGGTCATATCAAGGAGACGGTTGGACTCTTCGATAATTATATTTGCAAATTCCCTGCGTTCGTTATCGCCGAATTCGGGAGAGGTAAAACATTCCGCAAATCCTTTTATACTTGCGATAGGATTTTTAATATCGTGGACAATATTTGCCGCCATCTGCCCTATGGATGCGAGACGTTCCGAGGCGATTCTTTCCTCAAAAGACTTTATTTTCTCAATCGACAGATTTATAAGATGAGAAACCGTATTGATAAAATAAAAATCATATTTGTCGAATTCCCCCTCATCAACTTTGTCTATAAAGCACAAAACCGCTTTTACTTCATTTGTGCAGATTAACGGGATAATTATTGCGGTTTTTGTAATATTAAGTTCCTCAAATTGTTTAGCGCTGAATTCATTATCCGTTTGGGTATCGTAAATGATTAACGATTGTTTTGATGCGACTGATTTGCTGATGATATTTTTTCTGTCAAATTCGATAACCAAAGGAAAAGGGGCTCTCTTGGTTGAAGTGCTGTTTGAATGAATATATTTAAACTGTTTATTGGTTTTGTTGAACTCAAATACGGCAGCGGTTTTTATTCCTATAAAACCGGGGAATATATCCGCTAAAGACTTGTAAAAATCCGACAGTCCGTAATAATTTATAGATACAAGCAAACGCGAGAACTCATTGATTGATTTGAATATATGCATATCCCGTTCGTTTGCCTGTAATGAGTATTCAAGCGCGAGATTCTGACGCGTTAATTCCTGTGTCTTTAGCGTTACCATCCCTTCAAGACTGTCATAAGTTTTGCAGTTGTTTAAAGCGACTGCGATAATGGTTTTTATCTTATCTAAAAATTCAATTTCGCCTATGGAATATTTTTTTGATTCGGATTTAGGCGGGATATGGATTAATCCTATTAATGAATTTTTAAAAACAAGAGGAACTACCGCCTCAATTTGATTAAACTCATAATATTTCCTCATTTTGGTTTGAAGTGGCTTTAATGAAGGGTCGATAAAGATGGTTTCGTATTCAAGGGTTTCATCGGAATTTTCAAAAAACCTGATTATAAGTTTATCCAAAGTGAAATAATCGGATAAATCCGGAATATTTATAAATGAGTCTAATCCGCGCTCAAAAATTTTTATTCCCGATACGCACAGAGCATTGCCGATATTATTTATGGTATTTTCGGCAAGAACCTGTTTTCCGTTAATTAAAAGAGATTCTTTGGCAAAGTTTTCGACAATAAGATACAAATCCGTTTTTTTCTTTTCAAAAAGTTCCTTGAGTTTTGTGTGTATGCATCTGAACATATAGTAGAATATGATAAATGCGATTGTATAGAAAAACCCTTTTGTGAAAATATCGAATTGAGCCAAGCGGTGTTCAAACAATCCGAAAAACAGGATATTGCCGCCCCAGGCTATTACTATAATAATAGCCCAGAAGAGAATATTTAGTAACATGGCTTCTAAATCGGGGAGACGCTTTGAAACCACCGCGTAATACATTGATACTATCGCGAAAATTGCACTGACTATTACGCCGGGATGGAATAAATCGTGGTAGTCGAAAACTATCGGAAGCACATTGGTCGATAGAAAAAGCGTTATTGATGCTATAATTATTCCCATTCCTATTATTCCGATTTGCCGTTTGTTATGCACAAGCGGGGCGTTTTTAAATCTAATAATAAAAAAGTATAGCGATAGAACAATATATAATATTATTGTTATTACCCAGACGTGGTATAAAGAACCCGGACTTCTTATAAGCTTCCCGTCTATTATTTCTACCGAGCTATGAAGGAGCGGCGGGAAAAAGGATATTAAAGAGACAAAGAACATAGGAAGATATATAAGAATAACCTTGATTTGATGGTTTTTCGGCGTTTCCCCTATTAAGAAAGCAAAAGCGGTTATTGAGGCTACCGTGAGCGAGGCGGACATAATTGATATGCCGTCTATTATATAAATATACGAATCGGCGATTTTTGTAAAATAACAGATTATCGACATCAGCAATATTGATGCGAAAACGCAAAGTATAAGAAAAATATGAGATGCTATATTGCGGATATTTCTTCTTAATGCGGTAATTCCCAGATATAGTAACGCAACTATACTTACGCCATACAAAACAAAATACATATTGGCTTTTCCTTAAAGAGTTTTATATTTTATGCCCGAAATACGCACTTCCGTAAATTTTCCCGGCTCGCTTTCTATATTTATATTGTAACCCAATTGATTGCATATAAGACGGGCTACGGTCAACCCGAGACCGACCCCGGATATACTATAAGTCCTGTCGTTTTCCACACGGTAAAAGTTGTCGAAAATTTTGTTTGTATGTTTCTTTTCTATACCGATACCGCTGTCCCGTATTTTTATTTCCAATGTCTTGTTTAATTCAATATCAATATCTATTGTGCCGTTATCTTTGTTGAATATAATAGCATTATGGAAAATTTCGGATAGCAGATGGTTCAGATAGGTTTCATCTATGTTGGTTACACAGTTTTTGTTTTCAAGTTTATCAAGCGCGGCTATGTTGACGGTTATATTCTTATTTTCAATAAGTTCTTTGTATTCAAAATCGGTGATTTGAAGAGAGAAATTTTTGAAAAATGAAAGCATATCGGCTTCCTTCAGATAATAATCATTTTGTTCAATTACGGAAATCATAATGAAGTTATTGATAATCTTTTTTAGAGTTTTAATTTCTGCGAAGATACCCTGATAAAATTCGGCAATAACCTCTTTGTCGTTTTCAACTTCCCCCGAAACCAACAATTCCATAGAACCGAAAATGGTAGTGATAGGCGTTCTGAGTTCGTGTGATACATTTGATATAAGGTCGGTTTTGAGCTTGTCTATCTTTTTAAGTTCAATGTTCTGTTTTTGAATTTTATCGAAACTTTTTTTAAGGTTAAAAATCATCAATGAAAAAGCCTCGGCAAGGTCATTAATCTCATCATTGGTTGCGATAATGTCGCGCTTATGTTCAAGGTCGCCCGAACTTACAGCTTTCGCCCATTCGGTCAGATGTTCAAGAGGATTAGTCAGGCGTTTTGAGAACAAAAGACCGACAACAAGCGATAAGATTATACCGATTATAAAGATTATTATAAGTAAATTTTGGGTTTGTCTTTGCAAAGCGGAAAGAAGTTCCATCGAAAGTCCGAGACTCAAAATGCCGGCAGGGTTATTATAGTAGTCCGTAATCGGGAAGAATATAAATGTCATCAGGTTTTGGTTGTCGTGTGAAATCGTATGAGATGCAATATCGGTTACGGATATGGTATTTAAAATATAATTTGTGTCAAATCCCTCCCCGCGATAATCGTCAAATACCGAACTCGCAATTATATTTCCTTCCCTGTATAAAGCAACGTTAATATTGATAATTTCGCTGATACCGTCTGCAATTCTATTGTCGAAACGGTTTTTAGCGATAAGTATAGCCTGTCTGTTTAGAGTAACTGAGGATGACACAAAAAATATTCCTCCCCCTTCAACTATAATTCCGCCGAATTCCTCCATATTAAGGTAGGTTCGTATTCTTTGACGGGGGATATATCCCATCCTTTCGCCGGATTCCGCAAGAATATTGCCGTCAATATCATATAACTGGATACTGTCGAAACCATAGTCCGAGCGGTATTTTTCCAATATAAACGGGAGACGCAAAGTCAGATGGTTATTCAAGGCGTGGTTTAATTCCGCGATAACGGCAAAAGCCTTTATGTTCTGTTTATTGTTGCGGATAAGTGTGTTGATATAGTTCTTTGAAATTTGGGCGGAACTCTCAATTCGGGTTTCGGCATTATGTATAAAGTTATTCGTAATAATCTTATTAATGGCGAAAAATGAGGGTAGCAATAAGACAATAAATCCGAGCATAAACAGTAAAAAGATTTTGTATTGAATCTTAATTTTCATAATCAGTTCCGTTAGTTTTCGGTTATTTTAAGCCGAGATACTTGTTGCCTGATACCGCGGCTTCCGTATCGTATAATTACTTCTTCGGCGTTCGGGTCGGTTTGCCATTGTCTTCCGTTTACAACAAAAACATAATGCCAAGTTCCGGGCGGGAGTTTTACCCTGCAAACCCAGTTTCCTCTCCGTTCTTCTTCCATAGGATAATAATAACCGCTTAAATAGTTTCTAAAATCGGGGTGTCCGCCCCATTCGTTAAAGTCTCCGACAACCCAAACCCTTCCGACATTTCTGTCATCCGTCCTGAATCTGAATACGGTTTCGATGCCGTTTTTATCAACGCCGAGAAGTTCACCCTCGGCAAGTTCTTTTTTCCCGACATATACTATTGAAGCCTCACCGTCAAGGATTCTGGGGTCGCGTATCACGGGCACATCGGGGTTAGGGTCGATTTTAACCTCGCGCTCCCCGTCAATAGCGTATTTGTAGCGATGCCCGCCTTTGCCGAGTTTTATGGTTACCCTCCAGTCATTGTTTGCATCCGGTCCTCTCATCGGGATATAATATCCGGGCGCTATCCTGCCGACCTCAGCGGAAAGCCCGCCCCAACTGTTAAAATCCCCGATAAGAAAAACCCGTGACGCGGTGGCGTCGTTATATACAAATTCGACCAGTTCGCCTTCGCCCACAGATTTAAGCGAGGTTGGTCGCCACATAAGTTCGGCATTATCCTCTATTATTTCAAGCGCCTCTATATCAATTTGAGGGTCTTTAGCAATATATTTTTCGTTTATCACGTAATTATATTCATATATTTGAGTATCAAGCTCCACCTCAAGTTCCCATTTTCCCGTATTCGTTGAATATTGCATAGGCCAGTAGTAGCGGGGATTTAATTCCCCGTCGGGTTCGCCGCCGGTTCTTCCCCACTGGTTGAAACTTCCGGTAACCCATACGGCATAAGCCTGCGGATTATAATAATTGAAATTAACTTTATTTCCCTGCCTGACTGTTCCGTATAGATTCCCTTTTTGATATTTACCGGTTAGATATGAGAGTTTCAGGGAGGCGATTTCTTTTTCAAAATTGATAAAGGTTTTATCCATAGGGAGAGTTCTGTAAACAAAATTTATCTGCGTTTTTTGTTTTTCGATACGCAAAGTATTGAACAGGTCGCCGGGACCTTTTGTAAAGATATTATTGTTATTCGGGTCAAGAATATAAAATTCATCGGTTTGCGTAAAATTGATATAAAACCTGTAACGGTATTCGCCTTCGGGAAGCGAAATATCGAGGTTCCAATCGCCGTTATTGTCGGGATGACGGATAAAATAGAATCCCCCCCGTCTTGCACCCGAAGCGTCGCCGGAAAGCACTACCGTTTTTATCGGGACTAAGTCGAGAGCCCTTTCATAAACCTCAACCGCCCTGATTTTATCATCGGAATTTTTATAAATTTCGGCAAGAAGACCATAGGCATAAACCCAGTCCTTTTGTAAGCCGATAACCTGTCTTAACAGAGGAATAGCCGATAAACGGTTTGTTTGCATTATCTTTTCAGCCTTCTGCATAAGAATCAAAGCCTGAAATTCATTTTTAAGCCGTCCGGGGCTGATACTATCGGCGATATTAAAATATCGTTTTGCCCGTTCCAAATCCCCGTCTTTGGCATACAAACATCCGAGATGTGAATAAACATCAAAGCGAAGCCCTCTTTGGCTGATACCCAAAGATATAGCACGTTCATAATTTTCAATAGCATCCTTTATCAGGAAATATGAATCATATAGATTGGCAAGCAAAATATACGGATAATCCCAATTCGGAGAATTGACGATAGCAAGTTTAAACTCTTTGCTTGCCTGAAACGGGTCCGTGTCTATAATATCAAAGCCCTTTCCGATATGGTTCATTGAAATATTACGGGAGGCAAATGTGAAAGAGAAAACACCCAGGAC
Source organism: uncultured Brevinematales bacterium (assembly GCA_964591955.1). Taxonomy (GTDB): domain Bacteria; phylum Spirochaetota; class Brevinematia; order Brevinematales; family CAZQBT01; genus CAZQBT01. Next base: position 72,825 of record CAZQBT010000004.1, on the reverse strand, counting down.
TATTGCCGAAACAAGTCCTGCAGATTTTAGCATAACTATTCCCCAATATTTAAAGTCATTTGTCTGAATTAAGAACCTTATTTACAACTTCAAGGAGATTATTGGGGCTAAAAGGTTTTGTCAGGAAATGCTTAGCTCCCATCTCAATAGCTCGGTTCTCATCGCTTCTTTGTCCCGATGCGGTAAGAAAAACGACAGGAATATCCTTGGTTTCTTCGTGTTCTTTAAGTTTGGAAAAAACTTCAAACCCGTCCATCTTAGGCATCATAATATCGAGGAGTATCAAGTCGGGGTTTTCCTTCAACGCAATTTCGACAGCGGTTTCCCCGCTATATGAGGAGATAACCTCATACCCGTTAGCCTTGAGTTTTGCTTTGATAAGCATAATTATATTCGGTTTATCGTCGATTGCGAGAATTTTTTTCATATTAATCTCCGGTTTAATTATTAATGATATTATATACCTGAATTAAAAGTTAATCAAGAATAAATTTGTTATGTCGGGAATCACGTCGTTGTATTTTTGATTTTGACGGATGAAGTTTCGGGTTTTGAAAATTCATTTATCGGTCATACTGTTCGCGGGCGGCAATTCCCTGTTTTAACCGTAATTCATTTACATAATTTTCAAGAGCCTTACAGGTTTCATTAGATATTTCTTCATATTTTATGCCGATGAAATTATTGGAAACGTTCTTTACTATTCCCCAAAAATCTATAAGCGTGCCGTTGCCTAAGCGAAATTTCAGGCGAATAATATCATCCACCGCAAAAACCTGTTTCACTTCAATGCCTACACCGCCGCTTGAAATATCAACGATTGTTGCATCCGACTCATTTCCTTTGAAAATATAGGTAACCGGAATATTAACGTTTACACGAACTAATCGCAACCCCACTTTACACCTCCAAAAATCAGATTCCCACCCATATCAACAAAGAACTAAATATAAAAAAATCCCGCCTCAACAATATAACCCCTTTTTTTAAAATTATCCACTTTTAGTTGTTATTTGGCGTAAAGCAGAATAATAAAGCCCATTAGAATTTACCTCTATAATTCCGTTTAGGTTACAAAAGTCCGGTCAAAAAAATCCGCATTCCTTAAAATATCTCATTATGTCATTATGCCAAAACTGCTTTGCCAGATTTAAAGGAGTCCATCTTTCATTATCCTGCGCTTTAACGTTAGCGCCGTTTTCAACCAATAATTTTACTATTTCAAGATGCTCAAAATAGACGGCAAAATGCAGAGGAGTAATACCGTGCTTATTTTTGGAATTAATTTTTGCGCCTTTTTCAATCAAATATTGTGAAATTTCAAAATTACCGCGACCGGCAGATTTATGCAACGGAGTATCCTTGATATTATCTTTACAATTAATATCAGCGTCCAACTCCTCCACAAGATACCTCACCAACTCAAATTTACCGCAGAATGAGGCTGCGCATAAAATAGTTTGTCCGTCCTTGTTCTTTGCATTAATATCAGCCAAATCTTTTGCTGCAAGTTTAATTGCTTGCAAATCATTTTTAAATATAGCATCAAATAGATTCATCTCCCACACCTCTCTTAAAATTTTTCATTGTTTAAAAGACTACCATTAATCCTCCTTAAATTTTAGAAAAACCTTTTCCGTTAATCTTTTCTTTTATTGCAATAAGTTTGTTGATTGTTTCCGTAGATTCAAATACATTTTCAATAAACCGGGTATCATCAAACTGAAGATTTATCGGTATCGGATAACGGACAACCTCTTTTCGCCCGTTGATAAGGATATTAACAACAGGCTTCAAAGTCTGGGGATACTCATAGTTTACAACCTCACCTATTTCACCGGTATTGAGTAAGACAAAAGAACCGATAGGAAAAATAGCATCTTCCGTCAGGTGTTTCGGCATATCTTGAACAAAGGTTTGTGCAAGACGGGGAAGGAAACTTTTTCCGGAATCTTTTTTTATTTCGCTTAAAGCGAACCAATACGGGCGGGCATATTTATATGAGCGGTCGGATGTTATCGCATCGAAAACGTCCGCAATACTGATAATCTGGGCAACCTCGCCTATTTGCTCACCCCGGATACCTAACGGATAACCTTTACCGCTGTATTTTTCGTGATGAAGTAACACGACTTTTTCAATAAGTTTCCCGAAAGAAGATTGCGCCCTTACCAACTCATAACTGTAAACGGGATGCTTTTTTATAATTTCAAACTCATCGGTGGTTAGAGGGTCAACTTTGTTTAGAATTTCAACGGGAATCATCAATTTGCCGAGGTCGTGAAGCAATCCTGCTATGCCGACGGTCTTCAGCCCTTTTTCGTTATAAGAAAGTTTTTTTGCAAACAGTATAGAAACAAGACATACGTTTATTGAATGGACATAGGTATAATTGTCATAATCTTTCAATTCCATTAAATTCAACGTCATGCCCTGCGACTTACCGATACTTTCAATAAAATTTTCGATAACTTTAGTAATCGACTTTTCGGGAATGATAGCCTTTTCGATAACCGCTTTGCCGAGCTCCTGAGTAATATCAAAAGCATCTTCCAACGTTTCGCTGTCAATCATAGGATTGCTTACAGGAACCTTTCCTGCTCTCAATTTAGGTTTATTATAGTAAATTTTTTGGACTTTTTGTTTAAGAAGAGAATTAATTATATCGGCAGACATCGGGGAACTCCCGTCCCACACTTTAGCTCCCGAAGACGTGTATGCATCGCCTTGTAAAATAATGCCCGGGTAAAGAAAATTCACAGGAAGCTCAACTTTTATCAAATTCCCGGAACTCTCAGGCAAACCGCCACTGCTATCCATCATTTCAACCTTTTTAACTAAATTACTAAATTTTCGGGGGCAAAACCGATTTTAAATATTCTACAATATTGCCTCTGTGAAACCGCTCTGCTAAATCTATCGCCGTCCAGCCGTCCTTATTTTTTTCAGCAACATTTATTCCGGCTTCAACCAGATATTTTACTATTTCAATATTTTCGCTGATGGATGCAAAATGCAAAGCATTATTACCCCCATCGTCATTACCGGTAAGATTAGAGCCTTGTTCAACCAAATATTTCACCAGTTCAAAATTACCGGAAAGCGGAGCTAAATGCAAAGGAATATGATTTTCGTTATCATTTGTATTAACATCAACTCCATCGTCCTCCACCAATTCCCTTACCCTCTTTAAATCTCCCTCTAAGACCGCTTCAAAAATATCCATTTTTCCTCCCGAATATGGCTCAGATTTATTCCTAAAAGACTTAAGTTTAAGGGAAAAATTTACTTAACAAAAAAATCCTTTTGTTCATATATCTAATTCTATCTGTGTTTTTGGAAAAAGTCAAAAATAAAGACTAATTATATTTATTGCATACAAATAGGCATAGAAATTTTAACCTTCATTTTCGGGGAAATAAAATCTCATCTATTTATATATCCGTATTTCCTGTTTTTGTTTAATTTTCTTTTCTCACGGTTTTTACCGAAAGAATCCGGTCAGCGGGAAGCGGTTTGTATTTCTATGACGGCAAGCCTGATAATATTTTTACGTTTATATCGTCCAATTCCATATCGGGCAATTCGCAATACGGCGTGTCGCGTGCGAATGAAACAAGCATATCAAGATACCCCCATCTCTTGTGTTCGGGTTATTTCGGGATAGTTGCCTCGCAGTCGGGGATGACTGTGCTACCATATTTTAGCGCTAAGCGAGGACGCGTTCGGAATGCAGGCTGTGGGTTTCGGGGTAGTTTGAACGCTCAAAGTTGATTATATCCTCCATTGAGATAAAGCTTTTGTCGCGGTATTGATGGAAAATCCCGCGCACCTTGTGCAGGTCTTCCGATGTGTCCACCGTAACTCTGATATCCGGCGCGTAGTATAACCCATGCGTGGTCGGCTCAAGCACTTTGAAAAACTGACGGTTCTTGTAGATAAACGGGGTAACGTGTTCCGTATCGTAGGTGAGGTTTGCACATTTGTAGGCAAGCGCCAATGCCTGTGTCGATATTACCTCAACGCCCGTGCCGAGAGGTATTCCCAGAAAATGGGTCAAATCCGCCTCTGCTTCAAGATGGTATTCCACGGCGCTGTCGAGAAATTCGGGGCAGGTCAGGGGATTGTCTGCGGTTACACGAACCACCACCCTTGTATCCTGTGATTTTGCCGCAAGATAGTATCTTTCAAGCACGTTGTCTTTGCTTCCTACATAGAATTTTACAAACCCGTAGTCCGAAAGGATATGACGTAACGGCGCAAACGAGTCCTGTGTTGTCGCAACTATTATTTTTCGCGTATATTCGGAAAGCATTAGTCTTTCTACTATATGCGCAAGTAACGGTTTGCCTTCTATCGGAAGTGTTACCTTCCTCGGTAATCGTGATGAGTCTATCCTTGCCTGAATTATAACGTCAACAGCTTCTCTCATAGTGTTCCTCCTTTATTATTCGTAATCCTTGTTAATTGTCGTGATAACCGTAGCATCGTCAACGGGAAGTTCGCTTTTGGATTTGACGGGCTTAATAAACCCTATAAGCTTTGCGGCTTTTTTAAACCTGAAAGTGATTATAAACTTCATCGCGAGCTTCATAATTTTGCGTTTTCTTCCCCTTACTATATTTTCATCGGTAATATTTTCGTAATTGAATCGCATATAATCATTATCCAATGGAGAATATCGGATATCCCCTTTTGGAATAGACATATATTGCGCCTTGAAGCTTGGAGCCTGTATAATGAAATATCCCTCTTTCCAGATACGGTAACCGATTTCAAGAAGGCAGTAATCCTCATTGCCGTAATCGGATAGCTCAATGTCTCTTGAAATAAATAGCGAGCGGTTTACTATAAAGCAAAAATATTTCGGGTATAGCGAGGCTATGGACGTGCCTTTTATATCTACCGTTATAGAACTGATAAATCCCGAATCTATACTTGCCTTCACTATATTAGGCACATTTTCTTTGTTCTCATCGGTAATAACCGGAATAACCGCCCCGAAATGGGGGTCCTGGAAATATCTCTTGATTAAATCCATATCTAAAGACTTGAGCTTGAAATGTTCGTTTATAAACATCACGTTATCCGAAAGGGTTTCGCCTAAAGCAAGGGCTATTGCATCTTTGATACTTATACTTTCTTTCGGGAGAAGGACTCTTAATACGGGGAAGTTTTTCAACAGCTTTTCGTAGTTATACCCTTCTTTATCTATGTTAATTATTATCACTTCAATTTTGTGTTCCGATTCAACTGCGAAATTATATATTGAGTTTATAACCTCAATGGGTTTTGACAGACGGTTAAGCAGCATCACAATAGATATTTCGGTATGAAGTTTTTTTCCGTTTTTCCGTATAGCGAAATTAGACAATTCCGTATAAACAGGGACTTTCATTTGTCCTCCGATATCAAATCTTCTTATTTTTAATATCGGAAAGAAATGAAAAATAAGAACGGTTTTAAAGCTGTTTTTTAGTTGTTTTCGCCGTGGAATTTTTCAAAAGTGTAATGACGGAATTTGGAATAAATATAACGGTTGTTAAGGAATGAGTTATTCTCAAAGGTATAGGGAGAGTATTTAAGCGGGCTGGGAAGTATGGTTACGAGACGGGTATATTCATCAAGAGATAGCCGTGAAGCGGGTTTCCCGAAATAATATTCCGAAGCCTGACCTATACCGAAAACCCCTTTGCCCCATTCGCAGGAATTTAGATAGAGTTCAAGAATCCTGTCCTTAGGTAAAACCGTTTCCAAGCTCACCGCGATAATAACCTCAAAATACTTTCTTACAAGAGTTCGCTTTGGAATTAAAAAAAGAGTTCTGGAGAGTTGTTGAGTGATAGTGCTTCCCCCGTAGAAACGGTATCCGAGTCGCCTGTTTGCAAAATAAGATAAAATGAGCGCCCCGAAATCTATCCCGTGATGAGAATAGAAATTTGAATCCTCGGCAAAAATCACGGATTTTACTACTGCATCGGGTATCTCATCAAGCGGGATAAATTCAATCGGCTTAATATTATGAGTGAAAACCTTTTCGCGATACAGCATAATTGTAGTTATGGAAAAATGATTTTTTCTAAGATAAAGCCCGAATCCCATAAAAAGCAAAGCCAATCCTATATGAAAAAAGAATAAAGTGCGGACAGTGTATTTGATAAAAACCTTGATTTTGTCTTTTAATTCATTATCTTTCATAAAACCCCCTTAACCGCCGAGTGTCCATACATCATTTCGGTTTTCTTTCCAGTCATTCCCGCCGATAATCCAGATTTTATTATTGAAAACCGCGGATGTGTGTCCGATACGTTCTCCGTATGGGGAAAGCAGCGAGGATATTTTCCATTCGATAGCATCTTCGGAGTGGATAACTTTTCCGTTCATACGGAAACCGCCGATAACCCAGATTTTGTCGTTAAAGACTACCGCCGAATGTCCCGAGTTGGCTACAAGGTTTTTAGTCTGTGATGCGGTTTCCCAGTCGATTCCGTTTTCGCTATACAGGAGGTCGGAGTATTGGAAGAAGTCGTTATTATTATCTATCCCGAACCCGCCCAAAATCCAGATTTTATTATCGAAAACGAAAGCCGAATGACCGGCACGTCTGAGCAAGGGGTTATCTTTAACCGCCGTTTTCCAGTTGACCCCGTCTCGCGAATACCATACATCTCCGCGATTAGCGACACCGCCTATAATCCATAGCTTATTATCGAAAACAACTGCACTTTGTCCTCCGCGTGAGGAGAAACCCGCGTTGCGGGTTACGCGCGACCAGTTTATGCCGTCATCGGAAACCCAGACATCGTTCAGGTCGCGGAAATTATTGCTTTTATCAAGATAGATACCCCCGATAACCCAAAGCCTGTTATTGAAAACGACGGCGGAATGCCCGGCTCTTCCTCCGAACGGAGCATTGCTTCGCGCAACCTTCCAGTTTTTCCCGTCGCTTGAATACCAGATATCCGGTTTGACACTTTGTCCGTCCCATCCCCCTATAACCCACAACTTGTTTTTATAGACTACCGTTGAGTGCAATGCGCGGGCTTCAAACGGCGCGGTTTCCACCATTTCTATCCACTGCTGATGTTCAAGCGCATCCGATACTTCTTTTTGCCATCTAAAATAAAAACCTCCAAGCAAAGGGAGACATAAGGCTATTGAGGCTAAAACAAAAACATTCTTCATTTTCCCCTCCTGTTCGGGGCTCTTTGCGGTAATTACAAACAATTAGCGGATAACATTATAAACAAGTTTTTAAATTTTGTCCAATGAAAGGTGGTTTTTTCGGCTATTTTTGCTTATTCTTAGTCGGAATTAAATAAAAAATCCTCTTGTCGTGGTTTAACAGGCATAATACACTTTTCCCCCTCGTTTTTTACCGAATTTACGTATTTAGACATCTCAACGCAATTCATATCCTCCGTGCGGTAAGGTTTTAGTAATGCGAGCAGGTCGCTGTGATTTTCCGTATCGGGGCTAAGCCATTTTGTTATATCATCAGACCGTATTAAAGACGGCATCCTGTTGTGGATTTTTTCCATAAGCGTATTCGGGCTGACCGTTATTATCACACAGGATAGCGAACCGGTGTCCTCGCGGTATAGACCCGCCATTGTAAAGGGATGCTTGGATTTTAAAGTAAAATAAAACGGCGTCTTGGATTTATTCCATTCGTAAAACCCGTCGGCGATAATAGCGCATCGCTTGGAACAAAATGCCGCTTTGAAAGATTGTTTAGTGTTGACCGTTTCGGCGCGGGCATTGGGAAGAATAATTCCTTTGCCCGTTCCCGCTTTAAAACCCCATCTCGGCGTAATCCACACAAAACCGCCGGTTATTTTATCGAAAGCTATTGCGAGGATATTATTTCCCGGCGCGATATTATACCCGTTTTTTGCTTTGCCCGCGTCTTCGCTTACCTTGAAGGGAAGGGTTATGTCGTCGGGGTTTGACGTGCGATGGTATCTGCAACACATATAAAACTCCGCAATTGAGGTATGGATTTAAGTTATTTTTTCTTAGCGGGAGGGATTCCCAAGCCCTTGCAAATTTTATCGGCAAGCCTGTCGTCAATGTCGGGGTGTCTTGGGATAGTTTCAATCTTTCCGTTTAGGGGGTTTTGATATAACGAATGTTTTGCGCCTTCCCGCTTGAGGATACATCCGTAATACCGCAATGTTGCAAAAATCTCTCTCTCGCTTCATTCAATAACCACAGTTTCGCGGATAGCATCATCGGGGATTCCTCTAAGCGCATCCTCGATTCTATCCTGAAGGATTAACTTAACAGCCTCTTTAAGACTTTCAAGATATTCCTCAACGGCTTTACCCTGCCCGTTAGCGCCGGGAGCTTCAGGGTAATACCCGATATAAAAAATCTCGCCCTTTTCTCTATTGAGATAAATGTTGGGGACATAGTTATATGCTTTTATGGTATTTATTTTCTCTAATTTAGTTTAAGCTATTGCCGGTTATCAGTCAATTTTTATGCGGATTGTTGTATTCTATATCTGGATAATTTATCAAAGAAAAAACCCCGTTTCAAATCGAAACGGGGCGTGAGGTAGGGAAAATTAAATTATCTGCTTAAACCCTTTGCGGTTTGAACAAGACGGACAAACTCGCGTCTGTAACCGTATTCATCCTCGCCGAGTGAGGTTTTAGCCAAGTCGGCGACCTTGTCGAAATTGAAATTTCCTTTATGTTCCGAATCGCGGAGTATCATCCCGAAAGATGCCACAGATGCGCTGAAGCGGAAATTGTCGCTTGTGGCGTTAAGCGGTAATGGATTATCGCGCACGGGGACAGTTACGAGTTTGCTTATGTCGGAAGTCGGAGGTTTATACCTGAACTTGATTGTCATAATCTCATCGGAGGCAAACGCCGTGTCATTAATTTCGGTGGTCTGATATTTAAGTTCGTTTTTAGCGGAACCATTCTTGGCGGGGACAATTTCGTAAAGCGCGGTAACGCTGTGTCCTGCGCCGAGTTCGCCCGCGTCTTTTTTGTCGTTATCGAAATCCTCCGCGCGCATTACCCTTCTTTCATACCCGATAAGACGGTATGATTCCACCTTGGCGGGGTTAAACTCTATTTGTATCTTAACGTCCTTTGCGATACTTAAAAGCGTTCCGCCCATCTCGGTTACAAGCACCTTCTTTGCCTCAAGGAAATTGTCGATATATGCGTAATTGCCGTTGCCTTTTTCGGAGAGGGTTTTCATACGGTTGTCCTTGTAGTTGCCCATCCCGAAACCGAGGATAGTAAGATAAACCCCGGTTTGGCGTTTTTCCTCGATTAATCTTTCAAGCTCGGAGGTGGAGGAGACGCCCACGTTGAAATCACCGTCCGTTACGAGAATCACGCGGTTATTTGCTTCAGGGTCATAGTTTTCCTCTGCGACTTGGTATGCAAGACGGATACCTGCGCCGCCGGCGGTAGAACCTCCCGCGCTTAAACGGTCAAGAGCGTCTAATATGATGTTTTTGTCTTTTCCCGATGTCGGGGGAAGGACAAGCCCCGCCGCCCCCGCATAAACCACAATAGATATTTTGTCAATGGGGCGGAGATTTTCAACAAGCATCTTCAGCGAGGATACGGCGAGCGGAAGCCTGTTAGGCGGATACATCGAACCCGACACGTCTATAAGAAAAACGAGATTGTTCGGGGGAAGGTCTTTAACATCGACACGTTGTCCCTGTATCCCGATATGAAGGAGACGGTTTTCGGGGTTCCACGGCGCTGATGATAATTCGCTTGTGAAACTAAACGGATGTTCGCCGTCGGGGTCGGGGTAGTCGTAGGTGAAATAGTTAATCAATTCCTCAATACGGACGGCGTCCTTATACGGCAACTGCCCCATATTGAGAAAACGTCGCATATTGGCATAGGATGCAGTATCCACGTCGATTGAAAACGTGGAAAGCGGATTTTTTACCGTTTCAAGGAACGGGTTATCATTAATACGCAGATACTCCTCAGTATTATGGTAATAGTCGTATGATGGAGTGTCTAAATCAGGGGCGGGCGGCGCAACATACAATCCGCTTGTGTCGTAAACGGCGCTTTCTTCATATTGCCGTGACCTCATACCGAGTTTTACCCGTTCCGCAGGTTGAGGCATATAATCCAATGTCCTATGCTCCGTTGTAGTTACGGGTTTTTCCTGTGAGGTTTTGGTTTGAGAGTCGTCTGCTTTGGTTGAGCCTTGAACGGCGCACCCCGCTAACACAATAATTGCCCCGATATAAAGGGCAAAACCGATTTTCAACAATTGTCTTTTCATCTTTTTCTCCTCGAATTAATATTTGTATAAATATACGAGGAGACAGCGAAAAGGTAACGGGAAACGATAAATTTATTTTGCGCCCATTTCGATAAGAAAATCTATAACGGGGTTATATTTCCTTTCCTGCGCGTATAACAGAGGGGTTGAGTTGTCGCGGTCGGCGGCGTTAATATCCGCGCCGTTTTCAAGCAGGAGCTTTATAATACCGACATCTCCGTTAAGCGAGGCGAAATGCAGGGGTGTCATCCCGAAACGATTAACGGCTTTTACATTCGCGCCGTTTGCTATAAGTATTCTTGCGACATCAACGCTGTCGGCAAAAGCGGCAATATGAAGCGGCGTTTTTCCGTCATCGGTCGGCAGGTTGACATCAACCCCCTCCGATATAAAAAATTCGACAATCTTTGTCTGCCCGTAGAATGATGCGGTATGTATCGGCGAAACCCCATGCAGGTTTTTGATATTAATATCCGCGCCCTTCCCGATAAGAAATTCTACGGTGCTTAAATTGCTTGCTCCCGATGCCAGATGAAGAGGAGTGTTTTCCATAACGGCGCGTGCGCCTAAATCCGCGCCCCGCTCAATCAGAAGCTTGACCGTATCAAAATTTCCCCGTGAGGATGCAATATGCAAAGGCGTGTTTCGCGATAAATCCATCGCGGATATATCGGCGTTTTTATCCAACAATAGCGAGGCGGTCGCGGTATTATCCATAAAGCAAGCCATCATCAGCGGGGTTTTCCCGTCCTTCGCCTTTGCCTCAATATCCGCGCCCCTTTCAATAAGCAGGCTTGCGGTTTCAAGGCTGTCGTGGTATGCGGCGAGATGGAGCGGGGTGTTCATAAACTTGTCGCCGATATTGATATCCGCGCCGTTTTCTATAAGTTTCACGGCTATATCGCGATGATTTCCGACGCTTGCTATATGCAACGGGGATTTGCCCTCTATATCCCCGATATTGATATTAGCACCTTTTCGGATAAGCGTATCGACTATATGGATATGCGCGTTATGTGTAGCAAGATGAAGCGCGGTGAGCTTGTTGCCGTCCTGCGAGTCCACCTCGACACCGAGACGGAGACTCCTGTTCACCCCGCGAAGATTGCCCGCTCTTGCCGAGGTGCGAAGGTCTCTGCCTGTCGCCGAACAGGATGCAACACAAAACGCCGAGATAATTAAGATAAAAAATTTAAACCTCATATCCCCTCCGTTAATAAGTATAAAGGCGGCGCAGTCGCTCTATTCGTAGCGCAATGCCTCGGACAGCTTGAATTTTCCTTCATAAAGCGCCTTCCCGATAATGACTCCGTGAAGCCCCATCGACTCAAATTCCTTGAGACGCTTCAGGTCATCAAGACGGGAAATGCCTCCCGATACGATAATAGGGATTTCGGTAACGGTAAGCATAGTTTCGATAGAGTCGTAGTTAGGCCCCTCAAGAGTGCCGTCGCGGTATATATCGGTATAGATAACCTCGGTAACGCCGAACTCCTCAAGCTCCTTGACCAAGTCAACGGCGCGCTTGTTGGTGATTTCTTTCCATCCCTTTTTAGCGACAAACCCGTCCGCCGCGTCTATCGAAACGATAATCATAGATGCGTCGTTTTTGCAGAGATTTTTGATAAATTTTTTGTTTTCGACAGCGGCGGTTCCGATAATGATTTTGTGAACCCCGCGATTTTTCAGGGCGCGGATTATACGGTTATCACGAATACCGCCTCCGACCTCAACGGTGATTTTCACCTCTTCGACAATACGCTGGATAATATCAAGGTTTTTGGTTTTTCCCTCAAAAGCACCGTCCAAATCGACTATATGTAAACGCTTAGCGCCCTCTCTTTCCCAGAATTTAGCCTGAAAAACCGGTTCGGTGGAATATACGGTTTCAAATTCGGGGTTTCCATGAACCAATCTTACGCATTTCTTGTCTTTGATATCAATTGCCGGAATAATAAGCATTGGAAAACTCCTTTCTATAATATAGTGCCGAGTTCGGCAAAATTTGCTATTATCTTTAAACCGTTCGTATGGCTTTTTTCGGGGTGGAATTGAACGGCGTAGATATTATCCCTGTTTATTACCGAGGCGAACTTTGTTTCGTAACCGGTAACGGCGCAGATAATATCTTTATCTTTCGGCACGGGATAATATGAGTGGTCGAAATAAAAATAAACCGACCCGCTTAAACCATCGGATAAAGGCGAGACTTTACAAAATTCAGCCTCGTTCCACCCTATATGAGGCACCGGCTCGTCAATATTAAAACGGACAACCTCGCCCTTAAAAATCCCCAAGCCTTCAAACACCCCGTTTTCATAGCTTTTCTCAAACACAAGCTGAAACCCGAGACAAATTCCCAAAAAGGGCTTGCCCATATCAACGGATTCAAGGATAGGTATAATCAGGTTGCCTGCTTTGAGGTTTTTCATAGCATCCTCAAAAGCGCCGACACCCGGAAGCACAAGTTTATCCGCTTTGCTTATTTCATCGGGGTCGGAAGTGATTTTAATATCCGTTGCCCCGACTTTGTTAAAGGCATTATATACGCTTGCAAGATTGCCCATCCCGTAGTCAATAATGGCGATCATCGGTTTTTATCCTTCTATATACTCTTTGGTTGACGGGATAGAATCTCCGCGCCTGTCGTCTATTTCCACCGCGTTTCGCAGAGCTATTGCAAAAGCCTTAAAGCAGGCTTCAAGGATATGATGCAGATTTTTGCCGGATTTGACTTGTATATGAATAGTGTAACCCTCGCTTGCAAACCCGCTGAAAAACACCTCGCCGAGTTCAACGTTAAACTCTCCGATTTGACCTTCAAACTCGGTCAGGTTGGTTTCAAGATGAGGTCTTCCGCTAATATCTATTACGGCTTCTGCAAGAGCCTCATCAAGCGGAACGACAGCGCTTGAAAACCTGCGGATACCCTTTTTATCGCCGAGAGCCTGCATTATTGCTTTTCCGATAGTTATTGCGGTATCTTCCACCATGTGGTGAAAATCGACTTTAAGGTCTCCGCTTCCGTTTACGGAAAGGTCAATGAGGCTATGACGGGATATTGTTTCAAGCATGTGGTTGAAAAAACCAATACCTGTGTTGATGTCGTATTTTCCGGTTCCGTCAAGCTCAGCTTTCACCTCAATATGGGTTTCACGAGTTTTGCGCTCGATTTTTCCTTTCCTCATATTTTTTTCTCCCGTCTCTTTCATAATTACTCTTTTCCTGTTTAAAGACTATAAGCCTCGCTCATACGGTAAATATTGTAACTTATCTAATAAATTAGTCAATGGGTAAATTGTTTTTTTGATGAAAAAATGTATATAATCAAAAGCAATATTGCACTCATAGCAAAAATTATAATAGTTGATGCTATAAGAAAGGATGTTACCGGCAGGATGGTCAGTAAATAATAGTAAAGCGGGATAAGTATAGCGAGAAAAACCCAAAGCAGTATTTTTATTAAGCGAATATCTTTAGCAATGGCGTAATTAACCGCCTGTTGCATAATCCCGATAGGTAAAGTGGCGACAGTATAAAGAGGAAGAAGCTCTATAACGGAGAAAGCCTCACCCCGAAACGGTATTTTCATAGCATACTCCGCGCCGAACAGCAGATTCACTATCTGATCCCCCATAAAGACAAATAACAATGCGCTTATGCCGAATACCCCTGCGGTAAACAGGATACCCCACCATATAGTCGAGCCTTTTTTCTTTAAAGCATAAGAGAAAACCACATTGGCAAAAACCATTGCAAGCGTAACAAGGTTTTTACCGAAAAGCCCGCAGGAGGAGACATATCCCGAAACTTTCCCGCCGATAACGTTTTGAATAAGGGTTAAGTCGAGATTCATAAGTATTCCGAACGGAAGAAGTATTGCAAGCGCTTTGAGATATTCTTTGAGTATTTCTTTATCTATCAAAGGTTTTTTGATTGTAAATTTCTTCAGTGCGGGGATTATAAGTATGAAAACAGCTAAAAACCCGCTGACTACGGAAGCGCCGAGCGCACCGGATATATTCCATCCGATAAGAACAAACAAAACGCCGAAACCCGCGCGAAGTATGCCCTCTGTGCCCATACTGAACCCGTAAGCGCGGAAATCTAAAATGCCCTGATATATCCCTCGATACCCCGCTAAAACGCTCCACATAAGTATAACCGCGCCTCCGATTATAGGGTCGGCTACGGTAGGCAGGTTATAGATATTCTTTAGTATGGGCGAGGCTAAGGAAAAACCCGCGAAAGCAATCGCGCCTATAATCCATAGCGAGGGGGAAATGTGGTTAATCGCCTCTTTGACGGTATAATTTCTTTCTGCAGTATATTTTGCTACGGCAAGCTGAAGCGAATTTATCGGGATAACGAATGCGATTAAGAGGTAAAAAAAAGACATAAATATACCGTAGGTCTCCGCTCCCATTGTGCGCGCCACAAAAAAATTAAACCCGAAATTACAAATAATAAGGATAACGAAACCGATGCTGCTGTATAAGGTGTTTTTGATAAATCCGTTATTCAAAATTGCTCCTTGAGGATAAATAAAGGAATATTATAAATTAAAGCGTGTAAAAACACAAGCCTAAATTTACCCGTGGATATTTAATTATTTCGGGGGTGTGTCATCCGAAGGAAAGATATTATAATTTTTGCATTAAATCGGTTCTTTTGCTATAATTATTAATTGTAGAAAAAAAGTAAATATAAAAAGTGATGGATAATCCGAATTTATTATTTTAGGAGGGTTTTAGACTGTTTCAGGTGATGAACTAATCCCGAAAATTTAGTGAGTTTTTAGTTGACACAAAGATTGTTTATATAGCTATCAAGATTCTTGTGTACAAAAGGAGGTGCGCATGACTTTTGACCCCAAGAATGTTGCCGACCTGTATGTGCAGGCAGCTGAAATATACAGGGACCGGGCTGCGTTTGCCACTAAGCAAAAAGATAAAATTTGGAAACCGATAACCTATTTTGAACTTTATCAAGAGGGTATTTCGCTTGCTACGGCGTTAATTGGTTTACATGTAAAAACCCGTGATTTTGTCGCAGTTTTATCGGATAACCGCGTTGAATGGATAAAAATTGATTGCGCTTGTCAACTTGCCGGTATTGTTAATGTTCCGAGAGGAAGCGATGTTACTCTACAGGAAATTGAATATATCCTGAACCATTGTGAAGCGAAGGTGCTTTTTGTTGAAAATCAGGCGGTTTTAGAAAAGGTAAAAGCCGTTAAAAAGCATCTAAAAAGCGTCAAGCATATAATTCTTATGGATGAAAATGATGCCCCCCCTCGTGGAATACTTCATTTATCCGACTTAATCAAAAAAGGAAGGAAAAAAAGAGAAAAAGGAAATTTAGAAGTCGAAAAGATAACGGAGCAAATTAAAGAAGATGACCTTTTTACCTTAATCTATACTTCCGGAACTACCGGAAATCCCAAAGGGGTAATGCTTACCCATAAAAATATAATTTCCCAAATAGTTCGTTTAAAGAATGCTGTTGATATTTCCCCGCTTGACAGGTTTTTATCAATACTTCCCATTTGGCATATTCTTGAGCGTATGTTTGAGATGTACACTATTCTAAACGGATGTTGCACATATTATACTAATATAAGAAGTATCGCCGAAGACCTTAGAGAAGTGCGCCCGACATTTCTTGGTTCGGCACCAAGGCTATGGGAAAGCATCTATTCAAAAATTTTGACCAATGTTGAAAAATCTCATCCGGTTCGAAGAGGTTTGTTTCATATTGCCTATTTCTTTTCCCGCTTATATAAAAGTTCCGTGCATTTTCTTACTTTCAAAAAAATAGACCTTAAGGGAAGAAATATTTTTTTATCTATGCTCTTGGCGCTTTTTCATGCCGTTAAATGGGTTCTTGTTATTCCTTTTTACGGGCTTTTCAATGCTTCCGTTTTAGAGAGGTTGCGACTTGCTGCAGGCGGAGACCTGAAAGCTTCAATTTCAGGCGGCGGTTCTTTACCTTTACATATCGACGAATTTTTTAATTACATCGGGATTCCGGTTTTAGAAGGCTACGGTATGACGGAAACATCCCCGGTTATAGCAACAAGAACATCTTCTAATCTGGTTATAGGAACGGTAGGTCCGATTTTTCCCGATACGCAACTTCGTATTATTGACCTTAATAACGGCGATATTTTATATCCAAATCCTATGTATATGGCGGAAGGTAGGGGGTTAAAGGGAGAAATTTATGTAAAAGGGCCTCAGGTAATGAAAGGTTATTACAAAGACAAAAAAGGAACGGATGAGGTTTTAAAAGACGGATGGCTAAACACGGGAGATATTGGAATTGTAACCTTTAACAGATGCTTAAAAATTATCGGTAGAACAAAAGATACGATAGTATTGAGAAGCGGAGAAAATGTTGACCCTATTAGAATTGAAGTTAAGCTTTTAGATTCACACTTGATTGATCAGGTTATTGTAGTGGGGCAGGACCAAAAATATTTAACCGCCTTGATTGTTCCTTCCGTGCATGGGTTTGAAAAAGCCGGAATAGATAAAGCCTTGCCATTTCTTGCTGAGGATCAAAAAATAATAAAAATGATAGCTTATGAAATTAAATCTTATATTTCACTCCAACATGGGTTTAAACAATTTGAATTAATACAAGGATTTAAGTTACTCTCAAAACCTTTTGAAGCCGGAGATGAACTCACAAGCTTGTTTAAACTTCGACGCCACGTAATTGTTGAGAAATACTCCGACTTTATCAAAGAAATGTATTAAGGAGGGGTTTACTAATGGAATTAGTTAATCTATTATCGGAAAGACTGCTTATAAATCCGTATGAAGAAATTCTCTTGGCTATTATGGTAGCAATTATAATGTTCGGGATGGGGGCGACATTAAATCTGGATGATTTTAAAAAGGTTATAAAGAAACCCAAAGGAATTATCGTTGGGTTTTTATCGCAGTTCGGTTTTATGCCTTTCATTGCTTTTATTATTTCTAGAATTTTAAATTTAGATCCGTATAATGCCGTTGCTTTGATTTTAATAGGATGTCTTCCTGCCGGCTCTACTTCAAATATGTTTGCCTATTTCTCGCGGGGGGATGTAGCGCTTTCTATTTCGATGACCACCGCCTCAACCCTTCTAGCCATAATTATGACACCTTTGCTATTAGTTTTTTATGCTTCGGGATTTGCCGACCAAATCCAAATTCCCGTTAAAAACATTATTATTTCACTGTTGCTTGTTTTAATTCCTGTAATCGGAGGAATGATACTTCGCAGAAAATCGCAGAGATGGGCAAAAGCGGCGGAAGATACCGCAGGCTTTACCGGTTTTATTATAATTGTATTTTTGGTGGGAAGCGTTGTAGTAAGACATGGGGATTTGCTCCTTTTAACACCGGCAAAGATATATTTTGCATCAATTCTTGTAGGTATTATAGGCTTTTTATTCGGTTATCTTTTTTCAGGATTGCTCAAAGCATCCCCACGCCATCGCCGCACTATATCATTGGAAACAGGTATTCAAAATGGACCTCTTTCGTTTGCGATTATTCTATTGAGCTTTGATAAGGAAGTTGCCAATCAGCTTCTATGGCTTCCTATCCTGTATTCTTCTTTTATAGTCTGCACCAGCACTTTTATTACTTTATTTTACAGAAAGGTAGGTAAGGCGGATTACGAGCTTTTTGTTAATGAGACTGTTCAGAAGAAATTGTTTGGTGATAATTATAGACAAGGAATGTCGGGGCCTAAGGAAGCGAGATAATTAATAGGTTCGCAAATCAATCGGATGGATATAGCGGGTTTGACACAATACTTCTCCGATGCCGAATCTTGAAAAAAAATTAAAATAGAAATTGACTTTTTTTT
The DNA here is from genome assembly GCA_964591955.1 of uncultured Brevinematales bacterium. Classification (GTDB taxonomy): domain Bacteria; phylum Spirochaetota; class Brevinematia; order Brevinematales; family CAZQBT01; genus CAZQBT01. The sequence goes on along the minus strand of CAZQBT010000004.1, from coordinate 54,678 downwards.
TATAGTGTAGTAGACTTTATATGAACCACTGAACTTCCGAATGGAAGCTAGGTGGTGGTATACGGAATAATTGTTCTAAAGCCGCTGCATATTTTTATGTGGCGGCTTTTTGTTTTGGGTAGTGAACAATTCCGAACTCGTTTTTTGCCGTCGCTTCAAGATTTAATACATTTTTTATTAGATTTAACAAATAAATTTCATCACCATATCCCAAAATATTTAAAACACGGCTTGCCCAAATTCCATCAGAGAATTTACGCTTGGCATATAAGAATACTATATAAGATACCATATCGACCAGTTGAATAAAATAGGATTCGCTTGAGCGTTTAGGCAAAGGGTCTTCTATCAGTTTTTTTATTACTCTATTGTAAGAACCTATATTATATTTTGAGGGTATATAGTTTATTCTTTGAATTTTTCTGGTTGTTTTTGTCATTTTTTGTACTCGCCCATCATCGGTAATGATAATAAATTTTTCAGATTCTCCTAAATCATTTTCAATTCGTTGGATATTGTAAGTCAATGCTTTATCTAAAATATCATATTCTTTGTTTGGGTCTATATTTTCTTTGTTAATTACAATATTGATAAATTTTAAACTTAGAGATGAGGTTAATTGAAAAAAAGCATTTAAGATATATTTTTTGTCATCATTGGAAATATTCAAATTGCGATAAGGATTCTTATCCGTTAGAAAAGCTTTAGTGTGAAATTCCGTTTTAATAGGCAAATTAAATTTGTTTTTCAGCTCCCGTCTAAATTCTTTGATTTTGCTGTAATTGTCTTTCCAAGTTTGATGGTGCATATATAACGAGGTTAAAATAAACAAATCAGAAGAATACTGTGGATAGCCGTCATCTCCGGTTTCATCAAAATAAACGATATACATATATTTTCCTCATATTACTCAAATTCGCAAAGTCGAAGTATAACGTCAAAAACGCGGTGTGACGGGCGTGATATACTGTCCTCATCAACGTAGATAAAAACCGTATCTCCCCCGAAAATCCGTCTGGTGTTTTCCTCATCCGCCGTAAGGTATCGCGGCAGGACAACATACTTCGGCGCGAGCTTGAGAATCCCCTCGCGGTCGATGATGGGGTAGTGTATTTCGGTTTTTACGGGATTATCGAAACCCGCAATATATAATGCCGAACCGATAAAGCTGTTTGCAGAGGCTAAATATATTGGGTCGGTTGAAACAAGATAAACCCCGTGTTTTTGCAGTTTACGGCTGTTTTTAAGGTTGGCTATTCTAAGTTTATCCCTGAGTTCTTTCTTTTGCGCGGAGACATCAACGTTTAATATCTCTCCCAGAGTTTCGACATTTTCTATTATATCCTCAACCTTGTCCGCGCGAAGCGTTATAACGTTTATTCCCAATGCCTGTAACCGTTCGACTTTCTCTTTGGAATTACCCGAATAAGATGCTATAACCAAATCGGGTTTAAGCGAAACGACCTTTTCTATATCCGTGTCGATAATACCGCCGATTTTCGGCAAAGACCTTGCCTCTTCGGGATAATCGCAGTAGATAGTGTTCGCTATCAACCGGTTTCCCTCGCCGATAAAATATATCAACTCCGTTACCGATGGCGCAAGCGAGATAATTTTTTCGCAAGATGTTTTCGGTGCAGTCAATAAGCGTTTATTTTGCGGGAGTAAAAAGAAAACCAATGCAATAACAAGCAAAATCGGGATAAGGATTAAAGCCCGGTTTTTCCCGCCGAGATGCCTCATTGAGTCTTCCATTCCTTAACCATATTAATAAAATCGTCGAATATATAAAGGGAGTCGTGAGGACCCGGTGCTGCTTCGGGATGGTATTGAACGGAGAAAGCGGGATATTTTTTGTGGCGTATTCCCTCGATAGTTCGGTCGTTAAGATTAATATGCGTAACCTCGACATCATCACCGAAAGCGCCGTCTTTCAGAGCGAATCCGTGATTTTGCGAGGTTATCTCGACTTTGCCGTTTTTGAGATTCATAACGGGTTGGTTTCCCCCGCGATGCCCAAATCTTTGCTTATATGTTTTAGCCCCCAAAGCGATAGATAAAAGCTGATGACCGAGACAAATCCCGAAAAGCGGGACTTTGCCGAGAAGTTCCTCTATTGTATCAGCTGTATAGGATACCGCTTCCGGGTCGCCGGGACCGTTGGCAAGAAATACCCCGTCCGGTTTCATTGCAAGGATTTCCTTAGCGCTCATTTTAGCGGGAACAAGCGTTATATTAGCGCCTCGCTTGGCTAATTCGCGAAGGATATTCCATTTGATACCGGTATGTATAGCTATGATGTTAAGATTGCCGTCTTTAAACTCTCCCCATTTTTGGGGCTTGTCTATGGTAACGTTTTTTACGAGGTCTGCGCCGACTATACTCGGCACTTTGGATAATTTATCTGCAAGACTTTTTTTATCGAAATCCACGGCGGAAATAATGCCGTTCATAGCGCCTTTGATACGGATAATACGGGTCAATCGTCTTGTGTCAATCCCCTCTATACCGACAATGCGGTTTCGCTTGAGGTATTGGTCAAGCGTTTCTTCGCTTCTGAAATTAGAAGCTATCTGCGAATTTTCACGGACAACAAAGCCCGCTACCTGTATTTTTTCGGATTCGACATCCTCGCTGTTTACGCCGTAATTTCCGATAAGAGGGTTTGTCATAGTAACGATTTGTCCGTTGTAGGACGGGTCGGTTAAAACCTCCTGATAACCGGTCATAGATGTATTAAACACGACTTCGCCAGAAGTTTCACCCTCATAACCGAAAGAATATCCTTCAAAGAACTCGCCGTTTTGCAAAAGGAGAACCGCCTTTTTCATAATCAACCTCTTTTAAGATAGTTTTTTAAATAGACAAAAAAAAAACACATAGAATCGTTTAAATATGCAACCGCACCGCTATTGCCCGTTAAGGGAAAGGGTGCGGTTACATTAGATTTTTCGCTTTTGTTTAAAAGCGCGGTCTTCTGTTTTCTCTGGGTCGTGCTTCGTTGACTTTCAACGGGCGTCCGTCAGTTTCGTAACCGTTAAGAGCCTCTATTGCCTTATCAGCACTATCCTTATCCGCCATTTCGACAAACCCGAAACCTTTGCTTCTACCGGTTTCACGGTCGGTTACAACTCTAACACTCACAATTTCACCATACTGAGAAAACAATTCCTCAAGGTAATCCTCTCTCAAAGTGTAGGGAAGATTACCAACATAGATAGACGTTGACATAATAAAACCTCCAGGTCAACTGTATTTACAGCAAAGAGATTTTCTCTTTGCTTATTTTACTATATTATAGATATAAATAGATTCGGACTGCTCAACATCCGAATCTACACTAACGCCCTCAAGCAACATTCCGCGACTTTGCGCACCGCTGTAATAGCCCAAATCCTTTACCGGGGTGGCGAATGCAAAATCCTTTAAGTCATCAAACTGGCTCGTTTGTGATATTAGCCTTATGGATTCTAAACCATACGGCTCAGTCAGGCGAAACCGAAAGTTCTTTTCTTCCATTTCGCGTGTAGGTATTGTGTAAACATCCCCGGCTTTTACAAAGTTTTTTCTTGAAAACTGGTTGGGGAAAATCAACTGAGCCTTATTGTTTACATCTATATGAATCAATTTTATATAACTGTCCTTTTCGACTTTGATATTGAGACGCATATATTCGCCGTCTTTATATACCGCGTTTACTCCTCTGTCGGTCCAAACCCTTGATTCGTAGTCGTTTTGCACAACAGGTTTTTCATAATCAAGAGATTTGTAAGCAGAGAAATTAACCGGCACAAAAGACTGCATAGATAATTCCCACGGCAAAATCGTCCTGCTCATAACCATAGACGTAGTGGTAATAATTTCACGGGAGTCGCTTTTGTTTAAGGTAACGTAGAAGCGCAGTTTATCAAACTCCTCGTAGTAATTCATAACCAATACAGCATCAAACTCCTCGCTGATAGCATAACTCATAGCTTTGTTGTCGATTTGCGAGTAGTCTTTTTCGGATTGTATGAGCCTGAAAACTCCCGAATCTCCGCTTGCCGCCATCAGAGAGCGTCTGACAAAAGAACTTAGAGGTGTAACGACACGCGTTTCCTCAAGGTAAATGTCCTCGAAAACGACCCGCAAATCCTTACGTTCGGCGCGTTCGGAAAGGACGTTTAAAAGAGCAATCATAGCAAATTCAAACTCTCCGTGAGTTTCATAATGCTCCGTTCCGATACGAACCATAGTTCTGCCTCCGCCGCAGGCGGTAATAAATCCTAAAATCAACAATAGCGGTAAAAATCTTTTCATAAGGCTTCCTCCTTTACACGGTTAATTCGTTTCCATACAATGCCGTCTGATGTGTCACGTATTTCTATGCCTTTTTCCAAGAGTAAATCACGGATTTCATCGGAACGCGCAAAATCTTTAGCCTTTCGCGCCTCTGCTCTTTCATCTATAAGTCTCTTTTCCTCATCGGTTAACGTAGCCTCTTTTTCCATATCCAAGAAACCCAGAACGCCGTCTATTTTCGAGAGGAAATCTAAGGTTTCCTTAGCAAGCGAAACCGTTATTTTATCGGAATTTTCGTTAAAAGCGCGGACAAGTTCAAATATTGAGCCCATACCCTCCGCTATATTAAGGTCGTTATCGACAGCTTCCTCAAATTTAGCCGACCGGCGGTTAAGTATATCCGTTAATTCTTTATCGTTTTCGCTATCAAATTTGATATTTTTAAGCATCAGCGCAAAATCATCAAGACGGTCAAGGGCGTTTTCGCTTGCCTTAATCCCGTCGAGCGTAAAGTTCAGGGGTTTTCGGTAGTGCGCGGTATAAAGGAGATAGCGTATTGCCCTTGGGCTGTATCCCTTGTCAAGCAGGTCGCGAAGGGTATAGAAATTGCCCTTTGATTTTGACATCTTTTCCCCGTCCACTACAAGATGTGTAACGTGTAGCCAGTAATTTGCAAAGGGTTTTCCGGTTGCCCCTTCACTTTGAGCAATCTCGTTTTCGTGGTGAGGGAAAATGAGGTCAACGCCGCCTGCATGAATATCAATCGGAACGCCGAGATATTTCATACTCATAACGGAACATTCAATATGCCACCCCGGACGTCCCTCGCCGAAAGGAGCTTTCCATTTAATATTCCCGTCATCGGGAGTCCACTTTTTCCACAGTGCAAAATCAGAAATATCCTCGCGCTCATACTCATCATTAGCAACCCTTCCGCTTGCACCCGACAGGAGTTTTGATTTATCGAGACGGGATAATTTGCCGTATCCGTCAAACGCCCTGACATTAAAATAAACCCCGTCATCGGTTTCATAAGCAAGACCCTTGTCAAGCAGGGATTGTATCATATCAATCATTTCGGGAATATTGTCGGTAGCGCATGGGTAAAGCGAGGCGCGCTTGACATTCAGCGTGTCCAAATCGTCAAAAAAAGCCTGTTTATAGATTTTCGTATAATCGGATAACGGCATATTTCTTTCAATTGAATTGCGAATAGTTTTATCATCAACATCGGTAAGATTCATAATGAAATTTACTTTGTAACCGCGATAAATAAGCCATCTATGCAATAAGTCTGAAAAAAGGAAGGTGCGAAGATTGCCGATGTGGGGGTAGTTGTAAACAGTGGGACCACAAGCATAAAATCTCACCTCGCCCGGATTAACCGGTGTAAATTCTTCAACGCTTCTTGTAAGCGTATTATGGAAACTCAGGGGCACTAAAACACTCTCCGAAAATATAATCAGAACAGTTTATATTATTTGCGCAAATAGGTCAAAAAAACGACGGGATATTTTATTTATTATGGGCTGATAAACCCAAAGCCATAATGCGATTTTTCAAGTTTTTTCTTAGTTTCTTTTTCGCTTATTCAAATTCTGTCCACAGGCGGTAAGTTCACGCGGATAGAGTTCCCAATGGATACATCCCTCTCCAATTTGTGAAGCACACCTGAAGCAGTCCGCAAATTGGTGAGGAGTAGTATCAAGATGAGCCATCCGTGTCTTTGTGGCTCTGTCGCGGTTATTGAGCGTGAGAGAAAAGAGTAGTTGAAGCGTATTGAGAGGGACGCGAAGCAGGTCATTTTATCCTCTCGATTTGCTCAAGGAAAATCTTAACGGCATCTTCTTTGACTTTTTGCGCCTCTTTTTCGGTAAGTCCCCACTCGGCGGGAACGCGATGGGCGAGCCAGTATTTTATGGCGTTGAGGTCGGGTTCTTTTTGTTTTGTAACCCATTTATCCGCGATACGGCTTCCGGTTTCCTCGCATCGCCTGTAATAAATTTCGATATACCTGTATCCCATAGCGCGTTTTAAAAGCGCCGACTCAATTTTCGATTTGACATATTCCTTTCCGCCGTCAAGCGCCTCTTTCAGTTCGGGATATTTTATCAAAAGAGCGTCAAAATCCGCGGGGGGTATCCTGAAAATTTCGGCTATCTCGGTTTTATTTTTTTTATCGGAAACAAGCAATGCGGTTTTCAGGGGAGTCATTACGGGGTCATACCTGAACTTCATTATGCCGCTTCCCCCTTCCGATTCCGTGAAAATTTTAGGAAAGTTACCTCGCCGCCTATCCTCACCATACGGTTTTTATTCCGTTTATAGACCTGATTTCTTTCACCGCGATATGAACGTTTGAGAATCAAATAAACCTCCATCGCCTTATCGTAGTCCCCCTCGCAGGCTTCGAGCAACATATCAAAATCTTTCACGTAAAGACGGTTTTTATCAAACATAGTTCCTCCTGTATAACAAACTGTCCGCGAGCAATTTTTTCAAAGCGGGTTTGTCGATGCTTTTGATAATTTTGTAATACTGACGCTTTGAGGTCAGATTGGATTTTTTTATGGTTTCGTTTACGGTGAGATTTTCATAAAACCGCAAGCGAACCACTTTCAACTGGATTGGAGTAAGTATTTTTTCAAGACTCAACCATATTTCGAGTTTTTCTATATCGTCCATAAAACCTCCGTGTAAGGACAGATTTAATTATCGACAGCGGAAGCGGGCAGGCGCGACAACGCCTCAAACTGCCCCTCCTCGTTAAGAATTACGACCGTTTTATCAACGGGACTTCGCCAGATGCGCTGTTTTTCCATCAAATCGACCGGAATTTCACCGAGTTTAAAACGGACAAGTCTTCCGTTTGATATGCTGTATCTGAACCACTCATAGCGGTATCGCATAGCGGAAATTTTGGTAAGTTTGATAACGTTTTTAAAAATCCGTGTTTTATCGCGGGACGGGTTAAAGAAAATCAGGGCGACCGTCTCTCTTTCAAAGGTAAAATAATCCCTGAGCGCGCGGTATTCCGCAATATTTAATTCCACAACCGACTTTGCGCAATTACGCTTAAAATTATGTCTTAAAAAGGTTTTGATATGCCTTTGCGGAACCTCAACCTTTTTAGCGAATTTGATAATATCAAGAGAAATACTTTTCATAACCTTGCCCTCTCCTTTATAAAGTTTACACCCCGCGGTTATATAGCGGTAATACGGCTTTGCACCTCTTTTAAAAGCGAAACGGCATCCGCAACGGGCAGTTCATTAAATCCTGCAATCCCGAACCGCTCCTTGCACAGGGCTTTCATATCTTTAAGGCTCATATGTCCCTGTTTATCAATTTCACTCAATTCCTGTGCAATAACCTTTTTGACGATAACCCGTGTCTCATCCGCCGTATGTAATTTATGCACCTCATCGTAAAGAAGTTTTTGAGCGGAGCCGGGTAAGACCTCCTGAAGCGATTGTATAGTCTTGTAAGCCTCAATTTCATCGGAGGGTGAGGGTGCGGAAGGGGCGGGGGATGAAACCTTTTCCGTATAGTGAGTATCGCGATTTTGAGAAATCTCCTCGGCGGAAACCTCACCGAAAGCAAGAAGGTCGGAGATGGCGCGATTTTTAGCGCGGGTTTCGGCGGTGGCTCGCGTATCGTGGATTGTGCGGTTTATATGTTCCTCATTTTGCGTGCAGGCGCCGGTTGAGTCTGCGAACTGTCCCGTAGGCAAAATTGCGCGGTAGGTAAAAAAGTATGTGATATTCCCCGTTTTGTCGGCTTCTTTCCATTCCTCAATTTTCTGAAGACTTATATTAAGCGCAACAAGGACTTTTCGCCAATATGATTTTTTCTTAAAAATCTGTCCTCCCGCCATAAAAACGTCCGTCTGCGAATCCAAAAGATTATCAAGCAATTCGCGCCTCTCATCAATAATGGTTTTAGCAGCGGAGGGGTTCGGCGAAAAGTATTTTTTGTAATTCGCTGGAATCAGGTTATTCAGCGTTTCCGCGTAACCGTCAAAGGTATGGGTAATCGGAGCGCCCTTTTGTTGAATCTCTACCATAGTAAACCTCCTGTATAACTATTTTTTTGCCATAGACAAGGAGCGGAAATAATCGGAAATTTCGACTCTCTGCCTTTTGGAAACACGGGTAAACCTCAACTTAAAAAGCTCAACTGAATTCTTAAACTTATACAAAACATCAACAAATCCATCAATCATCTCAATCTCCTATAAAAAATATTGAAAAACGATATATTTTTGCCAAAACGCTTGACAAAACCGTTTTTCTACGGTATAATTATAGCACAAAAGAGAAACGGAGTCAAGGGATTTTCTAAAAAATATTCTTTTTTGTGATATTAAAATTACGGACTGTGATAAGGAGGTCCGACTATGGATACAATAGGCAACCGCCTGCGCGCGGTAAGAAAGGAATTCGGTTTCGGCCAAAACGAGTTCGGCGAGCGTCTCGGTGTTAATCAAAACGCTCTCTCCCAGTATGAAAACGGTAACCGCAAACTCCCCGATGAGATTATGCAAAAACTCGCTGAGATTTTCGATGTCAATATCAACTGGCTTCTCACGGGAAAGGGCGAGATGTTTCTTTGTGATGATGACTCGCAGACTGTATCTAACGCAACGGATGAGTTTATTCAAATCGACTTCTTGGATTCATCCGCCTGCGCGGGCAACGGTATCGCTAATTTTCAATCCGAGGTGCTGGGCAAACTCCCCATATCCCCCGAACTTATCTACCCTCACCAACCCGCCGAGGTTAAGGCTATCCGTGTAAAAGGAGACAGTATGTCCCCAACTCTCGCATCGGGAGACGTTGTCCTGTTTGTGCAGGGGCTTGTCAATGACGGCAACGGTATTTATATTCTTCTTCACAACGGAGAATTATTCGTTAAACGTCTCCATTTCAAGATGACCGGCGTTATTGATATTATAAGCGATAACCCGAACTATTCCAATGAGCAACTCACTGCGGGTTCAAACGAATCCCCGGTTATTATAGGAAAGGTGATTTACCAGTTCCACAAATTAAATTAGGAGGAACTAATTATGGATAAGATTAGAAAGATTATCCATATTGATATGGATGCCTACTATGCGGCAATTGAGGTAAGAGACAACCCCTCGCTTAAAGGCTTGCCTGTGGTTGTCGGGGGTTCTCCCGACAGCAGGGGTGTGGTATCCACCGCCAACTATGAAGCACGTCGCTATGGGATACACTCGGCAATGTCGTCCGCCGAGGCTTACCGTCGATGCCCTTTTGCTATATTTCTTCCGCCGCGCTTTGATGTTTACAAAAAGGTCTCCATACAAATTATGAATATTTTTTGCGAATACACCGACTTAATTGAGCCTATGTCGCTTGATGAGGCGTATCTTGACGTTACGCAAAACAAGATTGGAATAAAATCCGCTACGGCTATTGCAAGAGAGATTAAAGCAAAAATCCATCGCGCCACGGGGCTAACCTCATCTGCAGGTGTCTCATACAACAAATTTCTCGCAAAAGTCGCATCCGACTATAAAAAGCCCGACGGGCTTACGGTAATCCCTCCCGCTATAGCGCTTAACTTTATCGACAACCTGCCCGTGGGGAAATTCTACGGTGTCGGTAAGGCTACCGAAAAGCGGATGCTTGCAATGGGGATAAGAATAGGGGCGGATTTGCGCAACTTGGATATACATTCCCTTATCTCATATTTCGGTAAAGCGGGCGCTTTCTACTATTATATAGTGCGCGGTATCGACAACCGCAAGGTCAACCCTGACCATATCCGAAAGTCAATAGGCGCGGAACAGACTTTCCCCCGCGACCTTGTGTCCTTAGAGGATATGAAAGACCGTCTTTTCCAAATCGCAAGAGAGGTTGAGCGAAGGATGGTTAAAAACGAGGTCAAGGGCAAAACCGTTACCCTCAAGGTTCGGTATGATAATTTTGCGCGTATCACCCGAAGCCGCTCGCTGAGGGGTGCCGTCAACGATGCTCAAACTATATTTAAAATCGCAAGCGAGCTTTTATTGCATACCGAGGCGGGAAGGCGAAGGGTGCGTCTTTTGGGTATCTCTATATCATCGTTTGAGGGTGAGGGGTATATGCTTGACAAGCCCCGACAGCCGGAACTGCCTTTCGCTTATGCATAAAAAAAGGGCTGCCGTTTAAGACAGCCCCGTGCTATTTAAAAAATATTTCTACTCTCTGAATTTTTGGATACGGTGATTTTCTTTATCTGCAACATATACATTTCCCTCTAAATCTACTGCTATTCCCCGGGGAGTATTAAACTGCCCATCACCGCTTCCTTGACTTCCCCATTTTGTAATGAAATTTCCATCCGATGTAAATTTCTGAATGCGATCATTGCCGGAACTAGCGACATAAATATTATTGCTTATATCTATAGCAATACCCTTAGGCCACCTAAGTTGTCCGTTACCATTTATTCCGGTTCCCCATTTTGTAATAAAATTTCCATCCGGCGTAAATTTCTGGATACGGTGATTGTGAATATCTGATACATAAATGTTATTGCTTGAATCCACTACTATACTGGAAGGCCACATAAATTCCCCATCGTTAGTTCCCTGACTTCCCCAATTTGTAATAAAAGTTCCATCCGATTCAAATTTCTGGATACGGTGATTTTGTAAATCCACAATATAGATAATACCTTCAGAATTTACGGTAATTCCTAAAGGCTGATTAAATTGCCCATCCCCACTTCCGTAGCTTCCCCAATTTGTAATAAAAGTTCCATCCGATTCAAATTTCTGGATGCGATGATTGGCAGTATCTGCAATATAAACGGTGTTGTTTGAATCTACAAAAACTCCACAAGGATTTAAAAATTCACCATCCCCACTGCCCATACCCGGCCCTCCCCAAGTTGCAATATGATTTCCGTTAGATGTAAATTTTTGGATACGGTGATTTTCGGTATCCGCAACATAAACATTTCCATCTAAATCCACAGCTATCTCGTAAGGTTGGAGAAACTGGCCATCGTTACCTCCTAAGTTTCCCCATTCCGTTATAAAACGATATCCATCCTCGACAGCCTCACCGTTATCGTCTTCATCCTCGACAGTCTCACCGTTATCGCTTCCGTTTGTCGGGGCTCCGTTATCTTCCGTATCCGCCGGTGCACACCCGAAAAATATTAATCCGCTAAGCGCAATTAAAACGCATAGACCTTTTACAACCTTCATAACTATACCTCCTAAAACCATTTTCTTTTATTAACGATTGCCTGATTTGCGGGAAAGAATTGACTTCTTACAGGCATAAATAAGAGTAATTGCAAATAAACGTCAAGCCTAACAGGTTATTATAAATTAGAAATGGAATTTATGTCAAATAATGGAATTAAGCGTAGGGTTTTAGGGAATAACAAAAAAGGGCTGCCGTTTAAGACAGCCCCTTGCACTACTCAAAACAGGTTGTTTTCTTACTTTAGCTTATTACTATTATTGTCCGTTCAAAAATCCTTTTTGCGACTATATTTTTATATGGACAAGGGCTTTTTTATACTTCCTGAAATGTGCGCAAGATATTATACGGTATCTTTTGTTGCAGACTATAATCGGAAAATCTATTTGCTTTCTCCTGCGTCCCTCATCTGCCTGTCGATAATTTTAGTAAATTGCTCAATATCGATAAAATCCAATTCCAACAAAATTTCACCTAACTTTTTTTGGGGATGATTTTTTTGTTCATCCAAGGCTCTATTTAATTGCTCCTCCGTAATAATTTTCTCTTGAACCAATATCTCTCCAAACTTCATAAAATCCTCCGGGATTAAATTTGATTATGCATAGTATCAACAGCAACAAATTTTAATTTATCCCATCCCCGTATTTTTGCCTGATTATTGCCTCCTTGTTTGTAGATTTTATTATAAACCGCTTATCCGATATTCACTGCCCCTCGTTATTTTTTAGAAATTAGAAAACTCATAATCCCTCTCCGACTTTTCAATTGACAAAATTACTGCCCCCATTACTTACCGAAAAAGGAATAGCTTGCTTTAATAATTTGAGTTTCTTGCTTATAAAAGAAAAAATATCCGCTGCAAAACGAGCCGCAAAGAATATCTATGGCGATAAGTTTTTCATAACGAATTTCTTTTTTGATTTTGGAGTTAATTTTCTGCCGTTTGTAGGGGTGTCTAAAAATGCTTCTTGTATCCTCAAGTAACAAATCTTTTTCGGTATCTTTAAATAACCGCGCCCCATCAAAACTTATGGTTTCTGCTTTGCCGTCCATTTCGCACCTCCTTTAGAGCATATTGTAAAAGGTTAATACAATGAAGTTTGATAAAAAAATCTTTAGCTTATTTCATCGCAAAATATATAGGTGCCCCCTGCGATTTTCTTGTCTTTCTCTGCAACAGTATCATAGAATAATCCGATAAAAAGTCAATGTTTTTTTCGTTATTAACGGTTAAAATATACTGCGAACCAAAAAACGGAATAAAGGGAAGTTTCATTTTTGGAGTTACATGGGAAGTTTTTACTTTGGACGAGAATGAGAAAAAAAGAATCTTTTTAAAAATCAAGAGGGGTTTTTCTTGACTTTTAAGCGCATTCATATTAAGATATTTGACACGCAATTATCCCGTATAGACAAAAGCCCATATAGCTCAGCAGGTAGAGCACATCCATGGTAAGGATGGGGTCGTCGGTTCAAATCCGACTGTGGGCTAATTTATTATTATAGAGGTGGTTATGGCGCAGATAGTTACTCTTGAGTGTGAGGTTTGCGGAGAACGCAATTATACAACTACCAAAACCAAGAATATGATTCAGCAAAGAACTAAATTGCATCTTAAGAAATATTGCTCGCGTGATAAAAAGCACACGATGCATAAAGAAGTTAAGTAAATTTGCGGTTAGGCCTGTAGCTCCAATTGGCTAGAGCGTCGGTCTCCAAAACCGAATGTTGTGGGTTCGAATCCCGCCAGGCCTGATGTTTTAATTCTTTCTTTGGAGTTATTATGTTTAAAAAAATTGCTGGTTTCCTAAAAGAGAGCTGGGAAGAATTAAAAAAGGTAGTTTGGCCCAGTAAAGAAGAGGCGGTTAAGTCTTCTATTGTTGTTATCGTTTTTGTTGTCGTTTTTTCTTTGTTTTTAGCTTTTATGGATATTATTATCAACGCTTTTGTAATTTGGATGGTGGGATAGATGGCAAGAGGCTGGTTTGTTATTCAGGTTTACACAGGTTATGAGAAAAAAGTCCACGACGGGCTTGTTTTGAAAAAAGGCAATGACGTATTGCGTGATACCTTAATAGAGGTGCGGGTTCCCGAAGAGGAATACGTTGTTGAGAAGAAAGGGAAAAAAGTTACAAGAAAGCGCAAGATATATCCGGGCTACGTGCTTGCCGAGTTGGACTTGCCCGAAGATGATTCCGTATGGAAAAAAGTCTATGCCGAGATTAAGTCCATACCCGGTGTGGGGATGTTTCTCACTGCGGGCGGCGGCAATAAAAAACCGTCTCCTCTTACTTATGAAGAGGTTAAGGCTATTTTCGAGAAAACCGGCGAGATTAAATCGGATGTCGGTTCGCTTGAGTCCGGCTTTGAAGTGGGCGAAAGGGTTAAAATCACCGAGGGTCCCTTCAAGGACTTTGAGGGCGAAATTGAAGATATTAACAACGAAAAGAACAGCCTTATGGTTAGAGTTGAAATTTTCGGACGGTTGACCCCGGTAGAGCTTGGGTTCAGTCAGGTTCATAAGGTTTAAACTAAGGGAGATATAAAATGGCACCTAAGAAAAAGAAAGTCAAGGCAGTTGTAAAACTCCAAATTCCTGCGGGACAGGCTAATCCTGCACCACCGGTTGGTACCGCTCTTGGTCCTCACGGTGTCCCGCTTATGGATTTTTGTAACCAGTTTAATTCCGCAACTAAGGATAAAGCGGGTTTTATTATCCCGGTTGAAATTTCTATCTATGAAGACAGGACTTTCAGCTTTATTACCAAAACCCCGCCGGCGGCAAACCTTATAAAAAAGGAACTCGGCTTGGATAAAGGGTCTGCTATGCCTAACAAGCAAAAGGTCGGTAAAATTTCTCAGGAACAGCTTCGCAAAATTGCCGAACTTAAAATGCCGGATTTGAATGCTTACAATGTTGATGCTGCGGTTAAGATTATTGCCGGAACGGCTTTAAATATGGGCGTTGAAGTGGAGGGTATTGAATAATGGCTAAGAAAACTCTTGTAAAAAACGGTGTAACTTACAGAGGAACAAAGCGTATCCTCTCTATGATTGACAAATATGATAAGGCTTTGGTTTTTTCGTTGGAGGATGCCGTCAAGCAGGTTAAGGAACTTGCCACGGCTAAGTTTGATGAAACTATCGAACTTGCTTATAAACTCAATATCAAGCAGAAACATACGGTTCGCGATGTTCTTGTATTGCCTCATTCGGTAGGCAAGGTAACCCGCGTTCTTGTGTTTGCTGTGGGACCTAAGGCGGAAGAGGCGAAAAGCGCCGGTGCGGACTATGTCGGTGCGGAAGACCTCGTCGAGAAAATTCTCGGCGGATGGCTTGAGTTTGATGCCGTTATTGCTACGCCCGATATGATGAAGATTGTCGGGAAGCTCGGTTCTATACTTGGCCGTCGTAAAATGATGCCTAACCCTAAAACGGGAACCGTTACCAATGATATTGAAAAGGTTGTTAAGGAATACAAGGCGGGAAGAACGGAAGTTCGCGCCGATAAAACCGGCAATGTTCACACCGTTGTCGGAAAAAAATCATCCGATGACAATGCTATTTTAGAAAATATTTTGGCTATTCATAGACTTATTATGAAAAACCGTCCTTCCGACTTGAAGGGCGATTATATCTCAAATCTCGCAATTTCCCCAACTATGGGAACTTCCGTGAGAATTGATTATAAAAAGATTAGCGCTTAATATTAAAATTACGGGAAGGTTAAGATGCTTAAAAAATCGGAAAAAGCTAATATAGTTTCAAATTTAACCGTTGAACTCAAGGATACGGACGGGTTTGTGGTCGCTGACTTTAAGGGTTTGTCCGTTTCCGCATTTGAGGAGCTTCGGGGTAGAGTTCGTGAGGCGGGGGGTAAATCCTATGTGGTAAAAAACCGTCTCCTTAAAAGGACGCTTGATGAACTCAAGATTGACGGCTTGGAGCCTTATCTCAAGAAAAACACCGTCCTGATTTATTCCAAAGAAGATATTATCGGTTCGCTCAAGGCAGTGGTTTTATTTGTTAAGGAATACAAGGAGCTTGCCTTAAAGGGAGGTTTGGTAAGCGGTATGGCGTATGACCAGCCGAATATTATCGAAATTTCCAAACTCCCCGGCAGAACGGAGCTTATCGGTATGATAGCCGGAGGTATGAACAGTGTTGTTGCCCAATTTGTCGGTTCGCTTAATGCTATTATAACCAAATTTGTCGGCACTGTTGAAGCTTTGGAAAAGAAAAAAGGTTAATAACCAAATATAAAAATAACGAAAGGAGATTTAGATGGCTGACAAAATTGCAGAAGTTCTTGACATTATCAAAAATATGACTGTTTTGGAGTTGAATGAACTCAGAAAAGCAATTGAGGAAGAGTTTGGTGTAACTGCGGCTGCACCGGTAGCTGTTGCTGCTGCACCCGCTGCAGGCGGTGCTGCCGAAGCTGAAGAAGAAGTAAGCACGGTTTCCGTGTTTATTAAGTCCCCCGGTGATAAAAAAATCGAAGTTATCAAGGTTATTAGAAATATCACCGGCTTGGCTCTTAAAGAGGCTAAGGAACTTGCGGAAAGCGCCGGCGCTAAGCCTGTTAAAGAAAATATCGAAAAGGCTGAAGCTGATAAAATCGCCAAAGATTTGGAAGCTGCCGGAGCGGTTGTTGAAGTTAAATAATCTTTTTCAATCTTCCATTTACTTGTCTCGGATTTTTACTTTTGTCTATGGCAATCCCCCCCTCTTCGGTTAAGAGGGGGCGGTTGTATTTTCGATATTTTTAAACGGAGTGTGTTATGAAAACTAAAGACGGCAGAGTTTCTTTCGCAATTCTTGAGGAAAAACTTCCCCTCCCAGACCTCCTTGAAATACAGCTTAATTCTTTCAAGGATTTCCTCCAGATGGGTAAAACTCCCGATAAGCGCGAAAACAAGGGGTTGCAGGCTGTTTTTTCCTCCGTTTTCCCTATTGAAAGCGCCAGCGGGGATATTGTTATTGAATATGTCCGTTACGAGGTAGGGAAAATCAAATATGAAGAAGATGAGTGTTTTGATAAAAACCTTACTTTTAGCGTTCCTATCAAAGCGGTTTTTCGTTTAATCGACAGGAAAACCGGGGAAATCAAGGAAAAAGATATTTATATCGGCGATTTCCCTTTGATGACGGAGCGCGGAACTTTCATTATTAACGGCGCTGAAAGGGTCGTAGTCAACCAGATTTATAAATCACCGGGCGTTCTTTTTAGCTACAAAAACAAAGAACTTTCCGCTAAGATTGTTCCCGAAAAGGGGTCTTGGCTTGAATTTATTATTGATACCAAAAAAGACCTTATGTATGTTCGTATCGACTCCCGCCGTAAAATCCTTGTTACTATGTTTCTACGCGCACTCTCCAAATCTACTACTGAAATTATAGATGCTTTCTTTAATGAAGAGAATGAGGGTATTCGCAAAATTAATCTTAAAAAGATAGATAAAGACGATGCGGTGTCGCGTCTGGTAGGTCGATATGTTGCAGAGGACGTTTATGATGACGAGGGCAATCTTATTGTCGGCGCTGTCGATAAACTTTTCCCCGGCAGCATTAACCAGCTTTACCAGAAAGAAAAAACGGTTATCAAAATCTTAAACCCCAAAGTTGTTGCTAAAAATCGTCCTCTTATCAACACTCTTGAAAAGGATGATACTAAGGATACTCCTCACAAGGCTATAAAAAAGATTTACAGTATCCTCCATCCCGGCGAAGCTGCCCCTCTTGAGAGTATTGTTCGCGAACTTAACAATATGTTTTTTACTCCCAAGATGTATGATTTGGGCGAGGTCGGGCGTTATAAATTGGTTTTGAAACTTTATCCCGATTATTCGGAGGAAGAAAGAAACGCTCTTATCCAGCAGAGAACGCTTGCGTTTGAAGATATAACGAGGACTCTTCGCCACTTGTTGAAGGTTTTTAATAAGGAAGCTCCGCTTGACGATGTTGACCATCTCGGAAACAGACGCGTTAGAAATGTCAATGAGCTTATTATGAACCAGCTTACTTCGGCTTTCAGCAAGGTTGAGAAGTCTATCCACGAAAAATTGTCATCGCGGGAAATCGAGGATTTATCTCCGCAAAATATTATTGCGATAAAGCCTCTTGTTTCTTCCATTAATGACTTTTTCGGGATGAGCCAGCTTTCACAGTTTATGGACCAGACTAACCCCATATCCGAGTTGACCCACAAACGCCGATTGTCGGCATTGGGTCCCGGCGGTTTGTCGAGAGACAGGGCGGGTTTGGAGGTTCGCGACGTTCATAATACCCATTTCGGCCGTGTTTGTCCTATTGAGACGCCGGAAGGTCCTAATATCGGGCTTATAGTTTCTCTTTCGACTTATGCGCGCGTTAATTCTTATGGATTTCTTGAAACACCTTATTTGGTAATTCAAAACGGAAAAGTTACCGATGAAATCCGGTTTCTTTCCGCTACCGAAGAGGAAAATTATTATATAACGCAGGCCAATGTTAAACTTAACGACAAAGCGGAAATAGTCGAAGATTTTGTGCAGGCAAGGGTGCGGGGAGAATTTGAACTTGCGCCGAAGGATAAAATTCAACTTATGGATGTTTCGGCTAAGCAGATTTTGTCGGTATCCGCTGCGCTTGTTCCATTTATTGAGCATGACGATGCTAACCGTGCGCTTATGGGTTCAAACATGCAGCGTCAGGCTATGCCGCTTCTTATATCGGAGGCTCCGATTGTGGGGACGGGTATAGAAAGATATGTTGCCCGCGACTCAAGGGCGGTTGTTTTAGCTCAGGGCGACGGCAGCGTTACTAAGGTCGATTCGACAAAGGTTGTTATAAAAGAAAAGGGCGGCGAAAAGGAATATAAACTCGTTAAATTTCGCAGGACTAATCAGGACACGAGTTTTAACCAAAATCCTATTGTCAATGAAGGTCAAAAGGTTAAATCCGGCGACGTTATTGCGGATGGGTTTGCCAGTTCCAACGGAGAGCTTGCTCTCGGTAAAAATGTCGTTGTGGCGTTTATGCCTTGGAACGGGTATAACTATGAGGATGCTATCCTGATTAGCGAAAAACTTTTGAAAGATGATACTTTTACTTCTATATATACTACTGTCTTTGAGTGTAAGGCGCTTGAGACAAAACTCGGAAGCGAGGAAATCACCAACGAAATTCCCAACGTCGGCGAGGATGCTTTGAAAAACCTTGATGATGAGGGAATTATACGTGTCGGGGCTTATGTTAAGCCGGGTGATATTCTTGTAGGTAAGGTTACTCCTAAGGGAGAACCTACCGAAACCCCGGAATTCCGTCTTTTGCACGCTATATTCGGCGAAAAGGCGAAAGATGTTCGCGACACCTCGCTTAGAGTTCCTCACGGCGAGGGCGGAGTTGTTGTTGATGTAAAAGTTTTTTCCGCATCCAACGGCGATGAGCTTCCCCCGGGCGTTATTGAGCTTGTTAAGGTTTATATAGCTAAAAAGCGTAAGATTAAGCCGGGTGATAAGATTGCGGGACGACACGGTAATAAAGGCGTTATTTCGAGAGTTCTTCCCGAATCCGATATGCCTTTCCTTCCCGATGGAACGCCGGTTGATATTGTGCTTAACCCGCTGGGTGTTCCCAGCCGTATGAACTTGGGGCAGTTGTTTGAGACTCTTCTCGGTATAGCGGGATGGAAGCTCGGGACTAAATATGAGTGTCCCGTTTTCGAGGGCGCTACTATTGAGGAAATCGAAGCCGAACTTACCAAGGCTAATGATAAAATAAAGAAGGAACTTAAAGAACAGCGCAAAAAATTCGGCGAATCCGATAAGGAAATTGAGGAATACTTTAACCGCGTTAAGTTACCTATGGACGGCAAGTTTAACTTGCGTGACGGAAAAACAGGTAACGAGTTTGAAAGACCCGTGTTTGTCGGCGTTATGTATATTCTTAAACTTCATCATATGGTTGACGACAAGATACATGCGCGTTCGGTGGGACCTTACTCGCTTGTTACCCAACAGCCTCTCAGGGGTAAGGCTAATTTCGGAGGACAGAGACTTGGAGAAATGGAGGTGTGGGCGCTTGAGGCTTACGGCGCGGCTAATCTCCTTCAGGAAATGCTCACGGTCAAGTCCGACGATACCGAAGGAAGAGTTCGCGTTTATGAGGGTATTATCAAGGGTAAATATGTAGCGTCTCCCGGTATCCCCGAATCCTTTAACGTGCTTGTTCAGGAACTTCGCGGACTTGCTCTTGATATGCAGGTTTATGATAAAAACGGGAAGCGTGTATCATTGAACGACAAGGAAAAAGAGCTTGTCGATATGAAGATACATCTTATATAGGTTGTTAATAGTTTAATTTTAGGGAAGGAGTTTTTTTATGAAGGGATCTACGAGTTTCGGTTCCATCTCAATCCAGCTTGCTTCTTCGGATTTGATAAAAAGACTTTCTTACGGTGAAGTCAAAAAACCGGAAACGATAAATTACAGAACTCTTCGTCCCGAAAGAGACGGGTTGTTTTGTGAAAGGATTTTTGGGCCTACGAAAGATTATGAATGTTCCTGCGGAAAATTTCGCTCAATACGCTACAAAGGTATTGTCTGTGATAATTCCCGCTGTGGAGTGGAGGTTACGGAATCTAAGGTTCGTCGCTCCCGCACGGGGCATATTGAACTTGCCGCACCGGTAGCGCATATTTGGTATTACCGTATTGTTCCAAGCAAGATTGCGCTTCTTTTGGAAGTTGCACCTTCCGATATCCAAAGCATTCTTTATTTTGAAAAATATATCGTTATTGACCCGGGTGAAACCGACCTTGTTCCAAACAAGGTGTTGAACGATGAGGAATACGACGAGTATCGCGAAAAATATAAAGAGGCGTTTACTGCGGATACGGGCGCTGTTGCTATCAAGAAGATTTTAAAGAATCTCCATCTTGAGGAATTGTCGCAGGAGCTTCGCGATTTTATCGAACACAAGCCCAAGGTTGATAAAAAAGTCCTGAAAAGGCTTGAGCTTGTAGAGGAACTTCGCAAATCGGGCAACAAACCCGAATGGATGGTGCTTGATATTATCCCCGTTATTCCCCCGGATTTGCGTCCGATGGTGCCTCTTGACGGGGGACGGTTTGCCACCTCCGATATTAACGACCTTTACAGACGGCTTATTAACAGAAACAACCGCTTGAAAAAACTTAAAAGCGTCAATGCTCCCGATATAATTATCAAAAATGAGATGAGAATGGTGCAGGACGCGGTTGACTCGCTTTTCGATAATTCAAGAAGGTCTCATCCCGTAACGGGTAACGGGGACCGTCCGCTGAAATCTCTCTCGGATATACTTAAAGGCAAGCAGGGAAGATTCAGGCAGAACCTTCTCGGTAAGCGTGTGGACTATTCGGGGCGTTCCGTTATTATTGTAGGTCCTAATTTAAGACTCCATCAGTGCGGTATCCCCAAGCAGATGGCTTTGGAATTGTTTAAGCCGTTTGTGATGAGAGGGCTTGTCGAAAAAGAATACGCGCATAATATAAAAGCCGCTAAACGTATGATAGAAATAGAACACGAGCTTGTATGGGGTATCCTTGAGGAGGTGGTGGAAGACCATCCCGTTTTGCTTAACCGCGCTCCTACTTTGCACAGGCTCGGTATTCAGGCTTTTGAACCCATACTTATTGAGGAGAAAGCGATACAGCTTCATCCCCTTGTTTGTCATGCATATAACGCGGACTTTGACGGCGACCAGATGGCGGTGCATGTTCCGCTTACACCCGAAGCCCAGATTGAGGCGTGGGTTTTGATGTTATCCTCACGTAATTTGCTTAACCCCGCTAACGGGCGTCCGATTGTATATCCTACACAGGATATGGTTTTGGGGATTTATTATCTTACCAAAGTTTCTTCGGATACTCCTAAAAGAATTAAGTATTATGACTGTTTTGAAGAAGTAATTTTTGCTATTGAGCATAGGGTTTTGGGATACAATACCCCTATAAAATATAAGATTAACGGCGAGTGGTTTGAAACCTCCGTAGGTCGGGTAATATTCAATGAGATTATACCCGAACGTCTCGGATTTATCAATGACACAATGACGAGTAAAAAATTGGAAACCATTATTGCTAAATGTTATCGTGTTTACGGAATAAAAGAAACCGCTAAACTGGTTGATGACCTTAAAGATACGGGGTATCATTATGCGACTAAATTCGGCGTTACAATCGCGATTTCCGATGTTGAGATACCCGAAGAAAAGCATTCGATAGTTGAGAAAACCGAGAAGAAGGTTAAGGAAATCGGCGAGAACGCAAGACGGGGTCTTATTACCCACGATGAGAAATATAATCAGGTGATTGACCTTTGGGCAAGCGCAAACGAACGAATAAAGAAGTTGGTTGAGCAGAAACTAAAGGTTAGTAAAGACGGGTTTAACTCGTTGTATATAATGATGGATTCCGGCGCGAGAGGAAGCCGCGAACAGATTCGTCAGCTTGCGGGAATGCGCGGGCTTATGGCTAAACCCTCCGGTGAAATTATCGAACTTGCCATCAGGTCTAACTTTAAAGAGGGGCTTTCGGTTTTGGAGTATTTTATCTCCTGTCACGGCGCGCGTAAAGGTCTTGCGGATACTGCGCTTAAGACTGCCGATGCCGGTTATCTTACCCGTAAACTTGTTGATATTGCTCAGGATGTTGTTATTTCCGAACCCGATTGCGGAACGGTTAAGGGTATTGATATGGAAGCTATTCGTCAGGGTGATGAGGTTATCAAGCCCCTGCGCGACAGGATTCTCGGAAGAACCGTTGTTACCAATATATATGACCCGCGTAACGGTGACCTTCTTATCGGGGCTAATGAGGTTCTTGATGAGGACAAGGCTTTGGCTGTTGAGGAAGCCGGTATCGAAAAGATTAAGATACGGAGCGTGCTTACATGTGAGTCTGCTCAGGGTATTTGTGCTAAATGTTACGGATGGGATTTGTCGTCGAGAAATCTTGTGAATATAGGAGAGGCGGTGGGTATTATCGCTGCGGAATCTATCGGGCAACCCGGAACCCAGCTTACTATGAGAACTTTCCATATCGGCGGGACTGCCGCAACACAGCTTGAGGAAAATGAACTGAAATTGAATTATTTCGCATATATAGATGCTTTGCCTGAAAATATCGTTAATAAAGAGGTTGACGGTGTTGCTCAAAAAATCGTAACGCGAAAGTCTTATGTTTCCGTAAGGAAGGTTATTACGACCTTTAATGCGGATGAGCTGCAGGATTTTGAGTTTGTTAAGTCTCTTGAAGGCAAAGAGTTTAATAGCGAGATTCCTATATTTAAGCTTAAAAGCGGCGAGGATGTTAAATTCGGCAAGAAGGTTATTATTATCGTTCGCGATAATACCGTCTATTCTCTTGAGGCTTTGCAGTATGAGTATTCTATCCGAATAGGCGCAAATATTCTTGTTGAACAAGGGCAACTTGTTGAAAAGGGGCAGTCTATTGCAGAGTTTGACCCGTATAACGAGTTGTTTATATGTGAGCATTCCGGTAGAATGGGTTATGCGATTGAGATTGGAGCAGATGGCAACGAAGAAAAGAATAAAAATATTGTGGTTATCTATAACGATAAAGATGAAGAACTTGAACGTTTTGTTCTGATACAGGATACTATGCTTGCCGTTGAAGAGGGCGCTCAGGTTAAGTCGGGTGATATTATTGCGAGAAGACCTGTGGCAAAACGAAGAACCAAAGATATTATCGGCGGTCTTCCTCGCGTTACCGAATTATTTGAATCCCGCAAGCCTAAGAATACGGCAGTGATTTCCAAGGTCAACGGTATTGTTACCGATATAGAACAGAAAAAGGGAAAGTTTGTCGTTGTTGTTGAGGCTAAAAGCGGGGTTAAATTTTCGCATATTATACCCGCAGGTAAAAATATCTATGTAAGAATTAACGATAAGGTGCAGGCGGGAGAACCGCTTTGCGACGGGGTTGTAAGTTCTCACGATATTCTTAAAGTCCTCGGTTATACCGAAGTTGAACAGTTCCTGCTTAACGAGATTCAAGCCGTTTACCGCTTGCAGGGTGTGGATATTAACGAAAAGCATATTAGTATTATTGTCCGCCAGATGTTGAGAAAAATCGAAATAGAAGACCCCGGTGATACGGAATTTATAACGGGACAGAATGTCGATAAAAACAGATTTTATAAAGAAAACGAAAGCGTTGTTGAGCAGGGAGGTCAGCCTGCTAAAGGAAGACCTGTATTGATGGGACTCACTAAGGCTTCGCTGTTTACGGAAAGCTTTTTCTCCGCAGCCTCTTTCCAGGAAACTCCGCGCGTTCTTTCTACCGCCGCTTTACGGGGCGCCGTGGATAAGTTGCAGGGTTTGAAAGAGAATCTTATTATCGGACAACTCATTCCGGCTGGTACAGGTATTAAAAATTACCAGTATATTAAGTTGAGAATGAGTGAGGAATAGTTTTCGGCAGGATTTTTCTAAAAAATTAATTTTTTGCTGTTTTATGTGCATGATAACTGTTAAAAAAATTGACAGACAGGCATTTTTTCGTTATACTAAATGCCACGTAATTAACCTTTAAATACTTTAAGAGGTGGAAGCATAAATGCCAACTATTAATCAGTTAGTTCGCAAAGGAAGAGAGAAAGTAACCAAGAAAGGAAAATCACCCGCTTTGCAAAATAATCCGCAAAAAAGAGGGGTTTGTGTAAGGGTAACAACGATGACCCCCAAGAAACCCAACTCTGCTTTGCGTAAAATTGCAAGGGTTAGGTTAGTAAACGGTATCGAAGCTACCGCGTATATTCCGGGTATCGGGCATACATTGCAGGAACACTCGGTTGTGCTAATCCGAGGCGGGAGAGTTAGAGACCTTCCCGGTGTAAGATACCATATTATCCGCGGGACTCTTGATGTTATGGGTGTTGAAAATAGAAAATCGTCACGCTCGAAATACGGCTCGAAGCGTCCGAAGTCTTAACCATATTTAGGGGATTATTATGCCAAGAAAAAAGAATAAAGTTAATCGAAAAGAAGTTTTACCTGATTACAAATACGGCAGTTTTATGGTGCAGAAGCTCATTAATCAGGTGATGTGGGACGGTAAGAAGAGTGTTGCTACAAAGGCGGTTTACGGTGCGCTTGATTTTCTTTCTCAGAAAACCGGCGAACCCCCGTTACAGGCTTTTGAGACTGCGATTGTCAATATTAAACCGCCTATTGAAGTGCGTTCTCGAAGGGTCGGTGGCGCTACATACCAGGTGCCCGTAGAGGTTCGTCCCGAACGCCAGAATTCTTTGGCTATCAGGTGGCTTGTGAATATTTCTCGCGCAAGAAAAGACCATTCTATGGCTGAAAAAATCGGAAAAGAACTTCTTGATGCTTATAACAGCACGGGAACTACCTATAAAAAGAAGGTTGATACCGTTAAAATGGCTGAAGCGAACAAAGCATTCGCTCACTTTCGTTGGTAAGGGGATTTTAGAATGGCTGCTGAAAGAAAATTTGCTATTGATAAAGTTCGAAACATTGGTATTGCCGCGCATATAGATGCGGGAAAGACCACCGTTTCGGAAAGAATACTTTTTTATACGGGGAAGACCCATAAAATCGGGGAAACCCACGACGGCTCCAGTGAAATGGACTGGATGGTTCAGGAAAGGGAGCGCGGAATAACTATTACCAGCGCTGCCACCACATGTTTTTGGAAAGATATTAAGGTTAATCTTATAGACACGCCCGGACACGTGGATTTTACCGCAGAGGTTGAGCGTTCGCTTCGTGTGCTTGACGGGGCGGTTGCGGTGTTTGATGCCGCGGCGGGTGTAGAGCCTCAGTCCGAAACCGTATGGCGTCAGGCGGACAAATACAATGTTCCCCGTCTTGCTTTCTTCAACAAGATGGATAAGATGGGTGCGGATTTCTTTATGTCGCTTGAATCTATGGAAAAAAAGCTTGGCGTTAAAGCTGTGCCTATTCAAGTTCCTATCGGCGCTGAGTCGGAGTTCCGCGGTGTGGTGGATTTGATTATGCAAAAGGCGCTTGTTTGGGGCGTTGAGGATAACGAAAAGGGCGCTAAATATGAAGAAGAGGAAATTCCCGAAGATTTAAAGGGGGTTGTTGAGGAATACAGGCTTAAACTTGTTGAGGCTGTTTGCGAAGGCAACGATGACCTTCTTGAAAAATATCTTGAAGGTGAAGATCTTACGATAGATGAAATTAAGCGCGGTATTAGGAAAATGACTGTAAACTGCGAAATGTTTCCTGTTTTGGCAGGTACCGCTCTTAAAAACAAAGGTATTCAGATTCTTTTGGATGCGGTGGTGGATTATCTTCCTGCGCCTATTGATATACCGGCGATTAAGGGTATAAATCCCGTTTCCGAAAAGGAAGAAGCCAGAAAGGCTGATGATAAAGCGCCTTTTTCCTCGCTTGCTTTTAAGGTTATGGTTGACCCGTATGTTGGAAAACTTGTTTTTACACGAATTTATTCGGGAAAATTGGAAAAAGGTAGTTATGTTTATAATGTAAATAAGCAGAATAAGGAACGTGTTGCGCGTATCCTTCGAATGCATGCCAATAAAAGGGAAGAAGTCGATACGGTTTTTGCAGGTGATATTGTGGCTTTAGTCGGGCTTAAAGATACCACTACCGGTGATAGTATCACTGTTGAGGATAGTCCGATTTTGCTTGAGGCTATTGATTTTCCCGAACCTGTTATTTCGGTTGCTATTGAACCCAAGACCAAAGAGGATATTGACAAGATGTCCGAGGTTTTGCGCAAGTTGCAGGAGGAAGACCCTACTTTCCGCGTAAGAACAAACGAGGAAACCGGGCAAACTATTATCCAGGGTATGGGAGAGCTTCACCTTGATATTCTTGTGGACAGGATGATACGCGAATTTAAGGTGCAGGCTAATGTAGGAAAGCCTCAGGTTGCTTATCGCGAAACAATCAGGAATTCGGCTAAATCCGAAGGTAAATATATTCGTCAGTCGGGTGGTCGCGGACAATACGGACATGTGATGATAGAGATTAAACCGATGGGCGAGGGTGGCGGTTATGTGTTTGAGGATAAAATTGTCGGGGGTAGAGTTCCTAAGGAATATATCCCTGCTATTAATAAAGGTATTCAGGAGGCAATGGAGAGCGGGGTTATCGGCGGATTTCCCGTTGTTGATGTGGGAGTTACGCTTTACGACGGTTCGTATCACGAGGTTGACTCATCGGAATTAGCGTTTAAGATTGCTGCATCCAAGGGTTTTCGTGATGCAATGTCTGCGGCTGACCCTGTCGTTCTTGAGCCTATGATGAAGGTGGACGTTGTTGTGCCTGAGGATTATCTCGGCGATGTTATCGGTGATTTGAGTTCAAGGCGCGGTAAAATTGAAGGGATGGAAGCCCGCGGTAATGCGCGTATAATTGCGGCGCATGTTCCGCTCGGTGAAATGTTCGGTTACGCCACTACGCTTCGCTCAGCCACTCAGGGGCGCGGCACGTATGTTATGTCGTTTTCTCACTATTCGGAGCTTCCGAAAAATATGTGGGATACCGTGTTGAAATCGGAATAAATTTGATTATGTAAACTTAGGAGGCAATAAATGGCTGAAGGAAAGTTTGAGAGGAATAAACCTCACTTAAATGTAGGGACTGTTGGTCACGTTGACCATGGTAAAACCACTTTGACCGCGGCAATTACCCAGTTTTTGTCATTCACGGGAAAAGCAAAGGTTAAAAAATATGATGAAATTGATGCGGCGCCTGAAGAGAAGGCAAGAGGTATTACTATTAATACTGCACATGTGGAATACGAGTCTGATAAAAGGCACTATGCCCACATTGACTGTCCGGGACACGCCGACTATATCAAGAATATGATTACCGGTGCTGCACAGATGGACGGCGCAGTTTTGGTTGTTGCTGCAACCGACGGCGTTATGCCTCAGACCCGCGAGCACGTTCTTTTGGCTCGTCAGGTAAACGTGCCTTCCATTATCGTTTTCTTAAACAAAGTTGACCAGATTTCAAAAGATGATGAAGAACTTATCGACCTTGTTGAGATGGACGTTAGAGAGCTTCTTAGCCAGTATGAATTCCCCGGCGATGA
Organism: uncultured Brevinematales bacterium; assembly: GCA_964591955.1. GTDB lineage: Bacteria > Spirochaetota > Brevinematia > Brevinematales > CAZQBT01 > CAZQBT01. Next base: position 27,060 of record CAZQBT010000004.1, on the reverse strand, counting down.
TGTTCCTATTATCAGGGGTTCGGCTTTGAAGGCTTTGGAATCCGGCACTAATGCAGATGATCCTAGCTACAACTGCATTAAAGAGCTTGTTGATGCTATGGACAGCTACTTCCCGGATCCCGAACGTGATCTTGACAAGCCGTTCCTTATGCCTATTGAAGATATTTTCTCTATCACCGGGCGTGGAACGGTTGCTACCGGTAGAGTTGAGAGAGGTATTGTCAAGGTTAGCGAGCCTGTTGAAATTATCGGTTATAAAGAAACCCAGAAGTCGGTTTGTACCGGTGTTGAGATGTTCAGAAAGCTTCTTGACCAGGGTCAGGCTGGTGATAACGTGGGTATTCTCCTTCGCGGTATTGATAAGGAAAAAATCCGACGCGGTATGGTTATAGCAAAGCCCGGTTCAATTACTCCTCATATCAAGTTCAAGGCTGAGGTTTACGTGTTGAAGCCGGAGGAAGGCGGAAGAAAGACTCCTTTCCATATCGGTTACCGTCCCCAGTTCTATATCAGAACTGCTGATGTTACCGGAAATATTGCGCAGATTGAAGGCGCTGAAATGGTTATGCCCGGCGATAATATCAATATGACTATTGAACTTATCGTGCCTGTTGCTCTCGAAAAGAGTATGAGGTTTGCTATCCGTGAAGGCGGTAGAACGGTAGGCGCCGGTGTTGTTACCGACATTATTGAGTAAAGAGGTTTATCGTGAGCAGAATAAGAGTAAGACTTAAGGCTTATGATGCAAGCCTTATTGATAAATCGGCTAAAGAGATAGTTGAATCCGTAAAGAGCAAAGGGGGTAGGGTCGCAGGCCCTATCCCTCTGCCTACACGGATTAAAAAATACACGGTTTTGCGCTCCGTGCATGTTAATAAGAACGCGCGGGAGCAGTTTGAGATGAGAACTCATAAGCGTCTCATCGACATCTATGAACCCACTGCGGAACTTGTTAACGCGCTTATGGAGCTTCAGCTTCCCGCCGGTGTGGAAGTGGAGATTAAACAATAGTTTTTTAAATTTGCGAGAAGGATTTTGTGATGAAGGCTAAAAAAATTGGAATTATCGGTAAAAAACTCGGTATGACCCAGTTATATCATAACGAGGCTTTAATCGGGGTTACGGTTGTCGATTTCTCCGATATGAAAGTTATCGGGCATAGAACACCTGAAAAAGACGGGTATTCGGCGGTTATATTGGGTTATGATTTTAAAACCGTTAGACGCGTTAAGATAAAAGACGGAAAAGAAACCGTAAAAGAATTTGAAAAGCCCAAAATTATTCGCGAGATTCGGACTGATGATGTCTCATCTTACGAGAATGATGAGAAGCTCGGTGAGGCTTTGAATTCGATTGTTAAGGTGGACGTTTCCGGGATAATGAAAGGACGCGGTTTTGCCGGTGTTATGAAGAGATGGGGTTTTAGCGGCGGTCCTGCCACTCACGGCTCTAAGACTCATAGACGCCCCGGTTCTCTCGGACAATGCACGTCCCCCGCTAAGGTTTTTAAAGGCAAAAAAATGCCCGGACATTATGGAAACACTAAAGTTACAACCCTTAGCCAAAAACTTGTTCGTGTTGATATGGACAGACGAGTCTTGTTTGTTAAAGGGGCTATTCCCGGTTCCAAAAACGGGATTGTTATGGTTAGAGATGCCGTGAAGGCTTAAATTATCGACGAGGTATATTTACTATGAAATTTGAAATTTATGACGGAAACACAAAACTTAGAGATTTAAAGCTGTCGAAAGTTTGGGAAAATACAAGCGAAAAGGTTTTACATCAGGTTGTTGTGTCGAGGCTTGCTAATGAGCGTCAGGGAACCGCGCATACCAAAACCCGAACTGAGGTTAGAGGCGGTGGCGCTAAACCATGGAAGCAAAAGGGACTCGGCAGGGCGCGTGCAGGTAGTAACCGTTCTCCTTTATGGAAAGGCGGCGGTGTAACTTTCGGACCTAAACCTCGCGATTTCTCTATGAAAATTAACAAAAAACAAAAGTCAAAGGCTTATATTTATGTCTTATCCAAGATGAATGAGCTTGGAAAGGTCAAGGTTGTTGATAATTTCAAAATTGACGCTATGAAGACCAAAGAGTTCTTGAAAACCTTGTCTAAATTTACAGATAATCCCAGCGAGAGGGTCGCTGTAGTTATTAAGGATTATAACAAAGAAATGTATATAGCATCCCGCAATCTTCCCAATGTTTGGCTTATGTTTGTTGACGCGATTGATATACTTCCTCTTGTTTATGCCAAAAAGATTATTATTACGGAAGATGCGTTAAAAGAACTTGATGCGCGTTTTGTGCGGATTTTGAGTAATGGAGAGAAGAAATGATTGATGTTGCTAATGTATTAATAAGACCCGTTATTACGGAAAAAGCTGGTTCTATGAAAGAGGTTAAAAAATATGCTTTTGAAATTGCGCCTAATGCCAATAAAATTCAGGTTAAAAAGGCTATTGAAACCCTTTATAAGGTTACTGTCGATAAGGTCAATATAGTAAACGTTAAGCCTAAACCTAAAAGGTTAAGAATGAATTTTGGCTATACCAAGAAATGGAAAAAAGCAATTATTACCCTCTCAAAGGGTGAGATTGATGTCTATAAATAAATGAGAGAGGTTCGTAATGGGATTAAAGAGATATAAACCGATAACCCCAAATCTTCGCCATAGAGTAAGCCCGGATTTTTCGGAAATAACTAAAACCGAACCTGAAAAGACTCTTATCGGCGGAACAAAAAGAGGAAAGGGAAGCGGACGTAACAGTCAGGGAAGGATTACGGTTCGTCATCGCGGCGGAGGCACTAAGAGGCTTTACCGCGAGATTGATTTTAAACGCCAAAAGCATGATGTTGAAGCAAAGGTTGTAGCGATAGAATATGACCCCAATAGGAGTGCGCGTATTGCATTACTTCATTACGTTGACGGGGTTAAAGCGTATATACTTGCGCCTAACGGACTTAAAGTCGGTGACCGCGTTATGGCAGGCGAAAATGCCGAGTATAAAGTAGGTAACGCTCTTCCTATAAAATCAATACCTGTGGGAACTATTATCCACAATGTTGAATTGAAACCGGGAAAGGGCGGTCAGCTTGCGCGTTCCGCCGGAACTTTTGCCAAGCTCGACGGTAAGGAAGGGAAATACGCCGTTTTGCGTCTCCCCTCCGGTGAAATTCGTCTTGTTTTGCAGAGATGTTTTGCAACGATTGGGGAAGTCGGCAATGCCGACCATTCCAACCTTGTTTACGGCGGTGCGGGTAAAAAACGTAATTGCGGTATGCGTCCTAAGGTCAGAGGTGTTGCTATGAACGTCCATGACCATCCCCACGGCGGCGGTAGGGGTAAGCAGAAGGGTTATAAAACTCCCGTTAGCCCGTCGGGTGTTCCGGCTAAAGGTTACAAAACGCGAAAGAAAGATAAATCTTCAAGCCAGTATATTTTGGCTAAAAGAAAGAAATAATAACGGAGTGTATATATGTCAAGGTCTGTTAAAAAAGGTCCGTTTGTTGACTCTAAACTTTATAAGAAAATTGTTGATATTCAGGAATCCGGGGTAACCGAGGGCAAGGTCATAAAGACCTGGTCGCGTCGGTCAACAATAATTCCTGAGATGATTGGCTTGACAATTCAGGTATATAATGGTAAAATATTCATCCCCGTTTATGTTAATGAGAATATGGTTGGTCATAAGCTCGGTGAGTTTGCTCCAACCCGTATTTTCAGGAGCCACGCCGGTTCCAAGAAAGCGGGTAAAAAATAATATCGTTGAGGTTTTGCTATGGAAGCGAGAGCAATAGGAAGATATTTGAGAATTTCTCACCTTAAATTGAGAAAGGTGATTAAGGCTATAAAAGGTATGAAGGTGGATGATGCGCTTGCGGTTTTGGATATTATCCCGAATAAGGGCGCAAAGATGACGTATAAGGTTTTGTTTTCCGCAAAATCCAATTTTAAGTTTTTGCACCCGGAAGAAAACGCGGACGGTTTGGTTATTAAGACGATATATGTTGACCAAGCGCCTGTTTTTAAGCGTCTTTTGCCCCGTGCAAGAGGAAGAGCGGATATACTTCGCAAACAATCATCGCACCTTACAGTGATTATCGGCGCTCCGGAATTGGAGAGCGCTTTGTCCGACGGCAAAGAGTAAAATTTCATAGAGAGGATTTGAATGGGTCAAAAAGTTAATCCGTTAGGTTTCCGTATTGGAGTTATTAAGGGATGGTCTTCAAATTGGTTCAGCGAAAAGGATTATGTTCGCTACCTTAAAGAAGACTTTGATATTAGAAAATTCATAAACAAGAATTATTCCCGTGCATTTATATCGAAAATTGAAATTGCCAGATTTCCCCAGCTTATTAACATAACCGTAAGCTGTGCGAAACCGGGTATTATTATCGGGAGAAAGGGCGCTGAGATAGAAAATATCACCAAGAAGTTGGACAAGATGCTTAAAGGGAAAGGCGACCGTGATATTAGGGTTTCGGTTTCCGTTAAGGAGATTAAGAACGCCGAACTTGATGCAAGCGTTGTTGGGCAGGATATAGCCCGCCAGATTGAGAGGCGTATATCCTACAAACGCGCCATCAAGCAGGCTATTCGTAATGCTATGAAAGCCGGCGCTAAGGGTATTAAAGTTCGTATTTCCGGCAGGCTTAACGGTAATGAAATTGCCCGAAGCGAGGAGTTTAAAGAAGGCAGAATCCCTCTAAGCACTCTTGTTGCGGATATAGATTACTGCGTTTCGGAAAGTTATACCGAAATGGGTGTTATCGGCGTAAAGGTTTGGATTTTTAAATAGATAAATTTATCGGAGGATACCCGCAATGTTAATGCCTAAGAAGACAAAATACAGAAGACATCAACGTCGAAGTAATAAAAAGATTACTCATAAAGCGGAAAAAGTAAGTTTCGGCGAGTTCGGGATGATTGCGCTTGAAGCTAAATGGATAACCGACCGTCAGATTGAAGCGGCTCGTGTTGCTATTAACCGTTATCTTAAAAGAGGGGCAAAGGTTTGGATACGAATTTTCCCCGATAAAGTATATACCCGAAAGGGCGAAGGTGTGAGAATGGGTAAGGGTAAAGGTGCGCCTGAGGGATGGGTTGCTCCCGTCAGACCCGGTCGCGTTCTTTTTGAGGTTGCGGGAACAACCGAGGAGAAGGCTCGCGAGGCTTTCCGTCGCGCTTCCCACAAACTTCCTATTAAAGTGAAGTTTGTTAAGCCTATTAACGTTTAGAATGGATGCGAGGAGATTATTATGGCAGTAAAGAAAACCAAAGAGTTGCGGGAGATGTCGGATGCGGAGTTGGCTAAGCTTAAAGCCGACCTTAGCAAAAGACAGATGGAAATTCGCTTTAAAGCTAAAATCGAAGCTCCTGAAAATGTTATGGAAAGACGCGAGGTCAGGAAAGCTATCGCTAAAATAAATACTATCCTTCGCGAAAGAGAATTGGGAATAAGTCAGGTGAGGAAATAATATGGAAAAGACGCGTAAAAAATTTACGGGAACTGTGGTTAGCGATAAAATGGATAAAACCATAGTTGTTGGTGTGGAAAATCTTAAAAAGCACCCGATGTATGGTAAATTTGTGAGGGTTCGTAAAAAATATATGGCTCACGATGAAAACAATGAGTGCAAAGTCGGCGACAAGGTTATGATTGAAGAATCCAAGCCGATTAGCAAGAACAAAACTTGGAAACTTGTTAAAGTTGTCCAAGAGACGGAAGACTAAGGAGGACTGCTATGATAATGCTTGGAACCCGTGTTGATGTTGCCGACAATAGCGGCGCTAAAATTATTGAGTGTATCCACGTTGTGGGAAGTTCCAAACGCAGATATGCCCGTATCGGCGATATTATTGTCGCCTCGGTTAAGAGCGCTATACCCAATTCTCCCATAAAAAAAGGTGAGGTGGTTAAGGCGGTTATTGTTAGAACCAGAAAAGGTATGAGAAGAAAAGACGGGTCGGTTATCCGTTTTGATAGAAATTCCGCAGTCCTCGTTGATAAAAACAATGAGCCTCGCGGAACCAGAATTTTCGGGCCTGTCGGAAGAGAGCTTCGCGAAAAAAACTTTATGAAAATAGTTTCTCTCGCTCCCGAAGTGTTTTAGATTAATGGGATTATACAGGAGTTTGCTATGCAAAGAAAAATAAGAAAAGGCGATACCGTTGTTGTTATCACCGGCAGGGATAAAGGCAAAAAAGGGGAAGTTCTTTCGGTTTCTCCCAAGAAAAACGTTGTCCATGTTAAAGGTGTGAATATGATAAAGAAATCAATGAAAAAATCCAAAGAATACCCTCAGGGTGGATTTATAGAGATAGAATCGCCTATTCATATATCCAATGTTATGATGTTTTGCCCTAAAAGCGGGAAGGGTGTAAGGGTAGGTGTTACTGTCGATAAAGACGGCGCTAAAAAACGTGTCGCCAAGGGTGTCGATTATATTTTTGACTAAGTTCGGAGAGGTTGATAATGGCAAAGACTGCGACAAAATCCAAAACATCAGGCTATATGCCCAGATTGAAGGAACTTTACGTTAAGGAAATCCGTAAAGAGCTTAATGATGAGTATAAATACAAATCCTCTATGGCTATACCCCGTCTTGAGAAAATTGTTCTCAATATGGGTGTGGGCGAGGCTACTATGGATAAGGGTGTTCTTGACTCCGCGCTTGAAGAGATGACTATTATTTCCGCTCAGAAGCCCGTGCTTACTTATGCTAAAAAGTCCGTATCTAACTTCAAGTTGCGTGAGGGTATGCCTATCGGGGTAAAGGTTACTCTGAGAGGTTCTCAGATGTATGATTTTCTCGATAAGCTGATTTCAATAGCCTTGCCCCGTGTAAGGGACTTTCGAGGAATAAACCGTGCAAGTTTTGACGGCAGGGGTAATTTTAGTTTTGGTATCCGCGAACAGATTATTTTCCCCGAAATTAATTATGATAAAATCAAGAAGGTTCGCGGGATGGATATTACTATTGTTACTACGGCGAAAAGCGATGATGAGGCTTTTGCCTTGTTACGTGCATTCGGAATGCCTTTTAGAGATAAGTAGGAGGATTAGATGGCTAAAAAATCTATAATAGCCCGATGGCAGAAAGATAAAAAATTTAAGGTTCGCGAATACAATAGATGCAATATATGCGGAAGACCCCGCGGTTATATGCGGGATTTCGGTATTTGCAGGATTTGTTTTAGAAAATACGCCTCGGAGGGTCATATTCCGGGTGTTACCAAGTCCAGTTGGTAATTTTAAAGAAGAGGTAAGGAAATGGATATTATTGGAAATGCTTTGACTAAAATCAGGAATGCTCTTATGCGCGGGCATCCGTTTGTTGACGTTCAAAAGACTAATCTCGTGGAGGATATCCTTGAGATTATGAAGCGCGAGGGCTATATAGAGGACTTTAAGTCAAGCGATAAGAGCAAATACGGTTACACCGTGGCTTTAAAATATCATAACGGTAAGCCTGCTGTTGACGGACTTAAAAGAGTAAGTAAACTCAGCAGAAGGCTTTATGTAGGCAAGGATAAAATCCCCAGTGTTTATAATAACTACGGGATTGCAATAATATCCACTTCAAAAGGTGTTCTCACCGATAAAGAGGCGAGAAGTCTCGGTGTCGGCGGGGAAGTTTTGTGTTATATTTGGTAGGAGTGTCGCTATGTCAAGATTAGCTAAAAAATTTATTGCTATACCTCAGGGCGTTAATGTAGAGGTCGGTAAAACCTCGTTTACCGTAGAGGGACCCAAAGGAAAAGTCGAAGAGAACTATATCCCTACTTATGTTGAAATCAAAGTCGAGGACGGCAAGGTTTTTGTTAATCGCAAAGCCGATGGGAATAAGTTTCGCGCATTTCAGGGGCTTTACTGGAGTCTTATGAAAAACTGTATTTTCGGTGTTTCCGAAGGCTTTAAGAAAACCCTGCAGATTCAGGGTATCGGTTATAAATGCGAATTAAAGGGAAATATCCTTGTTTGTAACGTAGGGTATTCTCATCCCGTTGAGTTTCCCGTGCCTGACGGCGTTACTATTACGTTGGAAAGTCCGGTTTTGTTGACGGTCAGCGGATATAATAAGCAGTTGGTCGGGCAGGTTGCCGCGAATATCAGGTTTATTAAACCTCCGGAGCCTTATAAAGGCAAGGGCATTCGCTATTCTAATGAAGTCGTTAAACTTAAAGCGGGTAAATCCAGCGCTTAATCTTTGATGGGAGTTATATTATGATAGATGTTATGAAAGTTAAGAGAAAAAGATTTTCTAAAAAACGCTTAAGAAGCAAAAAAAATATTCAAACATCGGCAACAAGACCGAGAATGGTTGTTTTTAAATCGAACAAATATCTTTATGTTCAGGTTGTTGATGACACTGTTGGGAAAGTTATAGCTACTTCATCATCGGTAAGCAAAGACCTGAAGGATAAAGGTCTTTCAAATAACATAGAGGCAGCAAAGGTTATCGGGAAAGATATAGCCAAAAAGCTGAAAGCAAAGAAAATCGACGGCATTGTTTTCGATAGAAACGGATATTTGTATCATGGTAAGATTAAGGCATTAGCCGACGCCTGCCGCGAAGCAGGATTGAAATTTTAATATCGGAGTTTGAAATGGCAAGAGGAGAAAGATTTCAGGATAAAGAAAAAGAACAAAATAGCGAATGGCAGGAACGTGTAGTAAGTTTGCGCAGGGTAGCCAAGGTTACACGCGGAGGTAAACGTTTCAGGTTTACCGCGCTTGTCGTTGTCGGTAATGAGAAAGGTAAAGTCGGTATGGGGCTTGGAAAGGCTAATGAACTTGTTGATGCTATCCGCAAAGCCAAAGATAAAGCTATCAGGAGCGCGCGCTCTATCCATCTTAAAGGCACGACTATACCGCATAACGTTCTCGGTAAATATAAGGGATGTGAGATTATCATAAAACCTGCATCAAAAGGAACGGGTGTTATAGCGGGCGGCGGTGTCCGTCCCGTTCTTGAACTTGTGGGTATTCATGATGTTCTTACCAAGTCGATACGTTCTTCTAACCCGATTAATCTTGTAAGGGCTACGATGAACGGGCTTGAAAGCCTTATGGATGTTAAACATATCGCTGAAAAACGCGGAAAAAGTATAGCCGAAGTTTTCGGCACTTTGAATAAGTAAACTTCACGGGAGGAAAGATGAGTAACATAGAGATTAAACCGGTCGCCAACTCCACGAAGTCAAGACGAAGAGTAGGAAGGGGAACGGGTAGCGGAAAAGGTAAAACCTGCGGAAGAGGTAATAAGGGTCAGAAATCCCGAAGCGGAGGAACTCTGATGCCTTGGTTTGAAGGCGGGCAGATGCCTCTTTACAGACGAATTCCCAAAAAGGGCTTCAAGAATATTAATAAAGTCTTTTTTAATATCATAAATATCGCCAATCTCAATATCTTTAAAGAGGGCGATACCGTGGATATTAAATCGTTAAAAGATAAAGGGCTTATAAAGAAAGATAGCGCTCCGGTTAAGTTGTTGGCTAACGGGGACTTGTCCGTTACAGGGTTGAAAATTGAAGTGAATAAATGTTCCGATGCCGCAAAACAAAAGGTTGAAAGCGCCGGCGGTAGCGTTAAATTAGCATAAATCAATAGGGGTTCTTATGTTTAAGACAGTCGCCAATATTTTTAAAATACCCGATATAAGAAAAAAGGCACTTTTCACTATAGGTATGCTTCTTTTGTGCCGTATAGGTGTTCAGATTCCCGTGCCGGGTGTGAATTTGGTTAATCTTCCCGGATTCCAGGGGCTTCCCGAGGGGGCAACAAGTTTCTGGCAGATTTTAGGCTCTCTTTTCAGGACTACGGGAACTCCCGGAACAGGAAGCGACTTGATGGATTTTATTAACCTGTTTACGGGCGGCGGACTTGAGAGGGTTTCTATTTTTTCTCTCGGTGTGATGCCTTATATTACCGCTATGATTATTATGCAACTGCTTACGGCGGTTGTTCCCGCTATTGATAAGATGCTTAAAGAAGGACCTGAGGGAAGAAAAAAATTCCAGCAATACGGGCGTCTCGGCACTGTCCTTGTTACGCTTGTTCAGGGTTTTATTTTCGGGCAGAATTTGGTGGTTTCCAATCGCGCGGCGGCAACTAAGTTTTTAACTGTCCCCGATTGGACTTTCCTTATTATTTTTGTTGTTTCGGTAACCGCCGGAACATTGATAATGATGTGGATAGGCGAGCAGATTACCGAACGCGGGGTTGGAAACGGTATTTCGCTTTTAATTATGATTGGTATTGTTGCACAGATGCCTATGGCTATTGTGCAGATGTTTAGAATAGACCTTGACCCGATGAGTTTGTTTTTAGTGCTTGCTCTTTTTATCGGCGTTATAGGACTTGTTACGTTTGAGGAGCAGGGGTTACGGAAAATACCCGTTCAATACGCCAAGCGGTTTGTTGCTGGCGGCAATTACGGAGCGCAGGTTTCGTTTTTGCCGTTTAAAGTCAACCCCACAGGCGTTATCCCGATTATTTTTGCATCGGCTATTTTGATTTTCCCCGCGCAGTTGGCGCAGTGGTTCCCGGATGCGGATTGGTTACGATGGGTATCCGACAGGATGCGTCCCGGTATGGCTCTTTATTCGGTAGTGTATTTCTTAATGATTTTGTTTTTTGCTTATTTTTATATGGAGATTGAGCTTAATCCCCATGATATTGCGGAAAATCTCCGTAAGCAGGGCGGGTTTATTCCCGGTATTCGACCGGGTTCAAAGACGGAGGAATACATATCATTTGTGCTTCATCGCATAACTTTGCCCGGCGCTATGTTTTTGGGGACGATTGCGCTTTTACCGTATTTTGTGATAAGCGCTCTGGGTATCCCTCAATCGCTGGGGTATCTGATGGGCGGAACATCGCTGCTTATTATGGTCGGTGTTGCGCTTGATACATTACGGCAATTAGACTCGCATCTTGTGATGCACCATGTTGACGGCTTCTTCACTAAGAAGAAAAGCGTTAAACTTTAACGAGGGGTTTTTTGTATGAAGAATATAGTTTTTTTAGGACCTCCCGGAAGCGGGAAGGGAACTCAGGCTGAAAAGCTCTGTGAGTTTTTAAATATTCCGCATATTTCAACGGGGGAAATTTTGCGCGCTACTATTAACGAAGGGACGGGCGCGCTTGCTGACGAGGTTAAAAGCTATGTCCATTCGGGAAAGCTTGTTCCCGATGATATTGTTATAAAACTTGTGCTTGAGCGTATTAAAGAATCCGATTGCAAAGAAGGGTATCTGCTTGACGGGTTTCCCAGAAGCCTTAATCAGGCGGAAGCGCTTGATGAAAGCATCAAGAACTACCCTCTTACCCACGTTATCCTGATTGACGTGGATGAGGATTATCTTTTTAAAAGATTAACAGGCAGAAGAATGGCGAAAAACAGCGGAAAGATTTATAATATATACTTCAATCCTCCGAAAGTAGAGGGCAAGTGTGATGAGACGGGCGAGGACTTATATACTCGTGATGATGATAAACCCGAAACCGTTAAAAAGCGTCTGGATGTTTATAAAGAACAGACACTCGATGCAATAAAATATTATGAAGATAAAGGCGTTTTGATTCGCATTGATGGAAGCAAAGCTATCGACGAGGTCTTCGCGAAAATTAAGGAGGTTGTTGTCTCTTGATGGACAAAGAAGATGTAATCAGGGTTGACGGGGTTGTTGTTGAGCAATTGCCTAATGCTATGTTCAAAGTGAAACTTGAAGGAGAGAGGCAGATTTTGGCTCATATTTCAGGCAAGATGAGGATGCATTATATTAAAATCCTTCCCGGCGATAAGGTGAGTATTGAGATTTCACCTTATGATTTAACTAAAGGAAGGATTGTTTACAGATACAAATAACAGGAGTTTATCAATGAAAGTTAAAGCATCAGTAAAACCGATGTGCGAAAAATGCCGTGTGATTAAACGCCACGGTATTGTGCGCGTGATTTGTGAAAACCCTAAGCACAAACAAAGGCAAAAGGGTAATAAAAGGTCGTAAACACAGGAGGATTAATATATGGCAAGAATTGCAGGGAGAGAAGTTCCCAACAATAAAGCGGTTTGGATAGGTCTTACTTATATCTATGGTATCGGCCGTCATTCCTCTATGAAAATCGTTGAGGAATCCGGTATTGATAAAAACAAGAAGATTAAAGACCTTAGCGAGGATGAACTCGCCAAACTTCGCGAAATTATCGAGAAAAAATTTAAGGTCGAGGGTGAACTTCGCACCGAAATTGCTATGAATATAAAACGTCTTATTGATGTCGGATGTTATCGCGGGCTTCGCCATAAACGCAAACTTCCTGTGAGAGGGCAGAGAACCAAAACCAATGCAAGAAGCTGGAAAGGTCCTCGTGATAACACTATCAAGAAGAAATAACAGGAGATGATTGATGGCTCGTAAAAAGACAACTACAAGAAGAAAAAAAGAAAAGAAAAATATTTTAGAGGGTATAGTTAACATCCGTGCGACTTTCAACAACACGCTCATAAATATTACCGACTTAAACGGCAATTCCATATCTTGGGCAACTGCGGGTGTTGCGGGGTTTAAGGGAACTAAAAAAGGAACCCCTTATGCCGCGCAGCTTGCTTGCGAGAAGGCGTTGGAAGATGCTAAATTTCATGGGCTTGAAAGCGTCCACGTTAGAGTTAAGGGTCCGGGACCCGGCAGAGAATCCGCTATTCGCGCTATTGATGCCGCAGGTCTTCGTGTGAAAAGTATTCGCGATATTACGCCTATTCCTCATAACGGCTGTCGTCCGCGAAAAAAGAGAAGAGTTTAATTAAGAGAGGTTAGTATGGGAAGATATACAGGTCCGTCTTGCAGATATTGCAGAAGAGAGGGAGTTCGCTTGTTCCTCAAGGGAGACAGATGTTATAATAAGTCTTGCGCTATGGCAAAGCGTCCTACGCCTCCCGGCAAGGTCTCCAAATTTAGAAAAAAACCGACTGAATACGCTATTCAGCTTCGTGAAAAACAAAAAGTAAAACGTTATTATGGTATCCTTGAAAAGCAGTTTAAAAACACTTTTGAAATTGCAAACAGGAGAAAGGGTGTTACCGGTGTTATTTTGCTCCAGATTCTTGAAACCCGTCTCGATAACCTGCTTTACAGGTCGGCGTTTGCTCCTTCACGTAAGGCAGCACGCCAGATTATTTCGCACGGGCATGTTTCCGTAAACGGAAAGCGGGTTGATATCCCTTCTTATATCGTTAGCGTGGGCGAGGTTATTGAGATTGCCGGTAATGCTAAAAATATGGATTTGGTAGTCCGAAGCGTGGAAAACGCCGAAAATCGAACTATGCCTGTTTGGCTTGATGTTGACCTGAAGAACCTTAAGGCTACCGTTAAATCTCTACCGTCTAAAGAAGAAATGAATCTTGAACTTGATGTAAACGAGCAGTTGATTGTAGAGTTGTATTCTAAGTAGTGTTGTTGTTTTAAAAATTTTTGGAGGTTTAGATGGCTCATAAGGGTTTATTGAAAGACGTTCTATTACCCCATGAGATAAAATACGAAAAAAGCTCATATTCAAACTCTTACGGTAAATTCAGTATTTATCCTTTTGACAACGGAGTCGGAGTTACTATCGCAAATTCTTTAAGAAGGGTGCTTCTTGGTGCTATTCCGGGTTACGCGATTACCTCCGTTAAAATCGACGGTATAAACCATGAGTTTGAGCCGGTACCCGGGGTTAAGGAAGACCTTGTGGATATAATTCTTGCTATGAAAAAAATCCGTCTTGTTCTTACCGACGGTTCGGATAAAAAAATTGTCCGTATCACCAAGAAAGGTAAAGGCGAACTGTTTGCCAATGATTTTGTTGTTGACAATACCATTGAGGTTATAAACGGGGATTTGAAAATTGCTACGCTTAATGACGATGCCAATTTTTCGATGGATGTGCAGATTGAGTTCGGACGAGGCTATCGTTCCGCCGAAGATATTATGGACTCAAACTCGGCTATTTCCGAGATTCCTATTGATGCATTATTTTCCCCGGTTGTTCGGGTGAACTATAATATAGAGGATTATCGTGTCGGAGAGAGAACCGACTGTGAAAAGATTATTCTTGAGGTTTGGACTGACGGAACTATCGACCCTATTGATGCGGTTAGTGATGCTTCGGCTATACTTAAAAAATATTTTTCTCTTTTTGTTGATTTTGAAGAGGAAGAGGAATATATCCCTGAAGCATCCTCTGCCGATGCCGAGATAGACAGCGACCTTCTTTCCAAGCAGATTGAAGAGTTGGATTTATCGGTGCGCTCTTACAACTGTCTTAAAAGCGCGAATATTTACACTATCGGCGATTTGCTTAACTACGATAAAGACGACCTTATGAAGATTAAGAATTTCGGTAAAAAATCTCTCACCGAGATTTCCGAAAAACTTTCTTTGTATGGCTTGAATCTGACTGCCGACGGTAGTGAAACAGATGATGATTATGATGATGAAGATGAATAGAGGAGTTTGTTATGAGACATAATAAAAAAATCCATAAACTTGGAAGGCGCGAGTCTCACAGGAAGGCTCTTATGCGCAATTTGGCGCTTTCCCTTTTTAAATACGAAAGCATAGAGACGACTATTGATAAGGCTAAAGCGCTTCGTTCTTTTGCTGAAAAAATTATTACAAAAGCTAAAAAGAATACCCTGCATTCAAAACGCCTTGTTATCCGTGATATTCCCGAACGCAACATTGTGGTTAAACTTTTCGACGATATTGCTCTCCGTTACCAAAATCGCAACGGGGGCTACACTCGTATTTACCGTCTCGGTTTCAGAACCAATGACGGCGCAGAGATGGCTATTATTGAGCTTGTTCCCGAGATGCTTGCACCCTCTAAAACAGAGGAGTAAGTTTCGATTATGTTATATTTTTTAATAGTTTCCCTGTCGCTTTTTGCGGCGGGGATTTTTTTTATCCCGCTTAATCTTATTATACCTTTGCTCGGGTTATTTCTTGTTTTAAATCTTGTGTTCGGCTTCAGTGAGATTTCCTCATTCCTTAAAAACTTAGCGTTTCTTTTTATACTTACGCTTCCGATTTTCCTGATTAAACTTTTTACTATCCGTGAGGGACGGATTTTTAGTTGGTGGATTTTTGAGATTTATTCCAATGCCTTACTTGACGGTATTACCGCGGTATCGAGGATTTTTCTGCTTTTTCTTGCAAGTTTTTTTCTTTTAAAAATTCTTTTTCCTATTGAGAAAAATCGCGAAAAATATTCCCGTATCCGTTTTTTTTCGGTCGTGTTTGAGGCGATAGAGCTTTTTCCGCTCATACTCGGCGAGTTTGTTTCTCTTGTGAAAAAACGAAAGGAAACAAACGAAAAATTCGGAGAGCGCGTTATTTCGCTTATCGACAACCTGTATATATCTCTTTCCAAAAAATAGACAATTCCAAAAAGTTCTTGCTAATTTTCCCGAATTCGTTATAATTATCACAAACTGGTAAAAGGGGAATATTTTATGGAAAATTTGCAAAAAAAAGACTATCTAAAGGGAAGCGAGCCGATTTCCTATGTTTCCAAGTCCGACATTGGGATTTTGATAAGCCACGGGTTTACCAGCACACCCGATAGCTTCCGCTATATCGCCAACCGTCTCGGCGAGGCGGGATTTAACGTTGAAGTTCCCCGTCTCAGCGGGCATTCATCCCGTTGGCAGGACTTGAATAATACCAAATACGAGGATTGGATTAACGACCTTAAATCCGCGCTTGCGGCTCTTCGTAAACGTGCCGACAAAATTTTTGTAATGGGCTTGTCGATGGGCGGCACTTTGGCGCTTCGGTTGGCGCAACTCAACCCCGACATTATCGGCGTTATTGTTATTAATCACGCGATTTTTCTCGGTAATCCCGCAGTTTTTCTTGTTCCTCTGCTCCGGTTTATTATAAAATCAACGCCTGCAATCGCCGGCGATATCAAAGACCCTTCCGCAAAGGAATTGGCTTACGACAGAAGTCCCACCGAGGGGGTGTATCAAATGACCCGTCTTATCAAAAAGGTGAAAAAAGACTTCGGTTTAATTAAAATGCCTTCGCTTATTTTTAAATCGCGTGATGACCATATCCTTCCCGTTAAAAATGCGACTTATACTTATTCAAAAATTCCATCTAATGATAAGGAACTTATTTGGCTTGATAATTCTTATCACGTTGCCACGATGGATTTCGACAAGGACTTAATTATAGAAAAAACAATCTATTTTATAAACAGACATTCTTGAGGTGGTTATGAAAAAATATATCGGTGCAATAGACCAGGGGACGACAAGCACCCGTTTTATCATATTCGACAGGCATGGGAACGAGGTTGCGGTTGCGCAGGAGGAACACAGACAAATTTTCCCTCGTCCCGGCTGGGTTGAGCATGCCCCGCTTGAAATCTGGGAGAAAACCTGCAAGGTGATAAAAGCTGCTTTAAGGCAGGGCAATATTATGCCCGCTGATATTGCATCAATAGGTATTACCAACCAGCGCGAAACCTCGGTAATATGGAATCCGAAAAACGGGAAACCGTATTGCAACGCGATAGTCTGGCAGGATACCCGCACTTCGGATATTGTCGATGAGTTTACCCGCGACGGCGGTATTGACCGTTTCCGCGATAAAACGGGGCTTCCGCTTGCCACTTATTTTTCGGGTCCCAAGCTGAAATGGGCATTGGATAATATTCCAAGTTTACGCGAACTTGCGTTAAAGGGCGAGGCGATTTTCGGCACTATCGACAGTTGGCTTATCTGGCTTCTTACGGGAGGAACTAACGGAGGCGTGCATATTACAGATGTTACCAACGCAAGCCGCACTATGTTGTTAGACCTTGCTACGCTTAATTGGGATGATGAGATGTTGTCGCATTTTGATATTCCCCGCGCGATGCTTCCCCAGATTAAACCCTCGGTTGAACCGAATTTTTACGGGGTTACATCCGAAGACGGTCCCTTTGGCGAAAAAATCCCCGTTGCGGGAATACTCGGCGACCAGCAGGCGGCGCTTTTCGGGCAGGTTTGCTATGACTGCGGGTCGTCAAAGAACACCTACGGCACGGGATGTTTTATGCTTGTCAATACGGGGAATGATATTATACATTCAAAATACGGGCTGATTACTACTGTGGGATACCAAATCGGCAGTGATAAGGCGGTTTATGCGCTTGAGGGGTCTATTGCCGTAGCGGGCGCGCTTGTCCAGTGGTTTCGCGATAATTGGGGTCTGATTAAAACCTCCGCCGAAATTGAAACCTTGGCGGAATCTGTGGATGATAACGGCGGGGTATATTTTGTGCCGGCATTTTCCGGGCTTTATGCCCCATACTGGAAAAGCAACGCCCGAGGCGTTATCGCTGGGCTTACCGCCTACGTCAACAAGGGGCATATCGCGCGTGCCGTGCTTGAGGCTACCGCTTTTCAAACCCGCGAGATTTTCGAGGCTATGGAGAAAGATACCGGCGTGCCTATCCCCTCTTTGAAAGTTGACGGGGGGATGGTGGTTGATGAGTTGCTTATGCAATTTCAAAGCGACATTCTCAACGTGCCGGTTATCCGTCCTAAAATCACCGAGACTACCGCGCTTGGTGCGGCGTATGCGGCGGGACTTGCCGTGGGATTTTGGGGCAGTCTTGACGAGCTTCGTGAAAACTGGGCTGTCGATAAGGAATGGTATCCCAAGATGGATGATGAAACGCGGTCGCGGGAATTAAAATTCTGGAGAAAAGCCGTTTCCCGCACCTTTGAATGGTTTGAAAAATAGGACTGTTTATGGATAACAATAAGTTTGATATTATAATAATCGGCGCGGGGGTTGTCGGCGCGTTTGTCGCAAGGGAGTTGTCCCGTTATAAACTTGACGTTCTCTGGATTGAAAAGGAGAGCGATATTTGTATGGGGGCAAGTTCCGCAAACAGCGCTATAATCCATTCGGGGCACGACCCGAAACCCGGCACTCTCAAGGCGCAGATGAACTCATCGGGAAATCGTATGTGGCGGGATGCCGTCCGCGAGCTTGATATTCCGTTTAAGGAGACGGGGGCTTACGTGGTCGCAATCGGGAACGGGGAATTCGATAAGATTGAACCTCTTTACCGTCGCGGGGTGGAGAACGGTATCCCCGGCTTGAGGATTTTGGGGCGTGATGAGATGCTGATGAGAGAGCCGTTGTTAAACCCCCGCGTTTCGGGTGCATTGTGGACACCGAGCGCCGCGGTTATCGACCCGTTTGCCGCGGTTCTTGCGCCTTCCGAAAATGCCGTTACCAACGGCGTTAAACTTATGCTTAATACCGCATTTATCGACTTTATTATGCAGGACGGAATTATAACGGGTATAAAAACCTCCGCAGGCGTGTTTTACTCTCGATGGGTTGTCAATTCGGCGGGGTTGTTTTCCGATGAAGTTATGCACAAGGCGGGGGTTCGTCCCGATTTTAAAATCACACCGAAACGGGGGGAATACCTTGTTTTTGATGCTTCCAAGGTCAAACTAAATAACGTTCTTTTCCCTATGCCGACTGAAAAAGGTAAAGGGACTATCGTATCGACAACGGTTCACGGTAACGTTATGATAGGACCCAACGCCTTTGAAATTCACGATAAAACCGATACCGCAACCTCTGCTGTGGGTTTGTCGGAGATTTTGTCTAATGCTAAACGTCTTGTTCCCTCGCTTGAAGGGCGCGACGTTATTGCCTCATATTCGGGTATTCGCGCGACAGGCAACGCCGACAGGGATTTTGTGATAGAGATAACGGATAACGGGCTTGTGAATCTCGGCGGGATAGAATCCCCCGGTTTTGCAAGCGCGCCGGCTATTGCAAAACGGGTTATGGAACTTCTTGCCGATGCGGGGGAAAAACTGATACATAGAGAAAATTTCAACCCGTTTCGCAAATCTTCTCCCTGTTTTCGCAGGCTTTCTCACAAAGAGAGGGGGGAATTGGTCGGGCAAAACCCCGCTTACGGACGGATTGTCTGCCGATGTGAGGAGGTAACCGAGGTCGAAATTATCGAAGCGATTCATTCCCCCATACCCGCTACCACCTATGATGCAATCAAGCGGAGAACTTGGCTCGGCACGGGACGGTGTCAGGGCGGGTTCGACTATCCCCGCGTAATAGAAATTTTATCATCCGAACTCGGTTTCCCGGTAGAAAACGTGTCAAAGAAGGGGGCGGGTTCGGAGTTTGTGTTCAGACCTACAAAAATTTTGAAGGAAAGCCGATGAACGGTAGGATATATGATGTCGTTGTAATAGGGGGAGGTCCCGCGGGGCTTGCCTCGGCTATTGAGGCTAAGAAAGCGGGGTCGCGTGATGTCCTTATTATTGAGCGAAATAACGAACCCGGAGGGATTTTAAACCAGTGTATCCATAACGGGTTCGGCTCGGTGATATTCAAACAGGATTTGCCGGGTCCTCTTTACGCGTTGCGGTTTATAGATGAGGCGAAAGAGAGTGGAGTAGAGTTTTTGCTTGATACGATGGTGATGGATATAACGTCTTCGCTGAAAATCTACGCAACAAACAGCGAACAGGGATACCTTGAAATTCAGGCACGCGCCATTGTGCTTGCGATGGGGTGCCGAGAAAGAACCCGCGCACAGATTCGCCTTCCGGGCAACCGTCCCGCAGGAGTCTTTTGCGCAGGCACTGTCCAGCGTCTTGTAAATATCGAGGGATTTATGCCGGGCAACAGGTTTGTGATTTTGGGTTCGGGCGATATAGGAATGATTATGGCGCGAAGGCTTACGCTTGAGGGCGCAAAAGTCGAGCGCGTTATAGAGATTATGCCGTTTCTTACAGGGCTTAGGCGTAATTATGTGCAATGCCTTGAGGATTTTGATATTCCGCTTGAGCTTTCCACCACGGTTAAAAGGATTATCGGGAAAAACCGCGTTGAGGCTGTCGAGACCGTTAAGGTTGATGAAAGCCTTGCGCCGATTGACGGCACGGAGGAGATTATCGAGTGCGACACTCTTTTGTTGTCGGTGGGATTGATTCCCGAAAACGAACTTTCCGTTAAAGCGGGGGTGGAAATTGATGCTGTTACGGGAGGTCCCGTTGTCGATGAGAAAATGGCGACTAATATTGCGGGAGTTTTTTCGGCGGGCAATGTCGTTACGATTTATGACCTCGTGGATTACGTGTCGCTTGCCGGAAAGGAAGCCGGCAGAAATGCCTCGCTTTTCGCGCAAAACCGCTTGGATATGCAAAACGAAAAAATTGCGATTATTGCGGGGGATAACGTCCGTTCGGTTATTCCTCACCATATTAACCGCGATATTCTTGTCGGCGGTGATTTTTATATCGAAATGCGGGTTTCCTCACCATTTGAAAGCAAAGTGATTATAGATATTACGGACGGGGCAAGGGTGATTAAGACTTTCAAGCGAAATTACGCCCGTCCCGCCGAGATGCTTATTTTAAAACTCAGCGGGAAAGACATTTTAGAAAAGGCATCTTCGGATTTGAAATCGCTTGTGATTAGAGTTATTGATATTAACTGAGGCGCTTATGGAAAAACGAAAAATGATTTGTATTCGGTGTCCGCGCGGATGTGAAATTACGACCTCGCTTGACGGCGCGGGGGCTATCACCGCCATTGAGGGCAATGTATGCAAACTCGGTGAGGATTACGTCGGGGAGGAAATACTTGACCCGCGACGGATTATCACCTCTACGGTGCGGGTCAGGGACGGGGTTTACCCTCTTGTCTCCGTATGGACAGACCGCGCAATACCCAAGGCGATGATTTTTGAGCTGATGAGCGAACTTCGGGAGGTGGAATTGGTCGCGCCGGTTAAAGAAGGCGAAACGGTGATTGACAATCTTTTCGGACTTGGTGTCAAAGTTATAACATCCAACCGTATTCAGGCAAAGAAAAATAAGGTGGAATTATGAAAATTATCGGCGGACTGTTGATTTATCGTCTCGGAAAAACCCGTCAGGTGTGCCTGCTTAAAGACGGAAAAACGGAGCATTCGTGCATTACTGCCGATTTAGACGTTACCGAAAAAGAAAACGTTACCCGTATTAATCTTAATATCAACTCATCGGAAAGCATAGAAATCGAGGAGTGTCATATTGAGGCGGAGGTGTCTGTTTACGGCTTGGAAAGAGTTTTTGCAAACGGGTTTCAATCATGGAGTGAGAGCAGGGAGTTTTCTCCCGATGAAAAACAGCATGGGCTATCCAAAGTCCTGTTTCCGCTTTGGAGACGTTACTACCTCGACAATTTCGGTGACTCGCGTTTTTATAAATACTCCAATCAAAAGGGCGCTATTCATAGTTACGGGCTTACCTATCTTAAATACCGCGATAATACGGTTTCTTTTTACGGCTCGCTTTGCGAAGCAAGCGGTTATACGGTTTTTGAAACGCGGGTTAAGGAAAAAAAGCTCTATATCAAAAAGGAATGCGAGGGGATGGTTTTAAAGGGGAGTTCCCGCCTGTTTGATGTGTTTTTTACGGAGGGCGGATTCTATGAAACAATTGAACGTTATTTTGATGAATTGGATATAGCTTCGCCGAAAGTGTTGCCCGATACGGGATGGACAAGCTGGTATAATTATTATCACAAAATCAGCGAAAAAAAGATTTTGAAGGTGCTTGAATCGTTTTCGTCTAAACATATTCCAATCGACTTTTTCCAGATAGACGACGGGTATCAGACGGCGGTGGGCGACTGGCTTAGCGTTAAAGATAAGTTTTCCAGCGGGATGGGGTTTATCGCAAGCGAAGTAAAAAGACGGGGGTTTAAGGCGGGAATTTGGCTTGCCCCGTTTATTGCAGAGGAGAACTCCTTAATCAGGAAAAACCATCCCGATTGGTTGGTGAAAAACACAAAGGGAAAGCCGTTTGTTGTGGGGAACAACCCGTTTAACTGGAGCGGGCGGTTTTATGCGTTGAATTTTTATAATGAAGAGGTCAGGGAATATCTGCGAGGGGTTTTCAGGACGGTTTTTGATGGGTGGGGGTTTGATTTGGTAAAATTGGACTTTCTCTATGCCGCGGCGATTGCTCCTTTGGACGGTAAGACGCGCGGGGCTATTATGTGCGAGGCGATGGAGTTTTTACGCGAGGTCTGCGGTGATAAATTTATACTCGGATGCGGTGTTCCTCTTGGGGCGGCTTTCGGAAAGGTCGATTATTGCAGGATAGGTAGTGATGTAGCTTTGAGTTGGGAGGATGCCCGTCTGAAGCATATCAATTACCGCGAAAGGGTTTCTACGGCAAATTCTCTTGAAAGCACGGTCGGACGACATTTTTTAAATTTTCGCGCTTTCGGGAATGACCCCGACGTGTTTATTCTTCGCACGGAAAATTGTTGGCTTACCGAAATGCAGAAAAAGACGCTTTTTTTGCTTAATCTTGTGCTTGGCGGTCTCGTGTTCTGTTCCGATAACCCCTCGCTATATTCTAAAAAGCAGGAGATGCTTTATCTCGCCCATTTTCCTCATAAGAAAAAGACTATCGAGAATATCAGGCGGGATAACGATATTTTGAGGATTGAGTTTTATATTGATGATTTGAGGTATTTTTTATTTTCAAATCTCGGCGATAAATACGGGGCTTTTTCTTTGGAGAAGGGAATCTATTTTGAGAGTTTAAAAGGCTTTAGCGGGGGCGGTGATTTTAAACTCCCGCCTTTTGCTTCAAGATGTTTTCTTGTTTCGGATATGAAGGAATATTCCGTTGCGGGAAGCAAAGGGCATATTTTCCCGTCAAGCGACATAGCGAAATTTAATTATAACGGCGATAAATCAAGTCTTGTTTTTGAAGATAAGGCGGTGTTGAAAGACGAGGTTTATATCCGTATTTCCGGTGATGCCGAACCGTTTAAGATAAACGGAAAAACCTGCGATATTTCAGAGGCTTTCGGGAAAAGGTTTATTGTATATAAAGAAAAGTAATTATTTTCTTTTCCTTCTTCTGCGGACACGGGTTCTCATAGCAAAATAAAAACCTCCGAGCATAATTGAGTAGATTGCGGACTGCACTGCAAAAAGTATCGCGTTTTCGATTGGATTATCTATACCGATAGCGCGTATTACGGCAATCCCACAAACAAGAATAATAAGGAATCCCGTTGCCAAAGTGGCTTTCATCATAAAATCCCATAGAAGTCTTGATGTCTTGGTGGGTTTGTGTTTTTTACTTACGGTGGATAGCCAAGCATCCCTGAGTTCATAGGGCTTCCAACTTATCATCATAGCAAAAATCGGCATCAACACTACTGCGGCAAAAGCAAGTAAGTCGAAATATATTCTTAATGCCCCCGCTACCGAGTAAGAAATCGTAAGTATTGAGGCTATAAAAAGAAGGATTCCCAATATAGGCATTGCATCCCCTCATTTTTTTTGTTTTATTATATCAGATTATTGTAAAGAGGTCAAATTCGGTATTCGGTCAATACTTGAAAAATATGTTTTATTATGATATAATATTTTGGGTTTTATTTTGATAAGTTGAGGTTTATGACCTTATGAAAATTATTGAGGTTAAAAGTCGGGGAGAAATCAGGGATTTTATATATTTTCCGAAGGAGCTTTACCGCGACGACCCTCACTGGATTCCTCCTTTGTGGAGCGATGAAAAAGCCGCATTTTCTAAGAAAAGTCCCTATATTGCCGAAACGGAATACGTGATGATTCTTGTCAAGAGCGATAATAAAAAAACGCTGGGACGCGCCTTGATTTATATTGACCCTAACTACAATTCTCATAATAAAATCAAAGCGGGATTATTCGGGGCATTTGAATCCGTAAACGATATTAATGTAGCCCGTGTAATTTTTTCTTTTGCCTGCGATTGGCTGAAACAACGCGGGATGGAACTTATCCGCGGTCCTTTTAATCCTATGGCGGAGAATTTCGGGTTTTTGTCTGCCGGAAAATCAGAGAAGCCCGTTATTTTTACTCCGTATAATTATCTATATTATAACGATTTGATTAAAGAATTGGGGTTTAAAAAATCGAAAGGACTTGTTGCTTATGATGCCGACTCAAGGGAAGGTTACGAGATTCCCGAAAGATTTAAGCGTTTCGGGAAAATTTTGCTTAACCGCAACCCTTCTTTGAGAACCCGTTCCCTTGACAAAAAAAATCTTTTGCAGGAAGGTTTGCATATCCTTGAAATTAGTAACCGCGCTTATGCGGGGAATTGGGGATATGTTCCTATGAATTACGATGAGTTTATGGACGTGTTTACAAAGATAAAACATATTGTGAGTCCCGACTGCGTATGGTTTGTGGAGGATAACGGGAAGCCTGTCGGGTTTACTCTCGGGTTTCCCGATATGAATATAATGTTTAAGGAAATCGGCGGGAGGCTTTTTCCGTTCGGATTTCTGAAACTTCTTACCGGGGTTAAGAA
Source organism: uncultured Brevinematales bacterium (assembly GCA_964591955.1). Lineage (GTDB taxonomy): Bacteria > Spirochaetota > Brevinematia > Brevinematales > CAZQBT01 > CAZQBT01. Next base: position 2,659 of record CAZQBT010000004.1, on the reverse strand, counting down.
AGTCCGCGATTATCGTCTTTTCGGACTGGCGGTGCTTCCCGAATACCATGGGCGCGGGCTTGATGTTTTGCTTTATCTTAGTCTTTGCGAGGGACTTTACGACAAGGGAATCCGTCTTGAGGCTAATTATATCCTTGAGGATAATTTTCCTATGCGAAACGCTCTTGAGAAACTCGGTATGAATCTTATCAGGGAATATACCGTATATGAAAAAGAATTATAATAGGAGAAAGGATGCGCCGTATTTGGACACAGGAATTTGAAATCAGGACTAACGAACTGTCAACGGACGGACTGCTTAAGCCCGAATCGCTTCTTGCATACTTACAGGAGGCGGCGGCAAACCACGCCGATGACCTTGATGTAGGTTACAGTCAATTCTCAAAGATAGACATAACCTGGGTTTTAGCCCGTCTTTATTTTAAAATTGATAAACGTCCCCATTGGAAAGACAAACTCATTATAGACACTTTTCCTACCGGCGTTAAGTCGCTTTTTGCTACAAGGGATTTTGTTATAAAAGACGGCGGGGGTGAACGTATCGGGGTTGCTCATAGCTACTGGGCGATTATTAACCTGAAGACACGGATGCCGCAACGCCGCCTATCGTCTATTGAACACATAGAGCTTGTAACGGATTATCTTCCTCCCCGCGATTTGCCGAAACTCCTGCCGGTTGATACCCCATCTTATACCAAATCCATAACACCGCGCATCTCCGATATAGATGTAAACCGTCATATAAGCAATATAGCGTATCTGACGTATTTTATAGAAACCCTGCCCTATGAGTTTATTTCGCGTCATTCCGTTAGTGAAGCGGAGATTAATTTTCTCGCCGAGGGGTTTTACGGCGATGAGATAGACTGTCTTGCCTGCGATAACGGTGAGGTCGGGTTTAGCCATACTGTTAAGCGAAAAAGCGACGGCGCGGTTCTCGCGAACGCAAGGACTGCGTGGATGTAGGGTATAAATCCTGATTTTCCATTATCTATGCAAACCGAAATTCTCTTGCTTAATCTACCCCCTTTCGCTATAATATGAAAAGTATTTAAAAACATTTATGAAGGAGAAGGAGGTATCTATGATAGTAACCTGCGTAACGGTCTATGTTAAACAGGAATATATCGAGGATTTTATCCAAGCGACTATCGAAAACCACGAGGCGTCAATCCAGGAGCCGGGCAATCTCCGTTTTGACTTTCTGCAATGTGTCGAAAACCAGTCCCGATTTTTTCTTTACGAGGCTTACACATCGGAGGATGCAAGCGCGCAACATAAGGAAACCCCTCACTATCTGAAATGGCGCGAAACGGTTGCCGGATGGATGGCTCGTCCCCGCGAGGGTATCAAACACAAGATTATCAAGCCGGAGGACGTGAATAAATGGAACACCCTTTAGAACTTGCCCCCTTTGAGTTTTTCACAAATCCCCGTCTGATATTCGGCGCGGGTTCGCTTGACAAACTTCCCTCGCTTATATCCGAAATCGGAGACCGTGTGCTTATTGTCAGGGGGAAATCCTCGCTTGCGCTATCCCCGAAATGGAAAAGTCTTACCGATACGTTCAAGGTAAACGGTATCAAATGGATTGAGCAGGAGGTTATCGGTGAACCGTCGGTGGAGCTTGTCGATATGGCAGTCGAGCGCGCAAAAAAAGAGCAAATCCATCTGGTAGTATCTATCGGGGGCGGGAGCGTTATCGACACGGGAAAGGCGGTCTCCGCGATGATTCCACAGAAAGACGGTATCGCTAATTATCTTGAAGGTATCGGCACGAAAAAGCATAACGGTATCAAAACCCCGTTTATAGCAGTCCCGACAACCGCAGGCACGGGAAGCGAGGCATCAAAGAACGCCGTTATCGGTAAAATCGGCGCGACGGGCTTTAAAAAATCGCTTCGCCATAATAACCTTGTCCCCGATATAGCTATACTCGACTCCGAACTTACGCTTACCTGCCCGTTTACCGTATCGGTCGCTTGCGGGCTTGATGCTTTAACCCAGTTGATTGAAGCTTATGTCTCGACAAACGCAACCCCGCTGACGGATAGCCTGACCCTGTCGGGGATTCAACATTTTGCCCGTTCCTTTGATAAGGCTGTCTTTGATGAACCCGAAAATATCGCGGCGCGTGATGATATGCTTTATGCATCATACTTGTCGGGTGTGGGGCTTGCCAATGCCGGACTTGGTGTCGTTCACGGTATCGCGGGGGTTATCGGCGGGTTTTTCGATATTCCTCACGGCGTTATCTGCGCGATACTTCTTCCCGAAGCTACAAAATACAATATCCTCAAGATGAGCCGCGACCCCGATAAATACGCAACCGCTCTCGATAAATACGCCCGTGTCGGGGTGATGCTCAACGGCAAGGATACCGGCGACCGCGATAAAAACCTTCGCGCCCTCACGCTCCATCTGAGCGCATTAACGGAAAGCGGGGGATTTCCGCGTCTTGGCGACGGGGGAGTGCGGGTGTCGGATGTCGTGCGTATTGCGGAGAAAGCGGGGGTGAAAAATAACCCCGTGGCGCTCTCCAAAGCGGAAATTGAGGCGATAATTCAGGCCTGCGTGTAAGTGGGAAGGGATTTTTTGCAAATATTTGTGTCAAGAAAATAGAAATGTCACAGGTTTCGTTTAAATAGAAATGTCACAT
>CAZQBT010000003.1:0-98741 GCA_964591955.1 uncultured Brevinematales bacterium | reverse complement strand
TGGGAACTCTCTTTTTTGGACTTAGATGTATCCTTTCTTTTTTGGAACGACAATCGTAAAAAAGTATAGGTGTTCTTAAACATAATCACATATTATCCGGTGCGTTTACGCCGATTAAATCCAATCCGGTTTTGAGGATATTCTTAACGGAACGAACCAACACTAATCTTCGTGAAGTGGCGGTTTTATCCTCGCTAACAACACGATTATGATGGTAAAACCTGTGGAAAGCAGCCGCTATCCCCTCAAGATACATCGGCACGCGATGAGGTTCCAGCGAATTTCCAATCTCGACAAGCGTATCGGGGAATTTCAAAATCTCCAATGCAAGTTCGCGACCCTCGGGACTGTCGATAATAGTTTCGGCATTAAAATCGGGAGCAGCGCCTTTAGCCCCGGCATGGTCTAAAACGCCGGAGATACGGGCATGCGCGTATTGAACATAGAACACGGGGTTATCATCCGACTGATGTTTTGCCACTTCAAGGTCGAAATCCAACGAGGAGTCGGTTTTCCTCATCACAAGAAAATACCTGCCCGCGTCAACGCCAATCTCGTCGATAACCTCATCCAAGGTAATCATATCGCCGGTGCGTTTCGACATCCGAACCGCCTCACCCCCGCGAAAGAGATTTACAAGTTGTCCGATTATCACGTTAAGGTCAACATTATGCCCCGCCATTTCGGCAAAAACCTTAACCGCGGCGTTTATACGCGAAACGTAGCCGTGATGGTCAGCGCCGAACACGTTTATAAGCTCATCAAATCCCCGCTCGATTTTCTTACGATGGTATGCTATATCCACCGCGAAATATGTATAACTCCCGTCCGCCTTGACAAGCACACGGTCTTTATCATCACCGAAATCCGTAGTGCGAAACCACAAAGCCCCATCCTGCTCATAAAGAATCCCCGCCCGTTCAAGTTGCCTGATTGTATCCTCCACGAACCCCGACTCGCGCAGGGTTATCTCGGAGAAATAATTATCAAACTCCGTGCGGAATTTAAGGAGAGTTTCTTTCTGCATATTAAGCAAAATATCCTTAGGTTCGCCGTCAATAGCGGCAATTTCTTTTATATATTCGCCGTGATAGCCGTTTTCGGGAATAGGTTTACTCTCACGCACGGCGGAAACGCTTTGATTGAGCAACTCAATCTGGTTACCGGCATCGTTAACATAAAACTCCGCAAACACGTCCGCGCCACAGAATTTAAGTATCCGCTTCATAGAATCCCCGATAGCCGCCCATCTTCCGTGACCTATATGTAACGGTCCGGTGGGGTTAGCGCTCACATACTCAAGCAGGATTTTTCTCCCCGAAAGAGCATCGTTCTTGCCGAAATTTTCGGTCAGCGCCGCCTCACGAACCGTGTCATCTATAAATTTGTCCGACAGAAAGAAATTGACAAACCCCGGTCCCGCTATCTCCACCTTATCAAATTCGGGATAAGCCGACAGTCTCCCCACCAACGCCGATGCAACATCGCGGGGGTTGCGTTTAAGTTCCCTTGCAAGCGACATCGCAACAGGCGTAGCGTAGTCCCCGTATTGACGATGGTCGGGGTAATTTATCTGTATGGAGTCCGTTTCAATCGAAAACTCATCCTTAACGGCATCGGCAACATAGTTTTTGATTTTTTCCTTTGGGGTCATTGTATCTCCTTATTTATAGTGTGCAAAATTAATCTATCCCGAAACGGGAACATAATCGTCTTTTTCGCTGTCGTATTTCAATTCTCCGATAAATTTACCGTCCTTGCTCCATCCGACAATTTTCCATAAGTCAAATTCTGTATTATTAATCAGACTTTTTTCAGCCAAGCCGCCGAATTTGAGTTTACCGCTTTCGTAAAATCCGACCATCCCAAGTTTTAACTTTCCCGACGGGGTATCAAAAATTTGGGGGTCTGAAATCCAAGCTCCGTTAATTTTACCGCTCTCATAAAACAAAATTCTATTTAACCTTAATTTTCCAAGCGGGATGTCAAGCAACTGCGGTTCTAAAAGATGAACAAGCCTGAGTTTCCCGCTTTCATAAAAATCAACCGCCCTCAGTTTAAATATACCGAACCGGGTATTTACGGATTGAGGCTCCGACATACTAAGACTGCGAATTTTACCGCTCTCATAAAAAATAATCCAATTCGGTTTCAATACTCCCGACGGGGTTTCAACGTTTTGCGCTCCCGAAAGGTCGATACCCTGCATATTACCGTTTTGGTAAAAAGCAATCGCCGAAATCTGTAACTTTCCCGATGGTGTTTCAATAGCCCGTGGTTCGGAAAGCCAAACCCTCTCTAATTTTCCGTTTTCATAAAACCTGATTTCATTGATAGAAACCTCTCCCGACAGGATTTGAATCGACACGGGTTCCGAAAATAAAATGTCTTTTACTTTTTCGTTATCGTAATACTCAACCGAACATCCCGTATCGCATTTTAACCTTCCGACAGAGGTATCAAAAAAAGTCGGTTCTGAAATCACAGCTTTGCCCCCTGTATAAAACTATTCATCAATTAACAGTAATTTCGGATATATAACAATTCTCCATACCAACCGTTTCAATTTTCTTATCTATTCCGAATTCGCCTTTTAAAAAATATATGCAAATATTCGTATCCAACAAATAGGATTTCATAGTTTAATCTCTTTCTTTTCATAATGACGGGATTGACGAATTTCATCTATGATTTCATTAGCGGAAAGCGAGGATTGAAATTTCCCATAAGTCGTTTTTAGTTTATCCCATTTTTTCTGCTCATCAACCAAAATAGAATCCGATATTTTTGAAATAAGAGCAACCTTGTCCTCAAAGGATAAATTCCTCATCAGCAATAAAAGACTGTCTAAATTATGTTTTGACATAGTCCCTCCGAAATTTCCCGGCACCCTGATATATTATAACCCCGTGTCGGTATTGACGCAACAAAAACCTAAGTTTTAAGCTCGGCGATAGTAGCGCCTCTCCCGCCTATATAATAAGGCGCATCGTAATAATTATCCACGAAATCGGTTTTAGCCAAGATACCGCGCACAATCTCGCGTTGCACACCCTTACCCTTGCCGTGAATAATCCTGACCGACTTAAAACCCCGCTTATTCGCTTCAACCAGATAAGCCTCCACAAGGATTTTAACCTCTTTCGGCTTAAAATTATGCAAATCAATCTCTTCCTCTATTTCAATCTCAACAGCCTCATCGTTAATCAAAAAAAGCTCATCGGCGCGATTAACCGAATAGGTCGGTTCAAAAGGAAGCGTGTCCCGTGTAAAAAACCCCCATTCAACAAAAGCGAAATCCGCCCCGCAATTATGCGCAAACTCGCAATCGGTAGGACTGTCCCCCACGATAAGGCAGTCGGATACCTCCAATTTTTTACCCTGCGAAGCGTAAAACCTCAGTATCTTATCGAAACTTTCGCGATGGGGTTTTGCCTTAGCGGTATCGACTGATTCTATGGTGTCGAAATAATCCAAAATCCCGTTATTCTCAAGAGTTACACGGGTGCCGTTACTCCCCTTATTTGTAGAAATAGACAAAAGCACGCGGCTTTTCAGATTTTTCAAAAGCTCGTTTATACCGGGAAAAGGCTTTTCGCCCTTAATATACCTGTAATATGCCTCGCGATAAACCTGCCGTCCCCGTTCAATATCCTCAACGCCGATATTTCTTAAAATATCCTCAAGAGTATGCCCGATATACAACTTGCCCTTTTCCGAGTTGATTTTCGGAAGATTAAAAAAATCGAGAGTATCGTAAAGCGCCGATATTATAGACCCCCGGCTGTCGATAATAGTCCCGTCAAGGTCAAATATATATAGAAGATATTTCATAGCATCTATTCTGATATATAATCAAGACGCATATTAATACCGCGATTTTGACAATACCGCTTAACCTCGGTAATGGAAAGCTCGCGGAAATGGAACAGGGAAGCGGCAAGAGCGCCCGTCGCTTTCCCCTCTATAAACGCCTCGGCAAAATGCTCAAGCGTTCCTGCGCCTCCCGATGCAATCACTGGAACGGAAACGCTGTCCGCAATAGCGCGGGTAAGTTTAAGGTCATAGCCGTTTTTAGTCCCGTCGCAATCCATCGAGGTAAGCAAAATTTCGCCTGCGCCGTATTCATTCATACGCTTAGCCCATTCAATAGCGTCAATCCCCGTATCAATACGTCCGCCGTTAATAAAAACGTTCCACTTGGAATCGCCGACCCGTTTGGCATCAATAGCCACAACGATAGTAGATGTGCCGAAAGCGCGGGCGGCTTCGCGAACAAATTCGGGGTTTTTTACCGCAGCTGAGTTTATGGAAACCTTGTCCGCTCCTACATTAAGCACCGCGCGTATATCATCAAGGGTGCGTATCCCCCCTCCGATAGTAAACGGGATAAAAATTTCTTTTGCGACCTGTTGTGCCATATCGACAACGGTAGCGCGGTTTTCGTGGCTTGCGGAAATATCCAAAAAGACAAGTTCGTCGGCGCACTCCTCGTTATAAAACCGCGCATTCTCAACCGCATCACCGGCATCACGAAAATTAACAAAATTAACCCCTTTAACCACGCGTCCCTTATCTATATCAAGACAAGGAATAATTCTTTTAGCAAGCATAGTATCTCCTTATAAGAAACAATATATAAATAATAACCGTCATATTTTATCAAAAAGTTGGATTTTTTTCAAATATGGATTTAAAATATTGCATAAGTTGAATGTTTCTGAGGAAAAAAATGTCGGATGAGGTGTTTTTAGCACGCCAGCCCATTCTCAACAAGAACGGCGAAATATTCGCCTATGAAATCCTATACCGCTCTAGTATGAAAAACCAAGCGAATTTTACCGATGACCTTTTTGCTACCGCACAGGTTTTAGCCAACACATTAAATAATTTCGGTCTAAAAAAAATTACGGGCAGCAAACTCGGATTTATCAACGTTAATCATACGGTTGTTCATAAGGACGTTTTCAGTTTCCTTGACCCGGAAAAATTTGTGTTTGAAATACTTGAAACCACCGACCTTGATATATACCTGCTTGAAAAAATTAAACATCTTAAATCGGAGGGGTTTATCTTTGCTTTGGATGATTTTGTTTTCGACCCCGAATTTGCCGATTATTTTGAGCCTCTGTTTGAATATTTAAGATATATAAAAGTTGATTTGGTAGCCAACAACTTAGAGGATATAAAAAAGAAATTTAAGCTTTTTGAAAAATATAAAGTTAAATGGATAGCGGAAAAAATTGATAACCGCGAAGATTTTGAGGAATGCAAAAACCTCGGTTTTGATTATTTTCAGGGGTATTTTTTCGCCAAACCTGCCATAATGAAAAATAAAAAACTCGACCCGTCTAAATTGGCAATAATTGAAGCGATAAATCTCCTGTATAAAAAACCCGAAACGGATGAAATCGAACAGTGTTTTAAAAAGCATCCCGAGTTGACTATAAATCTGTTGAATTTTATCAACTCCGCTGCTTTAGGCTTGAGAAACAAAATATCATCAATACGACAGGCGGTTGCTCTAATAGGACAAAGAAAGCTCCTGCAATGGCTTCTTATGATGTCATATACGGGAGTGGGCGATAAAAAAACTATTCCGCTTTTCTATACGGCAAGCGAACGCGCAAGAAAGATGGAAAACTTGGTCAAACTCACGATTTGGAATACCGATAACCGCACTGCGGATGAGGCATTTTTAGTGGGGCTTTTGTCTCTGCTTGACGTTCTGTTTGAAACCCCGATTGAGGAAATTATACAACAGCTTCATCTTGACGAGGAAATAACCGCGGCAATTATCGAACATAAAGGTATTCTCGGCATCCTGTTAAATCTCGTCGAAAAAACGGAAAAAAGCGAGATAAAAATTGATGAGATATTGCCCCTGCTTGAACAAATCGACATCTCTATGCAAAACCTCACCGAAGTTAATCTTGAAAGCTACAAATGGAGCAACGAAATCGCCGTTTAATCCGACATTATCTGAATTGCCGTTCAATATCACCGAAAATTTACATATAGCTTTTGATAAAGAAATTTATCAGCCTATGCCTTTAAAACAGGGTTTCTATCCCGTGCGGATATAGCGGTCATTCCGATTATACCCGTATCCGTCTAACCCGTGAAGAATCTATTCCTGTAAGCTCCTTTCAAAATTATTTGCCAAAATCCCAAAACTCAGACAAAAATATCTCATCAAAAATTTGATATTTTTAAGTTTAAAAGAGAAAATAATTCAAATAGTTTGGAGGTGGGTTATATGAAAAGGTTTATCTGTTTACCATTAAGTTTCCTTTTGGCGGTGGTTTTAGGTGTTGTTAGTTGCAGTCCTATTGATGACGACTGGAACGGGAACGGAAACGGCGAGGATATGCCTGCCGTTTTCGTTTGTGTCAACAACGGCAATGACGGCAACCCGGGAACAAAGAATTCCCCCGTCAAAACTATCCAGACCGCACTCTATATTGCCTCGCAGAAAAATTCAACCAATATCAGTGTAACATCGGGGATTTACACTCCCGGAAGCGGGTTGAATTCCAAAAGCTCATCTTATCAAAACAGCGGTGCGTATATCAATGTCGGCAACTTGGATATACTCGGCGGATGGAACAGCGATTTTACGACCCGCACCGGGAAAAGCGAACTTGACGGAAACTCCGTGCTTAATCACGTTATCTGGTTGCATGTCGTAAATAACGTTACTATCGACGGGTTTGTAATCCGCGGCGGTAATGCAGATGCAGGTATTATTCCTCATAACCAAGGCGGCGGTATTCATATCAACCTCGGTAGCGGTCATCAGATAAAAAACACGGTCATATCCAACAATTCCGCAGATGGAGACGGCGGAGGGATTTTTGCTTATCAAAGTCCCGGCAATACTATTACCGCAACTATAAGCGACAATACCGGCGATTGGGGAGGCGGTATAACTATAGCCGCAGGCACAAATAATACTATAAACGCAACCGTATCAGGTAATACCGCAGATATGAACGGAGGCGGTATATGTGTAGGACAGGGCAGCCATAATGTAACTATAAGCGGAACTATCAGCGGGAATACTGCCGAAAACGGAGGCGGGGTGTTTATAGACAGGGGAACGGGACATACTATTAGCGCAACTATAAGCAACAATACCGCGGGCTGGGGAGGCGGCGTATGCTTTATGGACGGGGATATTAACAGTACCCACAGTTTTGCTTCACCTGTTACTATAGAAAATAACGAAAATTACGGTGTAGCCCGTCTTGATGACAAGAGCGACCCGCAGGGCTTGGATACAATAGACTGGGGTAGCGGAAATACTCCTGAAAATATAAACTGGTAGGTATAGGGGGCGGGTCATCTCGATACTCGCCTGTCGGCTATCCTTCGACCACGCTCAGGACGGCGCTCGATGACCGGTTGGTTTAAGAAAAGACTTTTAGGTAATGTTTCGCTCCACTTGATACACCCCGCTATGTCATTCCGATTATACCCGTATTAGTCTAACCTTTGAAGTATCTCTATTCAGCAAAGTAGATTCTTCACGGGTAGAGATGAAGTAACATAATCGGAATGACACTTAAAACCGGGTGTCGAGGCGACCGCCCCTGCCTATAAATTAAAGTCAAATCGGTGCGGAACACTCCTCTTTAAATTGACAATACTCCTTTCTTTGTTTACAATTTAACGGCTAATTTTTTAAGGAGTATTCAATGGCGCTAAATTTGGAGGCAACCTATAACCCGTCCGAGTTTGAGGACAAAATTTACCGTGAATGGGAAGAGCGGGGCTATTTTAAAAGCTCGCCTAACCCAAACAAAAAACCCTACACAATCGTAATCCCTCCCCCGAACGTAACGGGAATGCTCCACATGGGACACATCCTCAACAACACATTGCAGGATATACTTATCCGTTACTATCGTATGAACGGGTATGAGGCATGCTGGATACCCGGCACCGACCACGCATCTATTGCAACCGAGGCAAAAGTCGTGGCGCACTTGGCTGAAAAAGGAATAAATAAATTTGAAATAGGACGCGAAAAGTTTTTGGAATACGCCGTAGAATGGAAAGACAAATACGGCGGAATTATTTTCAAGCAACTAAAAAAGCTCGGCGCTTCCTGCGACTGGGACAGGGAACGTTTCACTATGGACGACGGGTATTACCGCGCCGTTATCCATTCTTTTGTAGAACTTTTCAACAAAGGATATATCTACAAGGGATTCCGTCTCGTGAACTGGTGTCCGGTTTCCAAATCGGCTATATCCGATGAGGAGGTGTATTACGAGGAGGTTAAGGGCAACCTTTGGTATATAAAATATCCCGTTAAGGATAGTAACGAGTTTATCGAGATAGCAACAACCCGTCCCGAAACAATGCTCGGCGATACCGCAATAGCCGTCAACCCCAAGGACAAACGCTATAAACATCTGATAGGTAAGTCCGCAATACTTCCGTTGGCAGACAGGGAGATACCGATTATATGCGATGAGTATGTCGATATGGAGTTCGGAACGGGAGCGCTTAAAATCACGCCGGCGCATGACCCCAACGACTATGAAATCGGAAAAAAATATAGCTTGCAATTTATAAATATTTTCAACGAGGATGCCTCGCTGAACGATAACGTGCCGGAGGAGTTCCGCACGCTTGACCGTTATGAGGCGCGCGAGGCGATTGTCGAAAAGCTCAAGGCTTTGAAACTATTATCCAAAATAGAGGATTATACCCACAAAGTCGGATACAGCGAACGCGGGCATGTCGCTATTGAACCCTACCTCTCGGAGCAATGGTTTATGCGGATGGAGGAATTGGTCAAGCCCGCTATTGAAGCGGTTAAAAGCAAGAAAATCAGGTTTTTCCCCGAACGATGGGAAAAGACCTATTTCCACTGGCTTGAAAATATCCGCGACTGGTGCATATCCCGTCAGCTTTGGTGGGGACACAGAATCCCCGTGTATTACTGCGATGAGTGCGGGTTTTACGGGGCTTATGAAAAATCGCCCGATAAATGCCCCAAATGCGATAATAAAAATCTGCGTCAGGATAATGACGTATTGGACACATGGGCATCATCATGGCTCTGGCCCTTTGCCGTTCATTCATGGCCCGATAAAACCGCCGACTTGGAATATTACTACCCCACAAACACCCTTGTTACCGCGCCTGATATTATATTTTTCTGGGTTGCAAGGATGATTATAGCGGGATTTGAGTTTATGGACAAAATCCCGTTTGATAAAGTCTATTTTACGGGACTTATCCGTGATGAGATGGGGCGCAAGATGAGCAAATCATTGGGCAACTCCCCCGACCCTCTCGACGTTATATCGGAATACGGCGCGGATGCGCTTCGCTACACCGTAACCCGTCTTGCACCACTCGGCAACGATATACTTTACAATAATGAAAAATGCGAACTCGGGAGAAATTTCGCCAACAAGACGTGGAACGCATCGCGCTTTATCCTCCAAAATATACAGGATATTGATTTAAAGCCTCTTGATAAAACTTCCAAAGACGATTTCGATAAATGGATACTCACTTTATATAACCGCACAATCGACAAGGTTCGCGCGGAGATTGAGGGTTTTAAATTCAATGAGGCAACTATCACGCTGTATGATTTTATCTGGGGCGAGTTTTGCGCATGGTTCATTGAAACGTCGAAGGTAAAAATCTACAACGGCACGCAGGAGGAAAAACGCGACAAGCTCTCAATACTTATATATATTTTAGAGGGTAGTCTCAAGATGCTTCACCCGTTTATGCCTTACATAACCGAAAAGATATACCAAAATCTCCCGGATACGGACAAGTCGATTATGATAAGCGATTTTCCCGTTGCGGATAAAAAACTTATGTTTGATAAAACCGCTAAGTCGATAGACCTGCTTAAAGAGGTTGTCTATACGGTGCGAAATATTCGCGGGGAAAATAATATCCCGCCGGGCGCCGAGGTTAATGTCAAACTGTCGCTTGATAATAAATCAAATCTCGGCATTATCGGGAATAACCGTGATGTTATAAGCAAGCTTGCCAAAATCGGCAAACTTGAAACGGTCGAAAAATATAAGAAGGATAATACTGAAATTGCCGGAATAGGACCGGGGTTTGAGCTTTTTATATCGCTTGAGGGCGTTATCGACACCGATAAGGAAATCGAAAAACTTGAAAAGGAAATTGCCCGCGTTGAAGGGTCAATTAAAGGAACTAAAGCTAAACTTACAAACAAAAGTTTTACCGAAAAAGCGCCCGAACAAATCGTTCAAAAAGAAAAAGACAAGCTCGCGTATCTTGAAAATGAGCTTGCAAAACTTAAAAAGAATCTGTCGGCTTTAAAATAAAACTGAGAGGAAAATAATGATTTTAACCGGTGATGAAATTCTTAAGCAAATAAAAAAGGGAAATATAGAAATTTCCCCGTTTGACATATCGCGTCTAAACCCTAATTCATATAACCTCAGGCTTCATAACAAGATGCTTGTTGTGGAAGAGGGCGTTTTGGATATGAAAGAAGCGACAAAAACCCGCGAGGTGCTTATCCCCGAAACCGGATATATGCTGGAGCCGGGAAGATTGTATCTTGGAAGGACTGAGGAGTTTACAAAGACCCTGAACCACGTTCCGCTTCTTGAGGGGCGTTCAAGTATCGGAAGGCTCGGGATATTTATACACGCTACGGCGGGTTTCGGCGACCTCGGTTTCACCGGATACTGGACTTTGGAAATATCGGTGGTTCAGCCTGTTGTAATTTACCCGTTTACCGAAATTTGCCAGATATACTATAACGAGGTTAAGGGTAAAATTGAGCGCTATGAGGGTAAATACCAGAACAACGCTGAGATACAGGTAAGCGGATTGTATAAAGAACTTGGGTAAAGGTTTTACGATACCCAAACCTATAATTTTTGAGCATTCCGCGCAATATTTTTTTCAAAAGCCCGTTCGCCTTCTTCAATCACATATTTATCAATAAAAGGACCGTTGTAAGTGGTTTTGTAATGTTCTCTAAAACGGACATATCTCTCCTTAACGTCTTCAGGCACTTGCAAGGTAATGGAAACGTTTTTCCGGTTTTTGAAATTAGCCTTTTTGGGCGGCGGTATTGGAATATTGTTTTTCCGTGCGCTTTCAATCCAAAGTTTTATTGCAGTCTCAAGCTCTTTAATTGCGGATATTTCATCCTTGCCGAAAGCCGAACAGCCGGGCAAGTCAACCGCCTCGGCAATAAAGCCCTCATCCTCTTCACTGTAAAAAACAACCTTTTCGTATTTATTATTCATACTCCCAATCTCCGATATTTACCCTACTTCTTAACGAAATGCTTTTTAATCTCGCTGAGGTTTTTAACCGAGCAGAACTCCCCGCACATTGAGCAGTAGTCCTTATCGGCGATACCGCTTTCCTTGCGCTTCTTAATCGCAAGTTCGGGGTCGATAGAAAGGCTATACATAGTCTCCCAGTCAAGACGCTTTCTTGCGCGCGACATTTCGTTATCGAATTTCCTGAACCTTTCGGGATACTTCACCATATCGGCGGCGTGTGCGGCAATCCGTGAAGCGATAACGCCCTCGCGAACGTCGTCGATTTCCGGCAGGCGAAGATGCTCCGCGGGGGTGAGGTAGCATAAAAAGTCCGCACCGACCGATGCGGCAAGCGCACCGCCTATCGCACCGGCTATATGGTCATAGCCCGGCGCAATATCGGTAACAAGAGGACCCAATATATAAAACGGCGCTCCCTTGCATATATCCTTTTCCATCTTAATCTGTGTTTCGACTTGGTCTAAAGGGACGTGTCCGGGACCTTCAATCATAACCTGCACGTTTGCCTCCTGAGCGCGGGAAGCAAGCTCGCCTAAGGTAATAAGTTCCTGAACCTGCGCGCGGTCGCCGGCATCGGCGGTAGCCCCAGGTCTCATCCCGTCCCCAAGACTTATGGTCATATCATATTTATAGCAAATATCAAGAATCCTGTCGAAATGGGTATAAAGAGGGTTTTCCTCGTTGTTGTGTTCCATCCATAAACAAAGCATAGACCCGCCGCGGCTGACAACGTCAAGGATACGGTCGCCGTGTTTGATATACTCCCATGATTTCATAGTAACGCCGGAGTGGATAGTAACAAAATCCACCCCCTCGGCGCCCTGCATTTCAAGCACGCGAAGGAAATCATCAATAGTCATCTCCTCAATATTGCGCTTGTCGCGGGAAATCTCAAACCCGACCTGATAAATCGGCACAGTCCCGACAGGCACGGTTGATATTTCAAGGATTTTTTTACGCACCTGATTTAAAATTGCGCCGAGACTTAAATCCATCACCGTATCCGCCCCGTATTTTTCCGATATGCGAAGTTTATCAATCTCCGCTTGAATACTCATACGTTCGGGTGATGTTCCTATATTGGAGTTGACTTTGGTGGAAAGCCCGCGACCTACACCTGCCGGACGAATATCGTGGGCGTTATTTTTTAAAATCACCGTGTAACCGTTCGCTATATTTTCAATAAGCCCGGATTTATCAATTCCCTCTTTTGAAGCTATATATTCCATTTCGGAAGTAAAAATACCTTTTTTTGCATACTCAAGCTGCGTCATTTGTTTCCTCCGTTTTTGTATTGGTAACCCATTTGTATTTAAAACCATATAGGAAAATAGTATAAGGGGCAGGAAGAATTAATGCAAGCGAATAAAGAAAAACTAAAAACGCTTCCTGAAAACTCGTGGTATAAATCAAATATCCCTCGACTGCGATAAAAGGAACAAGGAAAATTTTCCAAAAAAGCGGGAAAAAAATCTGTTTATTAAACGCCATACCGAAAATACCCAAAAGCGCGATAAGCTCCGTTAAAACAAGAATAACATAAAAAGCCACACTGACTTTCATAGGTTCCGCTTCTTTGCGAAGGAAATGGGGAGGGGTAAAATCGGATTCGGTTTCGACAGCAATACTAATATCCTGAGGCTCATAGTCAACAAGCGGTGTATCTCTCCATTTTAAACCCGCGCGAATCCCGAAAATCAACAGGAATATAAAAAAATATAGTTTTATAGCGTCCATTGTCTCTCCGCTATTTTGTGTAAATAATTTCGGAATCAGGACCGATATTAAATTCTACGGAAGCCTGATGGAGATAAGCATAATCCCCGATAAGCGAACGTTCAAGAATAGTATTTTCAACCGTAGCGCCCACGCCGAGAATTGAGCTTTTAACTATCGAATTACGGATAACCGAATCCTCCGATACCGAAACATTAGGACCTATAATAGAGTTTTCGATTATAACGTTATTACCGATAAACACCGGCGGAACTATTATCGAGCCGTAAACGGAATCATTAGTCCCATAGCGGGCAAGCATAATTTCATTGGTTTCAAGCAAGGAATCCTTAGCGCCGCAGTCATACCACTCGGGAACTCGGAAAATACGAAACTTTTCCCCGCCATACATCATATTTTTCATAGCATCGGTAAGCTGATATTCATTACGGGTTTTAATCTTTTCCTGTATAATATATTCAATTGAGGTAAAAAGGGTATGCGCGCTCTTGAAATAATAAAGCCCCGTAATAGCAAGATTCGTAGGTGGATTATCGGGCTTTTCAATCATATTGGTAACCATATCGTTTTTATCGACCATAACGATACCGAATTTACGAGCATCTTCAACCTCCATCACGCCGACCATATTGTAATCGGACTCCGCGGCGGATACCACATCCGCGCTGAAAATTATATCGCCGAGAACAACAAGCATAGGCTCATCCTCTTTAAAAGCGGACTTCGATTGATAAATCGCATGCCCCAAACCCTTGTATTCTCTTTGACGGATAAACTTCATATTAACATTGGGATATTTATACTCAAGATAATCCCTTATCTGGTCGCCGAGATGACCTATAATAAATATAAATTCGCTGTAATTAAGCCCGAGCAGTTGTTCGATAATATGGGAAATAATGGGTTTTCCCGCTACACGGATTAACGCCTTGGGAATAGCGTGGGTATGCGGGCGAAGGCGGGTTCCCTTTCCTGCAACAGGCATTATTATTTTCATCGTTGCTACCTCCCGAATTTCATATAAAGAATAACCTTCATTTATGATAACTGTCTTTTTAAATAAAATCAAGGATTAAAAGCGGGCATTTGTTAATAAGCAAAAACTTAATTTTCGATGCTGATATTATTGCCTTTCGGGATTCTTTTAAAGGCGATAAACCTGAAAATCAAATAAACCGAAACTACCGATATAACGACCCACAAAATTATCCAGAACAGCGGCGCTATACCGAACGTCTCGCCCATAATGTATGCATCCGAACCGGGAACGGCGCGGAAAAGCAGGTCTTCCTTAACGTCAATCAGAGGGTAAAGCATAGAAGTCATACCGATAATTTTCAGCATAAACTCATTAACCACGGTGGGAAGAATTAATCCGACCAAACCGAAAGCAACGCCAATAATAATACCGAAAATCATTGACGCGGGCGTGCTTATAAAAAAGACTGAAATAAGAATCATCCCCGCCCCTAAAGCAATAGACAATAACCTGTCAAGCCTTGTAAGAAAAGCTATAACCAGCAAAATAGCGCCGAAAAGTATATTACCGATATATCCCGAAACAAGTATAAGCTCCTGTGAACCGCCCTCGGTAAAAGCCCTGCCCGTAAAATTATCCCCAAGTTCAATTGCGACCATACTTCCCCCGCTCAAAATTGCGGCAAACCCGTGAAACACCTCGTGGATAAAAACAATAAGCGCTCTTAACGGTATCAACGGCGGATAACTCCACAAAAATAAAACCGCCGCAAAAATTCCCCAAAAAAGCAACCTCGCTAAAATCCCCGTCCTCTCACGTTCCCGATACTTTGCCATTTTTCACATCCTTAAATTTTATCTTTCAATTGAAACGGAGGGTTTATCGAATTTCCCGCTGATTTTCAAATTAAAATTCACCCTGTTCCCTTCGCGAAACCCCATCGTATATAACCTTGCAATATTAGGCAACCCCAAAAGATAATCATCCGAAACCGATAAAAACGCCTTAAAATTCATCCCGAAATCTTCCATCATAACGTCTCCGGTCGCGTTAATTTTTATATCGCGACTATCAAAATTAAACCCGATTACGCTAAGTTTATTATCCCGCAGGGATGCGTTGAGCGTTACGTTATCGAAAAATATATTATCCAACGGAACATTGTGCAAAATTTGGCTTAGCTCCCTCTGGATAATAAAATTACGAATCTCGCCTCTATGAGCGCGAACGTTAAGCTGCGCGATAGACTCCGCCTGATTATCAAGATTAAGCCTGAACCTCAAATCCATATCGACATTGCCGTATAAAGCACGAGGCTCATCAAAAAACACTTGAGAAAACTCACGCAACCGGCCGTCTTCATATTTCAGGCTTCCGCTGAAAACATTATTTATAAGCTGCCCTTCTCCGGTCATTATACCCCGATAAAGAACAAGACGCAAGTTTTCCAAATTAAATACGTTATTGCGATAAATCCCGCGTGCCGTAACGTCTTGCATCTCAAATTTATCATACATCATCTTATCTATGCGAACGTCGATATGAACCGGCGCAATTTGCGGTAACTTGGGGCTTTCGCCTTTATCTTCACCGGTCTTTTCCGACTTGGAACTATCCTTTGCTATGTCTTCCAAAAACGGGAGAATATCTAAAGAGGAGCTTCGCACATTAACCCGTATAGGCGAAGAGACAAGGTTTTCCGATGCAACCGAAATATCAAGGTTGCCGCCGGATGTGTTTAGAAATAAGTCGCCCTTGATACGGTTTCTATCCGCGCTTATAGAAGCGTTGGCTTTTTCTATAAACGCATAATTCAAATTGGAAACCTCAAGCTGCCCCGACAACAGCATCCTTTCGGTAAGGATAATATCCAAGTTCCCCGTGATATTGCCCGAACCCTCTTTATAAAAATCGGAAAGGTTAGCCTCAATCCGCTTAATATTAGCATCAAGACGCTTTGAGCGAATATGATAAGAAAATCTTTCTACAAAGGCGCGGCTGTTGTTGACCTTTAAACCCAAATCGCGTATCAAAATAGACTGTCCGCGAATACCGTAACTTCCTGAAAATTCGGTATAAGAGGTAACATCAAAATCGCCGAATTTCAAGCGCACTTTTTTACCGTCAAGCGCGAGGGTATTATCGTCCACGCGACGAAATACCGCGGTAACGGTATCAATATTAAGCGCGGGGATACCTTCGCCGAATTTAGACAAATCCGCTTCCCTGATATAAACATCACCGTGCGAAAGTTTGCCGTCAAACCCGAAATTTCCATACATTGAGCGGACTGCAACGTCAAATCTCCAGTCGTTTAAATCCTCTTCGGGAAAAATCAGGGCGCGGAAATTCAACGGTATGTTATTATAAAGGAACTGGGAATCGTTAATCTCAATACTGCGAATCCTGAAACTCAGAAATGGAGAATCACTTTTCGCGCTGCTGTCCTGCGATTTTATATCCTTGGTTATATCCTCTATAACCTCGACAAGATTTTCGTAAGTCGAGTAAAACCCTCCCACCGATATACGCACAATATCAAACTCGCGTTGAATTAAAGCGACGGGATTATAGATAAGACTCCCGTCCTTGAAATTAAGCGATGTGCCGTAACGAAACCCGCCCCGCTTTGAAACGGTAATACCCTGCAAACTTACGCCTTTTAGAATCGAAACCTCGATTTTATCCACGCGAAGTTCACGGGAGTATCGCGCCTTAATCTCATCGGATAAAACATCGACAAGCATAGAGGGGTCGGTGGTATAATAGAGGTAAATAACCCCGCCTGTTACGGCAACAAGTAAAAAGACAAAGATTAAGAAAAAGGTTTTTAAAAATCGTCGAAACCTGCGCGGTTTTGAGTGTTTTTTCGGATGGTCGTCGGCTTGACTTTCCTTCATAAGAGACTATTGTTCCCTGAAAAATTTATTGCAATTATGGGCGAACCAAGTGTCATAATACCTTTCAATCCATTCAAAAGCGGCACGACGGGTGCCAATATCATGACCCTCTCTTTCGCTTTCAATCCATTTATAATCCATAATTTCCTGCACAACTGCTTCAAGTTCCGACTTCAAGTCAAAACACTTCATCAACCGCCTCTCAGACATTATACTTCTCACCATAATACTCTCTCCCATATAATTTAACAGCAATCCGTAAAAAGTCAAGTATTTTTTTATATGCCTAAAAATAACCTTAGCCTGACAATTACGGACAAGCAACTTCCGGCTTATCTCGGAACAGGAAAACCCATCCGGGATCCCGATAAGCCAACATATCTGCTTGAGATGCCCCCTATTGAGAATACCAAGAAGCTATTTTGTGAAAATTATTTACTGAAATTTTACTATACGGGTAAACGAATCCGCTTTAAGGCTTGCGCCGCCGACCAAAGTCCCGTCAATATTAGGTTTAGCCATAAGCCCGTCAACGTTATCCGGCTTCACCGACCCCCCGTAGAGAATCCTGCAATGCGAGGCAAGTTCGGCATCATAAAGCTCTTCAAGAAGTTTGCGGATAATCGAATGAGCATTATCGGCATCTTCGGGAGTTGCCGTCTTGCCTGTCCCGATAGCCCAAACGGGTTCATAAGCGACTGTAACCTTATAAGCCTCATCGCGTGAAAGCCCTTTAAACCCGCCGGTAACCTGTGTCCTCAAAACATCCTCAACCTTGCCCGCCTCGCGTTCCTCAAGCAATTCCCCAACACAAAGGACAGGCCAAAGTTCGTTATCCAATGCGGATTTGACTTTTTTATTGATTAATTCATCGGACTCGCCGAAAACATGGCGTCTCTCGGAATGCCCGAGCAATACCGAGCCTGCGCCGGCGTCTTTTATCATTATAGGGGATATTTCCCCCGTAAAAGCTCCCTCTTTCTCAAAATACATATTTTGCGCGCCTATCCATATATTTGAGTTTTTC
The DNA here is from genome assembly GCA_964591955.1 of uncultured Brevinematales bacterium. Classification (GTDB taxonomy): domain Bacteria; phylum Spirochaetota; class Brevinematia; order Brevinematales; family CAZQBT01; genus CAZQBT01. Next base: position 80,777 of record CAZQBT010000003.1, on the reverse strand, counting down.
ACCTCATCGGCAAGCGCTTTAAGCATAGTAAAAGGCACAAACAGCAAAACGTCTCTGTCCGTAACGTCTTTTACATTACCCTTCAATGCCTTAATAACATCGACACCCTCGGAAATGGTCTTATACATTTTCCAGTTTCCCGCCATCAACGGTTTTCTCATCTATTCCTCCTAAATTTGTAATCTACACGGTAATATAAACACACGGGATATAACCCTGCGGCAGTCATTTCAGCTTTGCTCAATGACTTTTTAATAGGCTTCCTTCAAATTATCCGGTCATCAAGTTCCCAGCCTCTTGCGAAGCAATGGGTTGGAGTATCAAGACAACCGTTCCGCTTAAATTTCGTAATCCACATTGACGCGTTTATCGCGAACCTTGCCTATAAAATCCGCAACCTTTTTGTGTTCGGGATGGTTTATATAAACAGGCAAATCATTTGCACTATCCAACGTAACGGTCAGAACTATATCGTAAGATGCTTCACCGCGGATAGTATCAATCCCCACTTCAACCCCGCGAATAACGTCGATTTTATTTTTCATATCGAGAAAAACCTCACGGGCTTTCCGCAGATTATCCTGCTTATTTTCTTCCTTAAAAGTCCACATAACAATATGTTTAAACATAATCCGCCCCCTATGTTTCGTAATCCACGACGATTCTTGATTTTCTTACAATCCTGATAAAATCAAAGACTTCGGTAAAACCTTCCGCCTGCCTTTTATATCTATCAAGGTCATCGCGAGTTTCAAAACTTTGAAAAAGCACAATATCGTAAGCGGTAGGGGCTTTGCTGAAATTTATACCGACTTCCCACCCCCGCACGTAGTCAAATCTTTCGCGCATACCCAACAAAAGATGCTTCATTTTTTGGAGGTTTTCCTCCTTATCCTCACCGTCTTTCAGTTTCCACATAACGATATGCCTAACCATAACAGCCTCCGATTACAAGACTTTAATTAACGGTATCCTGTAATTACCGGCTTATTTATCCGTCAAAGCAACAACACCGGGAAGAGCTTTGCCCTCTACCAATTCCATAGATGCGCCGCCGCCGGTGGAAATATGGGTCATTTTATCGGCAAGCCCGGCTTTATTAACCGCAGATACGGAATCCCCGCCGCCTATTACGGTTGTTGCATCGCTAAGTTCGGCAAGGGTTTTCGCAATAGACAAAGTCCCTTCGGCAAATTTATCCCATTCAAACACGCCGACAGGACCATTCCAGAACACCGTTTTAGCGCCTTTAAGCGCGTTATTATAAAGCTCAATAGTCTTAGGACCTATATCCAAACCCTGCCATCCTGCGGGTATTTTATCGGATTCTACTATTTTGGTATCGGCGTTGGGGTCGAATTTATCGGCAATTTTAATATCAACGGGAAGAAGAAACTCAACGCCCTTGGATTTGGCTTTTTCAAGAATAGTCTTTGCAACATCAAGCTGGTCATCCTCGCAAAGAGAATCCCCGACCTCATATCCCATTGACTTGAAAAACGTATAAGACATACCGCCGCCGATAATAAGTTTATCGACTTTCTCCATCAGATTTTCAATAACGCCGATTTTCGATGATACCTTTGCCCCGCCGATTATAGCGACAAACGGTTTTTCGGGAGAACGCACAACCTTATCTTCTATAAACTCAAGTTCCTTTTCCATAAGAAAGCCCGCCACTGCGGGAAGAAAATGAGCGATAGTTTCGGTGGAAGCGTGCGCGCGATGAGCCGAGCCGAATGCATCGTTTACAAAAACGTCGCCGTATTTAGCGATTTCCTTTGCCATAATCTGACGGGTCTGCTCATCTTTAGCCTTTTCCTCTTTATGAAAACGGGTGTTTTCAAGCATAAGTATATCGCCGTCGTTAAGGCTTTCGACTAATTTATCCGTTTCAGCACCGAAACAAGCGGGCGCAACCTTTACTTCCTTACCGATAAGTTTCGACAAATACTCAGCAACGGGAGCAAGTTTATGTTTTGCCTCAACCCATTTTTCTTCATCAAAGGACTTGCCTGCTTTTTCAGCCTTTTCTTTAGCCTTTGGAATATCCTTAGCGGGGTCGCCGAGATGCGACATCAGTATAATGTATTTTGCCCCCCCGTTGAGTATATATTTAATAGTGGGTAAAGCCTTTCGGATACGGGTATCATCCTGAACCTCCCCGTTATCCATCGGGACATTAAAATCCACTCTCATTACCACCCTTTTTCCCTTTAAATCAATATCCTTTACCGTTTTCTTTGTAATAGCCATCGTTTCCTCCTGTTGAAACAGCAAAAATTTATTACTCCCGCGTTTCCTTTATTCGATATAAATGAAAACCGCGAAAAAAATAAAGACAAGGGCGACGGGAAACCGCCGCCCCGTATATAAAACTAATTTATACCATCTTTGAAACAATAGAGGTAAGATGAGCGAGTCTGTTTGAGAAACCCCACTCATTGTCATACCAAGCACAAACCTTTACGATATTTCCGTCCATAACGGAAGTCAAAAGAGAATCAAATATAGAGGAATAAGGGCTTCCTACTATATCGGAAAGAACGATAGGGTCGGTGCAATATTCAACGGTATCCTTGAGGTAAGTATCGCAAGCCTTTTTAACCGCACCGTTTACCTCTTCGGCAGTGGTATTCTTGCCGACCTTGAAAGTCATATCGGTAACCGAACCGACAGCGGTAGGAACACGCATAGCTATACCGTCAAGTTTGCCCTTGAGGTCGGGAATAACAAGCCCGATAGCCTTTGCAGCGCCGGTAGATGTAGGGATAATGTTGGTAGCGGCGTTTCTCGCTCTGCGAAGGTCGCTATGGGGAGCATCCAAAATCTTCTGGTCATTGGTGTAAGAGTGAATGGTAGTCATAAGACCGGTCTGGATACCGAAAGCATCGTTAATAGCCTTAACCACACCAGCCATAGAGTTGGTTGTGCAGGATGCGTTTGAAATCATAGTCATATCTTTGGTGATTTTGCCGTCGTTGACACCGATAACAACGGTAAGGTCAACATCATCACCTGACTTTGCGGGAGCGGAAAGAAGAACTTTCTTAGCGCCGGCATCGATATGTTTCTGCATAGCGGCTTTGCTTCTGAAAAAGCCGGTAGATTCGATTACGATATCTACACCCAATTCTTTCCAGGGAAGGTTGGCGGGGTCTTTTTCCGCGTAAACTTTTACGTTTTTACCGTTAATAACGATAGCGTCATCGGTAGCGCTAACCGTTTCTTTCGCTCTTCCGTAAATGGAATCATACTTGTAAAGATGAGCAAGAGTCTTAGTATCGGTCAAATCATTCAAAGCTACAATTTCGTAGTCTTTCTGATATTTTTCCATATAGACCTTAAACACCTGTCGCCCGATTCTTCCGAATCCGTTAATAGCAACTTTCACTGCCATATATATCCTCCTAATAAGTTAAAATACAAACTTTCAGATACCCGCCGACAATATAGATTAGCCTCTATTGTCTGCGGTTACTTACGGCACAAAATACTATTATATATTTTATAGAAAAATGCACTTAGTGTCAATTTATAAGGTCAAATTATTGAAGTTTTTTTAATGCTACGAGGAGCCGTTTTCGGGATTTATATAATACGCCCCTTTTTCCGATATAACAAGTAAGCCGCACAGAGGGGGTATCAAATGACCCGACAAATACTGATAATTATGATTTTGCTTTTTTCATTAAATACCGTTCGCGCAGATTTATTGGAAACCTCTTTGGAGACTTTACCGTCTGCAAACAGCCTTAAAATAAACACAATCCTGCTTCACGATGAAACCGAGAACTGGCAAAACGGCGTAAGACCAAAAAACGCAATCATCGGGCAGGGCGGAACCCAAAGTCTCACTATGAAATTATACATACATTACATAAATACCACCACCCCCGTTTACCACACCTTTAACCACAGGATAGAATTATACCGTCCCGGAATAGCCCGCCCGATATACACCGACCGCTATAAATTCTCACTTGAGGATATAGCGGCAAAATACGGAACATTTCAACGCGCGCTTGTAGTGCGCCCCATAGTCTTCCCATCGGTAAACAGCGACAACCCCTCTCATTTCGGGATATACACAATCAAGGTGTATGTCAACGATGAGTTAAAGAAAGAGTTTGTTGTTCCGCTTTTTACGCGTTAGCCTCTCCCGTAGGTATCATCCAAACGCTCTATATCATCCTCGCCGACATATTCCCCGTTTTGCACCTCTATAATCTCAAGGGGAATTTTGCCGGGATTGGACAGGCGATGCAATTCATATATGGGAACATAGACGCTCTGGTTTTCGTGAAGAATATCAACCTTATCCCCGATTTCCACCTCAGCCATACCCGATACCACAACCCAGTGTTCGCTTCTATGTTTATGGCGCTGACGGCTTAACTTTGCGCCCGGATGAACCACAATCCGTTTGATTTTATACCGTTCGCCCTCTTCAAGCACCGTATAACTTCCCCACGGACGATACGTGATAATATGTTCGTCAACCTCTTTACGCCCCTTGTCTTTCATTTTATCGACTAAAGTTTTAACCTGCTGGGTGTTTTTACGCTTGGTTACAAGAATTGCATCCTCCGTAGCTATCACCGCGGCGTTATCTATCCCGATAAGCGTTACAAGCCTGTTGCTTCCCACGACAAGACTGCCGGTGGTGTCCACATACTCCACGTTCCCCAATACCGCATTGCCGTTTTGGTCTTTATCAAGCATATCATAAACGGAATCCCATGAGCCGACGTCGTTCCATTCAAGGTCGATTTTCCTGCAAAGGATATTGTCCGCTTTCTCCATAACGGCATAGTCAATCGAAACGGAGGGCAAGCTCTCATAATCCCGTAAAGCCTTGTCGTAATCCCACTCGGTAATCATAGTAAAAAGTTCGGGAACAAACCGCTTAAATGCATCTAAAATAACCCCGACCGAAAACATAAACATCCCGGAGTTCCACATATATTTTCCCGATTCGAGATACCCCTCGGCGGTTTTCTTATCGGGTTTTTCGACAAACCTTGCAACTTCACAAATATTATCCCCGCTTTCATTGCCGAGTTCAATATAACCGTATCCCGTTTCGGGTTTTGACGGGACAATCCCGAAGGTTACGATATGGTCTTTAGCGAAAGGCGTTGCGCTTTCAACCGCCTCTTTAAGCCCGTTTTCCGGTTTTATAATATGGTCTGCGGGGGAAAAGAAAAGAACGGTGTCGTTATCCGCGCTGCATTTGTCTATCAGATATTTTACGCTCAAAGCGATAGCCGGTGCGGTATTTCTCCCGCTCGGCTCAAGTATAAGATTTTTAAACTCGCTTTCCGTTACCCCGCTTAGATGCTCTATCACGTTGAACTTATGAGATTCCCCACCCACTACATAAATGTCTTCGGGTTTTGTAAAAAGCATAAGTCTTCTTGCGGTAATCCTGATAAAACTTTCCTTATCGTCAAGAGACAAAAATTGTTTTGGGAAATTTTTACGAGAGAGAGGCCAAAGTCGTGTCCCGCTTCCCCCCGCCATTATAATAGAGGTCATTAAGCTCTCCTCATCCTTTCAAGTTAATAATTATAAACTGTTTAAGTTTCAAAGTCAATTTACGTTATTTAATTAGCAGTAAGGAATGAAATATTCAAACTTTATCTAACCCCATTGTATTATCCCGTGTCTAATATTATCGAATAGGCAATAAAATCAGGAGGGCGCTGAAAAAACTTGTAAGGAGTTTGGATATGAGTATGTGCCCGTATTTCAATGAATGTCGTTTTATGGCGGAAAAATTAAGCGAGGTGAATTTCGCGAAAAACAGTCTCAATATGTGGATTGAAACAAGTTTCTGTCATGGCGGTTATGATAAGTGCGCCCGCTATATGGTTGCAGATATTATGGGCGCTGAAAAAGTCCCCTCCGAGCTTTATCCCACACGAATTGATAAGGCTACCGCTATTTTGCAGACAAATAGCGAACTGGCATCTTTCTTTCTATGATTTTTACCTCCATAACAAAAGCTGTCTTATCGCGTGATAAGACAGCTTTTTTGTTTTATACAGGTTATTCTTTACGGTCGCTGATATGCCTGTCCTGAGCGGAGCCGAAGCGCACTCAATGCCGTAACATTATCTAAAGTCTTTCCTTAAACCAACCGGTTATCAAGTTTCGGGCTTTTACGCGGTAAGGGCTTGGAGTATCGAGATACCCCCCTATACCTACCAGTTCTTATCATCGGGACTGTTCCCGCTCCCCCAGTTAACAGAAGCAACCCCCTGAGGATTAGAATTATCATCATAACGGTAAACGCCGTATCCCGTGTTACCCTCTATTACAGGAGACAGAAACGTATGCGTGTCGTTTGCGGTATCATCATAAAAATAAACCCCGCCGCCTTCATCGGCAGAGTTATCGCTGATTATCCCGCCGAAACTATGGTTTATACCTTTATACACATACACTCCACCGCCTTGATAAAAAGCGGTATTATTGGTTATTATTACATTGGTAATAAAATGCCCGCTTCCCTCAATAACGCAAATACCGCTTCCGTGTCCCGAATATGGACCGTCTCCGCCGGATGCGTCTCCTCCGCGAATAACAAACCCGTCAACGGTAATATTATCAAACCCGCCTATGGTAATAATATGGTAAAGCTCTCCGTTCCCGTCCAATTCGCTCATACCGTCGCGGGATATAAAGTCGGTATCCCATCCGCCGAGTATATTCAGGTTTGATGTGCCGACAAATATTCCGCTATTCAGATAACCAAGATACTGATAATTCAATCCGCTACCGGGAGTATATACGCCTGAAGCTATGTTAATATCGGAAATACCGATATTTCCCGCCTTGGTTACGGCATCCTGAATATTCTTTAATGGAGAATCTTTTTTTCCTGAATTATTATTCTCCCCGTCGGTAGTTACATACAGGGCAAACAAAGCATCAACCACCACAATACCGACAGCGGATGTATTACCCTTTGAATCCTTTACATAAACGCGGTTTGTGTGCATACCCTCTTCCGTAAGGCTGATTTCGCAACTCCATCCGGAACCCAATTCCGCAACCTGCCATTCCCCGCCGTCGGTATTATAATATACATTATCGCCGCTGTATTCACCGAAGGAATAACTCCCCGAAAGAACGTAAGTCGAACCCACTTCCTGCCCGTTTGTATGACTTGTAATAGACACCATAGGCGGTAACGGGTCTTCCTCTTCTACAGGACCCCCGCCACCTCCGATAGAGCAACTCGGAGTCCCAATACTAATACAAGCAGCAAAGCTCAAACTCAACACAATCAGCATCCCTCTTAAGCCATAAACAAAACCTTTCATAAACTCCTCCTATTTTTTCGGGCAATCCTTCGGGATAGCCCGGCAATTTAACCAAGAAACCATACAAATATGGTATGAATACATAAGTTTATATTACCACCATCTTTATAAAATATCAAGTTTTGACTAATGTTTTTTTAAACTTGCCTGAAGAGGCAAAACCCACAGATAACCGCCCCCGCAGAATGTCATACTGGCTATACCCGCGTTAATCTAACTTATTAAAGTGTATCTCTTTAAACCTAATCAGATTCTTCAGTGGAAACGCTGAAGAAGTCAAATCAGAATGACACTTAGCGGGAAGCGGTGCCCACAGTATCGGATGACTGCGATACTATCAATATAATTCATCGAAACAACCGTCTTGGCTATGTCATACTGACTATACCCGCGTTAATCTAACTTATTAAAGTGTATCTCTTTAAACCTAATCAGATTCTTCAGTGGAAACGCTGAAGAAGTCAAATCAGAATGACACTTAGCGGGAAGCGGTGCCCACAGTATCGGATGACTGCGATACTATCAATATAATTCATCGAAACAACCGTCTTGGCTATGTCATTCTGATTGCACTATTGATAATCTAACCCGTGAAGAATCTAATCCTGTAACCAAACCATTCCTCATAACTTGTCTATATATCAAATCAACAGATAATATAAAAAAACTCCGCTGCCTCGCCTTATCTTGCATTTATTCCGAAAATATCATAAAATTTTAGATAACCAAATACGGAGGTAGTTTAGATGATTTCCAAACGCGCTTTAAAAGTTGATTCTTCGGGAATAAGAAAAGTCTTTGAACTCGCGTCAAAAATCGAAAACCCGATAAATCTGAGTATAGGACAACCCGATTTTGATGTGCCTGAAAATATTAAAAATGCGGCTATTGATGCCATACAAAAAGGTTTTAACAGATACACTCTCACTCAGGGTATAGCGGAGCTTCGTGAAAAATCCCTTGATTATATCAACAAAACAAGAGGCTCATCATTCAAACCCGACCAGATTTTAATTACATCGGGGGTTTCGGGAGGGTTGATGCTTGCCCTTATGTCTATAATCGACCCTGGTGATGAGATTATCTTTTTTGACCCTTATTTCGTGATGTATAAACATCTGGTAAACCTTCTCGGCGGAACTCCCGTCATTGTCGATTCATATCCCGACTTTAAAATAGACAAGCAAAAACTTGAGGCGGCAATTACCGATAAAACCAAAGCAATTATAATAAATTCGCCGTCCAATCCCACCGGTTATGTTTACACGCAGGAGGATATTAATAATGCCGTAAGCGCGGCTAAATCGCGAAATCTGCTTTTAATATCCGATGAGATTTACGACGGGTTTGTATATGACGGGGGTTTTCATAGCCCGTCTGAAATTTACGACAATACTTTGGTTCTCGGCGGGTTTTCCAAGACTTACGCTATGACGGGATGGAGAATGGGATACGCTGCGGGAAATGCGGATATTATCGCGCAGATGATAAAAATTCAGCAATACTCGTTCGTGTGTGCGCCTTCGCCTTTTCAATACGCCTCGCTTGAAGCACTTAATACGGATATGAGCGAATTTAAAGAGGCTTACAAAAAGAAACGCGATATTGTTTACAACGGGCTTAAAGACAATTTCGATATAATAAAACCCAACGGGGCTTTTTATATATTCCCCCGTTTGAAAAGCGGTAACGTTTCCGAATTTGTCGAAAAGGCTATCGCAAACAGGGTGCTTATTATTCCCGGCAACGTTTTCTCTGAGAAAAACACCAATTTCAGAATATCGTTTGCCTCGAAAGATAACGACCTCGAAAAAGGGGTTGAGATTCTTAATAAGCTTGCTAACGAGTTTTAAGGAGATAAATAATAATGTTTCAAAAAAAATCCGTTATAAAATTTCTTGTAGTGATAACCGTTGCCGTTATCGGGGCTTGTTCACCGAAACCCCGTATGATGGAGTTTGAGACTGTTTTTCACACAACTTTGGGCGAGGAACTTAATGAGGTCGGCAGCAACCTTCCTCTTTTAAAAATGACTATGAATGAGGATGAATCTTATCTGTTTGAAAGCTATATAGATATACCCGACAGTTTCCAGATTTTCAGGAACAAGCTCTATATCGCCGATAAATACAACCGCCGAATCTCGGTTTTTAATCTCTCGATGAATCCCATAACCAATATGATTATTCCGAATAAGAGCGCGGATTACGAGTTCGGGATACCTTTTCAGGTTGCTCTGAACAAATACGGCGAAATCTTTGTTTTAGCTTCCGAAAGCACCAACAGCGACCCGACAAATTACGAGCAATATTATATTTATAAATTCTCTTTTGAAGGAAAGTTTATTTACCGATTGGGAGTAAACGGGATTAACAGCGCTCCTATGGAATATCCCGACAGGATTGATATTGACCTTTTTGATAATCTATACGTTTATCACAGAGACTACTCGGATGATTATCTGAAATGGCAGGTAAACAGGTTTTCCACATCCGGCGAAATGAATTTCAGCTTTAATACCAAATATATATCAATGACAAATCAAACGGGAAACAAAACCTATGCCGGACAGATTAGCGATGTTTATAACCTGAAAAACGATGAGCGAATGCTTTTCTATATGAATTATTACCTGATTGAAGACGACGGAAAAAAAATCGAAACCCCCACGGATTATTACAACTCGCTTAACGTTTACAGTATTCTTCAAAACGCCATAACTAAAAATATATTCAATTCAAAACAGAATATAGACGGGATGCTTGCCATCACGCGCGATGATGAAATAGTCCTGTATTCCTACGATGATAGAAATAACGCAATACGTTTCCGATTTATTAATATATCCGATGCCCAGATACGCGAGGAATTCCATTACGCTCCGAATATTGCCGAGTTTTACCCATCCACCCGTCATTTCATTGACCCTTCCGGCGATATTTACAGCATCCTCATAAAAGACAACGCGCATTTTGTTCTTATAAGATGGAAAAAATTAAAAAAATTAACCGAGGCATAAAATGAATATACTTTTCGGGGTTACCGGCGGTATATCAATCTACAAAACTTTAAACATCATAAGGATACTAAAAAAACAGGAGCATTCGGTCAGGGTAATAATGACCGAAAGCGCGACTAAATTTATTAACCCGATACTTTTTAAAACAATCTGTGCCGATGAGGTTTATACGCAGGATTTTGACATATCCGCGCCGCTTGCTCATATTCAAACTCCCGATTGGGCGGATGTCTTTGTTATTGCCCCGGCTAGCGCAAATACCATAGCCAAAATCGCCAACGGAATCGGCGACAACCTTCTGACCTCTGCTATGCTGGCTTTTGATAAACGTCGAGTCATTTTTCCCGCAATGAATGTCAAGATGTATGAAAACCGTATCACTCAGGATAATATCCGCAAACTACTTCATTACGGGTTTGAGGTTTATGAACCGTCAATGGGCGACCTTGCCTGCGGGTATTCGGGGAAGGGAAGGCTTCCCGATGAGGAATATATTGCGGGCATTATCGACAAAGACCCCGACAAGCCCCTGAAAGGGCAACGCTATATAGTAAGCGCGGGCGCTACATTGGAAAAAATCGACCCCGTCCGTTATATCTCCAATTTCTCAAGCGGAAAGATGGGGATAGCCATTGCTCGCACGCTTTTTTATTACGGCGCGGATGTTTTATTAATCTGCGGGTTCGTGAATATCGGTATTCCGTCTTATATAAAATCCATCAGAGTATCGGACACGCGGGAGATGATGAACGCAATATTGAAAAATCTTGCCGACTATGACGGGGTTTATATGGCGGCAGCGCCGGCGGATTTCCGTGCAAAGGATATCTCCAAGTCCAAAATTAAAAAAACGGATAGCGAGATTACCGTTAATCTTACGCAAAACCCAGATATACTTAAAGAAGTCCGTTCTAAATTCAAGGATAAAACCCTTGTCGGGTTTGCGCTTGAAACCGATAACGGCTTATCCAACGCGCAAAAAAAACTTAAGGATAAAGGTCTGGATTTTATTGTGCTTAACGAAATCAGCAATGACTTTTCTCCTCTCGGCTCGGATACAAACAGCATTACGGTTATCTCCAAAGACGGGAAAACTTTGGAACTGAAAAACGAAATCAAAGACAAGGTCGCGCATTTTATTGTCGAAAACACCGCCATACAGGGGTTAAAATGACCGGTTTGAATAATACCGATTTGATTGATTACTTCAACGGATTTTCTTTCGAAAATTCCTTATTTGCTATCAGGTCGCAAGATATTGAGTATATTACTTTCGGCAATAATGAAATACCTTTGATTGTTAATGAGCTTTGGACTTCAAAGCAAAGGCAAGGCGCGAGTATCCATGAAATATCTTACAGGGCTTGTTTTAAATCCCAACTGCCTAATTTCTTTATCAAATTGCTTACTCACAAGCGTGATATGGTTTATGACCCGTTTGCCGGCAGGGGAACGGCTCTTTTGGAAGCCGGTTTGCTTGGAAGAAATATAATTTCCAATGATATTAACCCCCTTAGTGAAATACTTTTAAAACCGCGTTTCTTTGTTCCATCAATTCAAGACATAGAACAAAGACTTGACGATATCCGATTTGATAAAGACGCTAAAGCTGATATTGACCTTTCAATGTTTTACCATCACAAAACGGAAGCGGAAATAGTATCATTACGAAATTATTTAATTAATCGGGAGAACGACCGTATTGATACGTGGATTAGAATGGTCGCTACAAATCGGCTGACGGGGCATTCAAAGGGGTTCCTCTCGGTTTATACGCTTCCCCCTAATCAGGCAGTAACACCGGAACGCCAGATTAAGATTAATAAAACCCGCAACCAAGCTCCCGAATACCGTAATTTAAAGGAAGTCGTCATTAATAAAAGCAAATCGCTTATAAGAAATCTTAGTCAGAGCGATATCGACAACCTTAGATATTCAGGAGAAACCGGAATATTTCTTTGCAAGGATGCCCGTCAAACCAAAGAAATCCCGGACAATATTGTCCAGCTTACGGTAACTTCTCCGCCTTTCCTTGACGTAGTGGATTATTCGACAGACAACTGGCTTCGATGTTGGTTTAATAATGTCAACACCGAAAACATAAGTAAGAATATTACTATATGTAAAAATCTTGAAAGCTGGCAAACCTTTACGGATGATGTTTTCCGCGAGCTTTACAGGATTACAAAGCCGGGCGGATGGGTTGCTTTTGAGGTAGGGGAGGTGAGAAACGGAACGATTAAACTTGAAAATTCGGTAATTCCATCGGGGATTAACGCAGGTTTTGAATGCGTTGCGGTCTTGATAAACTCCCAAACTTTCACCAAGACTTCCAATATCTGGGGAGTAAACAATAACAGCAAAGGCACTAATACCAATAGAATAATTCTTTTCAGAAAGGGGGCTTAATTTGGAAAAAGACGATTATATCAATAATTTGGAAAACGTCATAAAGCAAATGCTTAGACCTATAAAAGATATTCCCTTTAAATTAGTTATTGAAGCTATGAGCGGTAAAAAAATTCTGCCTTTTAATATAAAAATAAGCCATAACAAAAAACTTTTGAACATACTAATAAATGCGGCAACCGAAGCCGGTAAAGAAATAAACAAAAACGGCATATTTCGACCGCGAGCAAACGAAGTCGGATATGCCATAGAACCGTTTATAAAACAGGCTTTAAGCGGGTTGGGATTATCCGCAGATACGCCAACCACAAATTCAGGCAAAAAAAAATCAACCGGATACCCAGATATCCTGTTTTGGTATAATAAAAACCCATATTATTTGGAGTGCAAGACTTACAACAAAGAAAATATCGACACAACTTTCCGAAGTTTTTATTTTTCTCCATCCGATGATTTTAAAATAACCCATAACGCTCCTCACCTACTCCTGTCTTATGAAATATTTGTAGCGGGCGAGCAAGGCAATGACCATATTTATAAATGTGCCGGCTTTAAAATTATCTCATTAGAAAATTTATCGGTTGATGTTAAATATGAATTTAATGCCGACAATAAACGCCTTTATTCGACCGAAGAAACCGTATTAATTCTTGCAGAAAGGAAAATACAAGAGGGGTTAAAATGACCGTGCTTGGAATAGACCCAGGCCTCCACCGTCTGGGGTTTGCAATAGTTAAATCCAAAAAGAGCGAGATTATCCCCGTATCCTACGGGCTTATTTCCACCGCCCCCGAACTCTCCAAGCAGGAACGTCTCGCGCAGATTTATGACGACATGTCTCTAATCATCGACAAATACCACCCCGACATAGTCGCGCTTGAAACATTGATTTTCGCAAAAAACACCAAAACCGCAACTACGGTATCGGAGGTGCGCGGCGTCCTGTTGCTCCTTTGCGAAAAAAAACAAAAACCCGTCAGTGAGTTTGCGCCTCTCCAAGTCAAAACCTCGGTTACGGGCTATGGCAGGGCAGGCAAGTCCCAAATACAATCCGCGGTTAAACTTATCCTGTCGCTAAAGGAAGTTCCATCTCCCGATGATGTCGCCGATGCGCTTGCCGTGGCTATTTGCGCGCTGAATAACGCCGAATTTCAAAAGCGCTTAAACGGGTAATTGCTTCAGCCTCATATCACAAAGCCAAAGTTAGTTAAAAAAAATCTATCCCGAAAACCCGTTTTTAAATCTAATGGAATAAACGCAACACTTGATTTTGAAAAATGAATTTATTAAATTCAGTATATAGAAACATTTTCAGGAGGTAATGAATATGGTACTCAAAACTCGATACGCGCCAATTCTGATTGCGATAGCAGGACTTTTTTTAATCTTACAATCGGGTTCGTGTAATAATACCTATTCGCAAACCCGTCCCTTGAATTTCAAGACAGAAAACCCTGAAGTGGAAAAAATTGACGGATTGCAAACCGCAATACAAATCCAAAACGTATTTCGGGAAATAGCCCGTTCGGTGATGCCCGCCGTGGTGTCAATAAACGTAGAAAGCGAGGTTGCGGTGCAAAATCCGTTTCCCGATATGTTCCGTGATGACCCGTTTTTCAGGAGATTTTTCGGCGACCCGGGCGAGGAACAAAAAAGACCTATGCAGGCTCACGGTTCGGGATTTATATTTACCACCGACGGCTATCTTTTTTCTAACCATCACGTAGTAGATAAAGCAACAAAAATAACCGTTACGCTTTCCGATGACAGGGTATTTGATGCAACGGTTATCGGAACAGACCCCGAAACCGATATTGCAATACTCAAAATAGAGGGGGAAAATCTCCCCGTCGCCGCGCTCGGCAACGCTACGGAATCCGAAGTGGGAGACTGGGTTATAGCTATCGGTAATCCGTTCGGGCTTGCAGGCACCTACACGTTCGGAACTGTCAGCGCAATAGGACGTCCCGGTATGCAATCGGGATTCCAGCAGTTTATACAAACCGATACCCCCGTCAACCCGGGAAATTCGGGAGGACCTCTCGTTAATATTCGCGGACAGGTTATAGGAATTAACACGGCTATCCACTCACGAACGGGCGGGTATATGGGTATCAGTTTTGCAGTTCCGATTGAAACGGCTAAAAACGTGGCTTTCCAGATAGTTGAAACGGGAAGGGTAGTGCGGGGGTATCTCGGCGTAGTTCCCGGCGAGCTTGATGCCACAACGCGTGAAACATTTCGGCTTCGCGACAACGAGGGAGTTCTGATATCAAGAGTGGAACCGGACAGCCCCGCCGAAAAATCAGGTTTAAAGATGGGCGATATTATTACTAAAGTTAATAATACTCCGGTAAACCGCCCCGACCGTCTCCAAAGAGAAATCGGGGAACTGCCTCCCGGCAGCGAGGTTAATATTGAGATACTTCGCGAAAACCGAAGACAAACAATAAAGGTTACTCTCACAAGAAGACCTGTCGGTGATGAGTGGACAAGAGACCGTCGTCCCGACAGAGAACCTGAAGAGGAAAAACCGTCGGGAACGGTTGAATTTCACGGTGCGACCTTTGAAGCCCCGTCCTCTCAATATCTGCAAAGACACGGCGCGGAATATGGGGTTGTCGTTGCTAACGTTGAACGCGGTTCGATTTTTGCGGGAGTATTGCGAAGAGGAGAAATCGTTGTCGGCGTAAACGGCGAAACCATACGCAACATAGACGATATACAAAGATTTGCCGATAGAAATAAAAATGCCCGCGCATTTACATTTATGATTGTTCGCGAAGGGTTCTTGGTTTACAGAAGCGTCAGAAGAAGATAAGACCTCCTATGCCGATATAGAAAAAGGGTATCGTTTAACGATACCCTTTTTTGTTTATTGTTGACTATATTATCGTAAAATTTACCGGAACATAAGTCCTGATGACGGGTCCATAAACATATCGTTTGGAGAAAGCTGGATAGCGCCCTCAGGGGCTTTCATTCCCTTCTCAAGATAAATCTTGGCTTTTGCATAACGCGCCCATACGGAATCGGTATGCTCTTTAGCGACTCTCTCGTAGAATTTAAGCGAACCCGAAGGGTCGTTAAGCATCTCGCGGCATCTTGCCATACTTATAAGCGCATAAGGAGCAAACCCCGCATCTTTATATTTTTCGATAACCGTTTCATATTGCCTGAAAGCCGAGCTGAAATCATTTTTCTGCTCATAACACTGCCCCATACCTATAAGCGCAAGAGCGCGGAAAAAATCGGACGAAGCATACTCATAAGCCTGAGTATAATGGTCTAAAGCGATATTAATGGAATTTTGGTCTTGCATCTGGTAAGCTTGGTCAAAAAAAGCCCTGCCGAGAAAGAGACGTGCCTTAACTGCGGGAACGGTATTAGGATAAAGTTGAACTAACTCCATTAAACTTCCGATTTGACTATTATAAACATCCATCCTTTCCTCTTCGGGATAATACATAATATTCTCAAAAGTAGAAATGGCGGTATCGTAAATAGCGCGCGCCTCTTCAAGATTAGAACGTTGGTTGTTTACATAAACCAAAGTTCCTACAGTAGCCGCAACTATAACCCCTAACCCGATAAAAACATAATTCTTATGATGAACCGCCCAGTCAAAAATACTTTCTATAAACCGGCTAAACCCGCCTTTTTGCTGTTCTCTTATCTGCTTCATTGTCATTTCGCGTCTTTTTGAAACCCGGGACATAATTCCTCCGATTAAATTCTAAATTAGCCAAAAATTCGTTTGCTTACTCTTCTTTCGGCTTTTCTTTTTTTGTCTTGGTAGTTTTTTTAGCATCCGTATCTTTTGCAGTCTTTGTGCTTTTTGTAGCCTCTGTATCCTTTTTAGCTTTTGTCTTGGTCTCTTTTTTAGCCTTTTTATCATCGGCTAAATTCAAGTTATCAAACTGGTCTTTAAGAAGAGAACCGAGTGATGTAGAAGTCTCCAAAGCGCCGTCATTACCGGTAACAATATACTTATCGACTTCCTGTCTCTCTTCATAGAAAAGATAGTCCTTTCTGCTCAATTCGATTTTATTTTTAGTAAAGTCAACGAATTTAACAAGGGCGGTAATTTCCTCACCCTCGCTAACCGCATCCGCTACGTTTTCTATATTAGCCTTATCAATTTGTGAAATATGGATAAACCCTTCAAGATTATTCTCAAGCTCAACAATAACACCGTTTTCAAGTATGGATTTGACCTTGCCCGTTACGGGAGAGCCTTTCGGGTAATTCATTGAAAAAACCTTATACGGGTTATCGGAAAGCTGTTTGATGCCAAGTCTGAGCTTTTCGCGGTTAGCATCCAAAGAAAGGACAATAACCTCAATTTCCTCGCCCTTCTTTAATTTCTTTTTAGGGTCAATATCGGTATCCACCCAGTCTATATCCTCTTTGCGAAGAAGCCCCTCAATACCGTCATCAAATTTAACGAACGCGCCGAAATCGAAAACCGAGGATACAATGCCCTTGAGCTTTCTGTAACGGGTATAAGTTTGGGCGGCTTTTTCCCATGGGTTTTCCTCAACATCGCGAACGGAAACGTCTATTCTAAGATTTTCAACATCAATATCTTTAATCTTAACCTGAACAATATCGCCGACTTTAAGGAACTTCTTGGGATTTTTGGATTTTTGGGTCCAGGACATTTCATTTACATGGACAAACGCCTCAATCCCCTCTTCAATTTCAACAATAGCGCCGTCGCGTCTAAAACGAAGCACCTTAGCCTTAACCATATCGCCGGATGAATACCTGTCTTCAACGTTATTCCATGGATTTTCAAGAAGCTGTTTGCGTCCGATTTTAACGGAATCCTTAGCCTTTTCAATCGACAAAACCTGAACCTCAAACTCATCGCCGATTTTCACAACGGAATTAAGGTCTTTAAGGTATTTCCATGAAAAATCCGAAATATGCATAAAAGCGCGAATATTTTCCACGTTAAGTATAAGGAACGCCTCATACACCTCTTCGACAGTCCCTTTAACCACATCACCAACGGAATGAGAATTATAGAAATTCTCATAAACCTTTTTGATTGTTTTGCGAAGGAAATCGCGACGTGAGACGGTAATATTTTTAGGTTTATATTCAAGTATGGCAAAATCCATAGACTTTCCGATAAAATCTTCAAGTTTTTCGACTTTTTTTGTATCAATATGAGAATAAGGAAGGAAAGCTGAAATATCATACCCCAAATCCACGGTAAAGCCTTTCGGGGAACTATCGCGATAAATAACCTCTTTGATAGACCCGCGAACGGGAAGCCCGTCGTAAGATGCGTGTTTAATCTCGCTCATACGGGCAAAACGGCTGGCGGCTTTGGTTGAACCAATCTGGATACCGTCTTTCATTTCTTTAATAATCACGGTAATTTCATCACCGATAGACGGGGGATTCTTACCAAACTCATCCAAAGGAACAAAAACTTCGGATTTACTACCAAGGTCGAGAAAAACCCCGCTTTCGCTTATTTCAACAACAACACCTTTTTTGACCGGTTCGGGATTAACAAAAGCACCGCCTTTTTTGTCTCCCTTTTCCATAGCCTCAAGGAAAATATCGTTATGGTTCCGGTCAGCCTGAGAAAAAGATTCCATAATTACCTCTCACTAAAATATGTGGTCATTTATTTTAACAGGTTTTTTGTTTTTGTCAATTTTTGAAATAGACAGGTTTTAATCAAAACGGATATCGGATACGTCAAAATACTCCGGCCGTCCCTGTGCGGCTTCAGGCGTTCTGACAATAAACCTGTCGGGTATTCGGTAAGTTTTATTGCCCACTTTATGGTCTTTGTATCGAATAAGGGTGGATGAAAGAAGCCTGTCTTCAATCAAATAGTCAACTCTCATAATGTCAAAATTCTCAAGAGCAAGATAAAAAAGAAATTTGTTCTGCGCGTTGCGAAATTTAACGTCCAATATAGACCTGTTGCCCGGAGAATCACCCGCAAAATTAATATCATATCTGTCAAGCATAGATGAATCCATACGGGTAGATAAAACGGGGCCCAAGCTGAAAAATCTCACATACTGCTCAAAAAGGTCTTCATAAAGAAAATCCACATTTTTGACTTTTATGGAGATACCGTTTTCTTTGGAAAACTCCAACTGCGCAAAAGCCGATTTACCCTCCTCTATATAATCTTTCGGAATCGATTCAAGTTTCTCGTCAATAGACCTTCCGCTAAGCCGCGCGGTAAATTTATCGGGAAGTCTTGCGAAAGTCTTTTCCCTAAGCTGCTGAAACAAATCCCGCGCTTCGGTATTTGCAAACGAAACGGCGCTTGACATAAAAATCAGCATTACGGCTAAAAACAACGATTTATTCAACATAAATAACCTCTCAAAAATTTTGCCTATTAAAACCCGCTTTCCTTTTGTAAAACTTTAATCCCGTTGGGCCCGTAAGCCACATAAACAAACCCGCCGTCATAATCAAGGTTGTAAGCAAACCCGACCGCATCCTGAAACTCCCCTTTTAATCGCGGAGAGGTCTCGGTAGTCTTATCAATCCACAGGACCCCGTTGGAACCGTCCGCAACATAAATTTCATCCCCGTTAACAATAACGTCGCGCGCCTCGCCGAGAGTGCTGTATCTTCCTATAAGCTTTGGGGTTGCAGCAGTCATAATATTATATATAATCACACCGAAATAAGTATCGGCGACAATAAGACGTTTTCGTCCGGCAGTGCCGTCAACCGCAAGGGAATTAACATCTATAAGCGAGAAATAAATTTCCGACACCGTAGAAGCATCGGCTTTATTCAAAATAAAAACGCCGTGGTCTCTCGCGGCAATAAAAAGATTATCGCCGTCTATAGCTACGCTTGCGCCTTTATTAAACAAATCAAATGCCGCAAAACCTGCATCGGCAGCCGCCGTAAAAGCCACGAAATTCAAATCATAAGCCATAACGCCCTGATTTTTATCTGCGGTATAGACACGGGCAGTATCGGCAACAATAGCTACGGGAAAATGTCCCGCAACGTCTATTTCACTGATAGATTCCGCGGGGTCAACATTAAAATTAGTCCCGTCCGTAACCTCAAGAACCGCTATCCCGCCTTCTCCGCCGGCGCTAATTCCCAGAAAAGCATAGTCCTTCCCTCCAATCCGTTCAAAATCCACAGTATTAACGGGAAGAAAGTCTTCATCTTTGAATTTTTTAACCCTTGTCATATTTGAAGGGTTGCTTATATCAAAAACCAAAACCCCTTCTTCACCGGCGGCGGCATAAAGATAACCCCCATACACCTTCACCGTCATAATACTTTCAGTGCCTTTATATTCATCGACTAAAATAAGCCCTTTGGAATCGGCATCATCATCCTCATCCGTCGGGGGAGGACTACACGAAACGGCAGTTAATAAAAACACACCCGCAAAAAATATCTTAAAAATCAGAGCTTTATCCATAAATTATGCCTCCTTATTTGCACAGGCAATACAAAAAAAATTGCCATATATAATATAACTTTATCATCGGTTAAAATCAAGAATATCTTGTGTTTTCGGGGTAAAAAACCGGAAATTTTAGAAAAATCACTTGATTATTTTTCACTAATAGTTAAAATTAGTCGAAAATTAAAGATAGCAAAACTATTACGAAAAAAAGGACTGAAATATGCAAAAAATAATAGCGGTCGATGACCATAGTGAAATCTTAAACATTATCACAACCAAATTAAGCCGAAACGGGTATGATGTAACGCCGGTTAATGATGCTACAACGGCTATTGAAACAATCCGTCGTATTATGCCGGATTTGGTTCTTCTTGACATAATGATGCCGAAAATAACGGGGTTTGATTTATGCGACCAGATAAAATCCGACCCGCAGTTGAAAGACATTAAAGTTGTCTTTCTTACCGCAAAAGATATGGATTTTACGCGCAAAAAGGCGGATGAGCTTAAAGCGGATGGTTTTATACCCAAGCCGTTTTCCCCAAAAGAGCTTTTGTCTTTTATAAATGACTTGCTGGGAAAAACCGAATGAGATTTTTACGCAAAATTCTTAATTTCATATTTTTCCCGTTCCGCTGGATATGGAAAAAAATACTCGCCAAACATACGGCTTTAATTGAAAAACGTATCAAGCGTGAAATCGAAATAAGTCTGAGCCACGAATTAAGAACTCCCCTGACCTGCATACTCGCATACTCGGAGATGCTTGCCGAAAATGTAAAAAGCAAAGAAAATATTGAAGCGGCAAAAGTTATCTACAATAAAAGTAAAGAGATGGTTCGCCTGATTGACAACCTTATCGAAATATCGGTGCTTGACTTTAATCCACAATCCGTTTACAAGACTCAAATAAATCTATCCAATACGGTTATCGCAGCAATAAATAAATTCAAATTTTTTTATGAGGATTATGATGATTTTGCCGTTTTCAGCGAGGTTGAGTTAAATATTGAGGTGCCAGGGAATAAAAAACTTTTTACGCTGATGTTTTTTGAAATCCTGAATAATGCCTATTTTTACAAAAAACCATCCGAAAAAGCAATAATATCGGTATCGTTAAAGCAATCCAACAATCACGCAATACTGAAAATACGCGACAACGGTATAGGTATTAAAGACAAATTCAAAAAACGAATATTTGAACGATTTTTCAGGACTGAAAACGGTGATACGGCAGATACTTCCGGGATGGGCATAGGATTGTCCCTTGTAAAAAAAATAGTTGAGTTGTTCGACGGCACAATAAACCTTCAAAGCACGTGGGGTGAAGGGTCGGAATTTACTATTGTTTTACCCACAAAAAAACAAAAACATTTTGCAAACATATTGCGAAAGGAAAAGTTTGATGAGGATTAAACAGAGATTTATTCTTTCATACCTTCTTATTGCAGTGCTACCCATACTTTTTGCGTTCTTATTAATAAATATTATAACTATGAGGCGGGCAAGCCACGATATTGAACAAAAACTTGAAGTTACTATGGATAAAGTTTCCGATAATATTAATGATGAAATGGAAAAACTTAGATCTCTTGCGCCGATGTTTTCGAGAATTACAACAATCTTTAAAAGACACGATTATATGTTTGCCCATTTTACCGAACCTTTTACTCTGAGTTTTTACCGTGTCCCTATGCTTGAAATAAGCTACCAAAGTAATATAATCCGCCGGGAATTTGCAGAACCCGCCGGGGTTACTATAACCACTCTCCCCATTGTTAATCTAACCACAACCTCAAATTTTTCTAAATATATGTGGGAATACCTAACAAGCCCACATTTTCACAGGCGATTTTCTATGTCCTTTGCGGAACTTGTCTCAAATACCGTGATGATTAGAAACGCCTCGTTAATCTATGACGAAGATAGCGATGAGAAAATTGGAATGGCTATCGCAAGTTTTGCATTAGACAGAGAGTTTTTACATTCCCTTACCGGGGACAACCCTGATTTGGTCGTATTTGCCGAGGTGGATGGACATTATGCATTCAGCAACAAAGAAATTGCAGGATACTCGGATATTAACAAATTATATAAAACAATATCCGATACCCCCGATTTATCATCCTCAATCATCAGGATAAAAGGATTGGGGCAGTTTTATTTATATAAAATTCCGTTTTTTTCCTTGCTCGATGAAAAGGTCGTTACATTAGGCATCCTTTACGGGTTTAAAAGCGTCAACAGGTTTATGGAAATTTTTCAGGGCGTTGCTATTTCAATATTTTTGGCAAGTTTAATCGCGGCAATAATAGTCGCGCTTTATCTCGGTAACAGAATTTCCGTCCCGATTATGAATCTTTCACAGATGGCGAATGAGTTTGAGAAAAACTTTGTCCCCGTCCCCCGTCCACCCAAGGTTATTGATGAGATAACCCATCTGCAAAACAGCCTCGGATTTATGTCGGAAAATATATTGCTTTACAAAGAAGGCGCAGACACATTCAATACTAAGCTTAGCGGAAAAGTGGAAGAGCAAACCCGCGACTTGATGAATAAAATCAGGAGCCTTACGCTTATCAATGATTTCAGCTCTTTTATTATGAATATAGACTATTTAAACGAAATTAAGTTTATAAAAAAATCTCTAATCAGCCTCAAAGACCTGCTGAATCTCGGTTATATCTCAATTTTTTGGTTTAAAAAACAGACCCCAAAAAAACTCGATTACTTCTATTCCGAAACCGGGGTTACTAAAAAGGCTGTCCGCAAAAAAATCGAAAAACTTGAAAAAAATGTAGTAAACAGGGTGTTCCACACAGGCGACACAATTATAAAAAGCGGGGGAAATATCAGTGTTTTTACCTCGCCGATTTATTTTATCGACCAGATAGAATACTGCCTGTTTTATATAGGAGAAAGGAGAAAACTCAATTTTATACGGGATTCTATGACTACAATAAACAACCTGTTGTCTATGAAAATATATTCCATCAGGATTAACAAAAGCAAACTCGAATCGGATAAACTCGCAAGTCTCGGTCAGTTCGCAAGCACGATTATCCACGATATAAAAAATCCCCTGACCACTATTAAAAGCTCTATAGAAATTTTCACCGATGATGATTACACTACGGAAGAAAAAGAGGCTTACAAGCAAATCCTCTACAAAGAAATAAATTTGCTAACCAATATGCTTAACGATATACTTGATTTTTCAAAGGGGCAGATGAGCCTCCATCGCACCGAAATAAATATCGACGAATTTCTCAACGAACTCGTTATGTTCTATAAAGGAGCGGTAAACGACAGCGGAATAAAAATCCATTCCGACTTAAAATCAGGCGTAACGCTTCTTATAGACCGCGACAGAATTTGGCGCTCTATCGGGAATATTGTCGGTAACGCTATAGATGCTTTAACGTTCGGGGGAAATATCACAATAACCTCGGAAAAAAAGATTTACGATTTGGTAATAAAAGTGCAGGACAATGGTCCCGGAATACCCGAGGATATCCGCGATAAAATCTTTGAACCGTTTTTCACATCGGGAAAATCCAACGGAACGGGACTTGGTTTGGCTATCGTAAAAAAAGTTATAGAAGCACACGGCGGAAACGTCAACTTTAAAACCGAAGCAGGAAAAGGAACAACTTTCTATATCTACATCCCGTTATAAAGGAGCAGACTTGATTACAATAAAAAACCTCGAAATATCATATAAAACCAAAATCGTTCTGAATTTGGAAAACCTGAATATCCCCGAAAAAGGAGGGTTTATAATAACCGGCGATAACGGCACGGGAAAATCCAGTCTGGTTCGCGCAATTTTAAATATTCTGCCGTCCTATAAGGGTGAAATATTAATCGACGGTATGGAAAACCGCAAAATTCCCCGTATTAAAACGGCGCGTATAATATCGTATCTTCCCCAAATATCCAACACCGATATTGATGTCGGCGTAAAGGATTTTATTTCTCAATCCCTCTACCCGTTTGAAAATCCGCTGTCATCTTATTTCGATAAAACCATTGAGGTAATGGGACTTTCTTCTATGTTGGATAAGCCGGTAGATACGCTTAGCGGAGGAGAGCGTCAACTTGCGCGAATTGCCCGCGCGCTTATTCCGCCGGTAAGATACACCTTTCTTGATGAACCCGACTCGTTTTTAAGCAGAAAAAATCGCGATAGGTTTCTCGAACTTATCGACTATTTTGCAAAAATCCGCAGCGTTGTGATTATCACGCACGATGAAGCATCGGGGTTTAAAAAATACGCCACTCTTTTGGAGATGTATTTATAAGGGATTAGAATTTGTTTTTACGGCTTTTTTCACCGAAAATAGTGATAGCATCCTTTCCGGCGCGCTTGGACTCGTATAAAGCCTCATCGGCGTTATTAAACAAGAAATAAACCTCTTCGCCGTCGCGGGGAAATTCAACAATACCGATACTAAGGGTGAGGAAAAATTCTTTGCCTTCGTTGGATTTGACGGGAGTTTTAGCCACAAGGGCGGCAAGACGGTTACATACGGTATAAGCCTCTTCCGCGTTGGTATTGGGAAGCACAATAACGAACTCATCTCCTCCGTAACGCGCCGCAATATCAACCTCTTTTCGGATGGTTTTCTGGATACATTCGGAAAGGAGTTGTAATGCTTTATCGCCGATACTATGCCCGTAAGTATCGTTAATCTGTTTAAAATTATCTATATCGAAAATAACCAGCGAGAAAATTCTCCCGTATCGCATACTTCTGTCAACTTCATCATCAAGTTCTTTGTAAAAATAATGATTATTATATAAACCGGTGAGACTGTCGTGGATAGCCCAATTAAACCATTTGACGTTTTCAAGGATAGTTGCGGCAAAATTAGCAATAATCATAATAATTTCGAGGTCTTCACCTGAAAAAGCCTGTTTATCGGCGGCATTGGCTATCTCAAGCACCGAGACAACCTCGTTATCCACCTGCAGAGGCATAGCAATAACCGAATTAATATCCACCTTAACCGTATCCGCGATAAGAGGTTTTTCATAATCGGTAGCCTGAATATTATCAACAAGTATAGGTATTCCTTTTATATAAGCCTCACCGACAATACCTTCACCCGGCCTGACATAAATATCCTGTAAAAGTTCGCCGTAATTTTCGAGAATAATCTTATTATTTTCGTAAATATATGTATCCTGATAGCGAAGAACGTTTTTTTCTTCATCATAGCTTAATAGAGAGCCTTGAGATGCTTCAATGGATTCGATAGCAAAGCGAACAACCATAGTTTGGAGAATATTCCCCTCGCGCAAGTCTAAAATCCTCAAAAACTCGCTGAGTTCCTTGATAATCTTAACCGCTCTGTCTCGCTTAACAAACTGACGCTTATAATTGGGGCGTTTCTGTGCAGGTTTTTTTGATTCCATTAAATAAAGCTCCAAAACTACAAAAAATTATTTATTAACTAAAACTTTTATTTTATCAGCAATTTTAGATGCTGTCAAATCATAATATAAAAGCAATTCCTCACGCGAACCGACCGGCGGGAACGAATCGCATATCGCGGAATACCCGACTTGCTTTGACGGGTTCAACTGTTTTATCCGAGTATAAAGGTATTCGCCAACTCCACCGCTTTCTATCCCCTCTTCAATAAGAAAAACCGGTTTGTCGGCGTCGGATAAATAAAACAAGGTCTCTTTATTTATCGGCTTTGCAAATCTTAAGTTGAATATTTCAGCAACTATATTGTTATTTTCTAACAACTTCCGCGCCGCCAACGCCTCTTTAAGCAAAGTCCCGCAAGAAACCAGGATACAATCATCACCCTTAACCACGACATTTCCCGCTCCCCACTCTATCGGATACTCATAAGGGTTGTATTCAATAAAATTATCCGCAACGTCCTTCGGATACCGTATTGAGCAGGGTCCCTCTAAATTGTCCAACGCAAATTCCATCATCATCTCAAGTTCGCTCTTACAGGACGGCAACATAATCCTGAAATTGGGAATCATCCGCATATAAGCAATATCAAATATACCCTGATGGGTTTCGCCGTCATCGGGAACAAGCCCCGCCCTGTCAAGACAAAAAAGCATTTTAATATTACCGATACCGACATCATGCAAAAGCTGGTCATACCCTCTCTGCAAAAAAGTGGAATAGATACAAACAACGGGTTTGTATCCTTTAAGCGCAAGCCCTACGCCGAAATCAACGGCGTGCTGTTCGGCAATACCCACATCGGCAAACCGTTCTTTAAATAAACGCGCAAACTCCGTAAGCCCTGTTCCTGTTTCCATAGCGGCGGTTACGGCAAAAATCCCGTCATCCTTAGCGGCAAGCTCGCAAATTTTGCTTCCGAACGTCTTGGAATAACTAATCCCATCCGCCTTAACCGGAATACTGTCATCGCAATTGACCGAAATCCCGGAAATACCGTGATAATGAGTCGGGTCTTCCTCGGAGGGCGCATAACCCTTGCCCTTTTTCGTAAGCAAATGCAAAAGTATGGGTTTTTCGGTATAACGGATTTCCTCAAATATATCCGTTAATTTTTTTATGTTATGCCCGTCAAAAGGACCGTAATAAGCAATACCTATATCATGGAAAAATTTTCCCGGTATAAGAATATCGCTTACGGACTCCTTCAAATTATACAAAACCCGTTTTATAGGACGCCCGATTCCCGGCATTTTACCCGCCATAAACTCTATCCGCCTTTTAAACTTAAGATAAGTCTCAGAGGTGCGGATAAGATTAAAATAGCTTGAAATACCGCCGATATTTTCGGAAATGGACATGCCGTTATCATTAAGTATAATAATAATCGGCAAACCCAAATGTGAGATAGTATTCAACGCTTCGTAAACAAGCCCGGCCGTAAATGACCCGTCCCCGATAACCGCAATAGTGGCGGTCTTTTCACCGTTGATATTTTTGGCATGAGCAATACCCGAAGCAATTGAAAGAGATGTGGAACTGTGTCCTGCATGGATAATATCATGCTCGCTTTCCATAGGGGATGGGTAACCCGAAAGCCCGCCTTTCATACGAAGCGAATTAAATCCGCTACGTCTGCCGGTTAAAATCTTATGCACATAGGACTGATGACCAACATCCCAAATAATACCATCCTGAGGACTGTCAAAGACATAATGTAATGCAATTGTTAATTCCACAACCCCCAAATTAGGTGACAAATGCCCGCCCGTTTTGGTTACATTCTCTATTAAAAAGCTGCGTATCTCGACTGCAAGCTGCTTTAAATCCGAATTTCTAAGCCCCTTTAAATCCGACGGACTATTTATTTTATCTAATAACGACATTATCTCCTCTAAATCACCACCAATTCGGTTTTATATCGCGTTCATTATTATAAATTAAAACTATCTGAAAAGCGAATTTACAAGCACATTAAGATAATGAATTATAAGTTCGCGCTTTTTCTCATCACGGATACCGCTAAATCTCAAGGTAAACGCTTCCTCATTTGTTGAAATTATATAATTAGTTGCCTCATTCTCAACTACAATATTTGTGGAAATATCCGTAAAATTGGTTTCAAAAATCAAATCCTCTCCCGACAAAAATGTATCATCGGTAAGAGAGTAATTTTTGATATGGAAATCCAGGTTATAAATATCCTCGCTTGCAACCGAAAAATCAGGACGAATCGAGTTAATATTACACATACCTCTTAATTCAAGTGCAAAAATCTGATTATCTATGGTTGTGGATGTATTGCCGTGCAAAACGATAGTATTACCCTCAACCGCGCCGACAATCGACGGGACTATAAAATTATTATTGTTGCGAACCTCAAGGGTATTCCTGAAATTACGGTCGTCGTTATCGGTAATACGGGCTTCGGGATAAAAATCAAAAGCCTGTCCCTCACCGCGTTTGCCGTGACTTTCCTGATAACGGGACATCCTTCCCTCAATACGATAACGGATTTGCGTCTCTTTATCGAAACGGACGCGGATAATGTCGCCGACATTCACGCGAGGCTTGTAAATATTGACTTCGTTCCATAAAGAACGCGCAACCGCGGTTACGCAAAAAACGCCGATAAACAAAACAACATACGGAAAACGTTTCATAACTTTTTCTCCACTTCAATTTGAACTTCGCGGATAATCTCGTCCACCGAAACCCCGTCCGAAACGGCGTTGTAATTGAGGACTATGCGATGTTTCAAACAGGGGACTAAAACCGCATCTATATCTTGTTTATCGACAATTTTTTTGTTTTTCATAAAGGAAAATGACTTGGCAAGCCTGACAAGCATCTGTGAAGCCCTGGGACCTGCCCCCCATTCAACATATTTCCCGACAAGCGAAACCTTCGACAAATCGGGACGGGTATTCCTGACAATATTTACCGCGTAATCCTTAACAACATCGGAGACTGCCTGCTTTGATGCATTTTTTATCATATCGTTAAGTTCCGCAGGGGACACAACGGCACGGATTTTATTCAAATTGCGGGGGTCGGCTTCTATTATTGCCATCTCCTCCTCTTTGGAAGGATAATTCACGTATATATACAAAAGAAACCGGTCAAGTTGCGCCTCGGGCAAAGGATAAGTTCCCTCATACTCTATCGGGTTTTGCGTAGCTAAAACAAAAAACGGGGATGGAAGCTCGTAAGTTTTCCCGAGAATAGTAACCTGCCTTTCCTGCATAGCCTGTAAAAGCGCCGATTGGGTTTTGGGAGGAGTGCGGTTTATCTCATCGGCAAGGATAATATTGGAAAATACAGGACCCTCAATAAAACGAAAATCCCTCTCGCCCTTTGATGCAAGGCTGACTATCTCCGTGCCTGTAATATCGGAAGGCACCATATCGGGAGTAAACTGGATACGGTTAAAAGATAAATCCATAGTTTTAGCAAGACTGTTTACAATAAGGGTTTTAGCCAAGCCCGGCACCCCCTCAAGGATAGCGTGCCCCTCCGAAAGCATCGCCACAAGCAAAAGCTCTATAACGTCGTCCTGCCCGATAATAGTCTTTGAAATTTCCTCACGGATTTTATCAAAAATACTCGCATGAGCCGCCAAAATTCACTCCCCGAATTTATTTGATTAAATTTGAAACAAAGCGGTAAAGCGGTCATCCCCGACTGCGCTGACAACGTCATTCTGATTACACCATCGACAGTCTAATCCCTGAAGAATCCAACAAACCAAATTAGATTCTTCAGGGGAACAGCCCCACACCAATTTGTAAAGCGCACCTAAAGTAGCCTGCAAATTGTTGTGGGGGAGTAAAATCAGAATGACACAACCATCTAAGCGACCGTATTTCGACTTCACTCAACAACCGCGCCTTCCTGCCATTCTATTTGGTCGATTTTGCCGCCTTGGATTTATTCAAAGCCGCCAAAATCGGGAAATTGTCTTTCTTGGATAAACCGAGAATTTTAGTAATCTCCTCGGCGCTTAAAGTTTCCTTCTCCAAAACCGCATTAGCCAAAGCCTCAAGTTTTTTACGGGACTTCTTGAGCAATTCAACGGTTCTATTATATGCATCGGAAATAATCTTATTAACCTCATTATCTATAATCTCGTGGACTTTTTCGCTGAAATTTTTACGGGTAACAAGGTCTTTCCCCAAGAACACGGGACCTTCTTTCTCGCCGTAACGGACAGGACCTAACTCATCGCTCATACCCCACTCGCAAACCATCATATTGGCGATTTTGGTAGCCTGTTCAATATCATACGATGCACCTGCGGAAACCCATTCCTTGCCGAAAATCAATTCTTCGGCAGCGCGCCCGCCGAGATACACCATCAAGTCCTGCAAAATACGTTTCTTGAAAACATGCGACCTCTCATGCTCCGGCAAGGGAAGCATATATCCGTTGGCAAATCCCCGCGGGATAATCGTGATTTTATGCACGGGGTCGGTGTATGGTAATGAATGGCTGACAACGGCATGTCCGCTTTCGTGATACGCGGTAATAGTCTTATCCTCATCGAGAATAACGCGGCTTTTGCGCTCCGGTCCCATCTGCACCTTTTCACGCGCAAACTCAAAATCAACCATAGAAACCTCTTTTCTGTTTTCCCGTGCGGCTTTCAGCGCCGCCTCGTTTACAAGGTTTTCTATATCGGCGCCGGTAAGCCCCGGAGTTCCGCGTGCTATAACCTCAAGATTGACGTCTTTCTGCATAGGGATTTTGCGCGTATGGACTTTCAGGATAAGCTCACGAGCCTTAATATCGGGTTTATCGACAACTATACGACGGTCAAACCTGCCGGGACGCAATAAAGCGAGGTCAAGAATATCGGGACGGTTCGTAGCCGCCATCAGGATAAGCCCCTCGGAGGAATCAAACCCGTCCATCTCAACCAAAATCTGGTTCAGGGTTTGCTCTCTCTCATCGTGAGAACCGCCGACACCCGCACCGCGCGAACGTCCTACGGCATCAAGTTCATCTATGAATATAATACACGGGGCATTTTTTCTTCCCTGTGCGAAAAGGTCTCTCACACGGGAAGCCCCCACGCCTACAAACATCTCGACAAATTCCGAACCGCTTACGCTGAAAAACGGGACATTCGCCTCCCCGGCAACCGCCTTGGCAAGCAGGGTTTTGCCCGTTCCGGGAGGACCTACAAGCATAACGCCCTTGGGAATACGCGCGCCAAGCGATGTGAATTTCTGGGGGCTTTTTAAAAACTCAACAATTTCGCTTAAATCATCTTTAGCCTCATCACATCCGGCAACGTCAATAAACTTGATTTTATTTTTCATATCCTTATGAAGACGGGCTTTGCTTTTACCGAAAGACATAGCGCGCCCGGAATCGCCTCCCTGCCCCCCGCGCATAAGTAAAAACCACAGCCCGAACATTATCGCCGTTCCGATTACTATCCACCATATAATATTTCCGCCACCGTCCCTGACCACCTCGCCTTCAATGACAATGTTTTCATTTTTAAGAAGGGGTAAGAGTTCCGTGTCATTCATCGGCATCACGGTTTTAAAAGAATTATATCCTCTGACGGACTGAGTATAATCACCCTCAATAACCTGTCCCTGTATGACAACCTTGCCGACATACCCGTTTTCGACATTTTCAAGAAATTCGGAATACGAGATAACCGGCGGTGGTTTTACAAAGAACATAACGGCGGCAAACACAATCAATACGATTACAAGAAAAATCCCGAAATAAAGACCCTGCTTTTGATTGTCAACAGGGAAATTTCCTTTCGGGGGTCTTTTATTAGGCGGCATCTTTTGCTCCCAAATTATTATTGCTTGAGCACTGCAATATAAGGCAGATTACGACTGTATTCATTATTATCAAGCCCATACCCTATTACAAACTCGTTTTCTATGGTAAATCCCACAAAATCCGCTTCCAACTCAATTTTACGGTTTTGCGGTTTATCCAATAAAACACAAACCTTCATTTGGGAAGGCTCGTGTATATCTCTAATATAACGAATGATATGGTCTAAAGTCAAACCCGTATCGAGAATATCCTCAATAAGAACAACCTTTTTTCCCGAAATCTCAAGACTGAGGTCGCGGGTTATTTTAACCGCGCCTGAGGATTCATTGTTGACATAACTTTCCGTAGAAAGGAAATCCAGCATAATCCTCTCGCTTTTAATCTCACGGATAATGTCGGCAAAAAAAACCACAGAGCCTTTGAGATTGGCAATCAAAACCGCTTCATCATCACCGATAAATTTTTCAAGCTCGGCGGCAAGTTCCTTGACCTTAGTTTTGATTTTATCGGCGGAAATATATACCCTGTGTCCCATATCAAACTCCGTTATTAAATTTCGGAAACGGAAATATACCGCGTATCGGACTTAGAATCCGTATAAAACTCTGCGGATACCCTGAACCCGAATTGCGGAACAAAAACGGCGATAATTTTACCCTTACCGTCCTCTATAATAAAAGCCCGCTCCCTCTGCGAAAGACTGAATTTTTTGTCGATAAAAAAGTCCTTAACTTTCTTCCGCGCAATACTGCGGTCTTTTTTAAATACCGAAAAACGGTCTCCGTCTTTGCGTTTCCTTATTATTACGCTATCCGTATTACGGGCGTTAAACTTGCAGATATGTTTTTCATCAGTCTCATCCGCAGAAACCCGAAGCCTATAACCCTCATAATACAGTAACGATTTATCCAATAGTTTAACATATTTTTCGACATTCCGAAAGTTTTGGTCTGTTTTTTCAATCACAAAATCCCCGTAAGATGATACAACGCGGAAATAATTGTTTTCAAAAATAACCTTGTTACCCTCGCTATGTTTCGCAAATTTAAAAAATAAATCGACAAAATCCATGTTTGCCCTGAAATCGGGACAAATATTATCTGCAATAAGTTTGCGGATAAGTCTCGCGATTAACGCATACTCAACACCGCAAGATAACAGTTTCTTGTGTATAATCACCGTGCCGTGCGAAATTGCACAAAAAGACAAAAGCTTCCCGCAAAGCTTGTCCCATACTTCATCCTCGCTCGCAACAATCCTTGTTAAAGATGCGATTTTCTCTTTGAATCGGGGAAATTTCTCCTCGATAATCGGGGAAATATGACGGCGGATAATATTACGTTGGCAACAATCCTCTAAATTAGAGGAGTCGACTATAAACGAAATCCCGTTGTCGGCAAGGTAGCGTTCTATATCGTCGCGGGAAACATACAAAAGGGGACGGATAATCCTGTCGCGGGAAACCGGAATACCCTTAACGGAGGAAACCCCCGTTCCCGTAAAAAGACGGAGAAGCACGGTTTCGGCAAGGTCATTACGGTTATGGGCAACGGCGATTTTATCGGCGGAAATCCGTTTTAAAGTATCATAAAAGGCTTTATAGCGGAGTTCGCGAGCCGCCATCTCAACGGAAAGTTTGTTTTCTTCAGCGAAAGTTAAAACGTCTATGGATTCGGATAAAAAATCCACGGATAGATTTGATGCGAACTTGCGGGCAAAATCGAGGTCGCGCAGACTTTCCTCGCCCCGAAGGTTGTGGTTAATATGAAGCGCCGTGATATTTATTGAAAGGTCGTTACGGAATTTATTAAGCAAATAAAGAAGCGCGCAGGAGTCCGCGCCGCCGGAAAACCCGACAATAATCCCGTCATTATCATTTATAAGAGAATATTTGCGGATTATATCAAAGAACTGAGATTCCACATAATGCACTTTGAAATACCTTCAGGAAATTATCCGTTATCCTTGCGATTAAACAAGTTCATAGCCTCATCAATCCTGTCCTGAATAATCAACTCAATAGCATCGCAAGCTCTTTCCATAGAGGGGTCAAGCTCGTTAAGCTCCTCCGGGGTAAATCTTCCGAGAACATAGTCCTCAAGACGCATCCCTTCCGGCGGAATACCGACGCCTACGCGGATACGCGGGAAATTATCGAATTTAAGAAATTGAATAAGGGACTTAATACCGTTATGCCCGCCGCTTGAGCCGTATTTCCTGATACGAATAGTGGAAAGCGGAAGATTCGCGTCATCACAGACAACAATAATATTTTCGGGCATAATACGGAGAAAACTTGCCATATAAAGGACAGCCTCACCGCTAAGATTGACAAAAGTCTGGGGCTTGAGAAGCATAATGCGTTCTTTACCGAGTCTAAACCGCCCAATCATAGACTTTTTTTTCTTGGTATCGACAGTAATATCGTTGCGCGCCGCAAGCCTGTCAAGCACCATAAAGCCTAAATTATGCCGCGTTCTCTCGTAGTCTTCACCCGGATTACCTAAACCAACAACTAATTTCAAACAGAGCCTCCGAGATTCCTACTTAATCTCGACAAGAACATTCCCTTCGTGGGTAAGAATCTTATAAGCCTCGGATTTGGGAATATCCCTAACAATAAGATACTGAGCAACCTTAAGTTTGGAAATATCAACATCAATTTTAGAAGGAATAGCATCAAGCGTAGTTCGGATTTTAAGTTTGCTTTTAAAGACAAACATATTTCCACCCTCTTTCACACCGACAGGAGTTCCGACAAAATTGAGAGGAACCTCGGTAGTAAAGGGTTTTTTCTTGGAAACGGCATAAAAATCAACGTGCATAAAGCGACGGCTAAGCGGATGAAACTTAAAATCCTTGATAATAACTTTATGCTTGTTCTTTCCGACTTCAAGTTCAATAACGGAGTGCTTTCCGCATACCTGAAACGTTTTTTCAAAATCGCCGTAATTTACGCTAATATAGATATTATCTTTTAATTCGGGGCCATAAACCACAGCCGGTAAACTTTTTTCATCACGTATTTGGGCGCAACCTTCCTTGCCCAAATTTTCCCTTGTTTCAGCCTTCAAGACCTTATTTTCGGACATTTCATCACCTCGTAATCTATAAAATTTAAACCTTAGTTTGCGAAATAAACAGCGAACTAACCGAAGAATTAAGATGAATTCTTTGTATAGCCTCTCCGAAAAGTTCCGCAACGCTCAAAATTTTAAGTTTATCCCCGATAATTTTCTGTTTTTCCTGAGAAACGGGAATAGTGTCGGTAAAAAATATATTATCAATCTCGGACGAACCGAGACGCTCTGCAGCGGGTCCCGACAAAACGGCGTGCGTGGAAAAAACATTAATGGAAACAGCTCCGCGTTTTTTCAATAAACTTGCCGCCTGGGTAATAGTTCCCGCAGTATCAACCATGTCGTCCACCATAAAAACATTCATCCCCTCAACGCTACCGATAAGGTTCATAACCTCCGCCTGATTTTTACGCTCCCGTCGTTTGTCGAGTATAGCGAGGTCGGTATCAAGATGCTTGGCAAAAAATCTCGACCGCTCCACCCCTCCGACATCGGGAGAAACCACGACAAAGTCTTTCATATCCCCCATATTAAGCGCGGTTTGCAGGAAAACCGGGGTAGCGTAAAGATGGTCAACGGGGATATCGAAAAAGCCCTGTATCTGCGCGGCGTGCAAATCCATAGTAAGAACCCTTGTAGCGCCTGCGCCGGTGAGCAAATTAGCCACCAGCTTGGCGGTAATCGGGACCCTCGGTTCGGCTTTACGTTCCTGACGCGCATAACCGTAGTAAGGGATAACGGCGGTAATACGCTCCGCCGATGCCCGCCTTAACGCATCAATTATAATAAGCATCTCCATAAGGTTTTTGTGTCCCGGGTTGCACGTGGGCTGAACCAAAAAGACATCCATCCCGCGGATATTGTCGATAATTTTAACGAAAATCTCGCTATCCGCAAAATCCGTAATATACAGGTCTCCCAAATCAATGCCGAGATAATCGGCAATTTTTTCAGCGAGGACAAGATTAGCCCTCCCGGAAATCAACTTCATCGTAGAAACCGGCATTCTCAATCCACCTTACAGAAAATAATCGAGCAAACTCGCATTAATCAACAGCGGAACCCCCCGTCAAAGTCCCGGAAAACCGGGAAAAATATATAAAAACTGGGGAGGAAGGACTCGAACCTCCAACACTCGGTACCAAAAACCGATGTGCTGCCAATTGCACCAC
Organism: uncultured Brevinematales bacterium; assembly: GCA_964591955.1. Lineage (GTDB taxonomy): Bacteria > Spirochaetota > Brevinematia > Brevinematales > CAZQBT01 > CAZQBT01. Next base: position 45,083 of record CAZQBT010000003.1, on the reverse strand, counting down.
TCCCCAATCTTTTTTATTCCGACTGATATGCTTCTAAAATTGCGCTTTGAAGTTTCTCTCTGAAATCGGAATTAATCGGATGAGCAACATCCTTCATCTCGCCGCTTTTTGTCTTACGTGAAGGCATAGCGATAAAAAGTCCGGCTTTGCCTTCAATTACCTTGATATTGTGGACAACAAAACTGTCCTCAAAAGTAACAGACGCATAAGCTTTGAGCTTGGTTTCACCCTCAACCTTCTTAATCCTGATGTCGGTAATCTCCATTAGCTTATCCTCCTAGCAAAATTGCATTGATTTGCAGGTAAAAAAGTCTGTCATTTATAAACCGGGAAGCAATGGAACACCCTGGCCCCCGGATAAATGACGGCAAAATCGCTATTCCTTAAAATATCGAAATCCGACTTTGCCTCATTTCCCCCTTTATAAACAAATACAAGCGAGGAACCGCTCCCGCTCATAAACGAGAACCTCGCTTTTAATCTTTTATCTAATTCGCTTTTTATAGCAGACAACCTGTTATCCCTTTCGATAACAATACATTGAAATCTATTATACACAAAATCCTCAAGAAAATCAATATTAATAGAACTTTTTTTCATAAAAAATTCTATTCCTTTTGCATCACCGAAATTCTCGACAAAAGAATAAGCGACACGGGTTGAGACAGGAAAACCGGGATAAACTACAATAAATTCGACATCATCAAGAACGGAATCCAAAGGGGCAATAATCTCGCCCTTCCCCGAAACCCTGCAAAGTCCCCCGAAAGCAAAAAAGGGAACATCGCTGCCGATTTCAGGTGCAATTTTCAGTATTTCCGTTCGGTTAATACCGTATTTTTCTGCAAGCGCGCAAAGTAAATTCCCGGCGTTTGAACTTCCGCCGCCCAATCCCGCACCGACAGGGATTGTCTTATTTACTATTACCTCAAAATTATCGGTTATACCAAACCGTGTCTTAAACAAATCCAACGCCTTATGCACGGTGGAACGGGACAATCCGTCATCGCTTAGAGTTTGCCCGTTCTCATCTATAAAAACCACCCTGTCGGAGAGACTATCGTTAATTTCGATAGTATCGCACAGGGTGATTTCCTGAAATATACTATCAATATAATGATACCCGTCGGCATTATCTTTGCCCGTGATCTCCAAAAACAGGTTGATTTTGGCATAAGAGTTTATAACCATTATTTAATCGGTGTCCCCGTGCTGTTTGCATATTCCTTGAAAGCCTTAATAAGCTCGCGGGTTATCTTACCCGGAGTTCCGTCGCTGATAGGTCTGCCGTCAACCTTAACGACGGGAACAACCTCAGCTGCAGTGCCTGTAAGGAAAACCTCGGCGCTGATATAAAGTTCAGCCCTGCTAAACAATTTTTCCCATGTTTCATAGCCAAGCTCGTTTGCCAAATCAATCACGACCTGACGTGTAATGCCGGGCAGGGCTCCCGCCGATACGGGAGGAGTAAACAATTTTTCATGCTGGATAACAAAGATATTATCACCCGTGCATTCCGCGACAAACCCGTCCTGATTCAACATAATAGCTTCTTCAGCCCCGTAGTTATGCGCTTCGATTTTAGCCATAATATTGTTGAGATAATTAAGCGACTTTACAATCGGACTAAGCGCTTCGGGAATATTCCGTCTTGTTGCAACGGTAGCAATAGGCAACCCGTTTTCGTAAAACTCGTGAGGGTAAAGCTGGATTTTATCCGCGATAATAAAGAAATTAGGATTGGAGCATCGCCAAGGGGCAAGCCCCAAAGTCCCCGCACCTCGCGTAACAACGGGACGAATATATCCATCGACAATACCGTTTGCCTTGCACACCTCGACAATCAAAGACTTAAACTCATCCTTGCTTATGGGAATATCAAGCATAATAATTTTAGCGGAATTATAAAGACGGTCAATATGCTCATCAAGTTTAAAAACCCTGCCGTTATAAGCGCGAATACCCTCAAAAACCCCATCACCATATAAGACACCATGATCAAAAACGGAAATAGCCGCATTGTCGCGTTCAACCAGTTTTCCGTTTAAGCAAACATACTTTCCCATAAAAACCTCCGGTAAGAATCTGCAATTACAACAGACAATCTTTAATTATAAATTGATTTTTGATAATTATGCAAATTTTCGTTAAGATATGATAATCGGTGAGCCGTTTCATACCCTTTTCAATATATTTTGCAAGGATAAGAAATAATAACCGTAAGTTTTAGCAAAATTTTACCCTTGCTCATCCATATTAATAACCTTATCACATTTTTCGGCAATTTCAAGGCTATGGGTGGCAATAACCAAAGTTTTGTTAAACTTATCCTTAAGCTCCCAAAGAAGGTCTTCCACGATGGCGGCGTTTTTCCTGTCAAGACTGCCCGTAGGTTCATCGGCAAAAACGACCTGAGGGTTATTAATCAGGGCGCGCCCCACAGCAACCCTTTGGCGCTCGCCGCCGGAAAGCTGGTCGGGGTAATGAAACGCCCGTTTGTTCACCCCTACCGCCTTTAACAGGGCAAATGCTTTTTTATACGCCGTCGTTCCCATCTCCGCCTCGGCTATCCTCAACGGGATAAGCAAATTCTCTATCGCGGTAAAATCCTCAAGCAAATAATGATGCTGAAAGATAAAACCGACGTTCCTGTTGCGAAAGACGGACAACGAGGTTTCATCCATATTATCAATTCGCTTGTTATCAAACATAACGTTGCCCGTGGTGGGGCGGTCAAGTCCGCTCAGGATATTAAGAAGCGTAGTCTTCCCGCCCCCGCTTTTACCCATAATCGCGATAGCCTCACCCCGATAAATTTCTATATCCAAATTACCGAAAACTTTTACCTCATCGACAACGGTCTTGTAGGTTTTACTTAAATTTTCACCCTTAATAATAACGTTCGACATATCAGTCATTTCTAAGCACCTCCACGGGGCGAAGTTTTGATGCTTTTCTTGCGGGAATTATCACCGCAAGCGTGCTGACTATAACGGAAAGCATAATAACAAATGCCACATCCCCGTATTGGATTTCCAACGGAAACTCCGTAATATAATAAACGCTCGGCTTGAAAAACTCAAAGCGTTGAGGGGGGGGCGCCGCCACAAACAGACTCGCTATATAATAGGAAATACGATTAATAAAATTCACAACGTTTTCTATACCGCGAAGGATGGAATTAAGGGAATTGGTAAGCAAAAGACCGAGAACTGTCCCAAGGGCGCTGCCGATATTTCCAATCAAAAATCCGTCAAACAAAAATACGTGCAAAGCATCCCCCGGCTTTAACCCCATCGCCTTTAAAATGCCTATCTCCTCTTTTTTATCCAGAACCATAGCAATCATAGTGCTGAGCATATTAAAAGAAACAACGACAAAGAAAAATGCAAGAATAATCTGCATAAGCATCTTTTCGTTTTCAAGGGCAATAAGGCTGTTGCGATTTAACGATTTCCAATGCCATTTCTGATAAGGACAAACCTCGCTGATTAGAGGCATATATTTTTCGACATTCATAGGGTCTTTTACGCGAACGGCGATACCGTAAGCATACCCCACAGCATCAAAAACGTTCTGGGCATCCTCAAAAGACATAAAAGCGAGAGTGGAATCATATTCGGCGAACCCCGCACTAAAAATGCCGCTTACGCGGAAGCGGTATTGAAGACTGAAAAACTCCTCGCTGTAAACCGTTAGATGAACCCAGCTTCCGACGGTTGCGCCGATATTTATAGCAAGGTTTTCGCCGAGAATAATGGAATGAGGGGATGAAAAATCAAATTCCCCGTCTATAAGCCTGAATTGCTCGGAAAACTCTCTGTCGGTTTCATAAAATTTTCCGGGATAAGCCTTGACAAGCGCCCCCCAAGTATTAAGCCTTCCTTTAATCAAAGCCTGACGGTCAAAATAAGGAACGGCGTCTTCAACCCCCTCTATCTCAAGGATTTTGTCAATATATTGCTCGTAATTCCCGATACCGCGTCCGGGCCCGAGTATAATGATATGCGCATCCCGATACATCAGCTTTTCACGAAGATTGGAATGGAATCCGTTAGCTGCGGCAAGTATCACAATAGCAGCGGCGCTACTTACCACTATGGATAAAAAGGCTATTACCGCAATTGCGGAAATACCGCGATCACTCGCCTTAAATTTTAAATACTTTGACGCAAGATATAAAATAATATTCATTCAAGAAACCCTTATTTGTTTCCGATATTTTAAAATGTATATGATTATAAAGGAAATAACGATTAAAGTAAAAAAAAAGCCTTTTTAAAATTTTAAATCGGCAATTCGGCAAAAATTTGTAAATAAAAAAAATAAGATGTAAAATAAAAATGATGTAAAAAGCGTTTTTAGAGATTGCGTAAAGCACATTTTGATTACGTGATAAAAAGCGAGGGGTTTATGGAAGAATTTAGAACCGATTCAACTTTGACTATCATCAAAGGAAAGTTCAAAGCACCGGCGAGCAGCTCTTTTGGACTTTTTATAGCTTTTATGGATAACCTGTCGAAAAATGTAGAGAGATTTGATGTTTTAGCATCTCATTTCAGCACGGTATTTGAAAACAATATAAATATACCCTGGAGTGAGCAGGAAGAATTGATTACCAAAATGAAATGGAAAGGAGAATACGCCAATAATCTCACGCATGATGTGCAGGCAAGCCTTGAAGATTTGTTTGAGCCGGGAACGGGAAGAGGTTTGGATATATGGCAGGCTTTAAAAAAATTGCAGGTATCCAAAGCGGTAGCCGTGTTTGAAGAATACCTTATGCGACCGACAGGCGACAAGCAAGTAAAATGCGAAATAGCCATAGAAACGGTCAACAAAAGCGATATAGAGCAGATTAAAAAAGAAAGAACGGAAAAAAACAGCCAGGATTTACTAAAATCATCCGGCGCTGCATCCGAAACACATTCAAGCGACGGGTTAAATATAGCGGAATCAGCGGTGGTGCTTGATGTTGACATAGTGCTTTCTCCCATTTCGGGAGTGCTTCTTACCGAACTAAAGCAGGGAGATAAAATCCTTGTAAAAATCAGCGAAACAACCAGCCGGGGACAATATTTTATAGACCTGCTCGGTGCATCGGTCGAAAACGAAATTGTGCCGATTCCCGCTAACATCGAAAAAATAACGTTTTCCGGTAAATATTACAACGTTTTTGTAAACATAGGACCCGGTATCTACGGAAAGTCTATAACGGAGGATAACCTCAAAGCCAAGCTGTATAATCCGGCTCAGGATAAACGCAAAAATATTCCGCAACAAACATCCCCGCAACACGCTTTCAACGTGCCCGCTTCCACCCCTCTTACCGAAGTTCAAGAAGAAAAGAAAGAAAAAAATGCTTACCTGATTTTCTTTATTATCGGCGGTATGGCTTTGTTGCTCCTGCTAATCCTGATTTTCCTTTTTATATAGATAAGCAGTAAAAACATCCGCACGGTCGCCCGTCGCATAATAAACACAAGGAATCAAAAGCCTCATTGCTCATCTTTGCGCCTGAACATTCTTAACCGCAACACAACTTTAAAAGACAAAATTTTTTGGAATCTTCTGCAAACCGAATCAAACAATTAAAGAATAAAGCAAAACTACAATATTAGCCTCACGGAAAAACCCGTTTTTCGTTAATTACAAGAACAATCGTCGTTTGATGTCTTAGTCTTTCTTTTTGGCAACAGCCTTTTTATAAAGCTCGACATATTTTTTAGCCGCTTTTGCCCACGACCAATCCTCTTTCATACCGCTTTCCATCATTTTGCGCCATTTATCGGGATTCTTTTTGAATAAATCAAGCGCTTTCTTTATGGTGTTGAAAAGCTCGTCGGGGTTATAATTCTTGAAAGCAAACCCCGTTTTGCCGTCCTTGACCGTATCCGCAAGCCCGCCTGTCTCACGGACAACGGGAATTGTGCCGTAACGAAGGCTGTAAAGCTGATTTAGTCCGCAAGGCTCAAAGCGTGACGGCATAAGGAAAATATCCGATGCCGCCTCAATATAATGTGAACGCGGAATATCAAACCCGATGGAAATTACCGCTTTGTCGGCGTATTTTTCGCCGAACTCACGAAGACGGGATTCGTATTCGTATTTACCTGTCCCCAAAACGGTAATATAAACATCCTCTTTAATAAGTTTGTCGAAAATCTCCAAAAGAATATCCCATCCCTTCTGGTCAACCAACCTTGATATTACGCCGAGAAGCGGGCGGGAAACATCGGGTTTTTTAATACCATTTTCCTTTAAAAACATTTCTTTTATTTTTTTCTTGTTTTCAAGGTTATCAAAATCATAGTTAAGTTTATATTTATCATTGAGATAAGTATCAATACCGGGATTCCATTCGGAATAATCAACGCCGTTTACTATGCCATGCAAATTACCATACATATCCTTGGTGCGCATAACGCCCTCAAGCCCGTTACCGTATTCCGGGGTTTGTATTTCCTTAGCATAGGTTTCGCTAACCGTAGTGGTAACATCGGAAAACACAATCCCGCCCTTCATAAGATTGAGATGCCCGTAGTATTCCAAACCGTTGATTGTAAAATATTTCCAGTTAAGCCCGGTAATTGTAAACTGCTCCACCGGAAATATCCCCTGATAAGCAAGGTTATGGATAGTAAAAACCGACTGCGCCAGACGATAAAATGAGTCCAATTTGTAGATAGTTTTAAGGTAAACGGGAAGAAGCCCTGTCTGCCAATCGTGGGAATGGATAATATCGGGCTGGAAATCAAAAATTTTAGCGCCTTCAAGCACCGCCTTGCTGAAAAATACAAAACGTTTAAGATTATCGGAAAAATCCTGCTTGGTATGTTCATCAAGATAAATACCGTTACGTTTAAAAAACCCGGGATGGTCAACAAAAAAATACCTTACGCCGAGATGTTCGACTTCCTGAATAGTGCCGGTTTCTTCGCCCCCCTCCATAGAAATAGTAATATCCTCGCTGCGTTTAATCTTAGCGCCGAAACGCACAATATTGTCGTAAACCATAGAAAATTTAGGGATAGCAACACGAAGGTCAAGTCCCGCCTCTGCAAGATTTTTGCCCTGCGCCCCTACAACGTCGGCAAGCCCGCCCACTTTGGCAAAAGGCACAGCCTCGCTTGCAACAAGCAAAACTTTTATTTTATCTTTAGGCATTTTTCCCTCCCGAATACTTTATACTAATAGATTAAAATGAATTCAATAAAAACTCAAGCTAAATTTTGAATTATTTTTAAAGAAATAAAATTTTGCGCTACAATTATAAAATTTGCAATGCCCGCTAAGTCTCCAAAAAACCCTTTACATAATTTCGTTTTTTTTCCAAAACAGCCTCAAACTCGGATTTATTCGAAAAACCCAACCGCATCCCGAACCATTGCATAAACTCCGAATTATCAAGTTTTATACCGCTACCGATATTTTCCTTAGTAATACGCAATGCGTTTTCCATACGACGGTAAAATTGATAAACTTCGGCGAGCTTGTCCATACCGAAATTACGCAAATTAACGTAAGTGGAATAACTGAAATCCTCGATTTTCCGTTTTCGTATTTCCTCAAAAACTATAAAATCCATATCCATAATCCCGCCGGCATCCTTTTTTATATTGAATTCCCCTGCGACCGTATATGCCGAATGGATTTTCTCCCTGAGATTTAATATTTCACTGCGGTCTTGAGAGTTATCGCCGTCTAAAACAAACCGCCTGATAGTATCCTCAATCTTACAAGCGCTTTTTGTATCATAACGGGAAATGATACGGGATTTCCGGTAAGCGACCTTTTCCCAGAATTCCGCCTTATCGTGAAGATACTCCCTAAACCCGGAAAGATTCATACATAAAGAAGAGTTTTTGCCGTTAGGACGAAGTCTTGCATCAAGCTCAACCGACTTTGAACAAAACTTAATCAAGTCCCTGAAAAACGAGGAGTAATCGGCAATCTGCGAAACGTCCCCGTCATACAAAAAAACAACATCGGCATCCGAACCATACATCATCTCACGGCATCCCAACCGCCCCATAGCTATAATAACATACTTTGACGTTTCCGGGCGCTCAATATAAGAAGCGGATTTGTCTATAACAAAATCGATAACGTCGCTGTAAATCATCCCCGCCTTAAAAAAATCAATAGCGCCGCCGTATTCGCGTATGGATGTTTTAAAGAAAAGCTCATCCTTTAAACGCTCAAGCGATTTTTTAAAATCTCCGCCGAACACGTCCATAACCATCCCGAAATACTCCCCGATATCATCATCGGTATCCAACGCTTCGGGGTCGAGAAACATATCAATAATGCCGGGGCTGTCCTTAACCAATGAACTTAAAATACCGCTACCCGAAATAACCCCCGCCAACAAATCACGGAATTTATTGTCGTAACGGATAAGACGTAAAAACATAGAAAGCGCCCCGTAGGATTGCATTATCGAAAAGAGGTTAAAAAAAGTCTCATCGGGGCTTAAAGACACCGAACACTCCTTGAGAACAAAATTCAACGAAAGGGCAAGCGAGGTTTTTATGCGTGGCGAAATACTTGCAATATTTTGTAAAAATCTCAGGATATTTTTCGGTTCTTTAAACCCGTAGCTTGAAAGAATCTCAAGCGACTGTTTCTCCTCCGCCCCGGTATTCATAACGATTTCACTGACGGGAGCAATTTCACCCTCTCCGAACAAGCGGGAAAATATTTCGGTAAAAAGCTCGCGGATACGGGAACGCATATCCATATAATAATCGTTAAAACTATCCGTATCGCCGTATCCCATCAGGTTGGAAAGTATCTTTAGCTTACCCTTGTCGTCGGGAAGCTCAAAGACCTGCAGGTTTTCCTGTAACTGGAGGTAATGTTCAAGCCTTCGTAAAAAATAATACCCCTCTTTAAGCAATTCAACCTCATCAAGACTGATAATTTCGCTGTAATAGAGAGTATCAAGCGCAAAGAAAATATTGGCGCTGCGAAGCTCTTTAATACGTTTGCCGAAAAGAAGCTGAAAAGCCTGAACGATAAACTCGATATCGCGGATACCTCCCATACCTTTCTTGACATTAGCAACAGGCGCACCCGATACCGACCCGTCCATCTCGTTTTTAATAAAGATAATGGAGCGAATATCATAGATAGTCAAGGTCTCGCGATAGACAAAATTCCCGATAACGTCAAGCGCCTTATTCCCGATATTAATATCGCCTGCGGAAAGTCTCGCGCGGATATAAGCCTGACGTTCCCACGCACGGGCGCGAGTTTCAAGATAATTCCTCATATAACCAAAGTCCGTAACAAGAGGAGACAATTCGCCCTCGGGACGAAGTCTCATATCAATACGGAAAAGATACCCGTTCTTTGAGCGAAAAGTAAGGTCGTCAATGACGCTTCGGGCAAAATTAATCACCCGACGGTCTTGTTTATTATCCGAAACAAAAATCAAGTCAAGGTCGGAACTGAAATTCACCTCACGTCCGCCGAGTTTGCCTAAGCTCAGCACGGCAAATTCGCTGTCGGGATAATCCCGCTTGTTTATACGGTAACCGGTTTCAAGGATAATATCCGCAAGATTCGATAAATAAAGCGTAGTCCTGTTAATATCGTCTAATTTTATCAGTTCGCGGACTGCAAACAAAAGCAGGTATTTCATCTTAAAATGGTTTAAAGCATCCAAAAAAAACTCGCGGGTTTTAAACCTGTCGATAAGCGAAAAAGCCTCCCCGCGTATTTCCTCCACAGATGGAACATAGAGAGTCCCCGACTCAAAAAGCCAGTAAAACAAATTCGGGTCAACCATCAGTATAGAGGATAAATATTTTGACGCGCTGAATATAGTAAAAGCCGTGTTAAGATACCGCTCATCCGTTACAAGCTCTTTCAAGACCGTATAAGGCGATATGGAACGCCCGACAAAATTAGTCAGATTAAAAAGACAATCATCGGGGTTAAGACTATCCCCGCAGGATACAAGCGCCTTCCCGATAATATCCGGTATATCGGGGGCATAGTCCAACAACTCCTTAACCCTGTAATATGCATTTCCCGTGTCTGCAAACCCTATTTCGCCGAGATACCCCTCAAGTTTTTCTTTAACCTCGTAAAGATTCATAATTTTCCCTGAAACATAAACGTTAGTATAATTTTAAGCAAAACGGCTGTTTTTATCAAGCAACGGAGAGGTTGGGTTGAAACCCGCAGGACGAAAGAAAAATTAATAAAAAATTCTAACGTTAAATTTGACAAAAAAAAGGGCAACGTGTATTATATCGGCGAAAAGTAATTGCAAATTTCCGAAAATACAAAAATGGGATTGTAAATTTTAAAAAAAATATATCTTTAAATTTAGGAGGAACACCTATGCTTAAAAAAATCAGTGTGTTGTTTTTTGCACTTGCCTTTGTAGCTATGTTATCAAGTTGTGGCCCCGCTATTGATGAAGAGTTAGTTGGAAAGTGGAGATCGGTAGTCCTACCAAGCCTTAGTATTGAATTTACTTCCGACGGCTATATGCGTGGCTATTCATCCGAAACTCAGGTATCGGAATTTAAGTATGAAGCTTCCGGAGGCAGTGGAACGCGTTGGGTGGAAGGAAAAGAAGATGCGAAACAATCATTTACTTATAGTATTTCCGGAAACACCCTTATGTTTACATTAGATGGTGGCGGCACTTCAGAATGGGAAAGGATTTAGACAGTTTCGTCAAAAGGGTTTATCAAAGGCGTTGTTCTAAGCGGACAGCGCCTTTTTGATTAATTAAAAACTCTATTTCCAAATTTGGGTTTGAGAATTTATATAGCCCTGTGTAATAATCAAATATTAAATTAAACCCTAAATCAGTCATTAATACCGAAACATCCGTTTGCTTTTCCGAATTATGGTTATCACGAACCAATAAATCCAAGTCTAATGTTCTTACAGAAGACAATTTTCCCCCGTTTGGTAAAATAAATTGATATAAATAAACCGCCCAACTCCCGATTACAATAAAAACATCAAACAAGTCCGCTTCGTCAAATTTCTTTAAAATACTGCGAAATTCCTTTAAGTTTGAAACCATTTTTTTACCCTTTCTAATTCGCAAATATTGTTTTTTACTTCTTTTAGCTTATTCTCTATATCCCGTCTTTTTTCAATCTGAACGACAATTTTTTCGGCAGCATCCGAACCCGATTTCCCAATATAACGGCTTTTTACTTTAGAACCTTCACGATAATTAAGATAGATATATATTCCATTTCCCCGCTTTTTTTTGTTTATACAGCCCTTCGGCAATTGTGAAATCATAGCGCGGTAACTCTCAAGAAGTTTCAACTGGCGCTCATATTCTTCGCGATTAACATCTTTTATAATCATTGCCACTCCTGTTGCCCTACTATTGTCGCAATAATCATAATGTGTAGGGCAATATATGTCAAGTCTTTTTTGATTATGATGCCGAAAAAGCGAAATAGTTTTTTAATACCTTCGCTATCTGCAAGCGTGTAGTTTATTTAATTTCTCCGGCAGATATTCGGGGAAAAATATAGTCATAGTCAACCTACCCCCTTTTCCCCTATCCTAACCTGAACCCCATTTCGTCAAAGAGATGGGCTTTCTCCGGGATTATCCCCAGCGAAAACTCGTCGCCGTCCGGCATTTCGGTAGTTTTAATCACAATCTGGTTTCCGTCGGGCAGAAAGACATACAAGAGATGCTCCGTGCCGATATGCTCGACAACGTCAACCTTAACCTCAATATCCCCCTCGCCCTTGGGAAGGATATCGAAATGTTCGGGACGCACGCCGATTGTAAAATGAGTTCCGCCTGCCTTGTGGAATTTTTCGGATATTTCCGGCGGGAGAAATACCGTTACCGACGGGGAATCCAAAACAGGAACCCCGTCCTTGATACCTATATCGCCTTCAAAGATATTCATTGTAGGAGAACCGATAAACCTTGCTACAAACACGTTTGTAGGCTTGTTGAACACGTCCATAGGAGTTCCGAGCTGCTGGACATACCCGTCGTTAAGGACAGCGATACGGTCGCCGAGAGTCATCGCCTCAAGCTGGTCGTGGGTTACATAGACAGTCGTAACGCCGAGTTTTTGCTGGAGACCCTTTAACTGTGCGCGCATATCCCCGCGAAGTTTTGCATCGAGGTTGGACAACGGCTCATCCATAAGGAAAATTTCCGGGTCGCGGACTATGGCGCGCCCGATTGCCACGCGTTGACGTTGCCCGCCGGAGAGTTCGGAGGGTTTCCTGTCCAAAAGATTTTCTATCTGAAGAAGTTTTGCCGCATCATGCGCCTTCTTTTTCATTTCAGACTTTTTGGGTCTGGGTTTAAGGTTTGTCAGAGGAAAAATCAGGTTATCCTCAATAGTCATATGCGGATAGAGAGCGTAACTCTGGAAAACCATCGCAACGTCGCGTTCAAACGGCGCAAGCATAATCTTATCGCTTGGCGAGGCGACCGTTCGTTCGCCGAAAACTATCTTGCCCGATGTGGGCTTCTCAAGCCCGGCTATAAGGTTCAGCAATGTGCTTTTTCCGCATCCCGATGGTCCCAACAGGACAAAAAACTCCCCTTTTTCTATATGCAAATCAATTTTTTTCAGCGCGGTAACTTTCCCGCGAAGGGTGTTCCATCCCTTTTCTATTGCTTCAAGCGTTATACTTGTAGTTTTCATCATTTTCTCCTAAATTTGTAAATTATCAGCCCTTAACCGAGCCTGCAGATAAACCCTGCACAATATATTTCTGGAAAATCAAAGTCAGGATAACAAGCGGAACCGAGGCGATAGCCGATGCCGCCATCATATTACCCCATGGGATTTCGCCGTGAGTTCCCCTGAACAGCGCAATACCCACAGGAATTGTCTGCGCTATATGGTCGGTCGTAAGCATCATCGCAAAAAGAAATTCGTTAAAACACGCTATAAACACCAACAGGAACGAGGAAAAAATGCCGGGGAGGGCTATGGGAAGTATTACCTTAAACAACGTTTTGGTGCGGCTCGCCCCGTCCACAAGCGCCGCTTTATCCAAGTCAACGGGTATTTGCGCAAAATAGCTCATATTTATCCACAGCGCGATAGGCACCGTCCACGCTATATAGGGAAGTATCAGCGCGATGTATGTATTCAGAAGCCCTAAATCGGCGAATATAGTGTAAAGATACCCGACTATACTTATCTGGGGAAACATCGACATAGCAAGCACAAAAAGCGGAACAGCAATCCGTCCGGGAAAGCGAAGCCTTGATACGGCATAGCCCGCAAAACTCGCTATTACCGACACCGCTACCGACACTATTATTGAAATAAACAGACTGTTTTTAAAATAGTCCATAAAATGGAGACGTCTTGAGGTAAGAATCTCTACATAATTTTTAAGAGTAAATATATAATCCACTTCGGCATTTCCGAGAAAATCAGGGCGATCCGACAAGGATATTATCATCATCCATATAAACGGGGAGAGCGCAAAAGCAAGTAAAAACAAGACCCCAGCAAAAATCAGTATGGACTTTATGTTTTTTTCTCTCACGATGAATCTCCTATTTGATATTTTTCTCGAAACGTCCGAGCTTTATGTAAAGTATGGTAATCATAAAGGAGACAATAAAAGTGATTACCGAAATAGCCGACCCCATCCCGAAAATGTCCCCGGTGAAATAATTATACCCGATAAAAGACAGGGTTTCGGTAGTGCCGCCGGGCGCCCCGCCCGTCAGAACATAAACGAGGTCGAATATCCTGATAGCATCAATAGTGCGGAAAATAAGCGCGATAAGCAAAACCGGCGCAACAAGCGGAAGCGTTATAGAACGAAACCGCTTAAACATCTTAGCTCCGTCCACGCGCGCCTGTTTATAAATATCCTGCGGTATAGCCTGTAATCCCGCAAGAAGTATAATCACCACAAACGGCGTAGTCTTCCATACATCGGAAATAACAAGCGCCCAGAACGCGCTTGATGTTGTCCCCATCCAGCTTACCTTATCCGCTATAAAGCCCAACGATGTCAGTAGATGGTTAATAATCCCGTAGGTATAGTCATACATCAGACGCCAGATTTGAGCGGAAACTATAGTGGGAATAGCCCAGGGAATTAGAATAACTGCGCGCATTATACCCCTGCCCTTAAAACTCTCGTTTAAAAGAAGGGCGAAAATAAGCCCGAAAACCGCCTCAAGAACTACCGTTGCAAGAGCAAAAAGCAGGGTAAAAACCAAAGCGCTCCAGAACTTCGTGTCCGACAGGATTTGCGCGTAATTCCTGAACCCCACAAACTCAAAGGGAAGAAAGGACGTGTCCTGATAAAAACTTTTCCACAGAGTTCCGATAACGGGAAAAAGAATAAAAAGAAAAATGACAATTAAAATAGGGGTGAGGAACGCATACGCGTTCCTCACCTCTCGCTTTTCATATTGGACTAAAAATTTACTTTGCATATTCTTCAAGAACCTTGGAAATTTCAGTGTGCGCCGCTTCAATAGCTTTATTGGGTTCAACGTTACCGGCAAGCGCCGCGTTTAGATGACGCTGAAGTATAACCGAAAGCTGGGAGTAATACGGGACTGTCGGACGCGGGATTGCCCCCATAAATATCTCCTTAAGATTTTGGATATTGGGGTTAGCCTCGATAACCTCTGGGTTCGTGTAAACATCCATTCGACCCGGATTCCATCCGAGAGTAACCGCTAATTTTTTCTGGGTTTCATAAGATGTAATAAACTCAACCAATTTTGCGGCTTCCTCTTTCATATCGGAAAACCTTGATATGCCGATATGCCATCCGCCGAGAGTTGATGCGCTGCTACCGCCGGGAAAAGACGGTAAAGGCGCGGTATCGAATTTATCACGAACGGTGGAATCCTCCGCGCGATGGAGACCGTATGCGTAGGGCCAATTGCGTTCAAACAGAGCATTCCCGTTTTGGAACATCTGCCTCACTTCCTCCTCTTTCATATCGGTATATGTGTTGGGAGGAGATACTTTATGCTTATTGATAAAATCAACCATCGTTTGTAACGCTATAACGTTAGCGGGAGAATTTACGATAGAGTTTCCCTCAGGTCCCAAAAACCCTCCGCCTGCCGATGCAAACACCTCAAGCGCATTACAAATAAGCCCCTCATATTGAGCGCCCTGCCATACATACCCCCAGAAATTGGGGTTTGTCTTTCGTTCCTCTGCCTGGATTTTCTTAGCCATCTCAACAAGTTCGCTCCAATATGCGGGAGGCTTATTATATCCGTATTTCTCAAGCAAATCTTTGCGGTAGTAAAGCAAACCGCCGTCCACGTAAACGGGAAGCCCGACAAGTTGACTTTCGTATGTGTCTGCAAGATTGACAATGCTCGGGAAAAACGGAGACGCGTCGATGTTGTAATCATCAAGAGGCTCAAGCCATTCCGAGGATGCAAGTTGTCCTATCCACGCAACGTCCATAAGCATAACATCCGGGTCGGGACGCTGTCCGCGAAGCGCTATAAGGATACTTTGCTTGCGCTGTTCCGTGTCGCTTGCCTGCCTTATCATATTTACGGAAATTCCGGTTTCTTTCTCAAACGCATCCAAAACCTCTTCCCAGTATGCCAATTCATTCGGCGCTCCTCCGACCATAAAGGTCAGTTGAGGTCCTCTTCCGCAAGACATTAAACTAAACAATGCCAAAGCTATGATAATCAATATCTTCTTCATCTTACACTCTCCTTTTTTTGGTTTTCTTATGATATAATAAATTTCCGTTTTGTCAATAGGCACAGCGTTTAAATTTCGTTTATTATACGGTTGACAATACTATTATCTCTCTTTATTATTTTATTATCATATTATACGGGAAGAGGCTACGATGGATTCTGCAATCATACTTACCCCGCGACATACAGAGCTTTTTGCGATTGAGGATAAATTCAGGATGACCGGTATTCTTGATATGATTCCCGTTGATTATGAAAATTTGGAGATTAAAACAAAAAACCTCTTCCTTGATTTAACCTTTGACTTTTTTGATAAGGAAATCACTCCTTATTTCCTATACACCCTGTTTGCAAAATTACAAAAAATTACGGAACAGATAAGCCCGAATATCACTAATTTTTATGTAATAAAGCATTATACATACAGCACTAATATAGACCGTCTTATTTTTATACAGAGAATTATCGACCAGTTCGTGGAAATACTTACCGATTTTGCCGAAGCGCGTTTGATTTTATCGCCGTGTATAATATCGCGATACTGTATGAACAGGGTATCAAACCCGGCAAGCTGCCTTATTAATACTATCCGTATGAACAAATCCGCGCGAATTAAAATCAGCGAAAACTCGCGATTTTCAATTATATACGGGCTTGACCTTGTGTCTATACTTATGGATATAGTAAAGGACGGTTTTTCCAAACCGTTAGTTATCGAGGGAATAGATATGTCGCTTAAAGAAATTTCCGATACAGCCCAAAGAGTCGCGGGAGACTGTCATATAAGTTTCGATAAAACGAATTTTTTTAACTTCCATTTCCCCGATATAAACGCGCATTTTATAAACCGTATTAACTACGAGTTTGAAAATATAATGATAGACCTTGTGAGCAATCTGTTTTAGTAAAGGTTGGACAAAAGAAAACAAATCGATTAGAATAATAAATACAGTAAAAGTGTAAATATCAAGAGGTTTTATATGACATATCACAGGATTATAAACGGCGATAGCCGTCAAATGAATTTGGTAAAAGACAAATCCGTCCATTTAGTTATAACATCACCCCCGTATTGGCAACTGAAAGATTATGGGGTTGAGAATCAAATCGGGTTTAATGAGAGCTATGAAGACTATATAAACAGCTTAAATCTTGTATGGAACGAGTGTTACAGGGCGCTGTATCCCGGATGCAGGTTATGTGTAAACATAGGCGACCAGTTTGCCCGCTCCGTATATTACGGGAGATATAAAGTAATTCCAATCCGAACGGAAATAATAAAATTTTGCGAAACAATCGGATTTGACTATATGGGCGCAATTATCTGGCAAAAAATCACCACCACCAACACAACGGGAGGGGCTTCCATAATGGGAAGCTTTCCCTATCCTCGAAACGGAATTCTGAAAATTGACTATGAGTTTATATTGATATTCAAAAAACAGGGTATTGCACCCAAGCCTGATGCAGAACAAAAAAAACTTTCAGCGATGAGTAAAGAGGAGTGGAACACCTACTTTACGGGACATTGGAATTTCGCAGGGGTAAAGCAGGACGGACATATAGCGATGTTTCCCGAAGAATTACCGGCACGTTTGATTAAAATGTTTGCTTTTTATGGAGATACGGTTTTGGACCCGTTTTTGGGAAGCGGAACAACCTCGCTTGCCGCCGTAAATTTGGGACGCAATTCCGTCGGTTATGAGATTAATCCCGAATTTATAGAAATAGCAAAGAAAAAACTCAACTTATCCGAAAACGGCAATAAAGATATAAGATATGAGTTTTTGAAAGATGCCTTCACCGGGAATATACAAAAGCAAATTGAAAATCTACCTTATACATTCACCGACACCCATAAAATCGATAAAAAAGTCGATATTAAAAAACTTCAGTTCGGTTCTAAAATCGATAAAAACAGCACGGAACGTGAGGAATACTACTCCGTAAAAGAAGTCATAAGCCCCGAACTTATACGACTGAATAATGATTTAATCGTTCGCTTGATTGGAGTAAAAGAAAAAAAATCTATGAACGGGAAAGCTAAACAATTTCTTATCGAAAAAACCAAAGGACAAAAGATTTTTATAAAATTCGATAATCAGAAATATGATGAGCAAAATAACCTTCTTTGCTATATCTATTTGAAAAACAAGACTTTCCTTAATGCTCACCTGATAAAAAAGGGTTTTGCCGATGTTGACCGTTCTATAAATTTTAAATACAGGAATAATTTTATAAAGTTCGGGAGTTTAGTATGAATGAAGAACAAGAAAGAATTTGGCGGTATTTGGAAGAAAATGCAATGGGATATGAAAATCACAAATCTTCTTCTAACATTCGGGATGCTTTGGAATTAGAAAGCGGCGGTGTAACAAATGAACATGTTAGGGATTTGATTCGAGATATGGTTCTTAACCATGGGTGTTGTATAGGAAGCAACAGTGAAGGATTTTGGATAATTCAAACCGAAGAAGAATTAAATTCTACAACTAATAATTTACAAAGCCGTGTAGATGAAATAAACAATAGAATCATTGCATTGGAAACAAATTGGAGAAATCAAAATCAATAATTTTATGTTCTGAAACAAGTTTTGCTAACCTCAGGAGGAAACTATGGAAAACCTGTCCCCGTTGATGATGGCGTTTCTTGCCTCGCTGTCCGCATGGATAATGACCGCAGCTGGCGCAGCGGGAGTTTTCCTGTTTAAAAAGCCCAACCGTAAATTTATGGATGCGTTACTCGGCGGGGCGGCGGGGGTGATGATTGCTATGAGTTTCTGGTCTTTGCTTGAACCGTCTATTGAGATGGCGACGCTTGCGGGACTTCCCCCATGGCTCCCCGCCGTAATCGGTTTCCCTCTCGGAGGTATTTTTATCCGTATAATCGACCGTTTTCTCCCTCACTTACACCCCGAATTTGCAAACAAACCCGACAAGGCGGAGGGGGTTAAATCAAAGTTCCAGAGAAGTATCCTGTTGGTGCTTGCCGTAACGTTGCATAATATCCCCGAAGGACTTGCAGTGGGTATAGCGTTCGGGGCATTGGCACATAGCGGCACCCCCGCATCAATAGGCGGCGCGATAGCCCTGGCGCTCGGTATAGGGCTTCATAACCTTCCCGAGGGTTTTGCCGTATCGGGACCTCTCCGCGCAATAGGTTTATCACGGAAAAAAAGTTTCTTTTACGGACAACTTTCGGGACTTGTTTACCCGGTAGCAGGTGTTATCGGTGCGCTTGCCGTGGCGTTTATCGAACCGTTAATGCCTTACGCGCTTGCGTTTGCTGCAGGGGCGATGATTTTTGTCGTTATCGAGGAACTTGTCCCCGAATCTCAAAGCTCGGGCAACACCGATATTGCCACTATGGGCGCGCTTATCGGTTTTACCGCTATGATGTTTTTTGATATAATAATGGGGTAACGTTATGTCGGCGTTTTTTGAAAACACAAGCCCCTTGGCTTTAGTCGTTATCGCCATAGCCTTTACATGGATACTTGCATTGGCGGGTGCATCGGTGGTTTTCTTTTTCAAGAAAATCAACCTCAAAATCCTTGATATTATGCTGGGATTTTCCGCCGGTGTGATGATTTCCGCAAGCCTGTGGTCGCTTTTGCTTCCCGCTTACAATATGGCAACGGATTTCGGGGTTGAGGGATGGATTCCGACCGTTTTCGGGTTTCTGCTCGGTGCGCTTTTCCTTTTCGCAATAGACCGTCTCCTTCCCCATCTCCACCCTGGCTTGGCTTTCGACAAGGCGGAAGGGATAAATTCGGGGCTTCAACGGAGTATCCTGTTGGTGCTTGCCGTAACGTTGCACAATATCCCCGTGGGACTTGCGGTGGGCGTGGCTTTCGGCGCGCTCGCACACGGCGGGACAGCATCTATCGGAGGAGCAATCGCGCTTGCTGTCGGTATCGGGATACAGAATTTTCCCGAGGGTTTGGCGGTCGCCGTATCGCTCCGTCGCGAGGGATTGTCGAGGATAAAGAGCTTTTTTTACGCCCTGTGTTCGGGTTTTGTAGAACCGTTAGCGGGAATACTCGGCGCGCTCGCCGTTATATTTATCGAGCCGATACTTCCCTACGCCCTGTCTTTCGCCGCGGGCGCGATGATTTTCCTTGTGGTGGAGGAGCTTATACCGGAGGCGCAAAATTCCGGGAATACCGACCTCGCCACTATCGGGAGCATTTTCGGCTTTGCGTTGATGATGTTTTTGGATTTTATTTTCGCGGGATGAAATTGCGGATAAACTTGAAGTTTTTTTGTACATTGTTTAATATATGATAATGAATTTAGTTGGTTTGATGAGCTAATCCTTGGTTTAACGTTGTTGAAGCGTAATACAATAGAAGGTTCTGATATGATAGAAATATGCAAAAATCTATATATTGGCAATGAACAAGATTATGAAATCCAAGTTAAATCAAAATATGACTGGCGTGTAGTTCATGCTTGCAAAGAACCATATCATAGAGCTTTATTAGGTTATAAAGGTCGAGGAGCACCAAAAGACCACCTTGAATATCTTATAGCTGAACGAGGAAATCAATTGTTTCTTAATCTTATTGATGCAGATTCTTCAGAATATATACCAAAATTAATAATTGATAAAGCATTAGAATTTATTTCTAAATCTATTTTTGCAGAAAAACCTTGTTTAGTTCATTGTAATCAAGGAGAAAGTAGAGCCCCATCAATAGGTCTTCTTTACCTAGTAAAAATAGGAGAAATCCCAAAATCAGATTTTTCATCTGCTAAATTAGAGTTTTTAAAAATATACCCTTATTATAAGCCAAAGCGGGGAATTCAAGAATTTATCATTAAACACTGGAATTCATATACAAACATATAAAAAGAAATTTTTAGCAAAGCAAGAGACAAAAATGAGTAGTTTAAAATATCCCGAAAAACAAGTTTTTGAAAAATTGTTTAATAGAAATGGCTATGTTCTTGATTTTACAGATAGAACATTTGCAGAATTTTTTAGAGATTATGATATAAATATAGATGAAAAAAAATATAAAAAGTTTGGCACATCAAAGATGAATAGATTACGCGCATTTTGGGAGTTAGAACCTGATACCATAGTTGAGAAAGTATTAAAGGGTCTTTTGCAACATTATCTAAATATAACAAACCAAATTAATGAAGAGGATAAAACAAAGGCTCAATGTATTATTCGGCGATTGTCGGGTAAAATAAAAATAGACAATAAAAATCTAGAAAGCAATTTTCTAAATCAAGAGTTTGGTGATTTAGATATATCTTTATTGAATCTTGAACCTAATCTTGAAAAAGTGATATTGCAACGTTTAGATGAAATTAAAAAATCGCTAACTGCAAATTCACCATTAGCAGTAATTTTTTTATGCGGAAGCACGCTTGAAGGTTTGTTATTTAATATTGCAGAGAAAAAGCAAATCGAGTTTAATAAGGCAATATCTGCTCCAAAAGATAAAAACCAAAAACCAAAACAATTTTCTGAATGGAATTTATGCAATTTAATAGATGTTGCACACGAAACCGGATATCTTGGTCTTGATATAAAAAAACATAGTCATAGTTTAAGAGACTTTAGAAACTATATACACCCAAAACAACAAGCAAAAAATAATTTTTCCCCAGATATGCACACTGCAAAAATCAGTTGGCAGGTATTACAAGCAGTAATCGCAAATTTGACTGGAAAAAGGAATGTATAACTATTTAAAAATATCTCCATCTATCGCGGGGTGAAGTCTCCTCACCCAATCTCCTCAAGCTGTCTCTAAAACTCCGCCTCGTTTCCTCTATCTTAATAGTCTTTGTATCCAACGTGTCGCAGAGGGTTTCCAAGCTCTACTCAATTTCGCGAAGTTTTATACCCGGCGAGGCGGTAGCTTCCTCCCTTCGCTTGACTTTTTATCAATTCCCGTCTATTATTTCACCTGACCAAACTTAGCGGAGAAAAAGATGAAAAAAATCATGCCGTTTTTAATGATGTCCGTTCTGTTTTCCTGCGGGCAGAAATTCACAAGGATAGACCCTGTCCCCGAACGCCGCGCCGTTGTTTATGTTTACAATAATACCGAATCGCTTACGGATTTCGATGTGTTTATCCATCTCGGCAAAGATAATATCACCAATGCGGTTCGCCGTCTTGATGACATACGGGGGAGCGTTGTCCCCACTATCGCATTGGAAAAAATCCATTCGGTTCGCAATGTTCAAAGCGAGGCGGATTATATTTTACGCGCTAACCGTTATGCTCCGCTTACGCTCCGCGCGGGTAAGTTGGAAATCCTTATCAGTTCGCAAAGTTCGTTCCCGCTTCCTCACGGAACAAGGACGCTCTATGATTACGGGCTTTTCGAGTTTGAACTTGAGGCGGGGGAGGAGTATTTTATACGCGCGGGTTTTAACCCCGAAAGTTTGGATAACCCGCTTGAGGCGGAATTTGTCGATAAGGAAATAGCGTTGCCGGAAATTTCGGGTAAAGTCAGGGCGCGATAGAATATGTGCCTGAGGTTTGCGTTTATTACGGGATTTGTCTTTATTGTTATTTTGTCGGCGGGATGTGTCGATATGGAAAAGACGCCGCCTCCCCGAGATTATCCTGTCGAACGGCTTACCGGAAAGTTTGACCCCGTATCGCACACCGAATTTGTCAAAATCCCCGCCGAATACGCGTCAAGAGCAGATATGTATATGCACTATGAGGCGTTTGAGGCGTTCAGGGCGATGTATTATTTCGCGCAAAGCGAATGGATAAGGCTTGTCATAGTCTCCGCAACGCGCGACTTTTCACATCAGAAAGCTATCTGGGAATGGAAATGGCATACCGAAAGACACCGTTTCCCCGACCCCGTATCGCGCGCAAGGTTTATACTTCGTTACAGCTCTATGCCCGGCACCTCGCGCCATCACTGGGGAACGGATATCGACCTAAATTCACTTAAAAACTCGTATTTCACAAGTGGCGAGGGCAGGCGGGTTTACCGATGGCTTTGCGAAAACGCAAACCGTTTCGGGTATTATCAGGTCTATACCGAAAAATCGGATACGCGCCCCACGGGATATGAGAAGGAAAATTGGCACTGGTCTTATATCCCGATAGCGGGTGAGATGCTTAAATCTTATGTGGAAAAAGTCGGGCTTGATGATTTAAGCGGATTTCGGGGAGCGAACACAGCCCGCGAACTTAATATTATAAAAGACTACGTTCAGGGTATTACAGAGATTGAATAACTCATCATAACTTTTTATAATCCACGTAAAATATTTTAAAAGCCAAAAATTGAATGAATTTTAGAAAAAAGGCTTCCCTTTTTCCCTAAATATGTTATATTAAATATGACGATAATCTTTTAGAGGTAAGTATATGGAAGGATTTATAAAAAATAAAGTTGAAAACGCTATTTGCTATATAGCGAAGGAATATAAAAAAAAGGCTAGAAAGTATATTTCACAAACCGTTCTTTACAAAATTTTAGCCTTTATAGACTTTGATAGTGTCAAGGAAACGGGAAAACCCGCATTCGGTTTGGAATATTCAGCTATGGAAAACGGCCCAGTCCCGAGAGAAATTTACGACAAAAGACAAGATTATGACACCGAACTATTTAGATTTTGCCCTAAAGATGGAGGGAAATTTGTCGTTATAGCAAAAGAAAAGGCAAAACCGGATTTAGACTATTTCTCCGGCTACGAAGTGGAACTAATTAATAAATTACTTTTTATATTCGGAGATTCTAAAGTAAATGCAGGACACGCAAGCAAAGCAAGCCATGAAAGAATTACCGTATGGGAAAAGGCTTGGAACAGAAAACCTAACAGCAAAATCGATTTTGCCGAGATGTTTGATAACCTTGAAGAAAAAAAAGACTTGACTTATCCTGAAGAGGTTTATATAACATATTCCGCCTTAAAGGCTCTCGATAAAGGCCATAAATAATGGAGGTGGGGGATGTTTTTGTCTGGAAAAACTTTCCATATCCAAAACACGGGAATATCAAAGACAGGTGGTTCGTTTTTCTCGGACACACAAGATTCCCAGACACCCCGATATTCGCATTTATATCAACTGTTACAACCCAAATTCAACATTATGAGAAAAGCGGGGACAGAGCAACCCATCTTTTTAAAAAGTTTAAAAAAGGCGATTTCGGATTTCCCGAAGATTGCATTCTCGATTTAGATACTATATATGATAATATAAAACTTGATAAATTAACCGCCAGTCCCGATATAGAAATAAAGGGAAAGATTGATACACCAACCTTAAAGGAGATATATTCCCTGCTTGTTCTGTCGCAAAAAATTTCTCGAAAAGTTAAATGCTATATCTATGAAAGTTTTAATTACGCCGGTATTACGGGGTTAAAAAAACCGTAAATACGGTATTACCATAACTTTTTATAATCGACGTTCTATGCTATAATCATACTTCCAAACTTCTCAAGGAGAAAATATGACTTTTACGGATATGGAAACGCGCATACTTCCGTTTGTCGAAAAACCGGCGCGTTATATAGGCGGCGAGTTTAACTCTATCGTTAAAACCGGCACAAGCCTTACGCGTGTCGCCCTGATTTACCCCGATATGTATGAAATCGGTATGTCCAATATCGCACTAAAGATATTATATAATACCCTGAACTCTCATAAGGATTTTGCCTGCGAACGCGCCTTTGCAGTGTGGGGCGATATGGAAAAAGCCCTCCGCGACAATAATATCCCTCTTTATTCCCTTGAAACCAAAACCCCGCTTAAAGATTTTGATATTCTCGGCTTTAGTTTCCAGTATGAACTTTTATACACCAATTTCCTTAATATACTTGATTTATCGGGGATACCGTTTTATTCCCGCGACAGGGATGAAACCTGCCCGTTTATAATCGCAGGTGGACCCTCCTCGTCTAATCTTGAGCCGGTAGCGGATTTTTTGGATGCGATATGTGTCGGAGACGGGGAAAGCCGTATTATAGAAATGTCGCAAACCATACGCTATGCAAAAACAAGCAAGTTCTCAAGGCAGGAAACACTGCAAGCCCTCGCCGAAATAGACGGGGTTTATGTCCCGCAACTCTACGAAACCGAAATAAACGGCGGCTTTATTATCCCAAAAGGCAGGATTGTCAATCGTTTTAACGAAACCGATTTAACGGTATTGGATTTTCCCGTTAAACAAATTATTCCCTCGGTAAAAGCGGTGCAGGACAGGTCAACTATTGAGGTGGCGCGGGGATGCGCGAGGGGATGCAGGTTTTGTCAGGCGGGGTTTTGTTACCGTCCCGTTAGAGAACGCACCGTAAACCAAATCCTTGAACTTGCCCGCAATTCCATACAAGCTACGGGATACCGTGAATTTTCCCTGATTTCGCTTTCAATCAGCGATTACTCGAATCTCTCCTCGCTGATAACCGCGCTTGACGGGCAGTTCTCCTCACACGGCATATCGTTTTCGCTTCCGAGCCTGCGTCTCGACTCGTTTACTCTTGAACTTGCCGACAAGGTGTCGCAAATCAGGAAAAGCGGGCTTACTTTCGCCGTTGAGGGCGGAACTCAGGGTATTCGCGACACTATCAACAAGGGAGTAAACGAAGACTCGCTTTTCAACGTTGTGGAAATTGCGCGCGGTCTCGGATGGCGTTCCGTTAAGCTATACTTTATGGTCGGGCTTCCATTTACCGACATACAAACCGAAATCGACGGGATAACCGAACTTGTCTCAAGGCTAAGTTCCCGTTTCCGCGATATATCCGTAACGGTTAGCGTAGCAATATTTGTCCCAAAACCCCACACCCCTTTCCAATGGGCTAAACAGTTGCCGTTCGATAAAGCATTGCAGGGTTTCCGTCTGCTGAAAGACCGTTTTCGTAAAAACCGCAGGGTCAGCATAAAATACAACGACCCTTTTATCAGCACGATAGAGGGGGTTTTCTCGCGGGGAGACAGGCAACTTTCCCGCGCAATAGAAACCGCTTTTAAACAGGGTGCGCGATTTGACGGATGGAGCGAGATGTTTAACTTTAATCTTTGGCAGGATTGCTTTAATAAACTCGGCACCGACACTTCGCTGTATTTAAACGGGACTACCCCGTCTAACCCGTTACCGTGGCAAGTAATAAACAACGGCGTATCAACCGAATTTTTACGGGAGGAGGAAATACGCGCAAAAAGCGGAATACTTACACCCTCCTGTGATACCAAATGCGAACAATGCGGGGTATGCGATTTTAAAACGGTCGCACCGAAACTCAACTCCAAAGATACGCAGGAACCGCAAATAAAAGACGACTTTCTATTTAATATAAAGATAGAGCGAACCGAAGAAATCAGCTATATCCGTTTTTTATATTCCAAAACGGGCAGTGCAAGTTTCCTCAACCAGATAGATATAGAGGAAGCATTGTCGCGGGGACTTATCCGCGCTAATATTCCCGTGAAATTCACCAAAGGGTTTAACCCTCATATCCGCGTTGAGATGGGATGGGCGCTTCCGGTCGGTTTTGAAAGCGAATATGAACTCTCACAACTTGAACTTAACGCGCCGATAAATAAAAAGGACTTTATCGAAAGATATAACGATTCTTTGCGCGAGGGGCTTCGCATTTTGGATGCAGTCAATTTGGATGCGGGACACAAGCTCAATCGCGCAACAAAAAGCCAGCGGGTTAATTTCTCGTTTATTGCAGAACAAAGCAAGGAAGAACTGCTTACCCGGTATAAACAAAATATGGAGTTTAAAAAAATTACCCCCCGCAAGGAAAAGATTATCAACCTTGATGAGTTTGTCGGGAATATATATTTTGAAAACGGGCGTGTTTTTGTGGAATATTTCCAGACCGACGGCGGGGCGCGGATACAGGACATTATTTCGGCGATTACGGGAAAAGACACCCGCGAGGCGGTGGCGCTTAAACCGTTTGTCCATCTGCGCTATATCAAAGACAATGATACAAAAATCCCCGCCTTGTTTGCATAGAAATTAACGGAGGCTGTAATGGATAAAACCAAAATCAAAGGCTTTATTTTCGATATGGATGATACCTTAGTCGAATCGGAAAAACTTAATATCCGGCTTATAACCGATTATTTCCTTGATACGTGGAAAATTGAACTTGACGATAACGACAAAAATCTTGTTTACGGGCATTCATGGCAAACTATCTACTCCGAGATTACTAAAAAATACTCGTTGGATATTTCCATATTCGACGTGCAGGATGCGATATTGGAACGCAAACGAAAGTTTTTACAAAAAAACAAGCTCCCCGTTGCAAAGGGAATAGACAAAGTCCTTGCTCTCCCGCAAAAAAAGGTTATAG
The DNA here is from genome assembly GCA_964591955.1 of uncultured Brevinematales bacterium. Classification (GTDB taxonomy): domain Bacteria; phylum Spirochaetota; class Brevinematia; order Brevinematales; family CAZQBT01; genus CAZQBT01. The sequence continues at coordinate 18,082 of CAZQBT010000003.1, read as the reverse complement.
TAAGCGGAAGCGGGACTAAAGAAATACAATGGATTTTAGAAAACGTGGGTATCTTGGATAAATTCGAGGCGTTTTTCAGTATAGAGGATTACGGGAAGGGGAAACCCGAACCGGACGGGTTTCTTATGGGGCTTAGTTATCTGGAGCTTAATCCCGATGAGGTGATTGTTTTTGAGGATGCCAAAAGCGGGATATTATCCGCAAAACGCGCCGGTATCTTTTCGGTTTTTATTCGCGAATTTGCAGAAAGCGATTGCGCCAATCTCGCCGACCTCGCTTTCGACACTTTCTCCGACTTTTTCGACTTTTTCTCTTCTTAAAGGTAACGCTTATTATCTCCTCCGGTGTTTAAATATACAAACAGGACATTGTGTCAATAGGAGGAGATTAATGAAAAGAACTATATCGTCAATACTCGGTTTTATGATTGCAGGCGTTTTATTTTCGGGATGCGCTATCGGTGTGTTTTCATTCGACGATACCGAATACGGCGAAATCGGGAAAACAACCAATAAAATCATAATCGGCGAAACGGATAAAGAAGATTCAACCGACAACGTATGCAGTCTTGAGGTTATACTCACATCACCCGCCGACAACGGCTACGTGGACAGCCAATTTGAGGTAAGCGGATTTGTCGGCAATACCGAAACCTTAAGTGGTGTCATTATATTTATAGAAACACCGGAAGGCGCTATATTATCAGCCGAATACAGCAGTATCGAATCCAATACCTTCAGCGCAATCGTAAATATCGACATTGAGGGCGATTATCGTATCTGGGTATGCGTTTGGGATACCGATGACCGTATGGGTAAAAGCGACAAAGTCTCGGTTATTGCGGGATGGGATATTCCGCTTGTATCAATCGAAAGCTATACGGTAAAGCAAAACGGAGACGTTATTATATCGGGTATTGCCACAGGACGGGGCAGCGATATTGATACCGTTTATATGCAAATCAACGGTGATGGATTTTTCGCGCTTGAGGGCAAAGAGGAATGGAGCAAAACAACCGCCCTGCCTTCGGGATATAATCTTATAGAGGTTTACGCTATAGACAAGGCGGGCAATATCAGCGAAACGGCGGTTACGGTTATCAATCTCCAGTTTAACATCGGTGGTGATGAAACCCCCGATGAACCCGTTGATAATGATAGCGATGACGGCGGCAAGAACACGGTCGCAAATAATGACGGGGATAACTGCAACAGCAGAACCATTGCATAAAACAAAGCCATACAAAGACCTTCTGATTAGAGTCAACTACTTTACTCTTCGGCGGGGACAGCATTATGCTTCCCCGCCACTCTTTTTATATGCCGATTAGTCGGATTGAAGCAAATCTTCCGTAGTTTCTTTTTTCTTCACAAAATCAGCGTTTTTTCTGTAATCCATTTTAAGAGGTATTTCAGGTTTCTTGCCGTCTAATAAATCTTTAATTGTTATAATTTGGAGTTTAGGAAACCGGTTTTTATATAATTCATATTTAAAAAATCCTTCCGAAACCGCTTCTTCAATCATAGCCTTTGTGGGAGTTTCCAAAGTAATAAAAACACCAAATTCAACCCCTTCCCGCCCAATAACGCCTTTTAAATCCCGTATATCGCCGGGTTTTACCTTTCCGCTTTTAACCTGAACAATAGCTTTGGAAACTTTATCCGATTTATCAAAATAAAAAATTATACCGTCAATACCTTTGTCGGCGCCTTTCTTTTTATCACTAACGGGCTTGGCATCCACCAATGACAAAGCCCACCATTGAAATTGGTATCTATCCTGTTTAGCTAACGATTTTGCACTTTCCAAATCCAATGGTTCTCCATAAAGAAAATAATCCCTGTTCGGCTTCATATTATATTCGTCATCCAATCGTTTTTTTATCAAATCTATCGCCAGATGAGTAATATCAACACCAATCCATTTAAGAGAATAATCTTCATTCCCATTAAGATATTCACAGGCGGAAATAGTAGTCCCGCACCCGCAAAACGGGTCTAATACAACCCCGTCTTTCGGACATGAAGCCAAGATAATTTTTTCAAGCAATGCCCTTGGTTTTTGTGTCGGATAGCCTAATCTCTCCTGTGCATTTTGATTAATTATCGGAATATTCCACCAGTCGGGAGAAGTTACCCCCTCTCTCTCATCAAGATATACCCTGACCGTTAATTCGGGATGTTTATCCTCCCATTCCTGAGCAACATCTTTAGCGGATTTAATCGGACTATTTTGAATGCCTCTTCCGCATAGACGGTAAAGTCTGCCGTTTTCATCTTTTAACCTGTATTTTTTTATGGTATTCTCGGACAAATCCTCAACCACTTTGGTATAATCAAAATATGAATCTTTGGATTTAGAATAGAAAAGAATTACATCGTGTTTCCTGTTCCATCTCTTTTTCGTGTTTTCCCGGCTTTGATAACACCAAATAATTTCATTCCTGAAATTCTTAGCTCCGAATATACTATCCATTATAACTTTCAAATAATGGCTTGCAGTCGGGTCGCAATGCAAATATATATTCCCGCTCGGCTTTAAAACCCGTTTTAACTCTATCAATCTAATAGTCATCATAGTTAAATATGCCATCATATCGTTTTGTTTTATAAATTCCTTAAACGAACTAATCATCTTAACTATATCGGTATCGCCGATACGAATAATTTCTTCATAAGCAATTTCAGCTTCCTCTCCCCAAGACCACGTATCCTCAAATGCAGTAATCTGTGCAAAGGAATCCGCCCCATTCTTCTCTTGGAATAAAAGATTATAATCCGCTTTTGAATTAAACGGAGGGTCAAGATATATTAAATCTATACTTTCATCCTTTATATATTGGCGTAAAATCTTTAAATTGTCCCCGAAATAAAGAGATTTATCCATTCAACTCTCCTTGATTATCCGTCGCTGTAAATTATACCTGAATTTCAAGATTTGGCAAATATTAAAATGTTTTAAATCAGGTTTTATATAGCATCTCCTTGGCGTGAGTGATAGCGGTCTGCGTTTCCCCTCCGAGCATACGGGCGATTTCGCTGACCCTGACGTCGTTTTCAAGACGGCGAACCTCGGTATAAGTGCGCCCTTCTTTCGCCGTTTTCGACACATGGAAATGCGTTGATGCTTTAGAAGCTATTTGCGGGAGATGGGTTATGGCGATAGTCTGATGGTGATTGGCAAGTTCCTTCATTTTTTGAGCTACGTTATTGGCGGTAACACCGCCTATTCCGGCGTCTATCTCATCAAAAACAAGCGTCCCGATAGCATCGCTTTTTGCAAGTATAGTCTTCAGGGCAAGCATAATCCTCGAAATTTCGCCTCCCGATGCCACTTTGCGTAACGGGCGAGGCTCCTCGCCGGGGTTGCTTGATATTAAAAACTCCACGCGGTCGATACCGCTTTCGCTGATTTTTATGCGCTTGCCGTTTATCTCAATCGGGCTTTCCTCGTCCTTGACGTATTTTATATCGACAATAAATTCCGCCTTATCCATCGCAAGAAACGACAATTCCGCCTTGATAAGCGATGACAACCTGACGGCAATATCCTGCCTCATCTTGGAAAGCTCCATAGCCTTGTCGGCAATCTTTTGTTTGATTTCCGCTATTTCCTTATCAAGAAGCAAAAGCTCCTCAACGCGGTTTTCAAAGCGGGAAAGTTTGTTTTCGCACTCCTTTGCATACTCAATAAGTTCGGCAATATCGTTTTTGCGGTATTTTCGCTTAAGGTCTTTGATAAGTTCAAGACGGTCGGTAATCGAATCGATAGCCGCCTCGTCATATTCAAGCTCGTCTTTATAGCCCGAAAGGAGATTGACCGACTCATCGACTTTAGCGCCGGCATCCTCCAATATCGCATAAACCTCAGCGTATCTCGGGTCAAGCCCGCGGATATCGTCCAACTCGCCGAGTATATGGGTCAACCGCGCCGACACGGATAACTCATCCTCATAGAGCTTAAAATACGAAGATGAAAGCGCGCGGTTGATAGCCTCCGCGTTTTCCATCCGCTTGAGACTTTCGCGAAGCTCGGTTTCCTCATCGACTGAAAGCCCGGCGTTATCTATATCCTCTACTGCGCTCTCCCAGAATATTTTTTCCTCTTCAAGCTTTTTTTCATCCAACTCAAGTTCGCGCTTAAACTCCGATTTTTCGAGAAGGGTTTTGTAAAGGGAGGCAACCTCGCCACGCTTCCCCGACAAATTGCCGTAAGTATCAAGAATATCGAGATGGACTTTCTGATTTAACAGGAGTTGATGCTCGTGTTGCCCGTGTATATCCACAAGCCACTCGCCTATTTCGGCGAGACGGGTTACCGTTTCCTGATACCCGTTGATAAAAACCCTTGTCTTTCCCGCAGCGGAAATTTCACGACGGATAATCAGGGTGTTGGGGTTATCCGGGAACTCCACCCTTAGTTGCGCTAACCTCGAACGGGTAAGTTCATCGCTGACAGAAAATTCCGCCTCGACAACAGCCTTATCCCTGCCAGTGCGGATAACGGAAGAGTCGCCTCTTTCGCCGAGAATAAGCCCCATCGCCCCGACTATAATAGATTTTCCGGCGCCGGTTTCGCCCGTAAATACATTAAACCCCCGCCCGAACTCAATTTCAAGATTGTCTATTATAGCATAATCGCGGATACTAAGTCGTTCTAACATTTCTGCCACCCCAATTTTTCGCGAAGAGTATTATAAAAATTATAATCCCCGAAATAATACATCACAACGGAGTTTTCGGATTTTTTTATGGTAATTTTGTCTCCGACACAAACCCCCGTTTTCTCCTGTCCGTCAATAGTTAAATCAGACTCAAGCTCCGGGGTTACAACCTCAAACTCCAGAACTTTGTCGCTGTGTATTATAATCGGACGAACGCCTAAGGTATGAGGACAAATCGGGGTTATGATAAACGCCTCGGTTTTAGGTGTAAGAATAGGTCCTCCCGCAGAGAGATTGTATGCGGTGGAACCGGTAGGGGTGGACACTATTACCCCGTCGGCGCGGTATTTAGAAAAATGTATTTTATCAATATTAACGTCAATATCGACCATACGTGAAAACGCCCCGCGCGATATAACCACCTCGTTAAGAGCGCTGAATTGACAAATATCTTTTCCGTTACGGGTAACCCTGATATCCAAAATCATACGTTCTATAAACTCGACGTGGTCGTTAAGAATCCTGTCGATAGCGTCTTTGATATGGGAGGGTTTAATTTCCATAAGAAAACCGAGACGTCCCGCGTTAATACCGACAAGCGGAATTTTAAATGGATGGAAAGTTCTTGCCGTATAAAGAAAAGTTCCGTCCCCACCGATTGCAAAAATAAGTTGGTAATCTTTATGTTTATAACGGTCGTCAAAATCGGTGATAATCTCGTGGTTTTTAAGTTCAAGATGAGCGGGCGGAACGATAAAATATGAAATATTGCGTTCTTCCAAAACGTTCATCAAATCGCCGACAATTTTTTTTATGTGTTTTTTTTTGTCATTAAAAACTATAAGAACGTCTTTAACCTTTTTCAATTTATTTTCTCCCGAGAACTTTTTCATAAAACCATTTTTTAACTTTATTTAAAGATACTTTAATTTTACTTTCCCCAAACCGCACGGAAAAATTATGAAGCGCCTCTTTTATATCAATATTGCCGTATTCTTCCTTGAGATAATGCCAATGGTCCATACCCCAGATATACAAATCCCCTTCGGTTCTGCCGGGAAACCGCTCAAGGATTTCGGTTTCGTGTATAAGTTTTACAACGTTTAAATATAATTCCTCATACCACCATTTAACGGCATCCTTCCATTCTACTTCCTGTCCTGATTTTTCGGAAAGCAAATACTTATAGGTGTTAATATGCTCAAGGAGACGGTAATACCCCCACGGATGCGTCAGGCGAATATCAGCATCATAAACCAGAGTATCCAATCCGGTTTTATCAAGAAAATATTTATAGCTCTCGGCAAGAAGCAGTCCTTTTTCATTGAGATGCTTTTTGTCGATATTAACGCGGGTAAAAAGCTCAATCACTTCGGCATCAATAAATTCCTGCCCCATCTCGCGCGCAACCGATACGCGATGGTTACCGTCCTTCACAAAATAGAAATCACCGAGTTTATAAGCGGAAATCGGGGGCAAATCGACAAATTCAAGGCGGGCAACATCTATATTTTCCCATCTTGAACGGGTATGCTCCTGTTTGGGCAAAAAATTTATATCAAAATCCGAATATCTCCCCTCACTGCCGATTATATGGTCAATAGTAATGGTTTTAATACCGCGATAAACCATCCCGTGTGGAGATAATAAATATTTCACCTCATCAAACTGAAAAAGACGGTTGTTTTTCTTAAAAATATTATTGACTAATTCATTGAAAAAAGCCTTTTTCTTGGCTTTATCGAAGTCGGATTTTGCTTGCGATTTGAATTTAGACTGCTCGATTTTACAACCCTCCTTTCCCTTAAACCTTTAACTCAATAATACGGTAATCGTAGCAGTTAATAACGGTAGTGCCTAAATATTCGGTAATTCGTTCGGTGCTGTTATCGTATATATGGACGTGTCCGTGAAGAAGATATTTAGGTCTAAATCGTTTAATAAAGTCGATATATGCCTGAAAGCCGCGATGCGGTAAATCGTCCTTATCGTGGATACCGCGCGGGGCAGCATGAGTAACTAATATATCAAGGTAACGCCCCTGAGTGATTTTGTTTAAAAGCAGGGATGGTGTAATCCTGCGTATTTTTCGTCTCATTTGACTTTCGGAATATTGGTGTTCGCCTTTATTATACAAAAAAGAACCCTCAAGCCCTGAAATTATCATCCCTTTCAGGTTTACGGACTTTTCATCTAAGTTCTTTCCCCCAAAATTACATGCTTTGTTATAATTAAACGAAGTTTCCTTGAATTTATGAACACTGCCCATATCATGAACAAACTTGCGAGGCTCCTCGTAATGGTCATGATTACCACAGATATAGCAAAGCGGCTTACCAAGCGTTGAAACTAAATAATCCAAGTAATAGCACGGCAAATCCCCGCAGGAGATTATCAAATCGACGTCGCCTACTATCTTTTTGACCTGCGGAGAGTATAAAAACCGGTTTACCTTATCGCTTACTGCTAATACCCTCAATTCGGTGTTTATACCTCTTCAATATGGTCGTTAATCATTTTTTCAAAATCCGCGCGACTCATCTTATCCTCATAAAACATCCACATAGAATCAATAGCCTCTTCCTTGGTATCAAATTTAGCGCCTTTATGTGCTCCATCAAGCGTTACTCTGAACGGCATAAAAACCTCCATATTTTTTTTAGGATAGTTCCCTGAAGAAAATTTTTCAACAGAGCTTTTTATATATTTTACCAATATTTTGGTAAATAGTAAAATTTTATAACTATAAAGCAAGCATTTTCATTATTACATCTTTTGCGCGGTCTGCTATACCGCTCTCCACGCTTACCCTGTTGTTTTCATTTCTAAGCACGTCATATACCTTTTGTAACGTTATCTTTTTCATATTTGCGCACTGCATACGTTTCGCAGGTTCAATGAAAACCTTATCGGGAAATTTCCTTGATAAAGCGTAGTTCATTCCCCATTCGGTAACAACAATAAACCGTTCCTTATCCTTATACTTCTCCACAACCTGAAACATCTGCCCCGTGGAACATATCTCATCGGCAATATCCAAAATTTCAGACGGGCATTCGGGATGCGCCATGGTTATCGCATCGGGATACTTCTCTTTGGTTTCAAGTATGGCGGGCAATGATGCAAACTGATGGACAATACAATACCCGGGCCAGCATACTATCTCCTTTTTTGTAAATCTCTGCACGTAGGATGCTAAATTCCTATCGGGAAGAAAGACAATTTTGTCGTTATCAACCGATTCCACCACTTTAAGCGCATTCGACGAGGTGCAACACATATCAATCTCCGCTTTAACCTCAGCCGTAGTGTTGATATAAGCGACAAAAGTATAATCGGGATAACGGTTTCGCCATTCCCGCACCTGCTGCCCCGTAGCAAAATCCGCCAAAGGACATCCCGCCTCAATATCCGGTATCAATACATTCTTTTCGGGATTAAGTATAGAGGCGGTCTCCGCCATAAAATACACGCCGCAAAAGACTATTATATCATTATCAATATTAGCGGCTTTGCGCGCAAGTTCAAGCGAATCTCCCGTAAAATCCGCAATATCCTGCACCTCGGGAAGCTGGTAGTTATGCGCAAGTATTATCGCGCCTTTTTCCCTCTTTATTTCCTCTATTTTATGCTTCAACTCGACAAAATCCATAATTTTCCTCTGTAATACTAAGGCGTTTTACGACGCCCTTGTATTATAGGGTATTATCCTGAAATGTCAATATATTTTTTGTTAAGTATATGGAAAGCGCTTGCTTCCGGGGCGCAATACAACGTATTTTTTGCTTCTAATACCAATTTAGTTATATAACCGATTAGATAAATTGCTATCCACAGGTTTTTATAATTGCCTGATAGCAATATATATGATATAATGAACACGGTAAAATGTCTTATAAGGATTGACGGAGGTTTTATAAATGGACAAAAAAATTGTGAAATCCGTAAAAAACCTAAAATCCAAGTATAAAAAAGAGGGTTTTATTATACTTGGAGTATTCGGTTCTTATGCGCGGGGCGATGAAAATCAGGAAAGCGATATTGATTTACTATATGAAATGACCGATAAATTCTACAAAAAATATCCGGGATGGGACGCCATACCCGTAATTGAAAAAATAGAACAGGAATTAGAACAGGAATTAGGTAAAAAAGTCGATCTTGCAAATAAGAATGCGTTGAATGAAATCGGTAAAAAATATATTTTGCCTGAGGTTAAATATGTATAAAAAAAGCGATTCGGCAAAATTGGAATTAATTTTAAAATATATCAGAGATATGGAATTGATAGTAAATAAACACGGAGGTGTTGAAAACACTATCTCCGATATAGAGGGTGAATATGCAATAATGATGTGTATTACTCAAATTGGAGAAGTTGTAAATAAAATAGAAGAGCCGAATATTATAACAAGTATTCCTTCCCCGGAAATTATCGGCTTACGCAATAGAATAGTTCACGGATATGAAGACATCGACAAACGCATAATAAATGAAATAATTAAAACGCATATTCCCTCTTTAAAATCAAGCGTTAAAAGTTTAATCGCGAAGGAATCGAAAAATACTTCATAATCTTAGCCTGAGCTAAATTTTGACCTCAAAACCCCATTCTTTTAATAAAATCGCCGAACTTCCCCGTTAAAGTTTGACACTTTCTCGATTTTATTATTTAATATATAATTACCAAATATTAATCTGGAGGAGTACCAAAAGTGGAAATGAATGGAGCGAAGATTATTATTGAGGCTCTGAAGAAAGAAGGTGTTGACACGATATTCGGATACCCCGGCGGGTCTGTCATACCTCTGTTTGACGTGTTATATGATGAAAAAGCAATAAATCTCGTGCATGTGAGACACGAGCAGGGGGCGGCGCATGCGGCTGACGGTTATGCGCGCGCTACCGGAAAAGTGGGAGTGTGCCTTGCTACAAGCGGGCCCGGCGCTACCAATCTCGTTACAGGTATTGCTACCGCTCATTTGGATTCCATTCCTATCGTTGCTATCACCGGACAGGTTCCATCTATGATGATAGGAAGCGATGCGTTTCAGGAAGCCGATATGACCGGAATCACACGCCCGATTACAAAACATAACTTTCTGGTTAAGGACATCAACGACCTTGCCCGCGTTATGAAAGAGGCTTTTTATATTGCGCGCACGGGACGCCCGGGTCCTGTCCTCGTTGACATACCCAAAGATGTCCAGACTGCATCAACGGAATTTAAGTATCCCGACAAAGTCGAGATTAGAAGCTATAAACCCAATGTTAAACCGCATCTCGGGCAGATAAACAAAGCGCTTGATATGATTAAAGAATCAGAGCGCCCGATTATATATTTCGGGGGAGGCGTCATTCTCGGCAACGCATCGGCGGAACTCACCGAGTTTGTCAAAAAAAGCGGTATCCCCGCCACCGGAACGCTGATGGGGCTCGGGGCTTACCCCGTTGACTACAACGACCCCCTTTATCTCGGTATGCTCGGTATGCACGGGACCGTTTACGCCAATTACGCTATTTCTCATTCCGACCTGATTATAGCAGTCGGTTCGCGCTTTGACGACAGGGTTACCGGTAAAATCGGCGAGTTTGCACCTCACGCAAAGGTTATACATATTGATATTGACCCGACTTCCATAAGTAAGACTATTGTTGTAGATGTTCCGATAGTCGGCGACGTTCGCGAGGTTTTGAAGGAGATTAACAAACTTATTAAGCCCGCTAAAATCGACGAGTGGAAAAAACAGGTTGCGCAATGGAAAAAAGAAAACCCGTTAAAATACGAACGGAATAGCGATGTTATCAAGCCGCAGTACGTTATAGAAAAACTGTCGGAAATAGCGGGGGATGATGCTATTATCGCTACGGAAGTAGGACAACACCAGATGTGGGTTGCACAGCATTATCTTTTCCAAAAACCCCGCAAGCTGTTGACATCGGGCGGTCTCGGCACTATGGGATACGGTCTTCCCGCCGCTGTCGGCGCTAAAGCCGGTATGCGTGATAAGCTCGTTATCGACGTTGCGGGAGACGGCTCTATACAGATGAACATACAGGAACTCGGCACCGCTATTTACCATAACCTTGACGTTAAGGTCGTTATCCTTAACAACTCTTATCTCGGTATGGTTCGCCAGTGGCAGGACTTGTTTTTCAACAAGCGTTATTCGGGAGTTTTGCTCGAAAAATCAGGAGACGGAAAATGTCCGTCCACGTATTATCCCGATTTCGTTAAAATCGCCGAGGCTTACGGATGCTGGGGGAAACGTATATGCAAACCCGAAGACGTTGAAAGCGCTATCCGCGAAATGATTAACCATAAGGGCCCCGCTATTCTCGATATACTAATCGAGAAAGAGGAAAACGTATTCCCAATGGTTCCTGCGGGGGCAAGTCTTACACAAATGCTTGGAGGTATCGCATAATGGCAGAAAAAGATAAAAATAAATCGACACTCTCCGTTTTGGTTGAAAACCATTTCGGGGTCTTAGCAAGAATCGCAGGGCTTTTCTCCGCACGGGGCTTTAATATTTCAAGCCTGTCTGTCGGAGAAACCGAAGACCCTACCGTATCGATTATGACTATCGTTGTAGAGGGTGATGAGCGTATTGTTGAGCAGGTTAAAAAGCAGTTGAACAAACTTATAGAGGTTATCAAGGTTCGCGACCTCACCGAGCAGGACTATGTATCCCGTGAGCTTGCTCTCATAAAAGCAAGCGTTACATCGGAAAAGCGAAGGGAGATTATCGAGATTGCCGATATTTTTAAGGGGCGCGTTGTCGATATTTCCCATGAAAATATCACTATTGAGGTTACCGGTCCATCGCAGAAAATTGATGCCGTTATCGGGTTGATGAAAACCTACGGCATCAAAGAGATGGCGCGAACGGGTAAAGTGTCGCTTATTCGCGGCTAATGGTGTTTAAAATAATAACTTTTATTTTGGAGGAATAAATGAAGATTTATCATGAATCTGATGCTGATTTAAACGTTTTAAAAGGTAAAACAATAGCGGTTATCGGATACGGAAGTCAGGGGAGCGCTCAGGCTCAATGTATGAGAGACTCCGGCGTTAATGTCATTATCGGGGAAACCCCCGAACTCGACGGAAACCCTAACCCCAGTTGGGAAAGGGCAAAACTCGACGGCTTTGACGTAATGGCTATAGACGAGGCGGCAAAGAATGCGGACGTTATCCATATTCTTCTGCCAGATGAGTTCCACGGTCCCGTTTATAAATCGCAGATTGAGCCATATATGAAAGCAGGCAAGGCTCTCTCTTGCAGCCACGGGTTTAATATTATCTACAAGCAGATAGTCCCGCCTTCCGATATTGACGTTATAATGGTTGCGCCGAAAGCTCCCGCTACCGAAGAACGCAAGGCTTACCTTGAGGGTTTCGGCGTTCCCGGTCTCGTATCGGTTCATCAGGACGCTACCGGCAAAGCCGATGATATTGCTATGGCGATGGCAAAGGCGATGGGCTTTACACGTGCAGGCGTTCTTAAATGCACCTTTGAGCAGGAAACCTACGAAGACCTTTTCGGCGAACAAAACGTCCTTTGCGGAGGCACCGTTGACCTTATGAAGGCAGGCTTTGAGGTTTTGGTCGAGGCGGGTTACCCTCCCGAGATGGCTTACTTTGAGTGTGTCCATGAACTTAAACTTATCGTTGACCTTATCTTTGAGGGCGGTATCCAAAAGATGAACGCCGTTATCAGTAACACCGCCGAATGGGGCGAGTATTACAACGGGCCTAAGATTATCGATGCTTCGGTCAAGGAACGTATGAAAGAATCTCTCAAGCGTATTGAGGACGGAACTTTCGCACGCGAATGGCTTGAAGAAGCCCGCAACGGCAAGCCTAACCTTCTTGCAAAACGCAAGGCTCTCGGCGAACACGAGGTCGAAATTGTCGGCGAGAAAATTCGCAAACTTTTCGAGAAAAAATAAAACTCTTAATCTAAGCATAAAGCGGGTCTTTTAAAGACCCGCTTTTTTTTTATCTAAAACCGAAAAAAACTTGACACGCCCCTCCCGTATAGTTATACTATCAGTAATGGCAATAAGTCATTAGTGTAATAATATCATTAATGAAAGGAGGACATTATGGACTGTTGCGGAAATTCCCACGGTAACGGCAATCGCAATAACGAATGTTGTTGCGGAAGCGGTTGGAGAAGGTATCTTACTCCCGAAGAGGAAAAGGCTAAACTTGAGGACTACCTCGGCGAGCTTGAAAAGGAAATTGAGGGAGTAAAGGCGCGTATCGCTAAGATTTAATTTATCCGGGGGATAATTCCCCCGGTGTTTTTATTCTAATGTTTGACAAAACCCGATTAAACGAGTTAAAATTATCCCGTGCATTAAGGAGGACGTTTTGCATAATAACTCCAACGAAAAAAAAGAATGTTGTTGCAGGGGATACAGTTTCCGCGTAGAAGGATTTATCCTTCCCTGTCTTCTCCTGATTTTAAAAGAGGATTCCCTGCACGGCTACCAGATTATCTCCAAGCTGAGCGAACTCGATTTTTTGGATAACGTTCCCGACCCCGGCGTGGTTTACCGTCATCTCCGTATGCTTGAGGATGACGGGCTTGTCGTATCGCGGTTGGAGCAGGGCGACGGAGGTCCTCCGCGTAAGGTCTATTCCCTTACCGACGACGGCGAAACCCATCTCGAAAGCTGGGCTGCCATAATCAAATCAAAGCGCAACTCTCTCGACTCTCTCGCCCGCGCTATCGAAAAATACTACAAGCACGACAAATAACTCCCTTCCTCCACAATGAGAAACCTTCTTCACGACAGGATTAGATTCTTCAGAGGTTGGATTGACACGGGTATAATCAGAATGACACATTAAGGGACGCCGTTCCCCTCGATACTTGGTCTTACGACCAAACTCGGGGAACGGATGGTTATCTAAAAGTCTTTCCTTAATCATCAGGCTGGCGGAATTTATATTCAAAAATTATCGTCAATAATCATTTTGCGCTTTATTTTTATCATTTCCCGTTTTATAATGTTACCAAAGCCACATCAAGGAGAAACCTATGCCCGAACTTCGACAAAACATTATCCTCAAAGACTGGGTTATCATATCCACCGAGCGCGCCAAGCGACCCGACCAATTCAAAGAAGACAGAAATATCTACGAGGACTTGCCCCGCTATGACGAAACCTGCCCGTTCTGCCCGTCAAACGAAAAAAAATTCGGCAACGATAACGCTCTATACACCGAAACCGACGACAACGGGAACTGGCTTATCCGCGCGCTTCCCAATAAATTCCCCGCGGTCGCCGAAACATCCGGCGAAACCCGTATCAACACGGAGGGCATATTCCGATGGATGGACGGCATAGGTCATCACGAGGTGCTTGTCGAATGCCCGGAACATCACTTAAACCTCGCCACAATGGATATAAAAACAGTCGAACGCGTCCTGTTTGCCTACCAAAAACGATACAAAGACCTGACGGCACTTGAGGAAATCGAAAGCGTAATCCCGTTCAGAAACCACGGCACCCGCGCCGGCGCCTCGATAATCCATCCCCATTCCCAGATGATAGCCCTGCCCATTATCCCCCGCGACGTAATGTCGCGTATGAACGAAAGTATCCGCTACTACGAGGAACACCGTAATTGTATCTTCTGCCGCGTCCTTGACGCCGAACTCGAAATAATGGAACGGGTCGTTATCGAAAGCCAATACTTTGTAGCCTTTATCCCCTATGCGGCAAAATCCCCCTTCCATATGTGGATTTACCCCAGACGGCATAACTCCTCATTCGCGGAAGCCCGCGATGAGGAACTTAAAGACCTCGCCGCTGTCCTTCGCGGAGTGATGCATAAACTTTACTACGGGTTAAACAACCCCGACTATAACCTGATAGTCCGCTCCGCCCCGAAAGGCTACGGACATTCCCATTTCTTCCACTGGTATATAACAATAGTCCCGCGCCTCACCCGCACCGCAGGGTTTGAACTCGGCTCGGGGATGTTTATAAACACGTCCATACCGGAGGAGAACGCGGAGTATTTGAGGGGAATTAAGTAGAGGGATGGGAGGAAAGTTTTTTTACTTTATCATATAATTCCTTTAAATGCCAATCAGACATATCAATAATCGGTTCATACATAAAGGAATTGAGATGTATATTTTCGGGAGTCATTAAAACAACATTTTCTAAAACCTCAATGTTAGGTGCTTCAGAAGTGTCATTTTCAAATTTCTTTTTATATCTACCAAATAATTTGCCGGTTTGAGAATTATTGATTTCATCTCTATTTGAAACTTTTGACCACATAAATTTTTCAGCCTGTAACCTAATAGCTAATGATAGTAAAATTTTATTCTCTAGATTAATACAATTTTGCGAATCTTCATTTTCCAAAATTTCATCTGCTTTTTCAAAAATCAAATCTAAAACTTTTTTTTGTTTGTCAAATTGTTTAAAATCAATGTTTATTAAAGTATTTTTAAAAGTTTCATATATATCTGCAATAGTTATACCCTCTGTGTTTTCCTTAATGTGCAATAATGAAGTCAACAAACTGTAACCATCACTTTTCGTCCCTTCTCTATATTCAATTAGATTTCTAACGAATGGTATGCCGGCAATTAAGGCTTTATAATCCATATTTATTCTTTTTTTTAATTCATCAAAGGGAGAAACAACATCCCTACTGCCAGCTTCTAATAATTCTATATTCCCGTTTTTATCTCTTTGCGCAATTAGTGAAAATTCCCGCCTGTTTTTATCTAAAATTCTTCCTTGAACGGTTCTGAAAAAATCAAAATTATGGCTCAGAATTATCTGGCTAAAAATATTTTCCTCATCAATATCTTTAAGATATTGCACAATAGCATATTTATTCTTATAATCAAAGGAATCCGCCAAATCATCAATTATAAGCAAGGTTTCTTGATTAGCTTTTTTTCTAGCTTCTATTTCAAAAATAATATCAAGAATATACAAAGCTCTTCTTTCTCCGCTACTTAATACTTGTAACAAATCTTCTTTTCCTGTTCTTATCTCATTGCCGTTACTTAAATCAATAAAATAAAACTTAATATTAGGCACTTTCCCTTTAAGTATTACATCATCCTGATTCTCGATTTTAACTATAAATGGAACATAAAATCTATTATTAAAAATATTAATAACTTTATGCCAGTCATTTTTTTGAGTTTTTGCCTTTTCTATAATAATAGATATTTGTTCTTTTCCGTCTCTATAACCTTGAAGCAGGTCATCAAATAAATTTTTCTGTTGGGCAAAATATAAAGACCATATTTTTTTGCGAAATATATCTATATTATATAATTCTTTTATGATTTCCGGGTTATCAAACAAATATTTAAATAATTTTTTCACATCAACATTTTTGCGAAATTTGTTATCAATAGATTCCCATTTTTTCCTCAATTCGCTATCTTGCAATATTTGTTTTTTTTCATTTTGTATAATTTCTTCTAGCTCTTGATTGGAAAAAACCTCCTTTTTAGTTTCCCCATCATTAAGATTCAATGAATGTTTCGCCTTAAAAAAACCATGTTCATTAAGATTTTTACTAATTGACGATACATTATAATGGTCAAAGCCAAACTTTAAATATTTTGATTTTTCCAGTAAATCATTATATTTTCGCATATATTCGTTTATACTATCTTTAAATTCAGCAGTATTTAAAAAACCCAATACCCTTTCGTTAAATATAACATTGTATTCCATTTTCGATATGTCAAAATTTTTTTTCTCATCAAGCTCTGCCTCAAAAGATTCTATGATTTCAAAAAAATCGCCTGAATAACATTTAGCAATTTCATTTTCAATTACTTCTGCTTTCACATTAGATAATTTGGAAACTTCTTCTAAAAACATTTCCTTTTTTGAATCTATATCTATATGTATCTTTTCGTATTCTCCTCTGAGTTTACTATCCACAAGTAAAGTCGAGGCTGATTTAAATTCCATTTGGGGATTATATGATTCTACAACAAAAACATCTTTTCCTTCCAAATCATTATTATCTTTTTTCAACTCACGGGAAGAAACTCTATTAATAAACATTAAATCTTTAGATATTTTATTCTCGCTTAAATCTTTAAAAGTTTTAGCAAAAGAGGTTTTCATTGAACCGTTCGGGGCATAAATTGCATAAGTTCTACATTTAGAAAAATCACATTTAGAAAAATCAAATGTATGCTCCAATTTTTGTATTCCATAACAATTCTCCAATTTAACCGTCAATCGTTCCATTCAGCACCTCCTGTTTTTTCTTTAACTTCCAATTTTACGACTAAATATAATACAAGCAGACATTTGAGTCAAGTAAAAACACATATTTTTTTTATTTTATTTCAAAATTCTACCGTTTGATGTGCTGAAAAGATGAAAAATCGCTTAAATATCGTCTCATAAGGCTATATAATACCCCTACCCCCGCAGTCCGGCAAGCAGTTTCGCAAACCCCGCAGGCATCTCCGTCTCAAACTCCATCATCTCACCGCTTACGGGATGTTTAAACTCAAGACGTTTTGCAAAAAGCGCCATACCTCCGTAGCCTCCCGAACCCCGCGAATACACCGGGTCTCCGGCTACGGGATGGTTTATGTGCGAGAGATGGACTCTTATCTGGTGGGTGCGCCCCGTGTGGATATTGATTTCCACTAAGCTGTGGTTTTGCAGATATTCGACGACGCGGTATTCGGTATGGGCGGGCTTGGCGTTAGGCGCGCCTTTCGGGTATGCCGCCATCTTTTTGCGGTTACGTGAGGAGCGTCCGACAGGCAGGTCTATGACTCCCGTTTCGGGGGTAATATGCCCTTTCGTTACGGCTAAGTATAGCTTTTTCACCTCGCGCGCCTTGAAACTGTCCACGAGACGGCGATGGGCTTCATCGGTAAGCGCGACAACCATCACGCCGGCGGTATCCATATCCAAGCGATGGACTATTCCGGGGCGGAATGGGTCGCCGCCCGTCGAGAGGTTTCCGAAACGATGGATTAAGCCGTTTACAAGGGTATGGTCGCTATGCCCTTTGGACGGGTGAACGGGGAGACCCGCGGGCTTGTTGATTACGGCTATATGTCTGTCATGGTAGATAATATCAAAGTCGATTTTTTGGGCGTGTAAAGACATATCTTCATCGGGAGGGATAACGCACTCGACTTTTTCCCCCTCGCGGAGTTTATGCGAAAACCGTCTCGGAATACCGTCGATAAACGCCTCGGCGCCCCTTGATTTAAGCGAGCTTCGGGTTATGTCGGGGTATAGACGGGATATTGCGGTGTCGATACGCTCACCGTGAAGGTCGCTTCCTGCCGTGAATGATAGTTTTTTTTCCATAGAAAGATTTTAACCCAAGTTTCCCAAATTAAATTGTCTAAGTGTATATTCTGGCTATAGTTA
>CAZQBT010000002.1:0-111247 GCA_964591955.1 uncultured Brevinematales bacterium | reverse complement strand
TAAAGGGAAGTTTCATTTTTGGAGTTACATAGGAACTCTTGGCTTTGGACGACACCTTCGGTAAGCGCAGTCGCTCCTACCTTGACGGCGTTTCCATCTATAGTAAACCTGTTGTTGTCGGTATCTCCAGTGCCTGATACCAACGTATAAGTAATAGTTCCTTCTCCTCCCGTTACGGATAGCGTCCCCGCCGTCTCTCCGGGAGCTACATTAGCTTCGCCCTCCTGAAGTCCGGGGGTTTCACTAAACGATATATCCGTAATAGGGTCTCCACCTGCAGCGGATACCGTAACGTTAAAATACTTTACATAATCGCTGATATCGCACTTCGCTTTAACTCGGAACGAATATGAACCTTCGGTAAGTGCAGTCGCTCCTACCTTGACGGCGTTTCCGTCTATAGTAAACCTGTTGTTGTGAGTATCACCCGTGCCTGATACCAACGTATAAGTAATAGTCCCTTCTCCGCCGGTTACGGATAGCGTCCCCGCCGTTGCTCCGGGAGCTACATTAGCCTCGCCCTCCTGAAGTCCGGGTGTTTCACTAAATGATATATCCGTAATAGGGTCTCCGCCTGCAGCAAATACGGTAACGTTAAAATGCTTTTCATAGTCGCTGATATCGCACTCGGCTTTAACTCGGAACGAATATGAACCTTCGGTAAGCGCAGTCGCTCCTACCTTGACGGCGTTTCCGTCTATAGTAAACCTGTTGTTGTCGGTATCTCCAGTGCCTGATACCAACGTATAAGTAATAGTTCCCTCTCCTCCCGTTACGGATAGCGTCCCCGCCGTCGCTCCGGGAGCTGCGTTAGCCTCGCCCTCCTGAAGTCCGGGTGTTGCGCTGAACGATATATCCGTGATAGGATTCGTTTCACCCCCCAAAGCAACTACAATAGAAATAATACTGCTTGATACGGAATCGCCTGATTCATCCAAAACCTCAGCGCTCAAAGAATAATCCCCTTCGGCAATAGCGCTGAAATTTGCGCTGAATGAATAAATTTTATCACCGCTGAAAGATGCCGTAACGGCATTAGGGTCTCCGTCTGAGGGTTGAAGTATTACAAAAATCTGTTCAACATCCTCATCACTGAATGCGCTTCCCGTTACGGTAAAACCGCTTGACGTTATAACCTGTCCGTTAGTAGGCGAAATTATTTCAATAGCAAGCTCTTTAGTATCGCCATCTTTATCATCTATTTTGTCGATTGCATCTTTAAATTCCGTTTCCGAAAGTCGGTTAAGCGAGGTGCAGGCAAATAAAATTCCGAATAAAGCAACCGATGCCAATAAAAATCCTATAAATTTTCGTTTCATATAACCTCCCCTTATTTAAACGAGTAAGAAACAAACAAGCCGACTTCTATATTGCTTATAAAATTAGCGTATATAGCCATCGGATATCCCACACTAATACCGGTTTTCAAGGAGGGAATAACGGCGAAAGTCGCCTCTGCGCGGGGATAAAGGAAAAGCCCGTAATTATCGGAAAAACCGTAACGCGAATCCTCTATCCTTCCGTAAGAAAAACCAACTCCCAAAACCGGTGCCACCGCAAGCCTGTTATCAAGTATGGGAAGCACAAAATCATAGCCGAAATCGACACAGACAGCGGCGTTCAAGGCATAAATAAACTCCGTATCGGCATAAGAAAAATATGCGCCCGCACCCGTAAACAGGTATGGATTCTCCATATTTATACCGAAAATACCGAGAATATTTTTAAATTCGGTTCTGACACCCAAACCCGCGTCTATCCCTATCGAATCGGAATAAATATTCATACCGGGTTTTAGAAAAATCTCAAGGGCATATACACTTTGAGCCATACACAACAATACCAAAAGTATTGCCCCTAATTTAATACCCTTCATTTGACCCTGCTTCTTACAAGCCATTAGTTTGCCTCCTCTAATAATAATATATCGGTTTGCGGAGTGAAAGTTACGTTACCGCCGGACACGGTTGCGGTATTACCCGAATAGTAATCCCTTACAAGCGTGCCGTCGCCGAACACTCCCGAAACGTTTACCACAGTAGAACCCGATGCGCCGAGAACGCATATAACCCTATCCGTAATACCGTTTTTATCATATACTCTCTTAAACGTATATGGCGAGCTTGAAATCTGAGTATGGCTGCCCGCGCCTATCGCAACGTGGCGTCTTCTGAAACGCCCCGCTTTTCCCCAATGCTCTAAAACATCGGCGGGATAACTTCCCCAGTTCATAAATGAACGCGTTCCTTGGTCGGGGTCATCACCCGTAGGACCGAACGGACGCGAAATCTCATCGCCGTAAAATATCTGCACCGCTCCCGGCGCAAGTAACAATAACGTCCCCGCTCTTTTCTGGCGGTCATTGTTCCCGTTGAAAAACAGCGATGTGTCGTGAGAGGAGATATAGCTTAATACGTTAAACGTGTCGTCGTTATTTACAGCGTTTGCATATCCGCTGTAAGTCCCCTCTATACCTGAATAATTGTCTATACCGCTATTAATGTCGCCCTGAAATGAGAAATTGATAATCGAGTCGAAACCGTTATCGAAATATTCGCTTCTGCCGACCCCATGTCCCCATACCTCGCCGGTCATCCAGAACGGGAGGTTATCTAAAGCCTTGTCGGGGTTTTGAGCTTTCCAATTTTCCAAAGCAATAACGGATGCGTTTTTGAGTTGTTGCCATGCGGGTAACTCTACATGCTTTGCCGTATCGCATCGGAATCCGTCCACGCCGTAAGTCCCCACCCAGTTTGTAAGCCAAGTTATCAGGTAGTCTCTTACGGTGAAATTAGGTATATAAACCGCTCTTGTGTTCGGCTTATTTTGTAACAAAGGAGGTAGTCCGACATGCGCGGTGGATTCGGTTCTGAAGTCCGGTAAATAAGCAAGACACTGGGTATAGTCATCACCGCCGCAACCGCCGTAAAAACCTGCTCTGACCCAGTCGCCGCTCCACCAATCCGCCCAATTAGGACTATCATAATTTATGTAATTATGATAATTACCAAGACTGTAATTTTCCCATCCGGAATAAAGAACGTCCACGCCGAACTCATCCAAATCTGCAATAGCGGGGTATCCCGAATGATTAATCACAATATCGAAAATAACCCTTATACCCTGACTATGCGCCGTGTCGATAAATTCCTTGAGGTCATTCGTAGTTCCCATATTATCATCCATAAGGGTATAATCCAAAACATAATACCCGTGATAAGCATAGTGCTTGAAACTTGAATTAGCCCCCTCAACCCATCCGTGAATCTGTTCATAGGGCGCGGTAATCCAGATAGCGGTAACGCCGAGATTGGTAAAATAGCCCTCGTTAAGTTTATAAGTCAAGCCTTCAAGGTCTCCGCCGTGGAAAGTCCCGATATTTTGTCCGCCGTCAAGTTGACGCCCGTAGGAATTATTGTTAGCCGGGTTTCCGTCATAAAACCTGTCCGTTATAACGAAATAAACCGTCGCATTATCCCACATAAATAGCTCCGGCGGGTCAAGTATTATTTCATTATCCGTAGTTACGGCTACCTCTTGAGAATAGGCGTAATTATATGAAGTATCGTGGGCTTTGGCGACAAGCGTATAAGTCCCGTTTTCAATATAGGCGGTATTCCAGTTAAGCGAGAAAGGCGCAGTAGAAGATTGCCCGATTTTTTTACCGTCATAGAAATACTCCACATAAGCAACGGCAACGTTATCCGTAGCATCCACGGTCAGGGTTTCAATCCCGCTGAGAGTGGCTCCGCTTGACGGATAAGTAATAACAACCTGAGGGGGTTCGGTATCGCGAGGGTCTTCATCATACCATACCCCGTCCCAATACCACCCCGTTCCTTCACGGTATAAATCATCGGTTTTAGGTTCGCCGTTGTTATTAAATACCATCCATGTTTTAGTTCCGCCCTCGTCAAAAATATATCTATACCAATTTCCGCCGATAGATTCCATTTCTTCACCGGGCCAATCGGAGGAAGTTCCGCAATCACCATAATCATCCGGCGGATTGCCGGGCCAATAATATATATGAGCGGGATTATTCCATCCGTTCGGTTTTCTGAAATACAAGACAAATACTTCAACTATACTGAAAGTAATAGAGTTCGTAAGACTATGGTTACCCGCATTATCGCGGGAATACGCCCTGACGGTATGCTCTCCGTAATCCAAATTGATATTCTGCAAGCTCCAGGGTGAAGATGATGAAATTTTAGCAAACCCGTCATCGTTTACGGCAAGATAAACACCCTCCAATCCGCTTAACGCATCGCCGGCAGTTCCGCTTATGGTTACGGTATTTTCATATAAAACTTCCGCATCTTCCGGCGATAATATTGCAATAGTCGGACGGGTCGTGTCGCTTATAATAATAAGCTCGGAAGTAGTATTAGTTTTTTGATTATCCGAAACAGCGCGGGCGCGAACACGGTTTGTTCCCTCACTTAAAGCAACAGACGGGGCATTCCACGACAAACCCGAAACACCGTCAACATCGGTAAAAGCGCCGTCATTGACTTTTATCTGCACCTTCGTTATTGAAAAACCCTCTTCAATAGATACGTTGCCGCCTATATCCAAAGAGGATACATTGGTAAGCGTTCCACTCGGAGGATATGTAATTTCAATTGAGGGGGTTCCCTCAACGTAGTTCACCGTAACGAAATTTGTAGCGGACACATTCCCCGCATTATCGACCGCATAAACGTAATTAGTATAAGTTCCGGATGTTTCAAGGGTAAAATTCCTCGACCAATTTTCGCCCGATAAATCCGCTTCAATAAAAGCCTCGTTATTCAACCCGACAAAAACACCGGCAACCCCCGAAACGTCATCGGTAGCCGTTCCATAGAAATTATAACTCTTTCCGACATTTTGCCCGTTTTCGGGATATATTATATTTACAACCGGCGGAGTTGTGTCCGTCAATTCCTGTTTAACGCTGACAACGATAACCTTGCTTTTGCCTGATTTTTTATATTCGTTACTTGCCTCTGCCCAGATATAATAAAACCCGTTATTGGGAAACGCAACCTGCGCGGTAAATGAGGATAGCTCTCCACCCTCCACTACCGCGTTCGTCGAATTGGTAACGCTTGAGACTATTGCGCGATAATACACTTTTGCGGAGTTGATTTTATTTTTATCATAGACAGTTCCGCTAACCTGAATCGACTGTCCAATCTCCTGACCGTTAGTCGGAGAAGAAATACTAACATCGGGCGACAATACGTCTTCATCTTCATTCAAAGATAATTCCGAACATACCGAAACCGTTAAAACTAAGCCCGTAATTAAACCTAAAAAAACTATTCCAAAACTCTTCCTATGCCCCGAAATAATGCTCATTTTGAAACTCCCGAATTTTTTATTTCCCCCCGAATTGTTTCATAATTTACCCCGCACCGGTCTATATCAGACCAATAATATAAACCGGCACAGGGACAACCGCCTAACCCCAGTTCCCTTTTTTACTTCATAAATATAATTCCCGAATTACTACCGACATTAACCGTATAACCACCTCCGCTCACATTTATAGTTCCCGTTTGGTCAACAGCGCCTTCGGTAACAACTTTAGTCCAAGTTCCGTCTTCGGGAAACCCTACCCAGACATTTACATCATAGAAATTATTGTTCAGCACTATAACAAACTTCTTATCCGATGGATTATCCGGCGATACTCTCGAATATGCGATAACGTTGTTATCCCCATCCCAAGGCGTGTAACGCCACACCAAACTGTCTTCATTCGGATGGCGAAGCGCGGGATGGTTTTTCCTCAAACGGAATACGCCTGCGTAATAATCATAAACGTCCCCGTTGGAAGTCAAGAGACTCCAGTCAAGCGGAAGCTCGTCAATATTCTGTCCCTCACGTGCGCGTAGAAACTCCTGCCCCATCCACAACATAGGATTACCAAGTGAGGTGGCAAGCATCACCGCTCCGAGACGGGTTTTAGCTTTTTGCGTCCCCGTATTATATCCGTCTAAATTAAAGAGATATGCAAGCGTATCCTCATCGTGACTTTCCAAATAGTTCACAGTTTCAACGGGACTTCCCGACCACCCATGGTCTTTGGTATAATATATATGCTGAGCAAAATATGTCATATCAATACCTCCCTTTCCGCGTAACAGGTCTGCACCACGATGCCTGTATTCCGCAGCCCATTGTGCGCCCCAGAATTTCAGGCTATCCTGATTGGGAAGGTTCTCATATACAAAATAGACGTTGGGGTCTATTGATGAAGCAAAGGTTTTCAACTCTTTCAGGAAATCGTGATTCATATAATCCGTATGGGATGCATCAAACCTGAACCCGTCTATACGATATTCTTCCATAAACATTTCAATAGTCTGCTTGCCCATACGGATAACCTGAGGATGCCAAGTATTAAGCCTGTTCCCCCACGGGGTTTCACCGTCAAAATATGCAACATTGTCAACTTCCCAAAGCCAGTTGTCGTTATTTGCAGTATGATTGAAAACTACGTCCAAAATCACCGCTATTCCGTGTGCATGGCAGGCATCGACAAGCGCTTTAAACTCATCAACGCCGCCCTGTCCTGCAGAGGGGTTAACCGCATATCCGCTTTCCACCGCAAGATAGAGAGCGGTATTATATCCCCATGAGTAACCCGCATCGGGAAACTCGTTTATAGGCATAAGTTCAATAGCTGTAATGCCGAGATTGGTAAGATAATCAAGTTTTTCTATTGTGCCGAGATATTTACCCCTGTATGCGGGTGTAACATCGGTAGCGCTTGAGGTAAAATCTTTGACGTGCATTTCATACATAATATAGTATTCCCATCCGGGACGGCTCCAGTCGGAGGAGTCTGTCTGCCATTCATAAGCGGTATGGTCAACGACAACGCTGTTTCCGCCCGAATAGCGGTTATATTGCGAGAACGGATCGGCAACTACCACGTCAACCCCTGATTTTTTGCCGATAAACCTGTATTCATCGCCTACACCCGCGCTTTCTATAAACGCCCACCAGATATCATCATTTTCTCCGCCTGAAATGCGGGTAAGCGAAGTCTTTGTCCACCCGTTAAAATCACCCGTAACCCACACTTCGCCGACAACGGCATTTCGCCACCAGATAGAAAACTCAACGCCGTTTTGATATAGGTGAGCGCCCTGTTTGCCTGAATAACTTCCCGTATGCACAGGCAATTCCCCGCTGGGTTCAACACGTATAACGGTTCTGCTTTCGACAGCGCTGTCATTACCCGATAAACCTTTTGCATAAACGTCTATATTATTAGTCCCCATATCTAAGGAAATATTTTTACTCCATGAGGTAGTTCCGTCTGCGGTAGTATAATCCCCGCCGTTTACGCGAACATAGACGACGGTAATACCGCCACCGCCGGAAGCTTCGCCCGATACGATAATACTATCTGTTGAAACCTGTCTGTTATCCGTAGGCGAATTTATTACCACTACGGGAATATTCTCGTCTTCGGGGTTTGAAGCATACCAAACTCCGTTAGTCCAATACCATCCGTCCCCCGTTCTCTGTAAATCGGGAGTTTGATAAGAGTTATTTGTGCCTGATTTATCTTTAAACAGGAGACTTGTGCTTGTTCTGTCGGTAAATGTATAAGAATACCAAGCATTTCCTATATCGGTCATAGCGGGACAGGATGCCCATTCCGTTCCGTCAGGCCAGTAATGAATAAACGCGCCCGGCCAAACAGACGGTTTTTTGAAATATACGGTAAATACCCCGTCCGGTGAATATGTAATGGAAATCTGGTTTGTAGAACTATGATTACCTGCACCGTCACGCGCATAGGCATAAATAATATTCTGTCCCTCGCTGAGCGTAACGGATTTTGACCACTCGGTAGTCCCCGAAGCGGAATAAAAATCACCGCTTCCGACTTTTACATAAACGGCAACCACTTCGTTATCATCGCTTGCGGTTCCGCTAACCGTTACAACCGATTCGTTTGTCGTATGGCTCGGCGTAGTAATATTTATAGTAGGAGGAGTTGTGTCCTCATAGACTACGGTTACGTTAACCGAATTTGTAGAGCTATAATTCCCCGCATAATCACGGGAATACGCCCTGATAGTAGCCGCACCTTGCGGAACGTTTAAAAACTGATAATTCCAGTCGGTTGTGCCGTTAGCTTTTAAAAATCCGTTGCCGCGGTCAACCCAAACGTCCCTGACACCCGAAAGTGTATCGCTTGCAGTTCCCGTTACTAAAATAGTAGAGCTTGAAATCTCAGCGCCGTTTGCAGGCGTTGATATAACAACGTTCGGCGCGGTAATGTCCGCAACCACCGTTACATAAGAAATATAGTCAAGTCCGTTATCGGCATTAGCCCTGACATAGATTTTATTAGTAGCTTCGGATAAAGTGATATTCTTTGACCACGAAACGGTCCCGGTAGCGGTAGAATACTCACCGCTGTCCCCGACCTTAACCTCAACGGATTCAATTACCGCAGGAGAGGCAACGTTTGCCGTTCCATTGATAGTTAATGTAAGAGTATTTGTAACAGTCCCGCTTTGAGGGTTAGAAATAGTAACGGACGGCATACCCGCAACATATTCCAAAATAATGCTCTGCGTAACCGATACGTTCATTGCTTCATCAACGGCATAAACAAAATTAGTATGAATGCCGATTTCCGGAACGGAAATTTCTTTAGACCAAGTCCGTGTAAGCCCGTCGCCGGTTAAAGTTGCGGCGGTAAAACTTTCATTATCCGTTTTGACATACACGTTACCGATACTTTGATTATCGCTGACCGAACCGCTTAAAGTATAGACGGAACCGACTTTCTGGTTATTGGTATGCGAGGTTATGGAAACAACGGGAGGCTCGGTGTCTTCAACATAAGATGTCTCAAGGGACACATTGATAAATTCGCTTATCCCTTTATCATCATCAACACTTGACGCCGTTGCCCATACGGTATAAGAGCCGATAATCCCGAATTCCAATTTTGATGAGGCATTTGCAAATTTCTGCCCGTCAAAAAGATTGGTTTTTGAATTTGTGGTATCCGAGCCCATTAAGGTATAATGGAACATAATATCTTGGATACCTTTCTTAAAATAAGCGCTCGCGTTGAAGATATAACCCGTATTAATAATCTGGTTATTGGTGGGATTCAATATCTTTACCTCAACGGTATCAATACCACCCGATTTTTTATCGGAATCTTTAAGGTCATCAAAATTCACATAACTACATCCCGCCAAAAAAACAAAAAACGCAATAGACCACACAAATTTTTTCATCATTACCTAAATCCTCCCTTATTTGATAACTAACGGCAAAAATAAACCGATAAAAACAGCCCGCCCGAAGTTCGGGGCAACAAACTCCGGGCAGACAAAATCTATTCGTTAGGTTTGTGTTTTAATATAAATACGGGCTGTCAACATCACCGGCAACCTGTCCCGGCGCAGGCGTTTCTGTAGTATCAAGCACGTAAACCCGCATATTCCCCTGCCCGGATACGCTTGCGCTCAAACTACCGCCGGTTACATTAATAGTATCTCCCGTAATTGCATCTTTATAAGTCCCGTTAGGGATATTATTAAACGTAGCGCCTCCCGAAATAGTAACCAAGACAAAGCTGTCAACGCCATCCCCGGTATATCTACGCTTAAACGCCATTCCTCCCCCGGAAATATCCGACGTGGAATACTGTCCCTTCTGCAAAGCAGGTATGCTGTGGCGGATACGGTTAAGTTTTCTTATATGGCGTGCAAGGGGATGGTTAAGCGAGTTCGCCATTTCACCCGTAGCATTGTTATACACGCCGAAGTCCGTAACATTGATAGAACCCTCAATATGATTACCGAAATACGCGCGTCCGGTGCTTTCAAGAGGAGCGTTAGGACCTACGTCTATAACGTGTCCTTTCTTAAACTCAATTTCGCTTCCATAATAGATACAAGGTATTCCACGGAAAGTAAACATAAGCGAAAGGTTTTCAGCCCAAACCCCCTGAGATTGATTAAAGCGTTGTCCTTCAGGTGCGGTGTCGGGAGCGTAATCGTGAGAGTCAACATAGGTAACGTTCCATGTAGCATCGTTATAGTAATGGTCTCCGCCGAGTGCGACACCAAAAGCATTCCACGCATTTACAAATGCCCAGTGCATAGGAAAATCTATTACAGCCTGACCTGAAAACTGGGAATAATCCGGCGTATGATATGAGTTTCCGTTTAAATAATGGTTACCGCTTGTCGGCTGAGTGCCTATGCTCATATTGTCCTGCCAGAATTGATAAACAGATGCTTCTCTTTGCTCGCGGGTTCCCCAAGCGTAGCCCATATCAGAAGAAGGTTTCCAAGTATAAAACGGGGTGGAAATATTCGGATTGTCGTGATTCCAAACCCCATGATACCTCGTGCAAACCTCACCGAACATATAGAAATGTTCGCCGCCGCGTTGTTTAAACGCAGGCAGCAGGTCTCGGTTAAACACAAGCCTTGAAATATGCTTAACCGTATCAATCCTGAAAGCGTCAACGCCCATATCTATAAACTGATTATACGAATCTATAAGATAGTTTATTACAACGGGATTCTCGGTATGCAAATCAACACAGTCGCCCGCAATTTGACCGGTCTGCACAGTATAACCTTCCCAACTCATACTTTTTTCGTGATGGTAAATATGTTCGGTGTCCGTATGGTCTTCTTTCATAGCGTATATGCGCGCACCGTATTGCTCACCCGGGGAAAGAGAATCATAATTGGGGGGCAAAAGATTATTAGGGTCGGTTTTGGTTAAAGCATCGTCTATGCTTTCAAAAAGTTCCCCTCTTTGGGGAGCGTGTCTTTCAAATAACGGGAATATGTTTTCCTCGCCGAAATTACCCGTATGGTTGAATACAACGTCCTGTATAACCTTCATATCGCGCGCGTGAATCTCATCTATAAGACGCTGATAATCAAAGTCCGGGGATTCATATCGCGGGTCAACCTCGCTATGATTTATGGCATGGTAACCGTGATAATCATAACCGCTTGAGTTTTTAACTACCGGAGTAATCCAAACAGCGGTAAACCCGAGAGCCTTAATATAATCAAGTTTTTGAGCCAACCCCTTAAAATCGCCTCTCCAAGCAGGGTCGTTATTTGCAACATTACCGGCTTGAGGGCAATCCCAGCAATATACGTTATTGTCGGAATCGCCGTCATAAAATCTCGTAGTCATAAGGAAATATATAGTCTCTTCCCTGAAATCCGTTCTTGTGGATTCCAACTGTTCAAGCACCGTAACGGTAATTGAATGGTCATCCGTAGCGCCCTCATTATCGGTAACGGTCAGTGTAACCTGATAAACGCCCGTTTCGGTATATGTATGAGAGGGATTAACGCCCGTCATATTACCGCTGTCGCCGGTAGTCCATTCATAGGAAACAATCCATCCGTTAGGGTCATACGAGCCGCTTCCGTCAAAATGAACGTTTCTTCCGACACGCGTTGTAAAATCGCTTCCCGCATTGGCTACGGGCGGAAGGTTAGGATTAGACGTTGTAATATGAATAACCGGAGTGGTCGCGGTATTACCGGCTTCATCATAGGCTTTACCCGTAACCTCATGGGTTGCGTTATGTGCATAAGCGGTATTCCATATCGTAGTATAAGGAGCATCGGTCAATGTGGTAATAAGAGTGCTTCCATAATAAAACTCGACCTTTGAAACCCCATAGTTGTCCGATGCGGAAACGCTAAGGGTAATATTCCCCGAAACTACCCCGGGAACGTCCTCTGTCGGTTCAATCCACTCAATAGTGGGAGGAATTCTGTCCTCAGGGTCGGTATCATACCATGCTCCGTTGTAATACCATCCCGTTCCTTCACGGAAAAGGTCGCCAGTTTGAGAAGCCCCGTTATTATTAAAAATCAAAGCTGTTTTTGTTCCCGTATCAAAGGTATAATAATACCATCCGTCATCCATAGAGGTCATCGGATTACCGGGCCAATCCGCAGAATTTCCGCAATCGCCGTTATCATTGGGGGGATTGCCGGGCCAGTAATAAATATATGCCGTGCCCCATCCGTCGGGTTTCTTGAAATAAACGGTAAAACTTGACGTTATCTCAAAGTTGACCGTCTCGGTAACGCTCTGATTACCCGCTTTATCTTTGGAATACACATCAATTTTATGTTCACCCGTCGAAAGACTTAGATTATAAGACCACGGCGAGGATGAAGCAATTTTATTAAAACTGCCGCCGTTTACGGAAAGATAAATACCCTCAATCCCGCTTCCCGTATCGGATGCGGTACCCGAAACAGTGAACGTGGGAAGAACCAAAACGGCGCCTTCGGTCGGCGAGGAAACCGAAACCGTGGGATGAATTGTATCGGCAAAAACCCAAACGCTTGTAGAGTTGGTTTTTCCGTTATCCGCAATAACTCTCGCCTGAATGGCGTTAGTGCCTTCCGCAAGCGTCAAATTTTTAGACCATTCGGTAGTGCCTGTTGCATCGCCGTATGCCCCGCCGTTAAGACTAACCTGAACTTTAGTAATACTGCCGACTTCTATAAAGGCGTTACCCAAAACAGTGAGGGCGGAAGAATTAAACATAGCGCCGCTTGCAGGAGAGGTTATATTAATAGAAGGATTACCTTTGTCGTAAAGAACGTTGATGGATTTGATTTCCGAAACGTTATCGGCATTATCAACCCCATAGGCATATATGGTATTTGCGCCTTCCGCTGTAAGAGACACCTGAATACTCCAAACAATCCCGCTTATGGAAGCCGCCTCGTAATTACCGTCATTAACCTTTACATAAACCCCCTTAATACCTGAAGACGGCTCGGGATCTGAATATGAACCCGATACGGTAAAACTCGCCCCGACAAGTTGATTATTGGTCGGCGAAAGAATATTTATAACCGGAGGCAGAATGTCGTTGGTAACATCTGGGGAACTTCCGTTAGTAACCTGAACCAAGAGAACGGAACTCAAGCCCGAATCTCCTTTTTTGGAAAAAGCCTTAACCTGAATATTATAAAATCCGGGGTCTGAAAAGAACACCTTAGAGCGAAAAACGGAAAATTTTTCATCCGACAAATTTATTGAGGTTTCGGACGTAGCCCCGCCGTTTGTAGGAGAAATATAAAGAGTCGCGTTTTCAAGCCCCGCAGATGAGTAAGCGCTACCGGAAATCTCAAACCCGGAACTAATAATCTGTCCGTTTGTAGGAGTATTTAAACTTACAAGCACTGTTTTATCGGCTTTTTGTTTGGATTGAAGTTCATCAATCTCCAACTGATGGATAAAATTACATGAGACTGCGAACATTAATGTAAAAAGACTGAAACAAATGAAAGCAACCTTGAATTTTACAGATTTGAAACCACTAAAATAACGCATACCTAAACTCCCTTATTTACTATTTTATTGCTCAAAAAAGAAATAAAAGCCTAATAGCGCACCCTATCCTGTGAAAAATATATGTAACCGCTTACTTTTCGTCTATAGTATAACACCTTTTAAAAAAAACACAAGCCTTTTTTTGTTTTTTTTTCAAAAAAAATAAAAAAAGTCCCGCCCGAAGTTCGGGGCAACAAACTCCGGACGGGATATCTATTCGTTAGGTTTGTTTTTGTAATATTACCCTATTTCATAAATATTATTCCCGAATTGCTTCCAACGTTTATCTCGACCCAACGATTTGAAGGAACGCTTAGCGTAATAGTCTGGTCAACCGCTCCCTCCGTAACCACCTTAGTCCAAGTTCCCGCCTCGGGAAACTGTATCCAGATACTTACATCATAGAAATTGTTATTCAAAGCCACCACAAACTTAGCATCATTAGGGTTGGATTGAGATATTCTTGAATAAGCAATAACCTGACGATTATTCCCTGCCGACCATGGGGTATAGAGCCATTGTAAACTGATTTCATTGCCGTCCCTTAAAGCCTTGTTGTCTCTTCTTAAACGGAAAACGCCGGCATAATAATTATGAACGTCTCCGTTAGAACCTAAAAGACTCCAGTCAAGCGGAAGCTCGTCAATATTCTGACCTTCGCGCGCGCGTAAAAACTCCTGTCCCATCCATAACATAGGATTACCAAGTGAGGTGGCAAGCATCACCGCTCCGAGACGGGTTTTAGCTTTTTGCGTTCCCGTATTATATCCTGCTATATTAAAAAGATATGCAAGCGTATCCTCATCGTGGCTTTCCAAATAGTTCACAGTTTCCACCGGACTTGCAGCCCATCCGTGGTCTTTGGTATAATATATATGCTGAGCAAAATATGCCATATCAATATCGCTTCCGTTATGTTGCCATCCGCATAACAGGTCTCTACCTCTATGACGGTATTCCGCCGCCCATTGCGCTCCCCAAGTCCTCAAACTGTCCTGATTGGGTAAATTCTCATATACAAAATAGACATTCGGGTCAATCGATGCGGCAAAGTTTTTAAGGTCATATAAAAACTCATGATTCATATAACTTGTATGGGTTGCATCAAACCTGAACCCGTCAACTTTATATTCATTCATCAACATCTCAATAGTTCTTCTGCCGAGCCTGAACACCTGTGGATGCCACGTGTTGAGCCTGTTTCCCCAAGGGGTACTTCCTGAAAAATATGCCTCGTTATCAATTTGCCAAAGCCAGTTGTCGTTATTAGCCGTGTGATTAAAAACCAAATCCACTATAACGGCAATTCCGTATTGATGACAAGCATCGATAAAGGCTTTCAGCTCATCCACCCCATCCTGACCTGCAGACGGATTAACGGCATAACCGCTTTCCACCGCCATATATAAAGAGGTATTATAGCCCCAGGAGTATCCCGCATCGGGAAACTCCGATATAGGCATAAGCTCTATTGCGGTGATACCGAGATTTGTCAGGTAATCAAGTTTTTCTATCATACCAAGATATTTACCCCGATACGCCGGAGTAACATCCGTGGCGCTTGATGTAAAATCCTTTACGTGAAGTTCATAAATTATGTAATCTTCCCATGCCGGCCTTTGCCAAGATGTGGATGACCACGTATAATCCGAATGGTCAACAACAACGCTGCTTCCGCTTGAATACCTGTTATATTGAGAATACGGGTCGGCAACAACAACCTCTTCCCCGTTTTTAAGCCCTGTAAACACATATTCATCGCCGGCGCTTGCGCCTTCAACAAAAGTCCACCAAATATCGCTATTATCTCCGCTTGTGATACGGGTAAGAGGGGTTTTATCCCAATCATTAAAATCACCCGATACCCAAACATCGCTTACAACGTCCCTTCTCCACCAAATAGAGAACTCAACGCCGTTATCGAAAAGATTTGCTCCCATCCTGCCCGAATAGGTAACGCCGCCGTTCTCACCGCCACCTTCATCTTCGGGGTCGCTGTCATACCAAGTCCAGTCCATATACCACCCGTCGGATGAGCGGATTAAATCGTCGGTTTGAGGCGAACCGTTATTGTTGAAAATTAGGGACGTGCTGGTTCCGCTAAAGCTGAATGAATACCATCCGCTACCTTCGCTTATCATAGCCTCACCGGGCCATGATGTCGTTCCGCTATCCCCGCCCCAGTAATATACGCGAATTGTATTATTCCACCCCGACGGAGCTTTAAAAAATACGGTAAACCCGTCGCCGTTTTCATCGTCGCCGTTATCGTCTCCTCCGTCATCGGAAACGGCAGTCGTAGCCGTAATACTGTTAGCGCCGTCAACGTCAAAGGTTATAGTAACAACGTCTCCGTCCTCACAAGCCACATGAACCTGACGACCCGAATCCGAAAGCGAGACGTTGTTAAGTGACCACGAGGAAAAACTCCAAGCGCTGTTCCAGTTTCCGGCTTGGTTTAAAACCTTAAATTCCAAGTCGGAAGCGCTGTTACCAAGCGCGATATTACCTGCGGTAATCGCGTTATTGTAAATATTGGTAACGGTAGCTCCGGGCGCAACGGTGATAGAATCGCCTGAGGGATTCCAGCCGTTCCAGTCACCGGGAAGGTAAACCGTTCCGCCGGAATTCCAGTTCTTGAAAATAATCATAAGCGTAGAAGCGGGTTCGCTTGATATACCCTTAGTATAAATCGGGCTATCGCTTAACTTATTTTCATTAATGCTCTCTTCAAAACTACACGAAACAGTAAGAAAAAGAACAAAAACTATGGAAACAACAACGGAAATCACCTTTTTAAAATTACCGATTAACTTTTTCAATTTATTCCTCCAAATATTGATTTACATAAGTTATTAATATTCCCGCCCGAAGTTCGGGGCAACAAACTCCGGACGGGTTATCTATTCGTTAGGTTTGTTTTTACTTATTTAATATACAAACCATCGCTACCGATTTTACCCGGTGCAGGATTGCCGGGAAGGTCAAGAACATAAACCCTGATATTACCCTTGCCGCTACACAAAGCGCTCAAGGTATTATTGTTTACAACCTGAACATGTCCCGTTACCGCATCAACATAAGTCCCGTTAGGAATACCATAGAAGGTAGCCGACCCCGAAACCGTAACAAGAGCAAAACTGTCGATATTTTCGCCGGGGTTGGTGTATCTTCTCTTATAAGCCATTCCGCCGGAAATATTGTCGGTAGAATATTGTCCTTTCTGCAAAGCGGGAATAGCTCGTCTGATACGGTTTAGGCGCTGGATATGGCGTGCAAGAGGATGGTTAAGTGTGTTTGCAATATTTCCCGATGCATTATTCCATACGCCGAAATCCATAACGTTAACGGAACCTTCAATATGGTTACCGAAATACGCGCGTCCGGTATTTTCAAGAGGAGCATTAGGTCCAACATCTATAACATGCCCTTTCTTAAACTCAATTTCGCTTCCATAGTAAATACAAGGAATGCCTCGGAAAGTAAACATAAGCGACAGGTTTTCAGCCCAAACGTCCTGTCCGAGAGCAAATCTCTGGTTTTCAGGCGCGGTATCGGGAGCATAGTCATGGGAGTCAACATAAGTAACGTTCCAAGTAGCATCGTTATACCAATGGTCTCCGCCAAGCGCCACGTTGTAAGCATCCCACGCATTGGCAAAATTCCAGTGCATAGGAAAGTCTATAACAGCCTGACCTGAGAACTGAGAATAATTGGGAGTTCTGTATTGATTGTTGACAAGTCTGTGGTTATCGCTTGTGGGCTGATTGCCTATGCTCATATTATCGTTCCAGAACTGCAGGGCGGATGCTTCTCTTTGTTCGCGGGTTGCCCATGGATATGAGAAATCACCGGTTACCCAAGTATAAAAAGGAGAAGAGATATTAGGATTATCGTGGTTCCATACCTGACGATACCTCGTGCAAACCTCGCCGAACATAAAGAAACTGTTGCCGCCTCGTTGCCTGAAACCGGGGAGAAGTTCTCTATTAAACGAAAGTCTTGAAACATGCTTAACCGTGTCAATTCTGAATGCATCAACGCCCATATCAATAAATTGATTGTAGGCATTAACAAGATAATCCGTTACGGTCGGGTTTTCGGTATTAAGGTCAACACAGTCGCCTGCTATCTGTCCCGTCTGCACGGTATAACCTTCCCAACTCATACTTTTTTCGTGATGATAAATATGAGCCGTATCGGTGTGGTCTTCTTTCATAGTGTAAATACGAGCCTGATATTGCTGTCCGGGAGTAAGAGAATCATAGTTTGCAGGCAAGAGATTTCTCGGGTCGGTTTTGGTTAAAGCATCATCTATGGTCTCGTGAAGCCCCGTAGGAGCATTACGGTAGAACAAAGGATGCAAATTCTCCTCACCGAAATTGCCGGTATGGTTAAATACAACGTCCTGTATGATTTTCATACCACGGGCATGAACCTCATCTATCAGGCGTTGATAATCATAACCCGGAGATTTATATCTGGGGTCAACCTCGCTATGATTAATAGCATGGTAACCGTGATAATCATAGCCGCTTGCATTCTTAACTACCGGAGTAATCCAAATAGCGGTAAAACCGAGAGCCTTTATATAATCCAATTTTTCGACAAGCCCTTTAAAATCGCCTCTCCAAGCGGGGTCGTTATTTGCGACATTACCGGCTTGAGTATCATCCCAGCAATAAACGTTATTGTTGGGGTCGCCGTCATAAAATCTTGTAGTCATAACAAAATATATGGTTTCTTCACGGAAATCCTCGCCCGTTACCGGCGGTTCAAAGTCGGGAGGAGGAGTATAGTCACCATCGTCTCCGCCATCATCACCACCGCCATCATCGTCTTCAGGTTTGCTGTTATACCAAGAGCCGTTCATATACCATCCGTCGGATGAGCGGGTCAAATCGGCGGTTTGAGACGAACCGTCATTGTTGAAAATCAGGGACGTGGTTGTGCCGCTGAAATTGAACGAATACCATCCATCACCTTGACTACTCATAGCCATACCGGGCCAGGAGGTCGTTCCGCTATCCCCGCCCCAGTAATATACGCGAATTGTATTATTCCAATCCGAAGGCGCTTTAAAATATACGGAAAATCCGTCATCGTCTCCGTTCTCATCATCACCCTCAGGGTCGGAATCATGCCAAACGGAATCCATATACCATCCGTCGGATGAGCGGGTCAAATCGCCGGTTTGAGGCGAACCGTTATTGTTGAAAATCAGGGACGTGGTGGTTCCGCTAAAGCTGAATGAATACCATCCGCTACCTTCGCTTGTCATAGCCTCACCGGGCCAGGAGGTCGTTCCGCTATCCCCGCCCCAGTAATATACGCGAATTGTATTATTCCACCCCGACGGAGCTTTAAAATATACGGTAAACCCGTCGCCGGATGAGCCGTCTCCGCCATCGCTTGAAACGGCAGTTGAGGCGGTAATCGAGGTAGCGCCGTCAACGTCAAAGGTTATAGTAACAACGTCGCCGTCCTCGCAAGCCACATGAACCTGACGCCCGACATCGGAAACCGAGACGTCGTTAAGCGACCATGAGGAAAATCCCCAAGCGCTATTCCAGTTTCCGGCTTGGTTTAAAACCTTAAATTCTATTTCGGAAGTGCTGTTACCAAGCGCGATATTATCTGCGGTAATCGCGTTATTGTAAATATTGGTAACGGTAGCTCCGGGCGCTACGATGATAGAATCGCCTGAGGGATTCCAGCCGTTCCAGTCACCGGGAAGGTAAACCGTTCCGCCGGAATTCCAGTTCTTGAAAATAATCATAAGCGTGCCCGAAGGTTCACTGCTTACGGATTTGAGAGAGAGTTCAGCTTCCGCCTTAGCGGGATTATCGACATCATCGACGAAAGAACACGCGCCGAGAGCAAGAAGCATAGCAATGGAAACAACGAGAAGTGAAATGAAATTTTTCACGCAGGAAAAATTCTTTTTCATTAGGGACCTCCTATCTTAAATAATTTTTTATCGAAACAAAAACGGGACTTTCTCATTTGAAAAAGCGATGTAAGCGCTTTCTTAGTATTATCATTGCACAAAGCATACCAGACTTGTATAAGTTTTCTTGAGATTTTTTTGTGTTGGTATAAATGGATTTAGGCAGGTATATGTAAAACGAGATTTTGCCGACAGTATCCCTCAAAATGCAAAAAGCATACTATGGGTGCGTAATGCATTTTGTTCATATACGGCACTGTGCATAATGTAAGAAAAAATCAGACAATAAATTTCGCCGAATCATAAAAATTACTCCGGTAATCGCAGGGGGTTCTATTCTATGGATTTGTCAAGAGGGTAAAAGCATAAAATGTTATCATCAAATTTCGGTTCTTTTTGACGGCATTTTTCTTTCACATATTTACATCTCGGATGGAATTTGCATCCCGGCGGTAATTGTATCGGATTTGGAACACTCCCCGGTATCACGTTGAGTTCTTCAATATCCACGTCAATTCTCGGTATTGATGTCCATAAATCGGCGGTGTAGGGATGGCGTGGAATTTTTGATATTTTTTCCGCATCCCCAACCTCCACTATTTTTCCGGCATACATCACGGCAATACGGTTACAAAGTTTTTTCGCTACGGATAAATCGTGAGTAATAAAAACAATCGTCATCCCCTCTTTGGCGTTAAGTTCTTTCAAAAGATTTAATATTTCCGATTGAACGGTAACATCAAGCGAGGTTGTCGGCTCATCCGCTACCAGAACGGAGGGAGAGTTTGCAAGCGCCATTGCTATCATCACGCGTTGCTTCATTCCGCCCGACAAGTGATGGGGATAAGAGTCAAGCCATATATCGGGATTGCTTATTTTGACGTTATTCAATAAATTGCGGGCTTTTTCCCGCGCCTTTTCGATTTTTAAATTCTTGTTTTTAACCAATATTGCTTCGATTATCTGGTCTCCGATTTTCATTACGGGATTAAGGCTTGCCTGTGGGTCCTGGAAAATATACGCAATCCGGCTTCCTCTGACGGACAACAATATATCTTTGGATGGGGCGGACAAATCCACACCGTCTAAATTTATCATATCGGCGGTTATCTTTGCATAATCGGGAAGCAATCTCGCAACCGCATTCATCGCAGTGGATTTACCGCAACCCGACTCTCCGACAATCCCGATTATTTCTCCTCGCCTGACTTCAAGGTCAATCCCTCTAACCGCAGGCACAACGCCCCGCAAAATTCGTATATCAACGCTCATACCTTTGATACTCAATATCGACGACATAACCACCCCTAACGTAGTATTCTCTCTATTGCTCTGAGATTTAGCTTTGTAAACAATTCCTGGAAATACAGTTCGGTCAACCGCGTTCTTTCCGTATCTCTTACCGATGAGGAATAATTAAAGTTTACGGAAATCATCAGCCCCGATACTATCTCCCCTCCCCGCCTCTCAAAAACATAAGGGAAATACGCCGTATTATCCGCCCATAAATAACCTATTTCGTTTCTGTTGTGAGTAAACAATAATTTTTCATAGTTCCCGCGATTTGACAAATGTTCAAATGTTTCAAACAGATGGTATAGTCTCTCCAATTCAAAAAGGGAATTATTAAACTCCATCTTTATTACGGCGGTGCGGTTCGACATTACCTTTTCTATTCTAAAAAAATACTCAAGATAACCGCTTTCACTGGAAAAGGTGTAATTATAATTAGACTCAGCTATCCAATACCCTCCCAGCTCAGGGATAAGAACAAACACACGTTCAAGCATATCTTTAAATGCCAAATCCACTCCACGCACCCCCTCCTGTATGGATGATGAAAAGCGTCCCTGCCTGTAAAGATTTCGGGCATTCATCAAAACCGCGTCCGGTGTCTCATTTGCAAACCCCAAAACCCCGATAAATAAACCTATAACCGCTAAAAAAAACATTTTATACATTTTATTCCTCCGATTTTAACATACAAATCTCCGGGGGAGCAAAAAACCTGAACGGCAGATATTTGCTCACCCCCACCCCTCGCGAAACAAAAACAGCGCTTCCGTTATGATATGAAATCCCGGAACTAAGCTTTTTCTTAAACCTGCTTCTTATAATTAAAGGATACCCGAACAGCGTAATCTGTCCGCCGTGTGTATGCCCTGCAATCATTAAATTTATCCTACCTTCATATTCCCCGATAGCTTCGGGGTAATGAGAAAGCAAAATTTTAAAATTACCGTTTTCTTTGATATTGAGACACTCAAACCGTTTTTTAAAAAAACTTACATAGCTCAAACCGTAAATTTCAACGATTTTGTTTTTGATATTTATACTCTTCATATCATCTATCAAAACCGTTACACCCTCACTTTTAAGATACCGCTTTAAATCCAACACTTTCGCACAGGTTCTGTCTAAAAACGACCAAAAAGGCACAAAAATATGGGTAAAATTATACTGAAAATAGTCGTGATTACCGAAAACCGCATAAACCCCGTATTTGGATTTAATCAGCGGAATTATCTCTTTGAGAATATCAAGTCCGCTGTAATGGTCTAAAAAATCACCGGTTATAACGACAATATCCGGTATCTCTTTATCTAAAATCTCATTTATCGAATTAATCAGGCTGCCAACTCTCGCCCGATTCATCCATCCGTATAAATGCAAATCAGACAAAACAAGTATAGACAAACTCATCCCCGGTTGCCGAATAGATTGAAAATTCAAGCGCACGTTGTTTGCCTCTACGCGATTCATATAAAAAAGCAGCAATACAACGCCGATAAACAAAACAACCGCGATAGAAACCCAAACTATTATCAAAAATCCCCCTCCTAATCCAATCTGATACGGGGGTCAACTACCGCGTATAATATATCGGATAAAAGAATCCCTACCAAGGTTAGAATCGCCGAAATAGTAGTAAGCCCCATAATCATAAACCAGTCGCGGCTTGTCATAGAGAAAAAGAACAGCCTGCCCATACCGTCAATATTAAATATGGTTTCAATAATCACGCTTCCGCCGATTAAA
Organism: uncultured Brevinematales bacterium; assembly: GCA_964591955.1. Lineage (GTDB taxonomy): Bacteria > Spirochaetota > Brevinematia > Brevinematales > CAZQBT01 > CAZQBT01. Next base: position 88,878 of record CAZQBT010000002.1, on the reverse strand, counting down.
GACGGTAAAATAGCGCCGAATATGGTAACAAGCGGTATCAGCGCGTTTCTTAAGGCATGTTTTTTCAGCACCCTCTTTTCGGGTAATCCTTTAGCGCGCGCCGTAGTAATATATTCCTGATTCAAAACGTCAAGCACTGACCCGCGTATAATCCTTGAATGAAAGGCAAATCCCCCGTAGCTCATTACTATTACGGGCAAAACGGAATGCCATGCCACATCCGCAACCTTACCGAAAAACGAAAGCTCGTGAAAATAGTCGGATGTAATCTGGTATAATGGGAAAATATTGAGTTGAACGCTGAAAACCGAAAGTAAAAAAATCGCCACCCACGGCGCAAACAGGGAATAAAGTATAAAATAAAAAACGCCGAAAAACTTATCCGTAAATTTATCTTTATGGAAAGCCGACAGTATCCCCGACGGTATTGCTATCATAAAAATTACTATAATCGACACAAAATTGAGATATATGGTAACGGGAAGTTTTTCCATTATGACTTCAATAACGGGCTGTCCGGTAACAAAGGAATCTCCGAAATCAAGCCTTACAACTTTTCCGAGCCACATCCAGTATTGGACATAAACGGGACGGTCAAGACCATACGCCGTAAGGAATTGTTGATGAGCCTCGCGGGATATTCTCCCCGCAATCCCGCCCGACATAGCCTCGACAGGGTCCCCCGGCGCAAGATGCATAATAAAAAAGGTTACAAGAGTTATGCCGAACAGCGTAGGTATCATTAAAAGAAGCCGTTTTAATATATATTTAAGCATTACATCCTTCCGAAAATTAGTTAAACAAGGCTTCCATTATTTTAAACAAAAAACGGCTATCTTGCAAGCGGAAAGGTAGTAAAATTTAGATTAAATAATCTCCCGGAGGAATCAATTATTCTGCAAAAATCCGATATTATGAAGTTCCGACTTTTGAAGATTAGTCGGCTCTTTTATTCCCTGCTCTCTTGCATATACGGCGATACCTTCAATTTCCTTGCCCTTTATTATAGGAACAAAGATTAATTCGGCAAAATTAGCGAGGTCGGATTCGGAAAACTTTTCTTTTAAATATTGACTCTTAGTAAGATCGCCCCGAACATCGGTGCTTTTTCTCTTATTTACCAATTTTTTAATCAATGGGTCATCAAATGAAAAACTAAACGGTTTTTCAAAATCGTTGGTTATCAAATTATCAAAACCGTCATTGCCTTTCTTCAGCACTGCTACCTTTGAAAGATTAAGGCTATTCTTAGCAATGTCTAATGCAACATCGGAATATGCCTCAACACTGCTTATTGAACTAAGCCTAACCGGAGGTTCTCCAAAAACCTTTTTAAAATCAATATCCTCCGAAAGCGCTTCTTCCCCGGTAGTTGTGGAAACAATTGCCTCTTCACCTTCCTCGCGCACCCCGGGTTCAATACCGAGAGGATTTGTCTCCAAGTCAAGGGGAGAACCTATATCTTCTCCCAAAGGACTTTCCGAAAGATTTAGAGGCTCCCCTATATCTTCTCCCAAAGGGCTGTCTTCAATACCGGCGGACAATGTAACTTCCTCTTCTTCGGGAATACCCGCTTCAATTGATGAAATCTCAAACTCTTCCTCCGCCTCTTCGGGAATTATCTCTTCAACCTCAATACTTTCGTTCGACAAATCAACCCCGATAGCGGCAAGCTCATCCGCATCAAGAGAAATCTCCCCCTCATCTTCAACGGCATCCTCGGCAAATGGAACCTCGGAAATAGCCGTATCTAAATCAAAAGCCTCCTGAGAAACTTCTTCGGAAACAACTTCCTCTTCCACTAAATCAACCCCGATAGATTCCAACTCATTTGCGTTAAGCGAAATCTCGCCCTCTTCCTCAAACCCATCTTCCACGGAAGGCACCTCGGCAATAGCGGAATCAATATCAAACTCAACAACGGTTTGCTCATCTACGGATTTAGCGGAATCCTCGGAAAGAGTAAGCTCCTCAATTTCCATAAGCTCTTCGGTTTCATCTATCTCATCCATAACAATATTCAAATCCGCCTCATCGTCAACATCCTCAACAATTTTAACCCCGCCTATATCATCACCCGTTTCGCTTTCATCGCCGATATGAACGATATCGCTTTCAATCTCCTGTATTTCTTCGGAAAGCTCGTCAATATCCGAAGGAATATCTATATCCGCTTCTTCTTCGGGAATATCATCCTGCGAAACAATATCCATCACAGGAGCAATCTCGTCCATAGTGATTTCTCCCGCAGGCAGGTCGCTTTCTATGGTCTCCGGTTCAAAAGCCTCTGCTTCCGACGGTAATTCCGAATCATCAATGGAATCAAACCCGAATTCGGAAGTTCCGGATGGCTCCGGGGTTTCGATAAACGGCTCCTCGTCCACGCCGGCTAAAATTCTATCCTGTTCTGCAAACATTTCGGTTTCTTCGTCCGCCCCCGCAACATCCGAAGGAGTCTCCAAAGAAAACTCCGAAACCTCGCTCTTTTCTTCGGAAACGATTCCTTCATCTCCTTCAAGTCCTTCAAGCGGAAATTCGTTTTCCGTTATTTCCAAATCAAAAGAGGATGCCTCTTCGCTTTCAAGAGGAACATCAATATCATCAAGTTTAATATCCTCATCTTCAAGAGGAGGTTGTTCGGAACCGAAATCCGGCAACTCGGTTAAACTCGAATCATCAGACATTATCATATTTTCTATGCCTTTATTTGCAGCGCTCTCCGCATAAGTATCGCCGCTTTCAATATCATCAACAAGCTCTTGAATCTCATCCTGATTAGGCACATTAAATCGGTTTATCTCTCCTGCATCCATATCAAAGTCATCCTCAAAGACAGTTTCCATATCATCCGATTGGGGGGGTGCCTTAGAAGTCGGTATATAATAATCCTCTCTTTTTTCCTCCCGAATAGTTTGAATCAATACAAACAAAACAAGTCCCATAAGAACTAAAGTAACAATCAGGAAAATTATCGCTTCAACAGGCACAAAGCGCCCGTCCTTTTGATAATTTATTATATTCAAACCATGAACTTTAGTAATAGCCCCGATAGTTTTGTCTTTGGGGTCAACCTCAACATCCTGTTTATCCATCCCGCTTTGATAGAAATATACAATCTTGTTTATGTCCTCGTTATCAATATCGCTTCTCTCGGAAACAAAGATAAAATTATCGACCGAAAAAGGAATGGTCAGGCGTTCTTTTTCAAGCCCTTTAAGTATTCTCTGCGATTCGTAATATGCGATAACGTAGCCGTGATATTCATATCCCTCAGGATTTACATAAGACGGGCTAACGCTTACAAAAGTTTCAGTATTAATGAAATGAACCAAAGGCGTATTGTTGCCGTCAAAATGCCTTTTAAACCTGTTAAACATATTTTCGGTAACCCGTTGCGCAAAAATCTCATCCTCAACGGTAGAAAAAACGATGCGTCTCTCCAAATCTACGACCTGAATCTTACGGCACATCTCCATATCGCTAAGACGGGAATCAAACGGAGCTTTAAACCTGTCTAAACTCTCTCCAAGTGCAAAAGAAACAAACAGGGATTTGGTAATGTCGCTATCCGCCAATCCTTTGGTTTCGGAAAATATATTATTAAGATTCGGTTCAACAACGGAAGCAATCCTTTCGCTCTGCTCGGAAATATGTTTGTCGTAAGCTTTTCCGAAAAAGCCGATTTTATTCTTTGCAAAAATTGCGATTACAAAAAGAGAAGCAACCGCAAAAATAAGAAGCGCAATTAAAACGATTTTCCTTAATTTCATAAAAAACCCCTGTTAATATCAAAAATAGTATTAACCTAATAGCATTTTCGGCATATATACATATATAAATTTAATTTAGGATACAAATATTTTAAAATAAATGAACGGCGGAGTAAACCCCCGCCGCTCTATATTTTTTAATTTTCTATATTTACCTGTCCAAAACAAGTCGCAAGACGTTTATGCCATATTATTTGGAATAATCCATTTCGGCAAAACGCTTATACATAGCATATCTTTCCTTAGCGGACTTTTCAGCCTCAACAAAGAGTTCCTTTGCCTCTTCGGGGAAAGTTCTTTCAAGCGAGGAGAATCTCACCTCACCCTTGAGGAAAGCCTGAAAATCGCCGGTCGGTTCTTTAGAATCAAGCGTAAACGGATTCTTTCCTTCATTAGCAAGAAGAGGGTTATATCTGTAAAGATGCCAGTAACCGCACTCCACGGCAATTTTCTCCTCCTCCTGACTCTTACCCATACCTGCTTTTAAACCATGGTTGATACATGGAGAATAGGCTATAATAATCGAGGGACCCGGGTAGCTTTCCGCCTCCATAAGCGCCTTATGGAACTGGTTCTTGTTAGCGCCCATAGCAACCTGAGCGACATAAACATAGCCGTATGTAACCGCCATAAGACCGAGGTCTTTCTTGCGGATTTTTTTACCCGATGCGGCAAACTTGGCAACCGCAGCGGTCGGAGTAGCCTTTGATGACTGGCCGCCGGTGTTGGAGTAAACTTCGGTATCCATAACAAGCACGTTAATATCCTGACCCGAAGCTAATACATGGTCTAATCCGCCGTAGCCGATATCATAAGCCCATCCGTCTCCACCGAACACCCAAACGGAACGCTTGACAAGATAATGCGACAACTTGGCAATCCCATCAAACACTCCGCCCTTGTTCTTGCTGAGAACCTCTCTGACTTTAGCCGATGCTTCCTTAGATTTTTCGGCATCGTTTTTAGATACAATCCATTCTTCAAAAGCCGACTTAACATCACCGCTTGCACCATCGGAAAGAGCTTTCTCCATAAGTAGTTGAATCCTGTCTCTCATCTTTTCAGCGGCAATCGCCATACCGTAACCGTATTCCGCATTATCCTCAAAGAGAGAGTTAGCCCATGCAGGTCCCTGCCCGATTTCATTAATCGTATAAGAGGTGCTGGGAGCGGAACCGCCGTAAATAGAGGAACAACCCGTAGCGTTTGCTATAACCATCCTGTCGCCGTAAAGCTGGGTAATAATCTTGATATAAGGAGTTTCTCCACAACCTGCACAAGCTCCCGAAAATTCAAAGAGAGGTCTTGCAAACTGACTTCCTTTTATCGTGTTAAGCCCCATCAGATGGGTTTTATAAGAAACATTTGCGGTAATATAATCCCATTTTTCGTCTTCTTTTTTATCCACCTGGGTTCCCAAAGGTACCATATTTAAAGCGGGAAGAGTTTCGCCGGTCTCTTTGTCCTTTTTACCCGGACAAATATCCGCACAGTTACCGCATCCGGTACAATCAAGAATACTCACCTGAATTCTGAAATCCAAACCCTCAAATCCCTTACCCATTGCGGGAAGAGTGTCTAGTTCAACGGGAGAACCGCTTTTTTCTTTATCATCAAGAAGGAAAGGACGGATTACCGCGTGAGGACAAACGTAAGCACACTGGTTACACTGGATACAATTATCCTTAATCCACTCGGGAACGTTTACGGCAATACCGCGTTTTTCATACTGAGTAGTTCCCTGAGGGAAAGTGCCGTCTTCCCTGCCGACAAAAGCGCTAACCGGAAGGTCATCGCCCATCTGGCTGTTCATAACAAAAGCGACTTTCTTCACAAAATCCGGGAATGAATCATCGGGCTTAATGGAAGAGTCTCCGCTAAGATTTTTCCATTCCGCAGGAACTTTAACTTTAACAAGCGCGCTTGCCCCACGGTCAACCGCTTCGTTGTTCATATTAACAATCTTATCGCCCTTGCTTCCGTAACTTTTAACAATAGCATCTTTCATATATTTGACCGCTTCTTCGTAAGGAATCACGTTAGCCAACTTAAAGAACGCCGACTGCATAATCGTATTGGTTCTGTTACCCAACCCGATTTCCTCTGCAATAGCGGTAGCGTTGATTATATAAAAATTAATCTCGTTATCGGCAAGATACTTTTTCATATCGTCGGGCAGATGGTTTGCAACTTCCTTCTCATCCCAAATACTGTTTAAAAGGAAAGTTCCGCCCTTAACAAGCCCTTTGAGCATATCATATTTACCGAGATACGCGGGAACGGAACAGGCAACATAACGGGGAGCATTTACATAGTAAGGAAGTCGTATAGGCTTTTTTCCAAATCTGAGATGGGAAACGGTAAAACCGCCGGACTTCTTTGAATCGTAAGCAAAATAACCCTGAGCATACAAATCCGTATGGTCTCCGATAATCTTGATGGAGTTCTTGTTAGCCCCGACAGTTCCATCCGAACCCAATCCGAAAAACTTACACTCATAAGTGCCTTCGGGAGTAATATCAACAGGCTCACCTATCGGCAATGAATGGAAAGTAACGTCATCAATAATGCTTATAGTGAAATGATTTTTAGGTTCGGGAAGTTTTAAGTTATTGTAAACGGCAATAATATCTTCGGGTTTGGTATCCTTGGATGAAAGCCCGTAACGTCCGCCGACAATCAACGGGGAGTTCTCCTTGCCGTAGAAAAGGCTTCTAACGTCAAGATACAAAGGCTCGCCTTCTGCGCCCGGTTCTTTCGTTCTGTCAAGCACGGCAATCTTTTTAACCGATTTAGGCAAAACTTTCAGGAAATATTTTTCGGAAAAAGGACGATACAAATGCACTACGATTAAACCGACCTTTTCACCCTTAGCATTAAGGTAGTCAATCGTAGATTTAATAGTATCGCAAACCGAACCCATAGCGATAATAATATTCTCCGCATTGGGGTCACCGTAATAAACAAACGGATGATATTCGCGCCCCGTAAGTTTAGACATCTCCTGCATATAGTTTTCGACAATATCGGGAACGGCATCATAGAACTTGTTACAAGCCTCACGGGCTTGGAAGAAAATATCGGGGTTCTGGGCGGTTCCGCGTGTTACGGGCTTTTCGGGGTTAAGTGCATTTGCCTTAAACTTACTTATCTCGTCCATATCAACAAGTTTTGCATAATCTTCGTAATCCAGCACCTCAACCTTTTGAACCTCGCTTGAAGTTCTAAACCCGTCAAAGAAATGAAGGAACGGGATTTTAGACTTAATGGCGGCAAGATGAGCAACCGGCGCAATATCAAGAATTTCCTGAACGGAACTTGTAGCCAAAAGCGCGAAACCTGTCTGACGCGCAGCCATCACGTCGGAATGGTCTCCGAAAATAGAAAGGGCGTGTGTAGCCACTGTTCTTGCGCTCACATGAAATACACCCGGCAAAAGTTCTCCTGCGATTTTATACATATTCGGAATCATAAGCAGAAGCCCTTGAGAAGCGGTAAAAGTAGAGGTTAAAGCCCCGCCTTGCAAAGAGCCGTGAACCGCGCCCGATGCCCCGCCCTCGGATTGCAATTCGGTTACGGTTACCGTATCGCCGAAAATATTTTTCTTACCGTATGCAGACCACTCATCGCAGTATTCCGCCATAGGTGAAGAAGGGGTAATAGGATAAATAGCAGCAACTTCGGTGAACGCATAAGCCACATGTGCCGCCGCATTATTACCATCCATAGTCTTCAGAGTTTTAGACATTGAAATCCTCCTTTGTTATTTTTTCAAAATAGACCCTGCGCAAAATTTATGCGCAAGTTACAACACGTTTATTCTTCTATATCCACGTAACGTTTCAAACCGAAACATCCGCGCAATTTTTTTTCAAGGTATAGTAAAGCAAAAAACCACAGTATTATACCAATCCCCCAGCCGAAAAACACCGCAAAAAGCATTATAAAACCGGGTAAAAAAATCTGGGCGGGTTCCACTCTTTCGTGACTGTTTATAAATTCGACTAAGTCGTTTGTCCATTTAAAAACCCAGTAAACATTATAAAAAGGGGCAAAATGAGAAACAACGGCGTTCATAGGCGATACCGTATATTTCCCTTCGGTAATCTCATCCAATATTATATGCAAACGATACACGCAATACATAAAATATCCTAATGCCAAAACAAACAATCCGAACGACCAACTTATATGGTAAAAACCTTCTTTAGTATCAAATACCGTAAATTCAAGCAGGTCTAATACAAAAAACACCAAGCTGATTAAAAACCCAATCCACAGCCTCGGAAAATCCTTTCTTTCGGGAGTAATTTTAACCGTGTTCCTTCTGTCGATAATCATTATATACCTACCCGACCTGTTCTCTGTTTTTTAATGCCTGGGAAAGACTTCCCTTTCCTGCAAATTGTATATCCGTTCCAATAGGAATTCCGCGTGCCAAATGGGTAACCTTAATTTTATGCGCCCCGAATTTTTCATCAATCATTGAACGGATATAAAGCGCCGTAGTGTCTCCCTCGGTTGTGGGACTTGTTCCTATTATAACCTCACTGATATTTCGCTTAACAATCCTGTCTAAGAGCGAACTAAGCCTCAAGTCATCGGGCATAACCCCGTTAAGCGGAGAAATAAGCCCGCCGAGAATATGATACAAGCCGTTGAAACTGTCGGTTTCTTCTATGTAATACACGTCCAATGCGCTTTCTACAACACAAACCATCCCGTTATCCCGCGATAAATCACCGCAGAATACGCAGGGGTCCGTGTCGCTTATATTACCGCATTCCGCGCAAACCCGGGAGTTTTCTTTAAGTTCAATTATGGAATCGGCGAGAGTTTTAGCAAAATCTTTTTTTTCCGTAAGAATATAAAAACCCAACTTTTCGGCGGTTTTCTCACCAATCCCGGGTAAGCGAGAAAAATTCCGTTTGAATTTTTCAAGCGACTTCAGTAACATAAAAATCCCCGTCTATCTTTACTTGCCCATAAGCATATTGGCAAGCCCTGAGTTCTTCATCTGTTTTTTAAGTTGTTTATCAATCTCTTTGCAGGCTACGCGATGAGCTTCCTTAATCAGCTTAGCAAGCTCATCCGCCGGCAAACTCATTGCATCCTGAATAATTTCCAAGCGTTTAATATTTTTCTCACCGTCAAGAGAAACCGTAACAAAACCGCGTTTTGAACGTCCGCTCGCCCTCAAAGTAGCAGATTCTTTCTTAGCGGCATCCGCCATCTGTTTTAATTTGCCCATTTCTTTTACATTATCAAACATTCCCATTATTTTCCTCCAACTTAGGTTGAATATTTAATTTCTTGATCCGTCAAATAAATCCGCGCTGATATCGCCGACATCATTACCGCTATCTTTGCTTCCGTTGTCTTGGGGCTTATCCTTTTTAGCTTCAGCGGGTATAACCTCGTCTTTCACATCGGGACTTTCCTTAACCTCAAATGCGCTATCCTCTAAACCCGTATCCTCCCCGACTTCAGGGGCAGGATGAGAACCGGACTTATTTTTATCCTGAATAAAATTAACCGAAAAATCCCCTCCCATAACATTGGACAGCTTTTTGCTTAACCCATCACGTTGATTGGAAAACCACTCGTAGGCGTGAGGAGTGCTTACAAGCACGTCAAGAGTATTGCCGCGCATACGGGTGCTTCTGATATGTTCACGCATAGCGTTAAGCATACCGCTTTTGGAAATAATTTTCAGAAACGCCTCTTCCGCACCGGCTACCGGAACTTTAGACTCGGACTCTTCCTCCTCCTTATGTTCCGTAACGGGTTTTTCCAATTTCAAATGTTTATACTGCGTATCGCCCGCAGGTGGAGGAGTGGACTGAGACGGCTGAGGACGTGAAACAGCCGGAGCAACACCGCCTCCGCTTTGCACAATTTTTAAAAGCTCGTCTCTTATTTCGCTTAAAGGAACCATATTTTTATAGTCCATCATCTTAAAAACGGCGCTTTCAATTAAAAACCGCTCGCTCGCGTCTCCTCTTAATTGCCTGAATAAATCCGAAAACAAATTAATAATACGGATAATCTCCTGCTCGGAAAAATCTGCAAAAAGGCTCTTAATTTGCTGATAGCGGGATTCGGTTAAATCAATAAGTTCGTGTTCAATACCGAGTTTTTTTGCAATAAGCCCGTTACGCAGAAAATTTATAAATCCCTTTACGAAAAGTTTAACCTCGCCGATTTTTTCAAGATAACGGTTAAGGATAGAAAGCGCATCAATAACGCCCTGTGCCTTAACCGCATTTATAATATCGTGGAAATATACTTCATCGGGGATACCCAACACCTCAAGAGCATCCGCCTCTCTTATATTACCATCCGTATAAAGGGCGATTTGGTCGAATATGCTCTGCGCATCCCGCATAGACCCATCCGCCTCGGATGCGATAACAAAAAGCGCATCATCATCGGCGCTGATACCGTCGTTTTGACAAATCTTTTTAAGTTGTTCAATTATGGCAAGCGAAGATATACGCTTAAAAACATAATGCTGGGTGCGGGAACGTATAGTGGGAATAACGTTATGGGGTTCGGTAGTGGCAAGAATAAAGATTATATGATTAGGCGGCTCTTCAAGGGTTTTCAACAAGGCATTGGAAGCTTCCTTAGTAAGCATATGAACTTCGTCGATTATATATATCTTATGCCGTGAAGCCATAGGAAGGAAAGCAACATTATCGCGGATACGGCGTATTTCCTCAATACCGCGATTAGAAGCGCCGTCCACTTCCTGCACATCAAGGGAATTGCCGTTCATAATATCAACACAGCAAGCGCAATTGTTACAGGGTTCGGGAGTGGGTCCGTTTTCGCAATTGAGAGCCTTTGCCAACAGACGGGCGGTAGTAGTTTTGCCTACTCCACGGGGACCTGAAAACAAATAAGCGTGAGGAATTTTTTTGGAGGCAATAGCATTGCGCAGGGCACGGGTTACATGCTCCTGTCCTATTACCTCGGCGAAAGTCTGGGGTCTCCACTTTCTCGCCGTTACCTGATATTCCATCAATTATCTCCATTATGCATATATAATAGGAATCCGATACCATATTTTAATACAAATTCGGTAAAAAGCAAAGTTTTAGCATACTCAAAACAATAATTTTTACCCCTCAAAAGAGCGTTTTTCGCTTAGTTTGACAATTCCAAAAACTACCGATAAAATATCGGATACTTTAAACGGAGGGTATTATGGCAGAACAGAACGGCAAATCTACTTTTGCTTATGAAAGAAAAACCGCTTGGAACAGAGGCGAGGATGATAAAATTTTTGCCTTTGCGGAAGATTATAAAAGGTTTATCGACAGATGTAAAACCGAGCGTGAAACCACAAACTACCTTGAGCAAGAGGCTGTCAAACTCGGGTTTAAACCGTTTTCGCAGGCGAAATTTAAAACGGGTGAGAAAATCTATCTTATAAATCACCACAAAAACGTTATCCTCGCCGTTATCGGGAAAGCGGATTTAACCCAAGGCGCAAATATAATCGTATCGCATATAGACTCTCCCCGCTTGGATTTAAAACCCCTGCCCCTCTATGAAGGCAATAACATAGCGCTTCTCAAAACTCAATACTACGGGGGTATAAAAAAATACCAGTGGTTGAATATACCGATGTCGCTTCATGGACGCGTAGTTAAAAGCGACGGCGAATACGTGGATATAGTTATCGGGGAGGATGACAACGACCCGGTATTTACTATCCCCGACCTGCTTCCCCATCTTGCAAAAAAAGTGCAGGGCGAAAAAAAGTTTTTTGAGGGTATAGAGGGGGAAAACCTGAATCTTGTTGTCGGTAATATACCCGTTGAAGATGAAAACATAAAGGAGCGCGTAAAAGAAACGGTATTATCCAAATTAAACGAAACTTACGGAATAAACGAAGAGGATTTTATCTCGGCGGAACTTGAGGCGGTTCCTTCATACAAGGCGCGTGATGTCGGGATAGACCGTAGTATGATAGGCGCTTACGGACATGATGACAGGGTTTGCAGTTATGCGGCTTTTCGCGCACTGAAAGATATGGACAAAACCCCCGATAAAACCACTATCGCCTTCCTTGTCGATAAAGAAGAAATCGGTTCATACGGAATAAGCAGTATTCGCTCAAAATTCTTTGCCCATTCGTTAGCGAGATTTATGGAGATGCAAAACCCCGATTACCGTCCTTCCGACCTGTTTAAACTATATGAAAACTCGGTAGCTTTATCGGGGGACGTAGGCGGGTTGGTTAATCCGATGTTTACGGCGGTTCACGACCTTTATAACTCCCCCGTTATGGGATGCGGCGTAATAATAGAAAAATATACCGGCAGTCGCGGAAAATACGGGGCAAGCGATGCATCCGCCGAGCTTATGGGCAAAATTCGCAAACTTTTCAACGAAAACGATGTTAAATGGCAACCCGGGGTTTTGGGAAGAGTTGATGAGGGTGGCGGCGGCACCGTAGCTTTCGAGATTGCGGAACTCGGCATACAGGTGGTGGACAGCGGAGTCGGCGTTATCGGGATGCACGCTCCTTTTGAGATTATCAGCAAAGTTGATTTGTATGAAACATATAAGGCTTACAAGGTGTTTTTAGAGAAGGCATAAACAATGTATAAGTATATATACGGACCCGTTCCGTCAAGAAGACTCGGCATATCGCTGGGAATCGACCTCGTTCCTTATAAAACCTGCACCCTGAATTGTATCTATTGCGAATGCGGCGGGACAACGGATTTCACATTGGAGCGCAGGGAATATATCCCCGCCGGAGAAATTATCGGCGAGGTGCGCAACTTCCTGGCAAACAACCCTCCCCCCGATTGGATTACGCTTTCGGGTTCGGGAGAACCTACCCTGAATTCCAAAACGGGATACATAATCAAAACCATAAAACGTGAATTCCCGCATATACGGTTCGCCGTGATTACAAACGGAACGCTCCTGTATCAAAAAGAGGTGCGCGAAGAACTGATGAACGCCGACCTCGTTTTACCCTCGCTTGATGCCGTAACGGAAACCGCATTTTGTAAAATCGACGTTCCGATTAAGGGTTTGGATTTATCTACGGTAATTGACGGAATTGCCGAGTTTACCCGCGAATTTCAAAGCAAAGGTAAAGAGATATGGCTTGAGGTTTTCATAATGGAAGGCATAAACGATGATTCCGAAAACATAAAAAAACTTAAAGAGACAATAAGATATATTAATCCTTCACGTGTGCAATTAAACAGCCTTGACCGTCCGGGAACGGTATCGAATCTTAAACCGGCATCCAAAGAAACGCTTTTGCGTATAAAAAAGGAACTCGGTTTCCCCAATACGGAAATCATATCAAAATATAAAAAGCGCTCGGAGATTCAATCCTACCATAAGGATAAAGAAACCGCTATAACAGAAGTGCTTCGTGTCCGTCCCTGCACAACAAAAGATATTTCGGAAATAACGGGTATCCCGATAAACGAAATCAACCAGTATATAGATATACTTCTTTCCGAAAAAAAGATAGAGATAATCCGCTCATCGCCAAAACTAAGGGGTGTGTTTTTCCGCTATAAGTCTAATTAAACCGCTTTGGGCTTATTCTGGAGTTTAATATTACTTCTTTGGAAAAACTCCTCCAATACGTTATAAATCTTATCCTCATCATCGGCTGCAAGAACTTTCTCCCGCTTGGAATCCTCAATCATAGCGGAAATAAGAGTCTGCAAAATCTGGAGCTGGATATTATCATAGTCCTTGTCTTTCTCAGCCGGCAAAAGAATCATATAAACCAAATGCGTGGAAAGCCCGTCGGGAGAATCCCATTCAATACCGTTAGGGCTGCGCGCAACCACAATAAGAGGGGTATCAAGCCCCTTGATACGGGAATGAGGAATGGCAATCCCCTTTTCGACCGCCGTTCCGATAATTTCCTCCCTTTTTATAACCGAATCATAGATAGTATCAATTTCGAGTCCCGTCCAGTCGGCGGCAACGGCGGAGAGTTTGCGGATAGCTTCATGCGACGAGGATGCTTCAAGATTCGCAACCACGGCTTTCTCGGTAAAGAAATCCATTATGCTTATTTCTTTTCTTCGATTTAAGGCAAACGCCATCCATGGTCCCATCAATATAGCGGAAACAACGGCGCTACAAACAATAGCGACAAACACCGTTTCCGTGATAAGTCCCGCCTCAAGCGCCAAAAGACCTACAACAACGTGCATCTCACCGCCGGGGGTATGCGCAATAGCTATCGGAACGCGGTTTGAACGCGCCGTTTTGGATATTATCGTGCCTAACCATGCGGCAATAAATCTTGCAAAAGTTCCGACACAAAGTATAAAGATAAAAAGCAATACATCAAAATTAGAAAAGAAATCCACTTTTAAACCTATGTTGATAAAAAACAAGGGAACAAACACCGCATAAACCATATGCGAAATAACCTGACGGGATTTCTGGGAAAAGTCTTTCGCCTCGCCTGAAATAAGCCCGGCAATAAAAAATCCGAAAAGAGCGTGTATCCCAATTTTGGTAGTAATAGCGCCGAAAAGCATACCAAGCAGGGAAACAAAGGTTAACGATGCGGCGGTATGGTCCTCGGCTCTATGCTTAATGCGGGTCATAATATAATCGACGATTTTTCTGCCGATAGTCAGGTTAAAAGCGGCAAACCCAAGTGTCGCAAACAGGATAAACAATGCAATCCCGATATTGGGGTCAGCCTGTAAGAACAATCCAAGCACAATCGTAAAGATTATCCATCCGATAATGTCGTTAATGGACAACACCGAAACAATAAGGAAACCCATATCGCTTTTAAGAATCTTCAAATCGCGCATAGCGCGGATAGTAACGGTCATAGCGCTGATAGTCATAATAGTAGCGACAAACAAGGTGAATAAAAATCGCGCGTTCGGGTCAACCATATACTTGTCGGGTAGGAAAAATATCGGAATACCGGAAACTACAATCGGGATAATTATATCACATACAGAGATTTTGATAGCGGACTTTCTTTGCTTCCATACGCTTGAAAAATTCACCTCAAGCCCTATAACAAGAAGCAAAAACAGGATACCGAGCCATCCGAGAGTTTCAAGCATATTTTGTTGTATCGGGTTCAAAGGAAATAGAAAAGTCTGGAAATCCGGTGCAAGTCTTCCAAGTATAGTGGGACCGAAAAATATACCGACAAGCAAATCCGCGGTAATGGTCGGTTGTTTTATTTTATTAAAGAAAATACCGAGAAGTTTGGCGCTACCGAGAAGAATAAAGAACTGGAATAAAAACATCATCAAGTTATGTTCTTCAAGATGATACATAAAACCACCTAAGTTAAGATTTCAGCAAAACCCCAATATCGAAACTAAATTATAGACAACACCCGTGAAAATCAACAAAATTTACTCTATGCGATAAGACGACTTTATTTTAAAATAAATTAATTATTAAGGCAAGGAAAAAAAGGGGTTTTTTAACGTTTAAAGAAATTTTCTATGCTTATTTTTATCTCGTTTAACTGAGAAGGGTTAAACCAATGAACATTTTCCAACTTGCGAAACCAAATCAACTGACGTTTGGCGTATCTTCGGGTATCGCGCTTGAGAAAACCGACCGTTTCATCAAGAGACCAAAGCCCTTTTATATAGTTAAGACAATGTCGGTAACCGATACTTCCCAAAGCATAGGCATTTTCGCCGAATTTTTCAATAAGCGCGCGGGTTTCATCAACCAACCCCGCTTCAAACATCTTATCCACGCGAGCCTCAATGCGCTCATAAAGTTTTTTTCTTTCAATATTCAAGCCGATAACATGCCAGTCAAGTCCAAGTTTTTCATTTTTCGATTGCAAATCCGAAAGCGGGCATCCGGTTACATAATACGCCTCAAGCGCGCGAATAATCCGTCTTTTATCCCCGCAATGGACTTTTGCATAAGTTGACGGGTCAACCGATTTAAGTTTTTCATACAGGAATGGAAGCCCGTGAAGTTTTGCCTCATTTTCAAGATTGTTTCTGATTTCCTTATCGCTTGAAACGCCCCGAAAAAGCCCGTAATAAAGCGCATTAAAATAAAGCCCCGTTCCTCCGGCGACTACAGGCAGCTTCCCGCGTGAAATAATATCTGATATTGCGTTTTCGGCGAGAGTTTTATATTCGCCGACACTTGCGCGAAAATCAGGAGAGAAAACGTCGATAAGATGATGAGCAACCGCAGAACGCTCGCTATCGGAGGGTTTTGCCGAACCTATATCAAGTTCTTTATAAATCTGGACGGAATCGCAGGATACAATTTCCCCCCTAAATTCGCGGGCAATATCTATTGCGACTTGGGTTTTTCCGACAGCGGTAGGTCCGATTACGGCGATAGCAAAATTATCTGTTTTTCTCATCGGGAGAAGATTCAACTTCGTATTTTACGGTGCCCCTCAGGATGTCTTCCATAGCTACGAGAGTAATCTTTTTAAACTTGTTGCGGGCGACCTCAATTTCGAGACTATCATCGTGCTTCTGCGCAAGATAGCGCACATACTTGATAATAGCGGATGTTTTTTCGTATTTATTACCTTCAAGACCGAGAATTTCCTCTAAAGGAATACCCATAGAACTCTCCATAAGATTCAGAATTTAACCTGTTATTTTAACACAACAAATATATTTTGTCAAAAAAATATCGGTTATCAAACAAATACATTTACTCCCAAAGCGCTTCTATATTATCGGCAATAACCCACCCGAATTTATTGTCAATCGACCGGATTAGGAAAAACCCGCCGTTTTCGGATTCTATACGGCACTCAATACCCTCATCAAGCATACCTATAACCGATGCGTCCTCTTCGGGAAGCTGGAAAATCCGCGCGTTTTCTACGGCGACAGCCTGAGAACGGTCAAAGACTACCCTGTGGCGTATTATCGAGGCGGTAATATATACCATCCCCGCAATAATAAAAACGGCGCACCATATTTTTATTTTCTTTATTCGCGATAAAAATTCGCCGGCAGGTGTCCCCACAAAGACAAAAGAAAGGGCAATACTCCCCGATAAAAAAAAGATTATCCCGACGGCAACAAGCGCATTCATAGAAAAAACCGTAAAAGGAAAGAGTAAAACGTCCTGTATAGGCGATGTCTCGAAAATATAGGAAGGAGCGCCGGCAACCCGTCTTGCCTCGTTAAGCGCATCTTTGTTGAGGTTATCATAAGGGTTTAACAGACGGGCGCGCTTAAAATTCAATACCGCCCTGCCGGTTTCCCCCTCGCGATAATATATCACCCCGAGGTTATAATAAACCCTGTCGTTTCTGATAGTGTTAGCCAATTCAATAAGCTCATCTTTTTGCAAATATGAATTATTATTTCCCGCAAAACCGAAACTGCAAACGGAAACGAAAAATATAATATAAGTTGCAACCGTTTTAATCTTCATACTCCGTAATATTACCGTCCTCCTGCTCTTTCCAGTGATGAACCGCATCTTTTGTATTAATACGGCTCAGAAGCTCCTCTTTATAATCGCTGAGTTTTTTCTTTGCGCGATGAATAGCCTCTTTAAGGGATTCATCGGGGTTATTGCACATCCTGCCGTGTCCGGGGAATATACGGGTAACTTTCATAGTAAACATACGTTCAAGCGAATTGATATAATCCCCGTAACTGCCCGATTCGGAAATCTTGGAAATAACACCGCCGTCAAAAATAGTATCCCCGGTAAACATAAACCCTTTGAAAGGCTCCATAATACAGATACATCCCGACGTATGCCCCGGGGTATGGAAAATTTTCAGCTTGTAGTTTCCCAAATCAAAGAGAGTGCGGTTTTCGAGCCAAAGATGGAATTTGGTCTTAATAATCTCCTCACCGTGGATAGCCGAATGAACGACAAACTCATCCTGAAGCTCAACTTTAGTAGCGGCAAAACGATGCGCTGCGGTAACGGCAGTCTCGTTGAAGAAAATATTTCCGCCGATATGGTCAAAATGCTCATGGGTTGATATAACAATGTCAATTTCTTTAACCTTAAGCCCTACCTTGGCAAGCCCCTCGACAACCCGCGGAAAATTGCCCTTTATCCCCGTATCAATAAGCACGTTTTTAAACGCGCCCTTAACGAGATAAACATGAGAACTCGGCGCTTTCCCATAAATCACATACACGTCTTCTTCAATTTCGTCAATAAGAGAATCTTCCTTAGGCAATCTGTTAGTCCCCATCGATTACTCCGAAAATATTTTTAAGAAGCCGTCGCACCTTCCTCTTAAAATTTAATTCATCGAAACTCGCGTAACGTTCAAATACCATCTGTTCCTTCATAAAATAACGGTTTAAAAAACCGAATTCCGACTTTTCGATTTTGTCAAAAACCGAAGGGACAACACCAAGATTATCGACAAAGCAACCCAGATTTTTTAAGTTATATATTAGTTTATCAACATTTAACGAGTCTATCAACTTTAAGCCGAGAAATAATTTAGATTTGTCTATTTTAGACCGTTTAGAAAGGGTATTAATAAGTTCGCTATGAGAAACGGACTTAAAATTGGAAATTTCTGCCCCGTTTAGAGATGCGTTGATAAGTTTTTCTTTATTGTCTATTTTTGCGATACTTCGCGCAGACTCGTCAAACCATCCCCTGAAATTATCCAAAACAAAATCCGTGTAAATCTCTCCATCAATACCTTTTGTCGGGAAAGCCCGTCTCGACAGCAAAACGGATAAAAACAAAGACTCGATAGTTACCAAACGGTCAACCATACCGAGAACCCGGTAAAAATGAGGAGTTGAGGGGGAATGCGAAACCTTATATGAATAAGCAAGGTCCTGTCCTATCAGGATTACAGGGTCTCCTCCTAAGAGATACGCCAGATGAAACGCCGAGGTTGCAACCGACCCGCCCGTTTCTATGTCGCCTATTGTAAAATTGCCGGTATGTTCAATCCATTCGACAAGCCCGCTTTTCATAACAAAAGGATTCCCTTTGTAATCGAAATCCAAATGGGAGGTGTTTGATATAATTTTTCTTCCGGGAAAATAAAACGGGAGTTTCGGGTTTACCACCGTATCATAAACCAGCGTAATCCGGGATAAATAATCACGGTCTATCATTGAAAAATCCGGTATATTGTGGGGCTGTGAATCCAATGAGAAAACGAAATCCGGTATTATACCCGCCTCAAACAACGGCATAACCGCCGTATCAACGGCAATCGTAACGGCATAATCCGAAATACTGCGTATAGTCTCAATAGAAAATTTAAGCGAGGGACCCGCCGATATTACCAAAACGGGGCATCCCGATGTTCTGTTGCCGTCAATTAAGGATTTTACGGTATAAGAGTTTCGCAAGTTTTTTATATTGGCAAGTATATTAATAAACCAAACCTCTTCAAATTTGAGACGGGTAGTAAAATCGCCGAGTTTGACTTTTACAATACGCTTTATTCGCTCCTCTAACGGAGAATATATATCCGATAAATACCCTCCGCGCAGCATAATTGTCTTAATGTCTTTGAAATTTTCGATTTTCAGATTGGAAAAAACGGAATCAATAAACTCAACGGGCTTATCAGGAGAAACAATAAAAGGAATCTGCGAGCAGTCAAAGATTTTGGAAAAAATCTCAAAAGCCCCGATATTTCGCTCAATAACGAGGATATTATGAAACCCCGCTTTCTCAAGCTCCTCAATATGATACCCCAACCCCGCGCCGAGAACTATAACAAAAGTCTTGGCGGGGTCAAGAGAAATAATATCCTCGACAAGCCTTCTTGCTTCCTTAACGGGAGAATATTTACTGTGCAGAAAAACATCGTCGATTGAGATGGTAAATGAGCCGTCTTTTGAACGAACAAGTCTCTTATCCGAAATTGCAAGATGATTTAAAACGTCATTTTTAATCATAAAACCGCCAAGTTTGAAAATTAAAGTTCAATAAGCAAAACAAAGAAAACGGCAAGTCTCGCGCTGAGAAATCCGAGTAAAACTCCGGCAAGCACATCGGATGGATAATGAAGCCCAAGATACATCCGCGAAATACCTATCAAAATAGCGAGAATCAAGCCGGGAATAAACAAAACCGGATAAAAAAACCACAACACAAAAGCTACGGCAAAAGCTCCCGCCGTATGCCCGGATGGAAAAGAAAATTTATCGGGAGGTATCATAAGATTCGTAATATCCTCGTGCTTTATATAAGGTCTGTCACGCGAGAAAATACGTTTCAGTGCAATTTGCAAACCTATCTGGATAATCAAAGCAAAACCGAAAGCCATCCCCGCATAAATTTCTATAAACAAAAAAATAATAGTAAGAACAAGCCAAAACCATCCGTCTCCTATACGCGTAAGCAATTTCATTAATCCGGTAATTCTATTATGTCTTCCTTTGGATAACAAACGAATAAAACCGGGGTCGGCATTACGCCATTTGCCGGATTTTTTTTCTTTTTTGCGTTTCTGTTTCTTTGCCAAAAATATCCCCTGAAAAAAAATTGAGACACGTTAATTATACATCAAAAAAAAGATGGGATAAAGTTTATAGCTATATAAAATTGAAATATTTCAGCAAAACAATTGCAATAACAATATCGGCGAAAAAATGAGCAATCACGGGCGCTAAAAGTCCTTTAGATTTATGGCGAATAAATCCTAAAATCATACCATAGCCGAAAGAAAGAAATATCCCCGAAACTCCGCTTGGAAACCCCCTGTAATGGCAAAGCCCGAAAAAAACCGCCTGAACCGATATAACAAAGACAGGATTTTTCCAAATTTTTTCAAGCCCGTCCCAGAATATACCTCTGAATACCAATTCCTCGCTAATAGCGTTTACAACGGCAAACGCAACAGCTCCGATTATAAGGAAACCGGGTCGCCATTCGGGAACATAGGTCAGGTAAAAACTAAAAGTGTGCCTTGAAAAATATGCCCAAATCAGCAACCCTGTGGTGCTTATAACGACTGCCCCGACAATAAGCATCGCAATATTTTTATTCAACAAACCTTTTTTAAGCCATAAAATCTCTTTTCTCAAAGTTTTAAAAATAAGCGCACCTAATAAATATATAATAAAGGCAAGAATGGATGCAAATAAAGCGAAATTCAAACGCGAGGTCAACATAAAAAACAGGAACAAAAGAACAAAGAAAAGCGCGGAATACCAAAGCTTTGATTTTTTAATTAATAACGGGATTAAAAAAACAACCTGCAATACAGGAAGAATCCAAAGATAGGAACTAAAAACAAAAATCGGCGCTACCCCGATAACACCGATAGTTATAAACAGATATAAAACCGCATCTAAATAAAAAGACTTTTTCATTCGGCGCGCCTCTTAGAAACTTCAGTTTTTAAAGAAATCCACGGCATTATCAACAGTCTTTTGAAAAACAACTAAATCGATAAGAGAACTCAAGCGGAGAAGTTCAATAATATTATCGCGAGGCTTAACGATACAAATGCGGGAATTATTGATAAGCGCAACCTTAACGGATACGGCAAGCAACCCTAAACCCATAGAATCAATCCAACTCACATCTTCCATATCATATATAAACTTAAAGTAATTATCTTTAACCTTATCTTTGATGAATTCGTCCAACTCTTCAAGAAAGAAAAAAGTCATTTCTCCATGAGGCCGAATTATTGAGATGTCGTCCTTTTCAATCAGCTCAAGTTTATTCATTTTTATAGAACCACCCTTTCCGAAAAATCGGAAAACTAAAATTTGCCCCTCAAACCCAATTTCCATATTATTTTAGCTTAAAAAACACAATATGGCAAGCGAAATTTTGTTATTTTTAAAAAAACAGGGGCCTTGCCTCCAAAGCCCCTATTTTATCTGAAAAAAAGAAATAGCTTCCGTTAGTAAGTAAAGAAACTGTTAAACCCGCCAAATCCGTCATCTCCCTTGTTATCACCGGAAAGAGGGTCTTCCACGTAAGCAAAATTATCCGTAACCGAACCATCGGCAAGCTTTATCTCGCCGTAGTCAAGTATAAACTTATAACGGTTATTACGCGGAGAGCGATATTTGCGGAAAGGAACAAGTTTTTGGGTGTAGTAAGTTTGAGGATTTGCACGTGAGGGAATAAGTTCATAGACATTATCTCCCAAAGCCTGTTGATACCAGCTATTGAAATCCCCGAACATTCTAACGCCTTTAAGTTCTTTGCCTGATGTCATTTTTGCCAAATTGTCTCTGTAATAGCCTATATTATTAGTATAAGCAGTATAATATTCAGTTCCTTTGCTTTTTTCCGCCATCTCCTGCGACCATTTTAGTCTCTCTCTCATATACTCCATGGCAAGAGGGATATTGAGTCTGAAACGGTAATACCCGATAGTTCTCCCGCCTTCCGTTTTTTCCTGCATCAACTCATAACTCTTATAATTCTTATCAAGTTGAGCGGAAAGCGCGGGGGTAATAAGAAAAATTGCCAAAATTGCAATTGCTAAAGTTCTTGCTTTCATTTATGGAACCTCCTAATAGATTTATTTCTTCTATTTGCCGGCATCTCTTGCTACCGTGGGGTCATCAACAATCACATAATCATTAATCACCTCGCCTCGCTGATTAGTCAAAATGCCGTAATTAATCACAAATTTATACTCCGATTCTCCAATTACAAACGGAATAAGAGTCTTGGTGTAATAAGTCGATGGATTTTCTTTTACGGGTTCAAGCTCATTGGGAAATCTACTGTTTGTAACTTTCCAATCATTAAAACTCCCGATTATCCATACATTTTTAACCGTCTTGCCCGACTGCATACGCGATATGTTATATTCGGTTATTCTAAGCGCTTGAGCATAAACCTGCCTTTTTTCATCATCCTCAAGGGTCGCTAAAATCTCTTCCAACTCCGATTTTCGGTTAAGAAGATACTCCATTGTAAAAGGAATATTTATCTGGAAACGAATATAAACGGTATCACCTTTACGGCGCATAATTTCCCAACTTTGATAATCTCTATCAATCTTAGAAAACAAAGATACCGATGTAAAAACAATAATAGAAATCGCTATAACAGCCGATTTTGCGTTCTTCAAAATTTGCATAAAATCTCCGCAAACACATAAGTTTAATTTATATATACTAAAGAATAAAAAAAAATTGTCAATCCCTAATTTCTTTTTATTCCGATAAAATTCAAATTCCTGTTGACATAATCCCCGTTGCGGTATGAATAAAACTCCGGGGTTACACTACATTTACTACAAAGCCCGCATCGGAAAATATTTTTTCCCTTAATGCCGAAAGCCTCCAACTCATCGCTTACAACACTCTCTAAATCCAAAAAATACTTTTCATTACATAAAAAGCACTGCGACTTAAAAGTATCGCAAAACTCACCGCCGACCTCATAACAACACTTTCCTATATGAGGACCTATAATCACACCGATATTTTTCTTATCGGCACCATAGGTTTTTTCAATCAGGTTTACCGCTTTAATATGGATTTTACTCTTAACGCCGCGCCATCCCGCATGAACCGCGCCGACAAAAGAAACCCCTTCGCTTAGCGGAAAAACCAAAAGAGGCACACAGTCCGCAGTCAATACGCCGAATAAATAGCCCTCAACGTTACTAATAATACCGTCGCCCTCTACCATTGGGTTTTGAACAAAATCCTCTATGTTACGGCTGTCGGCAACAAATATCTTATCGGAATGAACCTGCTTTAGCGTAATCAAATCAAGGAAGCCTAATTGTTTCGCAAGTCTCTTCCTTCGACTATATATTTCCTTAGTATCATCGGATATAGCGGTGTGCAAAGCATAATTGTTGCATTCCATATTGCCGCACTCACCGGCAGAAGGCTTAAAAGTCGAACCTAAGATTAATTTACCATCGTTGGCGCCCGAATACAAGAAAAAATTGCTTTTAAATTCAAAATTTATATTAAAAGTCATTTTGAGCTTTTGCTTTTCCCGACAAACCGGTCAAACTTCCGCCACGCCTCATCCTCCGGCGCAACCGAGGTTTCTTTAATCAGCAAATAATAGCATGGGGTATTGTTTCTCAAAATACATCTGTCTATACTCATTTCTTTGGAACCGTCAATATTACATTTCTGCAAGCTGCAATGCAGATAAAGACCGTTCATCACTTTTTCTCCTCTTAATTGATTTGCCTATTTTAATATATTTATCGTTATTTGTCCAATACAAAACCCAAAACTAAAAAAAAAGAGGTTTTCGCAAATTTTATTACCAAAAACTTTGTATTCTAAGCTATTATGGCTTATAATATACATTATATATTAATGAGGGAGTATTATAATGAATCAGGGAAAGAAAAAATATATCTTATTTATATTAGTTACGCTCATTCTATTCGGGGTTACACTGATTACAACCAATAAGTTTTTCTTTACCGGAAATTTTCTTTTCAGTTCAACCAATTCCACCAATACGGACAGTCCTATCGACCCCGAAGAGGAAAATTATTTTAAATATTCAAGAATGTTTAGTGAAACTTACCATATACTTAAACGTGAATTCTACGACCGAAGAAGAGTAACCGCTCGAAAGCTTTTTTACGGTGCAATACGGGGTATGCTTGAAAGTCTCAACGACCCTTACACAACTTTTATGGACCCGTCGGTAACGAAAGAGTTTAAAGTTGATATGGATGCAAAATTCGGGGGATTGGGTATCAGGATAGATGTGCGTGACGGGTGGCTGACGGTAATTTCACCTATGGAAAACACCCCCGCATGGCGGGTAGGATTGAAACCCAACGATAAAATAATAGAAATAGAAGGAAAATCCACTAAGGGGATTACCACAGAGGAAGCCGTTACAATACTTCGAGGAGCTCCCGGCACAAAGGTTACAATCACTATTGCCCGCGAATCTATGGAACCTTTTGAGGTAACAATAACCCGCGAGGAAATCACTATACAAACAGTCCGCTCCGACATAATACAGTATCAAAATAAAAAAATCGCTTACATAAGAATTAGTGAATTTAGTATGCCTACCGCCGATGATTTCGCCAAGCATCTTCGCGACATGCTCAATAAAAATCCCGACGGGATTATTATAGATTTGCGACATAACCCCGGCGGACTTCTGAGCGTGGTAATAAACTGCGTGGATGATTTTTTAGAAGAAGGTTTAATAGTATATACTCGCGGAAGGTTGCAGGAAAACAACGCGGATTATTATGCAAACAAGCGAAATACAATAGTCCCTGCCGATTTGCCGCTTGTTGTGATGATTAATCAGGGAAGCGCGAGCGCTTCGGAGATTTTCTCAGGCGCTATGAAAGACACGGGACGCGGAGTCGTTATAGGTATGAAAAGTTTCGGAAAGGGGTCTGTTCAAAAAACCTACTCTTTCGTTGAAGACGGCTCTCTTATAAAATATACGGTCGCAAATTACTATACCCCGTCAGGCGCAGTTATAGAACGTAAAGGCGTAGAGCCTGATATTGAGGTTAAAAATTGGATTGAAGAACTCAGCGAAAAAGAAAGAGTAAGTCTCTTTAAAGTGCAAAACACTAATTTTGTAAGCGAGTTCGTCAAAGATAAGAAAATGCCCTCCGATACTATGCTTTCCCGGTTTCAAAAGGAACTTTCCGATAAAGGATACGAACTTCCTATAAGTGCTGTCCGATGGTTGGTTATCAACAAAATCCGCGAGGCGGAAATGCCCAAACTTTATGACCTTGAGTTCGATAATCAACTGTCCAAATCTTTGACTGTCATAACCGATTATGACAAATACAAAAAAACGTTGAGGTATTACAATGCAGCAAAAAATTAAATTGGCAAAGTATTTTGACCACACTGTTTTAAAACCGGAAATTACAAGCGCTGATATTGAAAAACTTTGTAGTGAAGCTGCAGAATACGGGTTTTTCTCCGTATGCGTAAATCCGGTTTGGGTAAAATTGAGTAAAAAGCTATTAAAAGGGTCTAAGGTAGATATTTGCACTGTTGTAGGATTTCCTCTCGGCGCCAACACTACAAAAATTAAAATCGCCGAAACCGAATTGGCTCTTGAGGAAGGCGCAAAGGAAATTGATATGGTTATCAATATCGGAAAGCTCAAAGAGGGTGATACGGATTTTGTCCGCAAAGAAATCAGCAAGCTCAAAAAGATTACGGGCAAACGCATTCTCAAGGTTATTATTGAAACGGCTTTGCTTACTGAGGATGAAAAACGCACCGCTATCAAGCTCGTAAAAGATGCCGGGGCTGATTTCGTGAAAACATCGACAGGTTTTGCAAAGTCCGGCGCTACAATTGATGATATTAGTCTTATGCGAAAAATCGGCGGAAAATCACTCAAGGTAAAGGCTTCGGGAGGCGTTAAAACTCTTGATTTTGCACTCGCTTTAATAGAAGCGGGGGCCAATAGAATCGGCGCAAGCAGTTCCGTCGATATTATGGAAGACTGGCTAAAGAAAAATCCCGTATAAAATTTTAAACTATAATAAATGTTTCTAATTTTGGAGGTGGCTAAATGGCTTGGTTTACTAAGCAAAAATATAATATTAAAAAGGGAGCGCAATCCGGTATGCAAGAGGGCTTATGGCATAAATGCCCTATGTGCAGCGCTATAATTTACAATAAGGAATGGGAAGAAAATTTGCGTGTTTGTGCTAATTGCGGTTATCACGATAAATTAAACGCTTTTCAACGCATCCAAACGATTGTAGATGCCGGAACTTTTGTAGAAACCGACAATGATATAGTATCGGTTGACCCGCTGAATTTCAATGACGGCAAATCCCGTTATGATACCAAAGTAAAATCCGCTATGGAAAAAACTCATCTTAAAGAAGCGGTGGTTACCGGACACGGACTTTTAAACGGGTTGCCTGTTCAGCTTGCCGTGATGGATTTTTCGTTTCTCGGCGGAAGTATGGGTTCGGTAGTAGGCGAAAAAATCACCCTCGCCATTGAAGCGGCAGACCGTCATAAACGCTCTCTTATTATCTGCACTGCTTCGGGCGGCGCGCGTATGCACGAGGGAATTCTATCGCTTATGCAGATGGCCAAAACATCGGCTGCTTTAAAACGTTTTTCCGATAACGGAGGACTTTATATTGCGCTTCTCACTAATCCCACTACCGGCGGTGTTACCGCTTCCTTCGCTATGCTCGGTGATTTTATATTAGCGGAGCCCGATGCCC
This sequence comes from uncultured Brevinematales bacterium, assembly GCA_964591955.1. GTDB lineage: Bacteria > Spirochaetota > Brevinematia > Brevinematales > CAZQBT01 > CAZQBT01. Next base: position 61,965 of record CAZQBT010000002.1, on the reverse strand, counting down.
TTATCGGTTTTGCAGGACCCCGTGTTATTGAGCAGACTATTAAACAAAAACTTCCTCCTAATTTCCAGACTTCTTCTTTTCTGCTTGAACACGGCTTTGTTGATATTATCGTAGAAAGAAAAAATATTAAAAAGACTATTTACGAGCTTATTAAATACACTCACTAAGGGAGTTTTTATGGATTATTACACCGACATACAAACCCAGCCCGATTATAACATTGACAATTCAAAAGAAGGTATCGTAGCGGATAAACTCGTAAAAATCTACGGCAGAAAAAGGGTTGTGGATGAGGTTAGTTTCCATGTTAAACAAGGTGAAATCGTGGGACTTCTCGGACCAAACGGTGCGGGCAAAACGACTACTTTCTATATGATAGTCGGTTTGATTGCATCAAACGGCGGCAATGTGTATCTCGACGGGAAAAACATAGAGCGTCTTCCTATGTATAAACGCGCACTTAGCGGTATCGGATACCTCCCTCAGGAAAACTCGATTTTTAGAAAATTGACCGTTGAAGAAAATATCAAGGCGGTTCTTGATATTCAGGGCAAGGACAGGTCGGAAATCGACCTTATCACCGATTCGCTTATTTCCGAATTAAAACTTGAGCATGTTCGAAAGCAGAAGGCATTTACCCTTTCGGGAGGTGAAAAACGTCGAACCGAGGTTGCGCGTATCCTCGCAATTAATCCCCGATTTGTTTTGCTTGATGAGCCTTTTACCGGTATTGACCCTATGGCTATTGAGGGCATACAAAATATAATTACAAGCCTGCGCGATAAACGGGGTATCGGCATACTTATTACCGACCATAACGCGCTTGAAACTCTATACTTTATGGACAGGGCTTATATTGTTTACGAAGGGCAAATTAAAGTCGAGGCTACATTCAAGGAACTTTTCGGTTCTAAAAGTGAAATTAACGAGGAAAAGCGCGAAATGGTCAAGGCTTATTACCTCGGTGAAAACTTTCATTTTGACGACATAAAGGAAATCAGAAAATTCAAACGCAAACACGGTGAAGATAAAAAGCAGAGTTAAACCTGCTTTCGGATAAATTTTAAGGAGAATATTTATGGGAAAGTATATTGATATTACCGATGAAAATTTTGACTCGGAAGTTTTAAAATCGGATATCCCTGTGCTGGTTGATTTTTGGGCTTCATGGTGCGCTCCTTGCAGAATGATTGCCCCAATTATAGAGCAAATAGCGGAAGAATATGACGGCAAACTCAAAGTAGCTAAAATGGACGTGGATGCATCGCCTGAAACCCCCGCTAAGTTGGCAATAACGGGAATACCTACTATCGTTATATTTAAAAACGGCGAAGCGGTTGAAAAAATTGTGGGAGCAGTCCCTAAAAATAAAATAAAGGAATTGGTAGACTCTCTTGTGTAGCCTTACGATAAGAAACGCCAAACTTAATGAGGCGCGCGCTATATCGAATCTTATAAGCCAATATGCCAAAGAGGGGTTGATGCTTGAACGTTCGGTTGAGAAAATTATAGAAAATATCCGTAACTTTATAGTTGCCTGCGATGAGGATAAACTTGTCGGGTGCTGCGCCTTATCGTTTTTTACCGAGGAACTCGCCGAGATTCGTTCTCTTGCGGTTTGTGATACCTACCGCAAAAAAGGCACGGGAAGTCTCCTTGTAAAAAAGGCGGAGGATATTTGCCGCGATGAAGGCGTTAAATTCATTTTTGCCCTTACTTTATCAAAAGATTTCTTTATCCGTCTGGGGTATAAGGTCGTCAATAAGGATATATTCCCGCAAAAAATCTGGAGAGATTGCACAAACTGCCCGAAAATTATGGCGTGTGATGAAATTGCGGTGCGCAAAACTCTCTAATCCCCCCTATTTTATTTGTCTTTTTTCCACGTCTAAGTTATAATATTCTTCGTCATTTTATTTTCAGGAGTGCGAATATGGAATTACGATTATTAGATAATATCTGGAAGCGGGGAAAAGATTTCTTAGGTGTAAAATATCCCATGATTTGCGGCGCAATGTCTTGGATTAGCAATTTTGAGCTTGTTAAAGCAGTCAGCGATGCCGGGGCTTTTCCCGTTCTTGCAGGCGGTAATATGCCTCCCGATTTATTTGAAGCGGAAGTCGATAAATGTATCGAAAATCTCGACAAGCCTTTCGCCGTTAATCTTATCACAATAGCTCCTAACTATAAATCCCATTATGATATTCTTCTAAAAAAGAAAGTCGATTACGTTGTTTTTGCCGGTAATTTCCCCAAGAAATGGGCAGTTGAGGGAATGAAAGAAGCGGGGAAAAAAACTATGTCTTTTGCTTCAACCGACTCCATCGCTCAACAGATGATACGTTTCGGGGTTGACGCGCTTCTTCTTGAGGGAAGCGAGGCGGGCGGACATATAGGTCCCGTATCGTTGACCATACTTTTGCAACAGGTGCTTTTTGAGGTTGGAGATAAAGTCCCGATTTTTGTCGCAGGCGGTATCGCTACCGGCAAGATGGTTGCGCATCTCTTGCTTATGGGCGCTGCCGGGGTGCAGATGGGAACGCGTTTTGTAATGACCGAGGAATGCACCGCCCACCATAATTTTAAAGAGGCTTTTATTAAAGCTAATGCCCGTTCGGCTATTGCCACGCCTCAGTTTGACTCAAGACTGCCTGTCGTTCCGGTCAGGGCTTTAAACAATCCGGGAATGGAATCCTTTAGAAAACTCCAACTTGAACTCTTGGAAAAACTTGAAAGCGGGGCTATCGACCGTGAAACCGCTCAATACGAAGTGGAAAACTTCTGGCTCGGCGCTCTCAGACGTGCGGTTGTTGACGGTGATGTGGACAACGGTTCGCTTATGGCGGGACAAAGTGTCGGGCTTATGAAAGACGTTTTACCTATGAAAGACGTTGTTCGCTCTATCGCTGAGGAAGCCGAAGCGGAACTTCAAAAAATAAAATCTATATTTTAATTACGATACACTGGAGGTTAAAAAGTGGGATACAATATGATTGTTTTAGTTAAACAGGTCCCGGATACCCACAACGTTACCGGTGATGCGATGAAAGAGGACGGCACGGTAAACAGAGCCGCTCTTCCCGCTATCTTTAATCCGGAAGACCTGAACGCGCTTGAAGAAGCGCTCAAAATCAAAGAAACCCATGGCGGTAAGATTACCGTGCTTACTATGGGACCACCTAACGCCGCACAGGTTTTAAGAGATTCCTTATTCAGAGGTGCGGATGATGTTGTTTTAATATCCGACCGCTTGTTTGCAGGTGCGGATACTCTCGCCACTTCGTATGTTTTGGCTAAGGCTATTGAAAAAATCGGCGAGTTTGATATTGTCTTGTGCGGACGTCAGGCTATTGACGGGGATACGGCTCAAGTCGGACCTCAAACCGCGGAAAAACTCAAAGTCAACCAGATTTCCTGTGTTGATAAAATTATCGAACTTTCGGGCAAATCCATCACGGCGGAACGTTCTATTGAGGGCGGTTACGAACAAATCAAATCCCCTCTCCCTATTCTGCTTACTATCACCAATGAGGCTAACACTCCTCGCCCGCCTTCTGCTAAAAAAATGCTTGCTTACAAGCATGCAATGACGCTTCAGGAAAAAGAAAATTACGATGACGAATATCTTAATTCCTATGAGATAGACGATTCCCACGTTGTTATTAAACTTTGGGGACATGAGGATATAAACGCCGATAAAGAGCAATGCGGTTTGGCAGGCTCGCCTACAAAGGTAAAGCAGATAGAAAGCGTTATTCTCGGCGCTGCAGAAGTAAAACATATAGAACCGACAAAGGACGGGCTTACAGGTCTCGTCTCCGAACTTATGTCGGAACACATCATAGGTTAAGGGGGAATATTATGTCTAATAACGAAGTATGGGTATATGTTGAACAAAACGCAGGAAAGATTGCCGATGTAAGCCTTGAATTACTCGGAAAAGGCAGCGAACTCGCCGCAAAGCTCGGCGTAAAAACAGGCGCTGTTATTATCGGAGATAAGGTTCAAGACCTTGCAAAGACTCTCTTTGAATACGGCGCGGAAAAGGTATATGTTGCCGAAGACACTGAATTTAAGAATTTTCGTTCATTGCCTTACGCCGACACGGTAGTAAAGATGATACAGGAATACAAACCCCAGATTGTTCTTTACGGCGCTACCACTACGGGACGCGACCTTGCCCCCCGTATCGCATCGGAATTACGGGTAGGTCTCACCGCAGACTGCACAGACCTTCAAATAGGAGATTATACTAAAAAAGGCAAAGACGGTGAAAAAAACTACAAAAACATTCTTTACCAGATACGTCCCGCTTTCGGCGGTAACATTATCGCTACGATTGTAAGCCCCGACCATCGACCCCAGATGGCAACGGTTCGCGAGGGCGTTATGAAAGCGCGTGAGCCTAAAAAAGGCGCTAAAGGCGAAGTTATAACCTTTGCACCCTCCGTCGATAAAAAGCATCTCGTATCACAGATTTTAAAACGCATACAGGAAGAAAAATCGGTTGACCTCAAGGCTGCCTCGATTATAGTATCGGGAGGTATGGGGGTCGGTTCCAAAGACAGCTTTAAACTTATCCACGAGCTTGCCCACGTTCTCGGAGGGGAAGTCGGAGGTTCGCGTGCGGCTGTCGATGCCGGTTTTATCGGACACGACCATCAGGTCGGTCAAACGGGAACAACTGTCCGTCCCAAACTCTATATAGCCGTGGGTATTTCAGGACAGATTCAACATATGGCAGGTATGAGCGAATCAAGCAGGATTATCGCAATAAATAATGACCCTAACGCTCCGATTTTCCAGATTGCTCATTACGGTATAGTCGGCGATTTGAATGAAGTCATACCGATGATGATAGAAACTTATAAATCACTAAAGAAATAAGGGGAGGCAAAAGATGCCGAATTTTTATAAAGATAATGACGATATACTTTTCCACTTCAAGCATCTCGACCTTGACAGGGTTATCGACTTGAAAGAGGAAAATTTTGCAGATAAGGGCAAAATTGATTATGCGCCTGTAAATTATTCGGATACTAAAGATTCTTATAACCGTATCCTTGAAATTGTCGGGGATATTGCAGGAAATATTATTGAGCCTTACGCCGCCGAAGTTGATGAGGAAGGCGCTCATTTTGAGAAAGGCGAGGTAAGATACGCCAAAGGAACGGAAGTTGCTCTTGATATGCTTAAAAAAGCGGATTTGATGGGGTTCACGCTTCCCCGCAAATACGGCGGTCTTAACTGCCCTATCACTCTTTACTCAATTGCTATTGAAATAGTAACCCGCGGTGATGCGGCGCTTATGAACCTTTTCGGACTTCAGGATATAGCGGAAACCATCAACAAGTTTGCCGATGAAGACCAGAAGCAGAGATACCTCCCGCGTTTTTGCAGCGGAGAGGTAACCGGCTCAATGGCGCTTACCGAACCCGATGCCGGAAGCGACCTTCAGGCTGTTATGCTCAAGGCTTATGAAAAGGACGAAAAATGGTATCTCAAGGGCGTAAAACGCTTTATTACCAACGGATGCGGAGAAATTTCGCTTGTGCTTGCAAGAAGCGAAGAGGGAACGCACGACGGACGCGGGCTTTCTATGTTTGTTTATGAGCGCGATGATAAAATGAAAATCCGCCGTATAGAAAACAAACTCGGCATACACGGCTCTCCGACTTGTGAGTTGCAGTTTAACGATGCCCCTTGCGAGCTTGTCGGTAAAAGAAAATACGGGCTTATTAAATACGTTATGTCGCTAATGAACGGAGCGCGTCTTGCTATTGCAGCACAAGGTTTGGGTATTGCCGAAGCGGCATACCGCGAAGCTAAGAAATACGCAGAGGAGCGCGTCCAGTTTAAACGCCCTATTAAGGAATTTATCGCGGTAAGCGAAATGCTTGCCAATATGAAAACCAAGATTGAAGCGGCTCGAACATTGCTTTACGAAACATCTATTATAGTGGATATCCGCGACGGACTTGAACATATCAGCGAAAAATATCCCGAAAAGGCGCGTGAGCTTAAAGAAGACCTCCGTAAATACTCTGCGCTTTCCGCTCTTATGACGCCGATGGTTAAGGCTTACAATACCGAAATTTCCAATCAGGTAAGCTATGACGGTATCCAGATACATGGCGGAACAGGATTTATGAAAGAATTTAACGCGGAACGCCATTACCGCGATGCCCGTATCACTAATATATATGAGGGAACAACCCAGCTTCAGGTTGTTGCGGCTATCGGCGGTATTATTAAGGGTATTGCTATGGCACAGATTAACGAATATGAAAACACCTTTAATTTTACAGGTGTTGAACAACCTCATAAAATCGTGCTGGAAATGTCGAAACTCACCGAAGAGGCTATCGCGCACGTTCGCGAAAAGGGTGACGATGATTTTCAGGACTACCACTCAAGGCGTCTTGTCGAGATGGTTACCAACGTGTTTATCGGGTATCTTATGCTCAGAGATGCCACCCGCTCAGACAGGAAAAAGGACGTGCTTAAATATTTCCTTGAATATGCTATGCCCGAAGTAAAAGTCAGGCACGAGGTTATTATGAAAGACGTTTCGTCTCTTCTTGAAACAAAAGGCGCAATTTTGGACGGGAAAAATTAGTTTCGGTTTAAACAAATTTAGATATTATAATAGCCGCACTTTTTAAGGGTGCGGCTATTTGATTCTATTATCAAATAAAGAAGCTGCCGTAAAAATTACGGCAGCCTGTTTATTGGGGGTTGGAACGAACTATTTTTCCGGTTTATTCGGTTTTGTCTTTTCCGAATCACCGGGCTTTCTCATCCTTGAACGCCTGTTAGCAGGTTCTTCTTTGATAGTATTCATCAACCGATTAAACTCTTCGGGGTCCCGTTCAATCTGTCTAATCCAGTTGTTTACGGCATTATTAAGCTCACGTTCACGACGCTGATTAAGTCTTGCGATTTGGTCCATAGCCTTTTTTCTATTTTCCTCAATCTTGTTCTCAATATCGGAAAGTTCGCGCAATGTCTTCGCAACGTCTCTCGCGGAAACATCATTCCCCGCATTGTGCGCTTCGGCGTATTTTCTAAGCTGTATCATAAGTTCACCCCGCTTTGCAACAAGGTCAACAGTCTCACGTTTTGCATCAAGAAATATCTTCTTCATCTCAGCCTGATATTTTATTGTAATTTCCTCAGCGCCTGCAAGACGAACCAGCATTCGCATCTGCCTGTCATGCATAGGCATATTTTCCATCCCGCCGCGATTCGACATCATATCTCCACGGTCATGGGGTCTGCGCGTTTCCATATCTTCCGGCCTGCCGCGCCCCTCGCGGGCAAATCCCGCGCTTGCAATCATCGCAACGGCGCAAATACTTAAAATTAATCTCTTCATAATTAAACTCCTCATTTTGTTTTTTTACATATCTATTGCCAGCAAATAGTAAAATTCAAGCGGTGTTTCAGGCTCCCGAGCTAAGAAATCCTCGTATTCGGCAAGTATCTCCTCGCTTATATCCTGATTATAGGATAAGTCTTGCGTGATATTATCCCTGCGTAAAACGGGGTTGAAAACCAAAGCAAATACTATAAGAAGTCCCGCAAAGGCACCGGCAAGCGCAGGAAGCATCCTTGAATGCCTGACCGGGGTTTCCTTTGCTTCTAAAAAACGCTCCCAAAGTTCGGGGGTTGATTCCGTAATCGGGGTTATGTTTTGTAATTTAAGCGAGGTTTGCAGATATTTGCGACACCCGCTACATTGCTCAATATGGATTGCATATTCATTTCCGACATCAATAATCCCGTTATAATCCGAATTATCTATCAAATCTCTGATTTTATCACAGGTTTTCATAATTATCCTCCAGCCTGTCCGATAATTTAATTTTTGCGCGACGATAAACGGATTTTATTGTAGGCGTTTTTTTTGAAAGTATCGCCGCTATCTCATCAAATTTCATCCTTTCAACGTCCTTTAAAAGGATGATATTGCGCTCTATTTCCTTGAGCGCCTTGAGTTCTTTTTCAATAATCCCGTTCTCCTCGTTAAGGATACAAAAATCCTCCGGGGTTTTCGTATCGGATTTAATTTCCATATCGTGTATATTGAAAATCCCCGAAAATTTATCACGGGCAAGAAAAGTTTTCGCCGTATTAATCGCGGTCCTGACAAGATAGCCCGTTTTATTTTCCACTTCCACAATGAAATCCCACTTGGAATAGATTTTCAAAAACGCCTCTATCGTTATATCCTCCGCTTTGTCCTTAGAACGGACATAGCCCATAACTATCCTCATAACGAGACTTTGGTTTTCCTTAAAAAACCGTTCAAAACCAGTATTATTCATAGCGTTCTCCGATTTTCAAATAGATGACTCGTCAAATATATAAAAAGATGCAATACTGCATAAAAAGCAAAAAACCCCGAATTTTTCTACCAAATTTAAGATTTATGCCGATAAGATAAAATAACATAAAAAGATTTAAAAGGCAAAACCGAAATGATTTACCTTGTGGGAGGCAATCTAAACCAATTCAGCGGTGTAAACTATGAAAAGATAGTCAACGTAAACGTGATAAAACAGGACGGAAATTCCGCCCTGATTGAAATAAACGGAATAAAAACGGAGGCAAAACTTGAAGCCGAAACCCCTTCAAGTTTTTTAGCCTTTGTGGAAAAAACCGATGACGGTATTAGGTTACGGGTTTTAAGTTCATTTAAAGGAAGCAAAGAGTTCGGCGAGTTTGCAAAAAACAAACTGATGGAAACAATCAAGATTTTTTTTATGAACAATAATATAATTTTTAACCGCGATAATCTTGAAATTGCGACTATGCTTTATCAGGCGGGAATTAAACTCGATAAGTCTTTGATTGCTATAATCGGCAGGGCTTTATCGCAATACGGTTTTGAGTTTGCATCGACGTTGATTTCGCTTATGAAATCGGGTGTGGCTTTGGATAACCTGTTCGCAGAGTTTTTGTATAACCTCCTGTCGGTGTTTCGCAGGCTTCTAAAATCAAGAAAGAGCGTGATAAAGGACGGAGGAATTAGCGAAACAGGAAATTTTGCCGATGATAAGGAAAAAACGCTGTTTGAAAACCTTATCGGGTTTTTCGGGAATATTTTTAAGTCCCCCTATGAAGCAAAATTTATGGCTTATAAAGAAAAAGAGTTTTTGGTTCAGGCAAGAGAGATAAATAACGACGACAGGATAAGATATTTTTTTGATATATCAAGCAAGGAGACGGGGAAAATTTTTGTTACCGCGGATAAACGCGATTACGAATATTCCATTACCGTTTTTATTAATAAGGATTTATACAAAGAAATAAACGAAGATATTAATAAAAATCTTCAGGGGTTTAGAGATAAGCTCAACGGAATATCCGTCGAAAGACGAATAACGATAAGGTTTAAGGAATTGGAGGATGAATACGCGTTTTATAAGACGGGTGAAATTCCCACAATTTCCGGAAATATCGGCGGATTGGATATATTTGCATAAGCTATGTCGGATAGGAGGAAACTATGGATAAAAGAGCTGTTGCCTTAAAATATGATAATGAAGTAAACGATGCGCCTTTTATATTGGCAAAAGGTGCCGGCGCTATGGGCGAATATATAGTTTCACTTGCAAAAAAGAGTAACGTGCCGATTTATCGCAATGATAAATTGGTAGATTCGCTTATAAAGTTAAAGGAAAACAATGAAATCCCCGTAGAGCTTTATACAATAGTTGCCGAAATTTTCAGCTTCGTTTTTTCATTAAAAAAGGCTTCTAATTGACTATTATTTAATTTAATTGTATATTAACTATACGCTAAAATTAAAAGTAAAATAAAGATAATAAGGAGTAAACTATGGGAATGAAAAAGATTCCTATAGAGCAGCTTAGACCCGATATGAAATTCTCTAAGTCGCTATTTGATAAAAACCTGAATATCGTTCTCGCAGCAGGTAAGAAACTTGATGCCTACACTCTCAAGAATCTTAAATTAAGAAACGTTGAATACGTGGAAACTGCCGGGGAGCTTATAGAGGATGCCCCAATTCCAGATGAATACAAAAAAGATAAGGATAAGGATAAGGACAAAGAGAAGAAAAAAATCCTTGTTGACAAGGATACTGCAAAACACCTTGAAATTTACAAGGATACGGTTACAAATCTGGGCTTTCTTTACAACCGCTACAAAGACGGAATGAGTTTCAACACCGATAAACTTCAACGTCTTGCCTCTGCGCTTGTAAACGCCATTATGATAGAAAAAAACCCCAATACCTTTATTAACCTGATTAATATTACCGGTAAAGGCGAATATCTATACAATCATATGGTAAACACAACAATACTCGCCGTGCTTCTCGGTCAACAAATCGGGTATTCAATAGTTAAACTTACCAATCTTGCGATGGCGGGATTGATTTTTGATATAGGTATGGTAAAAATCCCGGCGTATATAAGTGAAAAGGAAGAAAAACTTACCGCAGAGGAGTTTAATAAAATCAAGACCCACCCTATTTACAGTTACCAGATAATAAGCCGTGAGTTAAATATGCCGGTAGAAATAGCCCGCGTAGGTTTGGAACATCACGAAAGATGGGATGGGACAGGTTATCCCCGCAAGATAAAAAATATCGACATTTCGGAAATGAGCAGGATTATATCAATTATAGATACCTATGAGGCTTTGACAAAAGAGCGTGTTTACCGTCCCCGTCAAGCATCTTATGACGCGATGAAAACGGTGCTTGGAGAGGGTTCAAAGAAATTCGACCCGGATTTGCTCAAGGTATTTCTTAATATGATGTCGATTTATCCGGTCGGCAGTCATATACGTCTTAACAACAACGCGATAGCTCGTGTAATTTCGGCAGACCCCGTATCGCCGTTCCGTCCCACGGTAAAGATTGTGTATGATGAGTTCGGAGACAAGGTAGATGACGGCGAGATTATCCGTCTTTCCAAAGAAAAAGACCTTTATATAATCAAAGCCGTCAAGTCCGCATCTTTATCCAATGAAGAACAAGCCAAAGCGGAATAAGCAAAAAGGCGATAAAGGCGAAAATATTGCCCGTCAATTCTTAGAAAATCTCGGATATACATTTATCGAAAAAAATTACAGCTCATCTTACGGGGAGATTGACTTAATTTTTAAAGACCGTTCCACATTGGTTTTTGTTGAAGTCAAGACAAGAGATAACGAAAATTTTATAAAATTTGAGGAAATCATTAATGACAAAAAGATTAATAGAATTCTAAAAACTGCCGAAAATTATATAGAGAATACTGAAATTGTATTTGATGAAACAAGGATAGATGCCGTATTCATAATCCTAAGCGATGGAGAACGGAAGCTCAAACACTTAAAGAACTATTACTGATGGAGTAAAAATGCGAGACATTCTTACGGAAAAACTCAGGAAAAAACGAAATTTCCACAGAATTATTGTTAAAACCAACTCCAGTTCTATGTCTAAGGAGAGGATGGAGCAACTCAAAAAGAAAATCTATGACCCGAATTATATCGCGTTCGCCATAGAAAAACTTTCCGACAGTATAAGTAAAGCTATGCTTGAAGGTTATATCGACCAGAAAAAAATGTAGCCTGTCCCCGTTTTTTAATATTAATAAATTCGATTTTTTATCGCTAAATTTGACATTTACATTCACATATTATATAATTATTTATAAAAATAAAATTAATTAAGAGAGCCTGACGGCTCTCTTTTTTGTTGGAAAAATGATTGAAAATAAGATTACAGAACTGGTAGAAGATACCGTCTCCACACTCGGATATGTTCCGGTTACGTGCCGCTATTACGGGGGAAAGAAAAAAAAGACCCTCAAGGTGGTTATATATGTAAAAGGCAGGGAAGTATCTACCGATGACTGCGTGAAGGTTTCTCAGGTTTTATCCCGAAGACTTGATGTAGAAGATATTATAGACGTATCTTATAACCTGATTGTTGAATCTCCCGGAGTTGACCACAAGTTAAGCACTCCGAAAGAGTTTTCTATTTTCAGCGGGAAAACAATCAAAGTTATCCTGAATGAGCCGAAAAAATACGAACTTAAAGACAACGTTATTATCGGTGAGTTATCGGGTATTGACGGTGAAACCGTTTTTTTGAAATGCAATAACGAAAGACTTAAGATAGCGCTTAGCGATATTGCCAAAGCTAACTTGTTTTTCGATATTAACAAATATTTATAGGGTTGGAGGAAATAAAAAATGGCGTTAGGAGCTTTCGTTGAGGCTTTTGCCCGTGAAAACAATATTTCTAATGAACTCGCTACTGAAATACTCAAAGAAGCAATGGTTAATGCCTATAAAAAGAAATTCGGCAAAAACTATGATAACGTGGAAGTAAAAATCGATAAAAAGATTACTATGAGGCAAATTAAAGAAGTTGCTGAAACGGTTGAAGATGAAGTTACACAGATTACTGCGGAAAATGCAGAAAATTTCACCCGCAAACAATCATTAAAACCCGGCGACAAAGTTAAAATCCCGGTTGACGTTAAAGATTTTAGCCGCCAGATTGCTCAAATCGTAAAGCAGGTTTTAAATCAGCGTATTTCCGAAATACAAAAGGATATTGTTTACAATGAGTTTTGTAATAAAATCGGACAGGTATTTATCGGTAAGGTTAAATCAAAAACCGATAACAAATACGGAGGATATTACGTGTCTATTGAACCCAAGGGGGTTGAGGCATTTCTCCCGTATAGCGAAGCTATACCCGATGAGCGTTTCGACAGCGACGATATTGTAAAGTTTCTTCTCATAGAAGTAAAAAAAATCTCCAAAAAAGGGGAATCCCAGCTAATACTTTCGAGAAAAACCGAAAATCTCACGAAAGAGCTTCTCCGTATGAATATTCCGGAAATCGCAGACGGGACTTTCATAATCCGTGCTATCGCGCGTAAGCCCGGGGAGGTCAGCAAAGTGGTTCTTGATTCGCTTAACGATACAATCGACCCTATCAGCGTTACCGTAGGTAAGCAGGGCGTAAGAATAAAACCTATACGCAGCGAATTAGGCGGTAACGAACGTATTGAAATTATCAGATGGAACGAAGACCCCCGCGTTTTAATCTCCAACGCAATTAAGGCAAGCAGGGTGCTTAAAAACCGTATAGCCGAAGTTTTTAATATAGAGCTTAATAGCGAAACAAAAGATGCTATAGCAGTGGTTCCCGATGAGTTTCTTGCTCCGCTTATCGGAAAGGGCGGGTCTCATCAGAAAATGCTCGAAAAGATAACCGGCTGGCATATAAGATTTAAACCCTACTCCGAATATGAAATCGATATCGCCGAGAAACAGCGTCAGGTTGACGAAATACTCGGAATTTCCGCAGATGAGGAAGTCGAGGTTATAGAAGAGGAGAGTATCCCTATTTCGATGCTGCCGTTTTCATCCGACCAGCTTGATGTTTTAAAGCGGGCGGGGTTTGAAGACGTTGTAGAGATTGTAGAGTTTTCTATTGAGGAATTGGCTTCAAGATGCCAAATCTCGCTTGATGAGGCTGTGCAAATTTGGAGAGTTATTGAAAGCAACGTGGAAATCGAAGAAGAGGAAGTGTAATTATTTTTTTAAGCTAACAAGGAGGCTTTTTATATGGCTGAAAACAACAAGGATGGCGGCAAGAAGAAAAAAATTATCAAACTTAAAGTTAAAGGCAAACCTGTTGTCAAAGATACTACCCAAGATTTAAAAGAGAAAAGGACGGAGACTGCTAAACCCGAAGCTCCGAAAAGGGATAAACCTTCCTTTAAAACCAATAGAACCGTATCAAAAGATAGACCTTTTACCGACAACAAGAAGCGTCCTCTATCCTCTACTTCTATAAACAGAAAAAAAACAACCACTTCTACGGAATCTTCCGCGCCGGCGGATAAACCGCATGCTACAAGAAATAAAAAAACGACTCACGGAAAATCAAGAGTTGTTTACAGCAAAGAAGATGCAAAGAAAAGACAAGAGGAAATCCTTTTATCAAAGGTTCAAACCAAGATAAAAAACCGCTCTAAAAAAGGCGAGGCGGTTATCCCTGAAGAAATAGAAATCGGGGAAGCTATAACGGTATCGGAACTTGCTAAAAAAATGAATATAAAAAGCAGCAGTCTTATCCAAAAACTTATGGAACTCGGCGTTATGGCTAATATTAACGATACTATTGATGCGGATACGGCTCAAATACTTTGTAGCGAATTTAACTGTAAAGTCAACGTAAAAAATATCAAAGAAGAGGCGGAAATCAAAGAGGAAGAAGACAACCCTAAAAACATTAAAACCCGTCCTCCCATCGTTACGGTTATGGGGCATGTTGACCATGGTAAAACCAAGTTGCTTGATGCCATACGCAATTCCGATGTGGCAGACCATGAATCCGGCGGTATCACACAACATATCGGCGCGTATAAAGTAAAAATCCCAAAAGGAGAAATAACCTTTATAGATACGCCCGGACATGAGGCGTTTACCGCAATGAGAGCAAGAGGCGCAGAGGTTACAGATATTGTAATACTTGTGGTTGCCGCAACGGAGGGGGCTATGCCTCAAACTATTGAAGCTATTAACCATGCACAAGCGGCAAAAGTTCCGATAATAGTCGCTATTAATAAAATGGACTTGCCCGAAGCCAATCCCGACAGGATTAAACAGCAATTATCCGAACACGGGCTTATGCCCGAAGAATGGGGAGGCGATACTATGTATTTAGCAATTTCCGCCCTAAAAAAGCAGGGAATTGATGAGCTTCTTGAGGGGGTTTTGCTTCAGGCTGAACTTATGGAACTTAAAGCGGACTATAAAAAACGCGGTGTGGGTTATGTAATCGAATCAAAGATGGATATAGGAAAAGGCGCATTGGCGACCGTCGTTGTGCGTAACGGTCAGATGAAAGTCGGCGATCATTTTGTAGTCGGCGCTGCTATGGGAAAAATACGCGCTATGTTTGATGATAAAGGGCGTTCTTTGAAAGCCGCTATGCCATCCGACCCGGCAGAAATTATGGGTTTCAACGAACTCCCTAATGCCGGAGAAAAAATTTATATCGTTGAAAGTGATGAGTTTGCACGCGAAATTTCAACCAAACGAAAAAATCTCAATAAATTGGAAGAAAATAAAAATATTAAGAAAATCCAGATGCAAAACGCTATGGATAAACTCGCATCGCCTAACCTAAAGGAACTCAAGGTAATAGTCAAAGCCGATGTGAACGGGTCTGTTGAGGCTATCAAGCAGTCTCTTTCCAAATTGCGAAATCCGGAAGTTAAGGTGCAGCTAATTCATTCGGGGGTCGGCGCTATAACCGAAAGCGACGTGATGCTCGGCTCTGCCGCATCCAACACGCAGGATGATTCTGCCGTAGCCATTTTTGCTTTTCGCGTAAGAGTCGATTCCGTAGCTAAAGAAAGAGCTGAATCCGAAGGTATCGCTATCAAGCGGTTTAATATTATCTACGAACTCATTGATTATATAACGTCCATACTTGACGGGATGATTGCTCCCGAAGTAAGCGAAAACATTATCGGAACCGCCGAAATAAAAGAAGTTTTCAAAATCACGGGGGTCGGTAAAATAGCCGGTTGTCAGGTAACCGAAGGGTTTATTCGTAAAGCCGAAAATGTCCGTATTTACCGTGAGGGTTCTCAAATATGGGAAGGCAAGCTAAAGGCTTTGAAGCGTTTTCAAGATGACGTTTCCGAGGTTCAAAGCGGTTTTGATTGCGGTATGTTTTTCCAGAATTATGAAAACTTCAAGGTCGGTGATATTGTTGAATGTTTCCATGCGGAGGTTAAGGCTCGAAAATTTATTGCCTCCGATAATTCCCGAGAAAAACAAGAAAAATCCGAAGATTAACGAGGTTATTATGCCGTCAGAAAGAAGAATCGAAAAAATCAACAGTATGTTGGCTAAAGAAATCAGCGAAGTTATTGCAAGGGAGGTTAAAGACCCTCGCCTCCTGTCTATGGCAACTGTCCTTAGCGCCGAAATAAGCCGCGATATGAAACACGCTAAAGTTAAGGTTAGCCTCTATTCCAAAGACGGAAACGAAACCGAAAACATTAAAACTTTAGCTGCCCTTAACAACGCTTCAGGATTTATCAGTTCTGTCGTAAGTAAAAATATGAGACTTCGCTGGGCACCTCAGATAGTTTTTGAAAGAACGGATTCTATCGAAAAAGGTATGGATATATATTATACTTTAAAGGATTTGGCTGATGACGACCATATCAAAGACGATAACAATTAATCCGAACTTAAAAAAAGACTTAGTTTCTCTTTTTAATCTAATCCAAAAATCGGACGGGATAATTATAACGGGGCATATAAACCCCGATGGAGATAACATAGGAAGCCAACTCGCTTTAGGTGAATATTTGGATTCAATCGGCAAAAAATTTATAATCGTAGATGATGACCCTGTTCCGGTGCATCTTCGCTTCCTCCCAAACCATAATCTTATGCAGAAAACCGACAATGTCATAATAGAAGACGGGGAATATGACCTTATGATTGCCGTTGATTCCGGGGATATAGACAGAATCGGAAAAGTAAGCGAATTCGTCAAGGATAATATTACTCTCGTCAATATCGACCATCACCTTGAAAATACTAACTTCGGCGATATAAACATAATAGACGAAAAAGCGTGCAGTATCGGGGAAATTCTATACTATTTTTTCAAAATAAACGATATAGAAATAAGCTATGATATGGCAATAGATATTTATGTGTCTATAATCACCGATACCGGCTCTTTTAAATACGACCGTATGCATCCCGCCGTTCACCTTATTGCCTGCGATTTGATGGAAATAGGGGTAGTTCCCAGCGAGTTTACTATATTTTTATATCAAAGCCGAAGGATTTGTTATATAAAACTTCTCACGCTTTCCCTGAGCCGTTTGGAATTATATTGCGAAAACCGTATCGCCCTTTCGTATATATTTATTGAAGATTTTGAGGAAATGAATGATACGGACACCGATGGAATTATAGAAAATATGGGTATAATTGATACGGTCTCGGTGTATTTCCTTATAAAAGAAAAAGAACCGGGGTTATATTCCGCAAGTCTTAGAAGCAAGTTTGATGTAGATGTTGCCAAAATAGCTTCCTATTTCGGAGGAGGCGGACATATGCGTGCTGCGGGATGTAAAACCAATCAACTCACATTTGATGAGTTTAAAAATCGCTTGATTGAATTAATTTCCAAACAGCTTTAAAATTTAGTTGCCTGTTAATTGATATATCGTAGAATAAATTGTAAAATTATAGGCGGTTAATCGGGAAAAACCGAAGTTCGTTAAATTATAGGAGTTTGAAATGTATCTCTACAAATCGCATCGCCCTACTTGGACGGAAGTCAATATCGATGCAATCCGGCAAAATTTTTTCACTATTAAATCCAAACTTGATGACAGCATTTCGATAATGGCGGTAGTTAAAGCGGATGCTTACGGGCATGGCGCTGTTTCCATATCTCAGGAGATGCTTAAACTCGGTGTGGAATATCTTGCCGTATCAAATATTGACGAGGCGATAGAGCTTCGTGATTCCGGAATATCCTGTGCAATCCTGATTTTAGGACCGGTCGAGACTCAGGAATTCGGAAAACTGATACAGTTTAATATCTACCCTACCGTTATAAGCCTTGAATATGCAAAAGAATTAAGCGAATCCTATAAATACAGGGGAGTTTACCCCAAAGTTCATATAAAAATCGACAGCGGGATGGGCAGGCTTGGTATCCCTATCGAAAACGCTCTTCTCGAAATTGAACAAATTGCCAATATTGAAGGCGTAATAATCGACGGACTTTTTACCCATTTCCCATCCGCCGAAAACGACAGGGAGTTCTCCCTGAAGCAATTAAACGCCTTTGCCAATCTGGTTAAGGAAACAAAAAGACTTGGCATAAAAATTAAGCATTTCCATATTGCAAACAGTGCCGCTATTTTTAATATCCCCGAGTCTTATAGCGAACCTTTCACTATGATAAGACCGGGACTTTCTATATACGGGTATTCCACGTCCTCAATAAAAGAACTTCAAAATTCTATGTCACTTAAAGCAAGGATTGTCTCCATAAAAAAACTTAAAAAGGGACAGTCCGTTAGTTATCTTCGCACATACACGGTAAAAGCCGATGAAGAATATATTGCCGTTATTCCTGTAGGTTATGCCGATGGAATCCCTGTTGTATATTCCAATAAAGGCAAAGTTATTATAGGCGATTTTTATTACCCGGTAGTGGGCAGGATATGTATGGATTATATGATGATAAGTCTCGGTAAAAACGAATATGATGTTGCTATCGGGGATGAGGTTACTATATTCGGAAAAGGAAAACTATCCGTTGAGCAATTCGGAAAATTATGCAATAAAATACCTTATGAGGTTACTTGTGGTATTTCAAAGCGGGTGCCGAGAATTTTCACAAGGAAAGAAGATGAAAGACAAGATATTTAGCAACCTCATTTTTGAACGTTTTTCTATCTATTATCGATGCCTGAATAAAATGATAAGCGATAATAATCAAAAAGAGTTCACCGATTCCAATGAACTCTCATATCTATTGAATATAGACCCGTCTTTAATTAGACGGGATTTAAGCCTTATCGGGAAAATAGGAAAGCGAGGTATGGGTTACTCCATTAATGCGCTTAAATCCGGTATAGAAAATATCTTGGGTAAAAATAAAATATGGAAACTCGCGCTTATAGGAATAGGAAATCTCGGTCGTGCAATCCTCCGTTATATACTGAATAATACATCATCAAATTACAGCGTGGTAAAGTTATACGATAACGACCCCGCAAAAATCGGAATTTCCATTGAAGGAATTGATATAAAAAACTTTGATACAATAAACAAGCATATTGATTTTAATATCGGGCTTATAACCGTTCCGGCAGACAGCGCACAGGCAATAGCCGACAAATTGGTTGACTGCAATATCAAGGCAATAATGAATTTCGCGCCGATTAAACTATCTCTGCCTAACGATATTTTCTACCGTGAAGTCGATTTGATTAAGGAATTGGATATTCTAACCGGTATGCTTAATTTCAACAACGCCATTCAAAAAAGTTCTTGACATAATGGATTATCGCTAATACAATAATACAGCTAAAACACAGGAGGATTATATGAAAAGGAGTTTTTGGATATTATCGGTATTGTTTATCTTCGGATTTACCGTAAACAGTTTTTCCGTAATAGTTACGGAGCCCCGCTTTCCTTACAAAGGATTTATATACACTACCCTTGGTGTCCCGGCGCAGGAGTATAAAAACGTGGAAATTCTTGAGGAAACCCATATGAAGATTAGGTTAAGGTATGACGGACGGGAATATCAGGGGCAATTATTTACATACGGCGCTATATTCATTACCACCGAGGGAAGAAACCCGATATTAATATCTTTGGATATCAAGCAACTAAGAAGATCGACATTTGTAAATCCGTTACAGGGAAGACTTCCATAGGCTAAAGGAAAAAAATAAAAAAACCTGTGCTTTTATCGGCACAGGTTTTTTTATTAAAACACCCAAACTTATTCGTATGCAGCAGCTTTCGGGTCATCATCAAAGACCGACGGAAGATGCCATTTCAACTGAGCAATACCCTTCTGAGCCTGTTCCTTAGTGTAATTAAGGAATCTCCCCTGAGTTACCCGCAAAAGAGGAACAAACGAAGCCTTGTCGCCGATTTTACCCAAAGCCTCACAAATATCAGCGGCAAGCGCATTATCCTGAGTCCTCTCAAGAATAGAATGCAGGAACTCAAGCGTCTCTTTCCTTCTTGCAGCCTCACCCATAAGCCCGAGAGCCTGAACTGCGGCACGTCTAACGGTATTGTCTTCATCATACCACACGCGTCTCGATAACG
Source organism: uncultured Brevinematales bacterium (assembly GCA_964591955.1). Taxonomy (GTDB): domain Bacteria; phylum Spirochaetota; class Brevinematia; order Brevinematales; family CAZQBT01; genus CAZQBT01. Next base: position 42,072 of record CAZQBT010000002.1, on the reverse strand, counting down.
GGGCAATCGCACGTTCATCTCCAATTTCCGCCAAAGCCTTTGCCGATACTACGCGAACTCTCCACGTAAAGACTCTTGCTCCACCGGCCTGACGAATAATAGCCTCAGACCCGTATCCCAAGGAATCAATTATTATCGGAACTGCTTCTGCCGACTTCAATTCGCCTAAGCGTTGAATCGCTCTAATTCTCAAATCCATATCCGACGGGTCATCCGAAGCCGCCATTTCCATAAGTTGTGGTATCGCATCAGGACCCGCAGACGTAAATGGGTCAGTAGGTATATTGTGAGCCGCATATACCCTAACACTAAGCCCAACCAAAATTATTCCCGTTAGGAGAATCAAATTCCTTTTCATAACTCTCTCCTGTTTCAAGTTTTTACTTTTTAAATTTTAACTATATATATATTTTCCATTATTTTTTCATTTTGTCAAGTATTTTTTCCTTATTTTAGCGATTATTTCTTTTCTTAATAAATAATAATCTGCTCAAGCACCTCTTCAACCCTTTCCACATACATAATATTCAAATCTTTCAAAATTTGAGAGGACATTTCTTTAATATCCTTCTCATTTTTACTCGGTATAATAACATTGAAAATCCCCCCTCGTTTTGCAGCAAGGAGTTTTTCACGTAACCCCCCGATAGGAAGCACATCCCCTTTAAGCGTAATTTCGCCCGTCATAGCCCAGTCATGACGGGCGGGCTTTTTGGAAAAAGTCGAAATTATTGAACTAATCATAGTAACACCGGCAGAAGGACCGTCCTTAGGTATAGCTCCTTCGGGAACATGAATATGCAAATCGGTTTCAAAAAAATGTTCCGGGGGAATATCATACTTATAGGAAATTTCACGGGCGTAGGAATAAGCAATTTTCGCCGATTCCTGCATAACCTCGCCGAGTTTCCCCGTAAGTATCAGGTTGCCCTTGCCTTTAAAAACGGAACTTTCAATATATATAACGTCGCCGCCCGCTTCAGTCCATGCAAGCCCGGCAATAATCCCGACACGGGGGTTTTTTTGCGCGATTGTATAATCAAATTTTCTTACCCCTAAATACTTTTCGATATTATCGCTTCCAATCTTAACACTTTTGAATCCTTTTTTTACTTTCTGACGCGCAACCTTGCGTATTATTTTCCCGATATTGCGTTCAAGGTTTCTAACCCCGGCTTCCTTTGTATAATACCTGACAATATCCAAAATAGCCTCATCCGAAAACTTGATTTGCAAATTTTCAAGCCCGTTTTCATTCTTCTGTTTCGGGATTAGAAACTTTTTGGCAATTTCCTTTTTCTCAAGTTCGGTATATCCCGGTATTTCGATAACCTCCATCCTGTCAAGCAACGGCGGCGGTATCTTATATAGATTATTCGCGGTCGTAATAAAAAACACATGGGATAAATCAAAATCAAGCGAAATATAATGGTCATTAAAGGAGTTATTCTGTTCGGGGTCTAAAACCTCAAGCAAAGCCGAACTGGGGTCGCCCCTAAAATCGGTATTCATTTTATCAATCTCGTCAAGAAGAAAGACAGGGTTCATCGTTCCCGCGCGCTTAATCATCTGAACCACTTTACCCGGCATAGCCCCGACATAAGTCCGTCTGTGTCCGCGAATCTCCGCCTCATCCCTTACCCCGCCGAGTGAGAAACGCACAAATTTTCGCCCCAAAGCATGAGCTACCGAACGCGCCAATGAGGTTTTTCCGGTGCCGGGAGGACCCACAAGACAAATAATAGGTCCCTTTGATTTTGAACTGAGTTGCCTTATAGCAATAAAATCAAGGATTCTCTCTTTGGCTTCTTCCAATCCGTAATGCTCTTCCTCCAAAATCTTCTCCGCCTTGGACAAATCCTTATTATCCGAAGTTAAAATTCCCCACGGAATATCCGCAAGCCATTCAAGATAATTATATAAAACGGTATATTCCGGCGACATAGTAGGAATACGGGTCAGTCGCTCTAATTCCTTATCAAATTTGGATTTTACATATTTCGGCATTTTTTTATTGGATGCGCGGGTCTGCAAACCTTTCAAGGATTCATCTTCATAATCATCCTCGTTAAGCTCTTTTTTTATCTCTTTTAACTGCTCATTTAAAAAATATTTTTTCTGCATCTTTTCCATACGGTCGTGAACGCGTTTATTGATATTGTCTTCGATTTTTAAGACCTCAAATTCCGAATGAATAAGAGCAAGAGTTTTGATAAGCCTTTCGTTTAAATCATCTTCCTCAAGTATAGCCTGTTTTTCCTCAACCTGCGTCGGCACGTTTGCCATCACTGCATCGACAATTTTTTCCGGGTCGTCAATAGCAACAACGGAAGCAACCGCTTCACGGGGAAGTTTGGGATTCATAGTGATATATTCTGAAAATTTATCTTTAAGCGCCCTTTGGAGCGTGCGAAGTTCCTGCGGGTCTTTTGATACGCTTTGTAGTTCCTCAACCTCAACAAAGAAAAATCCGTCAACTGAAATATAACGCAAAATCCTTGCCCGTTTTACCCCCTCAACAAGCACCCTGACCATACCGTTTGTAAGATTAATGACCTCAATAATATTTGCGATACAGCCGGTTTTGTAAATATCCTCATCCGTCGGTTCTTCAATATTTTTATCAAGTTGAGCCGATAGAAATAGCTGAAGTTTGTTTTCATAAGCATTGTTTACCGCATGAACGGAGTTTTCTCTCCCGATTATAAGAGGCACAACCATATAAGGGAATACAACAATCCCTCGCAAAGGAATCAACGGAAGTTTTTTTCTTACCATAGTTGCGGTTTCATCTAACTCGCCCATATTTTCCCTCTACGCAATTTTAGGCTCTTTACCTTCGGTAATGACTTCTTTGGAAATTATACATTTCTTCACGTTTTCCATAGAGGGAACCTCATACATAATGTTCAGCATAATCTCCTCTATAACCGACCGAAGTCCTCTTGCACCGGTTTTTCGTTGACTTGTTTTCTTTACAATCTCATCAATAGCTTCATCGGTAAATTCAAGTTCTATATTTTCAAGTTGCATTAGCTTCTTATATTGCTTTATTATAGCATTTTTCGGCTCCGTCAGGATACGCTTCAGCTCATTTTCGTCAAGCTCATTTAAAACGGAGGTAATAGGCAATCTGCCGATAAGTTCTGGAATAAGCCCGTATTTAACAAGGTCGTGAGGAATTGCCTGTTTAATTATCTCCGCTCTGTCGGAAGGAGCGATAACCGTATCGCTTTTAAAACCGACCTCCTTTTTACCAATTCGATTGCCGACAATATCCTCAAGCCCTACAAAAGCTCCGCCTACAATGAAAAGGATATTAGATGTATCAATCATAATATTTCTCTGCTGCGGATGCTTTCTTCCGCCTTGAGCGGGGACACTTGCCAAAGTTCCCTCGATAATCTTAAGCAAAGCCTGCTGAACGCCCTCGCCAGAAACGTCTCTCGTTATAGACATATTTTCGCTTTTTCGGGCGATTTTATCAATCTCATCAATATAAATAATCCCGACTTCCGCGCGCGCTACTACTTCTTCCAAAGACGGGTCTTCGGCATCAAAACCCCCGTCCGCAGCGTTTTGTATAAGACGAAGCAAAACGTTTTCCACGTCATCCCCGACATAGCCCGCCTCCGTAAGCGTGGTGGCATCGGCAATAGCAAACGGAACTTTTAACATACGCGCAAGAGTCCGTGCAAGCAAAGTCTTTCCGCAACCGGTAGGACCTATAAGAAGTATATTGCTTTTTTCTATATCAATGTCATCATCGGTTTCTACCGCATTTTGAGTAAAAATACGCTTGTAATGGTTATAAACCGAAACGGCAAGAACCTTTTTGACGTCATCCTGCCCTATCACATATTCATCAAGAAAATCCTTGATTTCTTTAGGACGGGGTAAAGTTTTAAGATTTTCCTGAAGTCTTTTACCCTGCTCCTGTTTAAGAATTTCATAGGAGTTTTGCAAACATCGGTCGCAAATAAAAACCTCGCCGTCTCCCTGAAACATCTTATCGACTTCGGTTGACAGAGCGCCGCAAAAATTACACCTTACAACAGGCTTATATTTCGGATTAAATTCCGAATACAAATTTTTTCTACCCGATGGCATCTTTATTTCCTTTTTTCTATAATTTCATCAACTATACCGTATTTTTTAGCTTCCTCGGCAGACATAAAGAAATCTCTGTCGGTATCCTTTTCAATTTTATCGATTTTCTGCCCCGTATGCTTGGCAAGAATGTTATCAAGGTCGCTTTTAAGACGCAAAATTTCAGCGGCGTGGATTTTAATATCGGCAGCCTGACCCTGTGCGCCTCCCATAGGCTGATGAATCATAATTCTGGAATTAGGCAAAGTAAACCGCTTTTTATCGGCGCCGGCAGCAAGAAGCACCGCCGCCATAGATGCCGCCTGACCTATACAAATAGTCGAAACATCGCTTTTCACATACTGCATAGTATCATAAACGGCAAGCCCCGCACTTACAACGCCCCCGGGAGAATTGATATAGAGTTTTATATCTTTGTCGGGGTCTTCCGCCTCAAGAAAAAGCAACTGCGCGATTATTAAATCCGCAACCTCATCTACAATTGCAGAACCTAAAAATATAATCCTGTCCTTGAGCAACCGCGAATATATATCATAAGCCCTTTCCCCTCGATTGCTTTGCTCGACAACAATAGGCACTAACATTTAATATAATTCCTCCGATTAAATTTATTGTATAAATATACTCAAACTATCAAAAAAAAACAAATTTACACAACGAAATTCTTTAATTCCGTCATCTCGCCTATACGAATAACGATTTCGTCGCCTTTCCGCATAGGGCCTATCCCCTCAGGTGTTCCCGTAGCTATAATATCCCCAGGATAAAGTGTCATAATCCCGCTGACAAACGAAACAATTCTATCCACCGGGAAAATCATATCCGAAGTATCGGAATCCTGAACAATCCTGCCGTTCAAAACGGCCTGAACTTTAAGATTATCGGGGTTTCCTACATCCGTATCAATATAGGGACCGAAAGGCGCGAAAGTATCAAACCCTTTAGCCCTCGCCCACTGTCCGTCTTTAGCCTGCAAATCCCGCGCCGTTACATCATTAAACGGCGTAAACCCGAGAATATAATCGCCCGCCTCATCAACCCTAACCCCCTTTGCCTTATGCTTAATTACAATCGCAAGTTCCGCTTCATAATCCACGCGGGAGGAAGCCTCAGGGTAAACAATATTCCCCAGATGAGGTAAAACGGCGCTTTCGGGTTTCAAAAAAATCACGGGTTCATCGGGAATTTTCATATTGAGTTCTTCGGCGTGGCGACGGTAATTCAAACCGACCGCCACAATCTTTTTCGGCATAACGGGGGTTAAAACTTCAAGTTCAGATAAGGAAATTTCTTCCATCTTCTTCATAGAAAGAAGATTATCAATACGGATAACAAAATCATCCCCGGCAATACCTGAGAACTCATCGCCGCTATATTTATGAACGAACCGCCCTAACCTCATTTTATCCTCTTAAACTAAGACTTCATATTATTGCAAATCGCCTGAGCAAACTCGCTTGTTTTAACCTCTTTAGCGCCCTCAATCTGGCGCGCAAGGTCATAAGTTACGGTCTTTTTAACAATAGTTTCTTCCAAAGCGTCTTCAATACACAAAGCCGCCTCTTTCCATCCCATATAATTCAACATCATAACCGCCGAAAGAATAAGAGAGCCGGGGTTTACTTTATCAAGGTTGGTATATTTGGGCGCCGAGCCGTGGGTTGCCTCAAATACCGCAACATAGTCCCCGATATTTGAGCCGGGCGCCATACCAAGCCCCCCGACAATCGCCGCTGCGGCATCGGAAAGATAATCGCCGTTTAAATTCGGCGCTATAACTACATCATACTCTGCAGGGCGAAGCAAAATTTGCTGAAACATCGCATCGGCTATACGGTCTTTTACAAGTATCTTTCCGTCGGGCTTTTTACCGTCATACTCCTTCCAGAGTTCATCCTCGGTAATAACCTTGTCGCGAAAATTATTAACCGCCTCCTCATAGCACCAGTTTTTAAACGCCCCTTCGGTAAACTTCATTATGTTTCCCTTGTGGACAATAGTAATACTGGGAAGGTTATGGTCGATAGCAAACCGAATAGCCTTAGCCATCAGACGTTTTGATGCGTATTCGCTAATCGGCTTAATGCCGATACCCGAGTCCTCACGGATAGAAATGCCGTATCTTTGCTTTATAAATTTTATAATATCGTCGGCTTCTTTGCTACCCCTTATCCATTCAATCCCCGCGTAAACATCCTCGGTATTCTCACGAAAAATAACCACGTCGAAATGTTCGGGAGTTTTAACGGGGCTCGGCGTTCCTTTGTAGTGCTTAACGGGACGAACGCAGGCAAAGAGGTCTAAAAGCTGGCGTATCGAAACATTAAGACTGCGAAACCCTCCGCCGACCGGAGTGGTAAGAGGCCCCTTTATGGCAACAATATATTCTTTTATGGCATCAAGGGTTTCCTGCGGAAGGTATTCCCCGTAAATTTCGTTAGCCTTTTCGCCGGCAAAAATCTCCATCCAAACAATCTTTTTATTGCCCTTGTATGTTTTTTCAACAGCGGTATCTACAACCTTTTGTGTAGCTTTCCAAATATCGGCGCCGATACCGTCGCCTTCTATAAAAGGAATAACGGGGTTATCGGGAACGGAAATCTTTCCGTTATTTACAGAAATCTTGTTTCCTTCCTGTGGAATTGTAATATGCTCAAAACTCATTCAACCCTCCGTAAAAAAATTCTATCCGTATATTTTAGCATACAGTCAGCTAATTAGCAAAGATTTATCGGTTTTATACACAAATATAAATAACTTAAAGTCAAATTTATTGCAGAATAAGTATAAGAAAAGACTTAATATACGTTTGCTTCTGATTTTTTAAGCAAAGGAAATCCCAACTCCTCACGACGTTCAAGGAAAGCCTTGGCAACGGCACCCGCCATTTTTCTTACGCGAAGTATATAGCTTTCACGCTGGGTAACCGAAATTGCCCCCCTCGCGTCAAGCATATTAAAGACATGGGAGCATTTCATAGTAAGGTCGTAAGCAGGCAAAATCGCCCCGCTCTCTATTGCAACAAAGCACTCTTTCTCGAAATCATCAAACAGCCTTCGGTAAAGCCCGATATCGGCTATCTCGAAATTATACTTGGAAAACTCAAACTCAAGCTGCTTGTGTAAATCCCCATAAGTAAACTCATCATTCCATTTAATATCGAAAACGCTGTCAACATTCTGGAGATACATAGCGATTCTCTCCGTGCCGTAGGTAATTTCGGCAGGGATAGAAACCAAGTCAATCCCCCCGACCTGCTGAAAATATGTAAACTGGGTAATTTCCATACCGTTAAGCCACACCTCCCATCCTAAACCCCACGCGCCGAGAGTGGGAGACTCCCAGTCATCGTGAACAAACCGAATATCGTGTTTTTCAAGTTCAAGTCCGAGAGCGGAAAGACTGTTAAGATAAAGGTCCTGGATATTATCGGGGGATGGTTTCATTATCACCTGAAACTGGAAATAGTAACCGAGACGGTTGGGGTTTTCCCCGTAACGCCCGTCGGCGGGTCTTCTTGATGGTTCAACATAAGCGACATTCCAAGGCTCGGGACCCAAAGAGCGAAGGAAAGTATCGGGGTTGAAAGTTCCCGCGCCTTTTTCAAGGTCATAGGGTTCGCGAATCAAGCATCCCTGTTCGCCCCAGTATTTTTTCAGTTTAAAAATAATTTCCTGAAATGTCAACATAATATGCTCCGAAAAAATGTAGTGTTTTATTATAGAATAGTTTCGGCAATGTTTCAATAATCAAGTGTGTTTTCCGCACTCGCTTTCCGCAAGCGGTTCATTATGGCAACCCCGATACCTTTCTCATCAACGGTTCCGGCAACAATCACCCCTACTCCCATACGTTCAAATTCGATAAGCGTCTTGTAAAATCCCCGTGCGTAATCCTCAAGCGTAGCAAAATCGGCGATAATAATATCCTTATCATTACTCTCAATCCCCATTCCGATTATCCCGACCTTTTGATTGCCGAATTTTCTGCGGATTTTATCAACGTCGATAAACTCCGACATAAATATCTCTGCATCGGGACGGTAATGGGCATACTTGACACCGGGAGACGATACCCTTTCCTTTGTTTCCGTATCAAAAACCGTATCAAACCCGCACTCGTCTTTAATCATCTCGGCGGAAATCATACCGGGTCTGAGAATAACAACCTTACCGCCGTCAAACCCGACAACAGTGGATTCCAACCCGATAGCGCAGTCCCCGCCGTCAATAACGGCGACAGCTTTCCCGTCCATATCCTTAAATGCGGTATCAAACGAAGTGGGGCTTGGTCGCCCCGAAATATTAGCGGAGGGAGCGCAAACGGGCACCCCCGCCTCGATAATAAGCTCGCGGGCTACCGGATGAGCGGGTATTCTTAAAGCGACCGTATCAAGTCCGGCGCTTACCCTGCCTGAAACTTGACGGGAACGCTTTACCACTACGGTTAAAGGACCCGGCGCAAATTTTTCAAAAAGCGCAAAAGCCATATCGGGAATATCGCGCCCGTATTTATTAATATCCGAAACGGAGGCTATATGAACGATAAGAGGATTGTCGGAGGGTCTTCCCTTGGCGCGAAAAACCGAAGCAACCGCCGTCTCGTTAGTGGCATCCGCGCCAAGCCCGTAAACCGTCTCGGTAGGAAAGACAACAAGCCCCCCCTCGCGAATAATTTTCGCGCCCTTTTTTATATCCGAAGGAGAATCATTTAAAATCAAAGTTTTCATCAAATTTTCCTAAATCTTTAGTTGCGATAAGTATATTTATAAGTTTTCCCGTATATCAAGACGCGATTGTTGCCCTGCAACTCATAAACCTCGTTTTTAACTAAATTACCCCGCCCATCATATTCATAACGGTATTCCCAATCAACCGATGCCGGCAGATAATTCCTGATAATCACGGATAAAATATCCCCCCTGTCATTAAAACTCCGGTTTACGGATTTTACAAGACTGTTGCGAGAATCCAAATACCTTTCCTCCACAATTCTGCCCCCCGAATAGCGATATACGGCAGTTTCGCCGTATCTTGCCGCTCCGGAAAACAGGGTTTCACGTATTAACTGTCCAGAGGGGTTATAGTTGTAAGCCGTTCGGGAAAGAAGGTTATTACCGGCATCAAAAGTTGACTTAAAGGAAACTTTACCGATTTCGTTGTAAGTAAAATTAATCCATTTCTCCAAAACCCCGTTTGCGATATAAAAAACTCTATTGGTTTCACGGTTAAGTTCGTTATCGTAGAAATAAGCTATACGGTAATCAATACTCCCGTCATACAACAACATCGCCTCGTTTGTAAGATTGCCGCGATTATCGTATCGGTAAACAAGACGGGAAACTTGCGTATCATCCGAGGAGTTTTCGCGTCTGACCAAATTACCGTTTTTATCATAAAAGAAACGGGTAACGGATACGGTAATTCCGCCTGAATCAAGTTCGGATTTTTCGATAAGTTTCCCGGATACATCATAACGGAAAGCTAAAAAGCGGTTTAATACACCCATATATCCGTATTCGGTTGCGCCGATTTTTTTGCCGGAATTGTCGTAGCGAAATTCCATACGTTCAAGCAGTTCGTTATGACGGTTTCTTTTTTCGGCAAAACCCAAATTGCCGTCCCTCAAAAACCCGTAGATATAAATATAAGATATTTCCATAGTCTGCATATCCCCCGGAACGGATAACACAAACCTCTCCACTCTAAGGTTTTCGACTTTGCCGTTTAAAGAAATACCGGCTAATTCATTGGTAAGAGCAAAACCCCTGCCCGCGACGGCAATAAAAAAAAGAAAAAGAAAAATCCTTTTCAATAAAACCTCCGGCAAAATAAAAGACAAGTATAATATATATCCGAAACGGGAAAAATTCAATATAAAGCCCTGATACTTGATAAGAGAGGTTTAACATTAAAAAGCAGAACACAAATCCCATGACGGGAGCAGGAAACAATTAATCTTAACTGCCGATTATAATAGACTATTAAAACTTATCCCGCGTCCAAACCCCTAAAGAAAGGTAAAAACGGAAGACAGTTTTACTTGTATTACCATATCTATAGATATTATAGTTTCGCCGTTTTTCAATACAGACTAATTGGTAATAAATAATTCCCCATATCCAGACATTAAATTTGTTTTGCCATCTAAGGCAAAAACTATGATATAATAAGCCTTGTCTTTCTCAACATTAGTAACAAAAAATTTCAAATCTTTAGTAATTAAGTTCGCAGAGTTTATATCAAAATAATTGAATGTATTTTTTTTCGCGGGAATTCGCGCCTCAAAACAGGTTTCATCGGTATAATCCCTATCCATTACCCCAATCATCCAATCCAATTTGTGCAGATTATACAAATAGGAAGGAGCGGTTAAAGTAGTAACAATATTTATCCCAAAGGTCAGGTTGCTGTTATTAACAATTTCTTCAACGGTAGAGTAATTTGGCCGTATATTAGTTACATAATAAAACAACGAATCCGTTTGATATGCGGGATAAATATCAACTATTACATTTGCATCCGAAAGATTTACACCTTTGGCATCAAGGACAGGATTCAAGCTACAACCAAAGACAAATAGAATAAACCCGATTATGACTAATATTATATATTCCTTCATAATGAAACTCCTGATTAAATATTAAACTCTATTAAAAAGAGGATTTCTATCTTTATATCAAATAATTCGGCTTCTTTAGAATGAGGCAAAATAACGCTTCCATCAGACAGATAATAAGCCGATTTATTGTCGACCTCTTGGTAATACAGTGTATTACCATCGGCATCTTTTATTCCGGGAATATAATTTATTCCTCCTCTTAAACCCATACCAAATCTTGCTCCATAATCATACTTCCCGAAGAAAATATCATATTCTAAAGCCAAGGAATACCCGATAAAAGGAAACTTAATTTCTTCGGCAGGTTCTGAAAATGTGAATTCGTATCCCCAATCCCCAATAATTAATCCGGGTAATAAACTTATATAGTGATGTAGAGATCTAGAATTATCAAAGAGCAAAGTAATCATAGGACTTATGGTAAAATAGCTATACTTCATCTCTAATTTGATAGTCCCCACATCATCATAAACTTGAAGAGAACTAATAGAGGCATAGGTATAATCCCCCGCTATTCCTAAAAACAAGGGTTTAGCGACATTAAACAGAAATTGAACGCCCCCCACAAATCCCACTGCAAAATCGCCGCCATCACCAAGACCAAAAGATTTCTCAATTTCTTTTTTAACATTCAAGGCTTCTTCAGACACCGCCAAGAAACCCAAAGACCCATATAATCGTATAGTAAGGAAAGGAGACCGGGGGTCAAAAAATTTGATGCCTTCCTTAAATTCGCTGTCAAATTTCTTTGCGATCATATCTTCATCCAATCCTTTCAAATCTTTCAATATTTCGCTAAATTTTCTGGGTTCTACTCTCCACGTACTATAATTCGGGCTTTGTAAAGAAACCAATTCAACAGGTTTTGAACTCCAACTCCTACCCGTTTCCACCTCATTTATAGAAAACTGACTTTGTATAGCTGATTCATGCCAAGAATATGTGTATGACGTTTTTCTAACTTTTCCCACAAGAATACTAAAGGGAACAAGATAATCATATTCAACTTGCTGTTTATCTTTAGATAAAATCACCTCGCTTTCAGGAACTTTTATCAAGCCTTCATCTGTTTCACCATCTAATGATTTCACCGAGCTATCATCCTCATTTGCTCCATAATCGGAACTCGTATCTTTAGTTTCTACTTCACTTGCAGCAAATTCAGAAATTATTTCAATAACGGATGGAACATTGGTAATGCCTTTTTGTCTTAAATCTTCAAGCATTAAACCGAATCTTTTTTGAGCTGTAGTCAAAATCATCTCCGAAACATCATCCAACTCCTTTATTACCAATTTTAAATCGGAATCATCTTGTCTCATCAACCTTAAGTAGCTAACAAAACCTTCCAACTCTTCCCTTGCTTTGTTACTAATCTCCATCCCCACTGTTACTTCTTTTGCAGATAAGAAACTATAAAAAAAAGTTAGACAAAGCAGAATTGACAAGGGTAATAAAAAAAACTCTCGTTTCATAGATTTATCCTCCTTTTCAAAGTAAAATCAGTATAACACAAACATTATGAATTGTCAATTATTTAAAACTTGCGAATTCAAGGGAATAATGCGCCAAGGTTACCAAACACTTCTGTAAGAGATATGAAATCATTGTTGTGTGGATTTTATATTACTATTTGTTATCCTTTTTCCTGTTTTTGCGTATTCCCGCGAACGGGGAAAAAATCTCTCTGATTTTTCTTTTTCTAAGCGGCACGGACACATCGACCTCGCCGTCTATATATTTAAAAGCCCAAATATGAAACGTGGAAACAAAGCCGAAATATACCACAATCGGAATTATAGTTAAAAACGGAACTATAACCGGTATAAAAAAGATAAACACCATAATTGATTGGAACAGGAAAAGAGCCAAAAGAAGCAACCCGTTTTTTAGAGTCATATAAAAAGAAATGACATAATACTCTAAAACGGGATAATCATCCTTCACAACAAGCGGAAGCATTATAAATTGAGAAAGCAAAATCAAAAATATAAACAAAGCGGAAAGTCCGATTAAGATATAATTAAACGGATACCAGTCTTTAAGGAAATCCGAGTAAAAAATAATCGAGTAAGACAGAAGAAACCCGACAATACCGTTAATCAAGGTAAAAAGCAACCCCCTGCCGAGATATTTTTTAAGTTCACGCCAAAATTGGACAAAGAAATTTTCAAGTTTCAAATCAATAATCTTGTTTTGAAGCGAATATGCCGCAATAGTCGTGGGGAAAACAGGGATAATTATAAGCGAGGTCATCAGCACAACAAAAAACTCTTTGCCGTATTGAAGCAAAAAAGTAAAATCATCACTGAAAGACCATCTGAAAGCTGCAAGTATAATAATAAAAAAGGGATTACACGAACCCAGAATTGAGGTCAAAAGCGAATATGAGATATTATCCCACCAATCCCAAAAGGTTTGCTTTAAAATCTTAAAATATTTCATAATGCATCCTTAAAAATAGAAAATCGACAGGCAATATTGTATCGTTTAAAAAGAATATAGTCAAGCCGAAGGATTACTTGAGGCCAATTTTATTCGGCGGGAAAGACAATGCAAAAAAACATACTCTGTATTAAAAACTGCCGTAAATATGGAAATACCCGCCGACCGTATCGGCTACGCTATGAGGATTGTTAATATCCGACGGGGTAAAAGCGGGACCTAAGCTGTAAAATGCACCGAGTTTGTATTTGATATTATTGAAGAGGAAATAGGCGTAACCGCCGACCCTGTCGCTGAACTCAACAAGACCCGGGGCTGCGGTGGTGCTGTAACTTGCAGGCGCCGCGGTAAGAACGGTATTTTCCACCCCGAAACCGAATTGGTCAAATCTTGCGCCTAAGGCAAGATAAATATCTATATCGGGCAAAAAATCGCCGCGTATCCTCTCTTCATACCCGTTGTAGATTGACGGTCTGGTAAAAAAGGTGATCGTCTGCTCAAACCATCCTGATACAAGATGCTGTGTAAAGTTAAAGTAAATATCATCCACGGGGTTTATTTCCCATATAGGAGCGTCCGGGAAGAACACCGATAAATAGAAATTTACGTTGCTGAAAAGAGTCCTGAAAGTTGCCCCGAACCGCTTGGATAAAGCAACATTGGTAACTCCCTCAAACACATAGGAAGCCGAATTATCAAGTCCGAAATAAAACTCAAAGATATATTTGTCGGTTTCAACCTTTACAAGGGCATCAATATTCAGATAATTCGTGCCGTTTTTATCGGTAGTGTATAAAATCACGTGGGGGTAAAAAATGTCATCAAGAAATCCGCGGGCAATCTCAAACCCCGTTCCTGTTATGTCGTGAAACCCGATATATTCAAGATGATTGTCCTGATGATATTGAAAACCCTGGTAGCCTATATCAAAAGCGCCGAGTGTCCTGTTTTTACCGAAGAAAAACGAAAAATCAAACAAATCGAAAGGGGTGCTGTCAATTTTAATTGAATTCAACTCCACAAAATTACTCGAAAGAGATGTTATATTGTAATTCTCCAATCCAAGTCCGACTTTAACTCCGTATTTTAATCCGGTATCCAATTGCATAAAAAGCCTGTAGGAGGTTTGTGCCTGAAACTCATTATTCATTTCCGTATATATATTAAGTTCGGGAAAAAGTATTACCGCTCCCTGCGCTTTTTCAAAGATAAATAATAAACATAAGACACTGATTATGATTTTTAATGATTTAGCTATGTTTCCGCTCATATATTCCCTCCATAGGTTTTTCGCTTGTATTTAATTAAATTTACCATTCAAATCAAAAATAATCAAGAAATCAATCAATTATAAATACTTAACACTTGACATTTCAGCATATTGCTATATTATATATCGGAGCAAACCCGCTAAACTGGAGTTTTTTTATGAAGATAGTCATCTACACTTTTGCGGAAAATTTCACCCTTCAATTAGCTATTGAACTAATACCCAAGGGGGTAGAACCGGTAGAAGTAACAACCCGTGAGGAAGTTCTTGAGTTTTTAAAAAATCAAAACGATGAAGCTATAATACTTTTAAGCGAAAGCAGCGAATTAGAATTTCTCAAACAGGCAAAAGAGATAAAATCAAACACATACATATTCCTGATTTATCACGGAAGTTTTAAATCCGCCGAACTTATGGAACTTATGAAAATCGGCATAACTTCCCTGATTGAATACTCGGATAATCCCGCAAAGATAGTAGATGATATTATACAAAACATAATCCGTAATAATATACGCATAAACGAACGAAGAAAACATCTCAGAATTACCCCATCACCCTATGAAGAAGTTACCGCATCCATATACATAAAAAATATAAACCGCTTTGTGCATGGTTCTTTAATTGATATAAGCGCCGGCGGAGTTGCCGTAAAGCTAAAAGATTCAATAGAAGCGAGTATCCTCATTATAAATCAAATATACGACCCCTTGTTGCTTCATATACGAGGAATGGAAATCAAAACAATTTCACGGCTTATCGGCAAGCGCGGTGCGATGGCGGGGTTTAAGTTTGAAAACGTTGAGGAAAAAGATATGCGCAAAATCGCAACATATATTCATATGCGAATAGGCGAAAACACCAAAAAGCTCATTAACGAACTTTTAAAAACCAAGTAATCAATCCTTTTCATCGGAATCCAACAGATGACCCATCTTTTCCCGTTTGGTTTTCAAATAAAATTCATTGTGCGTATTGGGTTTGATTATTAAAGGAACGCGCTCCACGATTTGTAAACCGTAACCCTCAAGCCCTACAACCTTAGTGGGATTGTTGGTATAAAGTTTGATTTTTGAAACGCCCAAGTCCCGCAAAATTTGTGCGCCTATTCCGTATTCGCGAAGGTCTGCAGTAAAACCGAGATGCGCGTTTGCCTCAACTGTATCCATCCCCTTATCCTGAAGGGCGTATGCTTTAATTTTATTTACCAACCCGATACCCCTTCCCTCTTGACGCATATACAAAAGAACGCCCACGCCCTCGTTTTCGATAGCCTGAAGCGCGCAATGGAGCTGGTCGCCGCAATCGCATCGAAGCGAACCCAACAGGTCGCCCGTGAAACATTCCGAATGAACCCTTACCGGCACAATATCGGCGGAAGCAATATCGCCTTTTACTATTGCAAGATGGTTTTCATTATCAATATCGTTGCCGTAAAGTATAATCCTGAAATCCCCGTATTTAGACGGGAGTTTCGCCTCGGTCTCACGCCATACATGGTTTTCTTTCCGTCGTCGATATTTTATCAACTGCGCGACACTTATTATCTTGAGATTATGCTTTTTAGAAAACTCAATCAAATCGGACAACCTCGCCATTGAACCGTCATCATTCAGTATTTCACATATAACGCCAACCGGTTCAAGCCCCGCCATTTTCATCAAGTCAACCGAGGCTTCGGTATGCCCTGCGCGACGTAAAACCCCTCCCTCCTGCGCTTTAAGCGGGAAAATATGTCCCGGTCTCTCGAAATCATCTATAACGGAATTGGGGTCTGCAAGTTTGTTAATCGTAAGGGCGCGGTCATGCGCGGATATACCAGTAGAGGTTTCCTTAGCATCAACCGAAACCGTAAAAGCAGTCCCCCATTTTTCGTTGGGGTTTTCAATCATAATATGCAAGTCAAGTTTTTCGGCGCGCTCCCCGCTCATCGGCACGCAAAGCAAACCCCGCGCCTCTTTAATTATAAAATTAATCTTTTCAGGCGTAGCAAGCTGTGCCGACATAACTATATCGCCCTCATTTTCGCGGTCTTCATCATCTACTACAATTACCATCTCCCCGGCTTTGATTGCATCAACCGCTTCTTCTATCCTGTTCATTGCCAACTTTATCTCTCCGTCAATTAATATTTTTAGATTATAAGATTATACAATGATTTGAAAAAAAAATAAATCATTCGCTATGTTGTATTTCGGTTTGAAATTTGACTTGTCGATTGCATTGCTGTAAGATTATGCAATAAAACATCCGGAAAACCTATGAAAGAAAAAAGAATATGGAATATGCCGAAAATACAGCCGCCTATAAACAAAGTCCTGTCGCGTATGGGATATAATTACAAAAAAAGCGAAATTACCGAAGACCTTATGTTCTCAATTCAAAAAGAAATAAACGAAGCAAGAACTTATATCCAACCGTCCGCCGTTTCTATTACGCTTGAGATTACTAAAATTGATTCGGATACGGTGAATCTTGAAAGGGATATAACCCTTAAATCCGTTAAACTTGCAAAGCTCTTGGAAAAATCGAAATCGGTAATCATTTTCGCCTGCACAATAGGGGACGGGGTTGAAAAAAGAAGCGCCGAATATATAGGCGTAGGAGAAATGACCAAAGGGATAATATGGGATGCGATAGGCTCTGAGGCGGTAGAGGCTTCGGCGGATTTTATCAACGGGGTAATAGCTCAGGAAATGCAAATTATGAAAAAATCAATCACAAAGCGGTTTAGTCCGGGCTACGGCGACCTGAAAACCGACGTTCACTCGGATATAATGCCTTTATTGGAAACCGAGGATTTAGGTATCGGGTTCGATAAAAAGAATTTTATTCTCAAACCGGAAAAGTCGATAACCGCAATAATCGGCATATCGGGGTGAATAAAAACAACCTTGCATCGACAGTTCGTCAATGTTTAATGCGGGTTTATTGAATAAACCGAGAGAATCTCATAATCAGTTCAAAAGTGCTACGGATAAAATTTTATTCCGAAACCTCATCATTTTTAAATTTTTCTTTAATTTCTTCTATTGTTTTTTCTAATTCAGCCTTGACGTTAAAAATTTTAATGCCTTTATCTTTATGATTGAGAATATGGTCTAATTTGTGTATACAAGGCACTATCACTGTTCCATTATCTTTTATTAAACCCCATTTCTTTTCTTTTTTGACAAAATAATAGCCATCCTTGCAAGGAATATTATCATCATACTTGTCTAAAATTTTTGGTGATTGTGTAGACATTGTAAACATCCTTACTATTGTATGGCAATATTCTATTAAAAAAAACAAAAAAAGTCAAATAAAAATCCATCTTTTGATAATAGTCTTATAATGCTTAAAACTCACAACCCTATCCTCATTGTATAAGCGGTCTCCGCCTCATCAACGACAACAAACCCCATCCGACGGTAAAACTCACGGGCGCGGTTTTGTTTATCAACGCTTAAAGAAAGGGCTTTATACCCTTTTTCTACGGCAAGTTTAAAAAATTCGGATAAAAGACACGTGCCGACACCACGGTTTCTAAATCCCCGCTTTAAAGCCATACCTATTTCTGAGGTGTGCCTGTCTATAAAGCCGTATCCCTTTTTATCATCGGTAAATACCCTTCCCCATACCGCGCCGATTAAATTATCGCCGTATTGCGCAATCAAACCGAAATCCGCGTCATTATCCCAGTCGTCTATATACTTGGAAATTTCCGGCGTATCGACTATAGACTTAGGGTAAGGTTTTCCCCCCTCCGGGACAAATAACGACTCATAAAGCATTTCTTTCAGAAACGGGTAATCATCTTTATCAATCGTTTTAAATATCAGGTTTTCCACAATATCCCCCTCTCGTTTCATTCTCCGCAAGCCCGCTAAAAATCAAATTCGGCGAGAATTGCCCTGAGTATCCCGGCTTTATTTTTAAAATCATCACGCCCGGTTTGTTCGGTTTCGATTTGCCTGTCCGCCCGCGCCAATGATTTTTCCAAATCGGGTATCTCAAGCAAACAAGCCTTTTTACAAAAAAAGCTCCTTGACCTGCCGTCATTAAAATTCTCAATCATCGTCTCAAGCAATTTAATCCGTTTTGCCTGTTGCTCTGTAAACTTTTCAATCCCGTGTTCTTTTATAAATTTCAGATTCGACATAGCTTTCTTATATGACGGGTAAGATGAGCTTTCCTTCACTTGTTGATACTCCTCCTCCGTTTGAAACTTGGAACACGGGAAACAATCACACTCCCCGCAAACCTCAAGATTCTTTTTCTTAACGCAACAGGTTATAAAAGAACAGGACGGGTGTTTTTCGGAAAAATCAACCCCGCCGCACCCGGGACATCTTGAAGAACCGTCGGTGTAATATCTCGGACATAGCCCGCAATCAAGTCCGCAAACCCCTATTGTCGGATATTTTTTTAAACCGGAATTCGTCTGTTCCATAAAAACCCCCAATGCATTTTCAATGAAATTATAATACCACAATGCCGTTTTTTGTCAAGCGTTTTGTAGTTTAATACCATCTGATGACAAACTTAATTTTAAACCCGACTTCACGCTTTAATCTTCATAAAACTGGAAAATTTCCGTGAAAAATGATAAATTATATACATACCTAAAAAGAAAATATCGGAGGACAATATGAATAGATTATTTTTGGTATCGGTAATGATGGTTGCCTTAACGGCAGGGGGTTACGCGGTTGACCTTACCGCGCAACGGTTTTACTCATCAGGGCAGGCGGCATACCAAAACCGCACCTACGATATTGCAATCGCGGAATTTAACAAAATACTTGCTCATAACAGGCAGGGTGATTATGCCGATGATGCCACTTACTTTATAGGACTTTGTTACTACCAAAAAGCAAGTTACGAAACCGCCATACAGTATTTCAACCGTCTCATTAACGACTACCCTACTTCGGGATATATCCCCCGCGCAAACCTGATGATAGGCAATACATATTTCAGGATGGGAAATTACGACCGCGCGGTGCAACTTCTTCGCAACTTCATCAGGACGAACCCGCTGCAGGAGTTAAAAGAAAGCGCTCATTATTATATCGCTCTGTCGCTACTTATGGCAAACCGTTTCGGCTCTGCTATTGATGAGTTTAACCTGATTATGCGCGAGTTCCCTAATTCCGAAATTGCCGAGGAAACGATGCTTAGATTAGGACAGGCTTATGTCCGCGACAGGGACTTTAACAAAGCGGCGGAAATTTTGCGGAGTTTTCTTTCCAAATATCCCAATTCCCGTTTTAAAAGCGAGGCGGAGTTTTTTCTTGCTACGGCCTATTA
Source organism: uncultured Brevinematales bacterium (assembly GCA_964591955.1). Lineage (GTDB taxonomy): Bacteria > Spirochaetota > Brevinematia > Brevinematales > CAZQBT01 > CAZQBT01. The sequence goes on along the minus strand of CAZQBT010000002.1, from coordinate 22,331 downwards.
TCGTCTTGAACGAAACGATGATGCTTTGACTTATCTTACGGGAATTGTGAAAATCGACAATTTCGGATACAGGGAAGAGGCGTTGTATTATGCCGGAATGATTTACATAAAAAAACAGGACTACCTTAAAGCAATTGAATTTCTCAATACGCTTGTGTCCATTCCCGGCAGAAACGAACTTAAAGAAGATTCTCTATATAAATTAGGACTAATTTATAAAATCAACAAACAATATGACGGAGCTATAAAATATTTCGATGCGGTAATAACGCATTACAGGGATTCAAAACTTGCATCGGATGCGTTGATGCAGATAGCCTCGTGCCATATCCTGATGGAAAACTATACCAAAGCGGAAGAGGCTTACGCAAGGATAGCGACCTTAGGCGGAGAAAACCGCGCACTCTCGTTAAACAAAATCGGCGAACTTCGTTTTGTTCAGGAGAACTACACGGGTGCGGTGGAGGCTTTCGACCGTGTTATATCGGGTTTTCCCGATACTTCATATTCTATGAACGCCACGTATTGGCGGGCGCGAAGTCTTCTTGAGGCTAAGAAATACAGGGAATCAATCGGCGCTTTTGAAACATATCTTCGCCAAAACCCTCTATCCGAACGCGCCGCGGAAATTTATTACTATATCGGCAACAGCTACGTCGGTTTGGAAGATTACGACTCGGCTCTCGTGGCATATAACCGTATCCTTCAGAATTATCCCCGAAGCGAACTTGTCGATGATGCGCTCAACGCTATTGCATGGGTTTATGCCCGTCGCGAGGAATACGTGCGCGCCGCAGAATATTACAACCGTATAATAAACGAATACCCGCGCGGAAGACGGGCGGCAGGGGCTTTTTACAGTGTCGGTATCATCAAATATAACCTGAAAGACTATCAGTCCGCTTTGGAATATTTCAGGAGAGTTGTCAGAGACCATAAAGACTCCCCTTACTATTCGGATTCGATTATAAAAAGCGCCTGGATTTTCTATAAACAGGAACGCTTTGAAAGAGTTGATACTTACCTTTCGGGTTTCCTGAACGAGAAGTTCTCCAATGAGGAATTTGCCGAGATTTATAATCTTATCGGATGGAGTAAATTCCGCAGGAGGTTTTACACGGATGCTATTGAATCCTTCCGAAAATCCGCAGACCTCACCCGCGACAACAGGAAAGCGCTTGAGGGATTTTTATATATCGCGCGTTCCTATTTCAATATGGAGGATTACAGGAATGCTATTAGAGGATTTGAGAGATATATAACCGAAGCAAAATCCCGTAATATAACCGAGGATATACCATCCGCCCTGTCGGATATCGCGTGGTGTTATATCCGTCTGAATGAAATCGACCGCGCTAACGATACATTTTCTCAACTTGTCAGGGATTATCCGAAAAGCAGGTTTACCGGAGAGGCTTTATTCAAACTCGCGGAGTTTTATTATAACCGCGCGGATTATAAGGAAGCGGCAAACTACTACGATAAAATAATCAGCAATTTCGGGGATACCGATTTGGCATCATCCTCGCTTTACTGGAAAGCGTGGAGTGTCTATAACAGCGGAGACAGGATAAAAGGCGCGGATATTTTCTTAGAGTATGTCAATAAATATCCTCGCGGGGACTATGCAACCGATGCGCTTTCACGTGTCGGCAATATATTTTATGATTTAAACAATTTTGCCCGCGCAAAGACTTTCTACGACCGTCTTATAAAGGAATATCCCAATTCGGTAGAGGCGGAAAAAGCGAAAGTCAAGGTTTCCGAGATTACGCTTAAACAGGAAGCGGGGGCGGATGAGGAAAAATTCTACCAGACTTTAATCCGTCAGGCGAAGACCCCCGAAGCTAAGGCTGTCGCAAAATACCGTCTTGCCAAGTATTATCAGGCGGTCAACCGTCATAATGATGCTAAAGCTCAGTTTAATATAATTGTCAACACCACTACCGGAGATGAGGCGGCTCTTGCCACTTTTGAACTTGCCGAATACGACCGTCAGGAGGGCAATTACACCGCGGCTATACTTAAATACGGAGAGATTATCAAGGTATATCGTCATTACGACCTTTATCCCGCTACACTTTACGGTCTTTCCGAAAGTTATTACCGTAACGGAGATACAAACTCGGCAAGGGTTTTCCTTGAGCGTATAATCGAAAGATTCCCCGATTCGGAATACAGACCTAAAGCGCAGGATTTATTGAAACAGATACGTTAAAATATCCGTTTCTTGCCGGATACGGTTTTTGCGGAAACGCTTATATATTTAATAGGAAGGTTTTAATTTAAGCGCTTCGGCTTATCAAAATTTTGCGGTTATTTCCGATAATCAAAACAGATGTTTCCGATGAGGAAGGAATTTCTATGACCAATAATTCCGCTACAAACGCGCTTGAGATTTTAGGAGAAAAAACGGGCATAACCGAATGGTTCGCAAGTTTTACCTCGCGTGTCCCGTTTTTACAAAGCAGATATTTTCATTTTTTACTTGTTGTAATCGTGGCGGTTATTATTGTAAAAATTATCGAAGCGATATTGGTATCAAAAAAAATCGGCGGCATAAAAAACAAGAACTTGAAATCCGTTTTGGCAAAAAGTTTCTCGAGAAATTTTATCATAATCGGTATCATAATAGCGCTTGACAGTCTCGGCATATCGGAAGGATTGGTTATCCCCCTGCGTGCGGCGCTTCTTACAATACTGATGATTGTAGCTTATTTTATGATAAAAGGGGTCTTCAAGTCGATTTTTTCCGTTATGGAATCCCCATCCTACTTCAAAAAGAGCAGGGTTTTTAAAAATAAAAACCTCAAGCAGATACTTGAGCGTTTCGTCAATATTACGCTGGGTTTAATAATTATTACGTTGATACTCGGTATCTGGGGCATAGAAATAGGACCTATCCTCACGGGTCTCGGTATAGCGGGCTTGGCTGTGGGTCTTGCCGTTCAGGATTCACTGTCTCATATTTTCGGGGGGATTTCGCTAATACTTGACGATGCTTACAGTTTGGATAATTATATAGAACTCGAAAACGGGCAGAGAGGAACGGTATATCATATCGGTTACAGAAGCACCCAAATTCGCACGTTTAACGATGAGATTTTGATTATACCCAACGGTAAACTCGCAGGTATGGAGATAAAAAACCACTCCCGCCCTACGGAAATTTATCGCTTAAGTCTTGATGTCGGAGTGGCTTACGGCAGCGACCCTATTTTCGTTAAGGACGTTATCTTAAACGCAGTCTTAAATACGGAGGGCATCCTTGACTTCCCGGAACCATCGGTGTTCTTCAGCGAGATGAAAGATTTTTCATTGAACTTCAAATTATACGCTAATATAAGAACCCCGATGCAAAGACTTTTTATGACCGATAAAATTTATTCAAACATTTACAACGCATTTAAAGAAAACGGGATACAAATTCCTTTCCCGACTTCAACCGTATATCTAAAAAAAGAAATTGGAGATTAATAATTATGAAAGACATCTATGTAAAAACCCTGATTATAAACCTTGCCGTCATTATTGCGGCTTTTGTCGTTTTTATATTTGTCGATACCAAAAATATCAGGGCGGAGGAAAATCCCGATACCTGTCTTGAAATTGAGGATATGGAAATAATCGAACCGAAAGAATATAATTTCCGCGATACCCCTCTATACGACTGGGATGCTTCTCACTATACCGACTATAATTACATCAATACCAATACCAACACACGAACAATATTTTTAGACTCAAACAAGACAAAAACCGCCGATATTTCATTCTATTCATACCGTATAAATTACTACCGTTTTGAAATAGCAAAATTTATATTTCGCGGCGATATTAACCCGAAACGCGCAAAAGTAGCGGTTCATCGCGACGGTAAAATAATCCCTCCGTTTATGAGCGACCCCTTCCTTAACCTGAACAAGGAAGAGGGGGAATGGACGGCAAACTGGTTTTTCGGTTATGATACCCCGTCGGGAGAATACCGCGCCGTGCTGTATTATGACGGATATCCCGTTGCAAGCGCCGAATTCGGGTATATCAAACGCGAACCGGTAAAAGTCAACCGCGCTATGTCATTTGTATCTCTTGAAGCAAACACCCCAATATACACCCGTCGCGCTTTCAACACTAAAGGTGAACGCGTCGAGTTTACCGATGCCCTGCTTGACTGGATGGAATACGGCGATATAGAAGGGTTTGTCAACCTTTCGGGACAGACCACCGGTTGGAATAACGTAAGCCGCGAAAAACCGTGGGAATACTACTGTGTCCGTAATCTTCAGGAAATAGGCAAGGAAGTTCACAAAGCCGGCGGTATTGTCGGGGCTTATATTATGTGTTTCTATACGCCTGCCGGCGGATGGAATAAAGGCGGTTATGAACCTGCCAAAGCCATCTCTTTTACTTCAAACGGGACCTTTATAAGAAATTCGCAGTTTGTTTCGTTCCGCGATAAAAAGCGCTTTAATGATATAGTAGAGCTTGCAAAATATTTCAACAAACTTCCCTACGTGGATATGATAGGTTTCGACTTTATCCGTTTCGGCGAAATGGCGGGACTTGAAAATGTCGATGATTTTGTGCGGGAAATGAATGTCAAAACCCCGTCGGGATGGGATAAATATTCGGATTACCAAAAAATGATGTGGATGGGGCAGAAAATTCGCGACCATACCGGTTCTTATCGTAAAAGATGGAATCTTTGGAAAGCCTATCGAACGGCAAGTTTTATCTATAATGTCCGTAAAGAGGCGAAACTTACCAAACCTGTATGGGTTTATACTCTCGGATGGGATAAAGGATGGGAACATGGACAGGACCCGTTTATGTTTACCGATGCCGGAGTTATGATGGATAAGGTTATGCTCTATGAAGCATCGCCTACTATGTTTGAGGGAATGGCAAGAAGTTGGAGCCAATTTCTTAAAGACGGCGGGGTAAATTATGTCCCCGGCAATCAAATAGATGCGGTTGTAAACGAATCCATACACGGAAGAAATCCCGTAGAGGAATATTACGCGAGGCTTACGCGAGGCTCGGATTTTTATCCCGGCGGTTCGCAGGGGGTATTTATACATGATATGCTGAGAGCGTTCTGGAGTCACAGACGCGCCGGCTACAGCTATTATGAATGGTTATTATCGGGATTTTCCGCCGTTAGCCATAACCGTTATGCAAAAGGAGAAATTCCGTTCACTCTTTCCATACCGAGAACCACTTTCCCCTATACGGAAAACGACAGAACGGTTAGCGTACCGGTTAATATTTCGTTTACCGAAGAGCAGGCTGAAATGCTCAAAGGCAAAACGATAACGGTTGAAAATTATCAAAAAACTTTTGTCCAAAAATTTGACATTACTAACCAAACCAATGTAATATTATATGTCAGGATAAATCCACGGCAGGAAGGGGCTAATCATTTAGCTCTGCGGGCGAAAGTTGAGGGTTATCCGTCATTTTTTGCTTTCAGATATTTGAAATTTCGTAAATCAGCAAATCCCGATAAAAACGAAAATATAACGATGCGTTAAAAAATAGCGCCGGATGGATAATTAATCAAGTGGGAAAAGTAAATTACAGGCGAGTAAAAGACAATGACTTCTCGTTTTAATCCTGCACAATTTTTTTTCAACTTGTTTTTCAAGCGTATTTAGATTTCAATATTTAAAACAGGATATATTCCTTTGCAATAGAAACAGTAAATTTTAATAGGAGACTTATTATGCCGAGAAAAGTTAAGTTAAAAAACAACGGCGAAAACAATAATGATGATTTGGAACATCAGTTCCCGCCTTTTGAAGATGAAGATACTTATCAGCCGGTAGATTCCGAAGATACCAACGACAATATCCCGAATGAAGAGGAATACGTGGGAACAAACGAGGAACGCGAGCTTTATGAACTAAACAAACACCACGAAAGTAACGCCGAAGAGTTATTCTCATCATTTACGCGTTCATCAGACCCCCGGAAAATAATCAAGCAGGTGTTCACGGACGATAATAAACTGCTTATAAACGTGCTAAAACAGCTTTCCATAACCGAACTAACTCTCATAGCGGAACATCTTGAACTTGAAAACTTTGAGGCGATGCATACACAGGAATTGATTTATACAATCCTCCGCAAACACGCCGATAACGGAGGAATAATCTACGGGGGCGGAACTTTACAGCTTATTGAGGGAGGTTTCGGCTTCCTTCGTTCACAAAGATACAACTACCTTCCGAGTTCCGATGATATTTACGTTTCACCCTCGCAAATTTCGCTTTTCAGGCTTCGCACAGGCGATACGGTAGTAGGACAAATTCGTCCGCCCAAGAAAACCGAAGAGGAAAAATTCTTTGCGCTCCTTCGCATAGAAAGCATAAATTATCAAGTCCCCGATGAGGCACGAAAACGAACTCTGTTCTCCAACCTGACGCCGCTTTTCCCCGAAGAGCGTATAAATCTTGAAAGCGACAGAGACGAGGTTGCAACGCGTCTTATGAATATCTTTACGCCTATCGGTAAGGGGCAACGCGGTCTGGTTGTATCCCCTCCTAAAGCAGGTAAAACGGTTTTATTAAAGAAAATCGCCAATGCCATAACGGAAAACCATCCGGAAATCAGACTTATAGTATTTCTTGTTGACGAGAGACCCGAGGAAGTTACCGATATGCAGAGGTCTGTCGATGCGGAAGTAGTCAGTTCAACGTTTGACGAACCTGCCACCAAGCACGTAGCCGTAGCGCATATGGTACTTGAAAAGGCGCGACGTCTTGTAGAAAGCAAGTATGACGTTGTTATCCTGTTGGATTCCATAACTCGTCTTGCCCGCGCTTTTAATATGGTTGAGCCGTCAAGCGGACGTATCCTGTCGGGTGGTATTGATGCAAACGCGCTGCATAAACCCAAAAAGTTTTTCGGCGCCGCGCGTAATATTGAAGAGGGCGGCAGTCTTACTATTATCGCCACCGCTTTGGTTGATACCGGAAGTAAGATGGATGAAATAATCTATGAGGAATTTAAAGGCACGGGTAATATGGAAATCCATCTTGACAGAAGTCTTGCTAATATCAGAATCTTTCCCGCTATTGACCTCAAACTATCCGGCACGAGACGAGAAGACCTGTTGTTGTCCGAGGATAACCTTGAACGCGCAAGGATGCTTAGACGTGTCTTAAGCGATATGAGCAACGAAGAGATTATGCAGAAACTCACTCAGGCTATGCTTAAAACCGCCAACAACGATGAGTTTTTGAATAACATACAATATTTCGCAAAATAAAAAAATGCTTCTTGTTTGACTTAAACGGCAAAATATTATATAATATTTTCCAATAAATGAGCGGAAACCGCCGGGGTGGTGGAATCGGTAGACACGCTAGCTTGAGGGGCTAGTGGGCGTTTAGCCCGTGTGAGTTCAAGTCTCGTCCCCGGCAATACTAAAGGGGCTGTCTCTTTAAACCTGAATATCCGGGTTTTGAGACAGCCCCTTTTCTATATTATAACGCTTCTAAAATATAGCATACTCTATCCGCACTTGGAATAACCGCAGGAGAGACAGGAAAGACAATCCTCCGTGCGCGCAAGGGTTTTCTCACCGCATTTAGGACAAATTTCCGCTCCGGGAATATCAACGGGATTGGAATAATCTATCTCCGCCGAAACCCCATCACTGCCTTTATCGAAAAGATTTTTTACCCCCTCATCTTCCGATTGAGTCTCAAGTTTCTTAGCATAGCTCCTGAGAATACGCCCCACCGCATCGGGAATACTCTTTATCAGCTTGCCGTTATCCCACATAGGTTTATCCCCGACAATCCCGATAATAGAATCGCCGATACGGTCAACAGGCACCCCGCTTTGAAGCGCTATCGAAATAACCCTCCCAAGCGCCTCCGAAAATACCGACACCTCAGAACCGTGTTTCGATATGTTTATAAACAGTTCAATCGGCATCCCTTTTTCGTCCATACCCAGCGAGGTGTATAAAGTTCCGCTTCCCGTGCGGGTTTTAACTATCTCGGCTTTAAGCACCTTCGGACGAACCCATTTCCGGGTTTTTTGAGCTTCAGCAACCGACGATTTCTTTTTCATCGTGGTCATCGGTTGGAAATGCTTGCACCCGTCCCGATAAATCGTTACGCCCTTCAAACCGAGTTCATAAGCCTTGAGATAAATATTTTCTATTTCCTCAATAGTGGTCTCGGCGGGCAAATTTATTGTTGACGATATGGAATTGGAAATATAACGTTGTATGGAGCCTTGCATCTCAAGACGTTTGTCATAGGAAATATCGTGCGCTACCGTAAACACGCGCCTGATTTGGGATGGTATCTCCTTTATACCTTTACAACTCCCGCCGTTTTGAGCAACCTTTTCTATAAGTTTTTTATCGTGATTAAGGGCTTTCTCAAACTCCGGGTCAACGTAGATAAGACTGCCCCCGTCTATCAAATTCTTATGATACGCAAGGGCAAACTGGGGTTCAAGCGAATATGTAAAAGCGTCAAGGATAAGACTGATACTTCCCGTAGGCGCAAGGGTTGTCCAGTTGCTGTTGCGGATACCGTTTTTAAATATAAGACTTTCTATATCATCTCGTTCCTTATCCGTATCAAAATAACGTTTTACAACCTCAATAAGCGAGGATTTATTCTCCTCAAAAAGCGGGAAAGAACCTTTCTCTGCGGCAAGTTCGCTTGATGCAATAATCGCGGTTTGAGTCATCACCCTTGATATATTCGTAGCAAATTCAACCCCCTCATCGGAGTCATAAGGAATACGGAGTTTAAACAGGGTTTCGGCAAGCCCCGTAAAGCCCAAACCTATGGGGCGAATTTTACGTGTGTTGACCGCAAAGTCATCGGTTGGAAACGCCGCAACGTCTATAACGTTGTCCAAAGCCCTGACCGCAACCCTGACAGTGTCTTTAAACGCCTCGTAATCAAACCCGTCTTTACCGACAAATTCATTCAAGTTGATTGAACCGAGGTTACAACTGGTATAATCGTGCAAGCTCTGTTCTCCGCAAGGGTTTGTGGATAAAATCCTGCCGATAGAAGGAACGGTGTCAAAGGAATTGACGCGGTCAATAAACCAGATACCGGGGTCGGCGGTTCTCCAAGCCGACTGTGCTATTTTATGGAAAAGCTCAACGGCGTTTATTTTTTTTACCAAGCCGCCGGCTTTATGCCTGTCAAGAACAAACTCCACACTGTTACGGACAGCTTCCATAAACTTATCCGTAATAGCGACACTTATATTCATATTGGACAAAGGTTCAAAAAGAATTTTGCGTATATTGCCGAGAACCGTTTGCAGTATATCCTCACTGTGGATAACCTCGCTTAAAACTTCCGAAACGCTTGCGGTAATATCCTCAACAAATGTTTCGGGAACTTCGAGTTCAGGGTAAGCTCGCCTGAGTTCCGCGAGATAATCCTTGCTTGAAATAAAAAGTTCAATATCGGGATGGTTTACATCCATCATAGCCATAAAAGCGGCGCGACGAACACCTCCGCTTTTGACTGTTTCACCGACCTCGTTAAAAAGACGCATAAAGCTGACGGGGCCGCTTGAGGTTCCTCCTCTTCCTACAGGCGCGCCGTAAGGACGGAGATTCCCGAAATTAAGCCCCATACCCGCACCCGCTTTGAAAGTAATCGCCGTGTCGGATGCGGCTTTCATTATTCCCTCCATACTGTCCTCAAGCCCGCCCACAAAACAGCTTGATGCTAAAGAAAAGTCGCTGCCGGCGTTAAAAAGTGTCGGTGATGAAAACATAAATTTCCGTTGCATCATAAGATTAAAGACCTGCTTTTTAAGTTCAGACTTCTTCGCTTCATCGGTTTCGGCATTACAAACAAAACCTGAAACCCGCCCGAAAAGCTCTTCGGGGGTATTCTCGATTAGATTGCCGTCCCTGTCTTTCTTAAAATATAGTTTCTTCATAATAAAAAGCGCATTTTCGGAAAATTTATTTTCTTTACTCATTACGTCTCCTTTTTTTAAATTATCAACAAAACGAAAAGGGTTTGCACAAAATAATGGAGTTATAGAGCGCTAAAATTGTCTATCTAACCACGTTTCTTCCGCGATAAACCCCGACAATTTTATTGAGCTTCGGCCTGTGGTCTTCCAAAGATATATAAGCCTCGTTTAAATAGGAAAGACTAACCCCGCCGTCTGTAAAAGAAATGCTGTAAAGGATTTTTTTAGCATCGGGCTTTGAGACATCCGTATCCTCTATTTTGTAGATGAACAAATCATATCTTCCCGCAGTCAGTCCGAAAACCCTTGCCTCATCGGTAAAATCGCCGGAGGTTAGTATCGCAATAGTATTGGTATCCCCGCGAGCAATTGCAAGATAATACCCCGCAAGGGTTGCAACGAATTTATCCTGCGTATCCGTCTGGAAATGGGTAATAATTCTTATAATCACAAAAGTTAAAAGCCCGATAACTATAACAGCCCCGAGAATGACTTTTAAAGGACTTTTCTTTTTAGGCATAGCGTCCTCTTTTCTCAATTCAGTAACTTCATCGCCCATAATGAACTCCTATCTATCTAAAATTTTTCTATATGCTGCAAGCATCGGATTCCATACTACCGAAGTAGATGGGGAATACGCAAAATCAATATTAATAATTTCCTCTACCGGTATCCTGTGAGTAATAGCGATAGCAAACTGGTCGATAAACTGGGATGCGCACTCATCGGCAACAATAGAAGCGCCGAGAATTGTCATAGAGGATTTATCGTAAACCACATTAACGGCGCCGGCAGTTGTTCCCTCAAACCCGATAACCCGCGCCAAAGATTTTACCGACACGCTTTCGGCATCAAACCCCGCCTCTTTCGCCTCTTTTAAGGTAAGTCCGGTTTTGGCTATTTGTAATTCAAAAAAAGAGCTTGATATACTGCCTATAACGCCCCTGAATTTCAGGTTACCTCCGGCAATATTATTCCCCGCAACTATACCCTGCTTATCGGCAACATCACCGAAAGCCGCATATACATATTGACCGGTCAACAAATTTTTACTCCAAACCATATCACCTAAGGCATAAACCCCGCTTACGGCGGTTTCCATATTTTCATTGGGTATAAGGCGCTTGTCCGCATCAAACGGATATTTTGAGATTTCAAGAAGCCCAATATTCGGTCTTATACCTATGCTGATAAGAAGCAAATCCGTATCAAGCCGTCTGCCGTCGGATAAAACCGCGCCCCTGATTTTATCGTTTTCGATAATAACCTCGCTTACCGAAATTCCCGTAAGGAGATTTATATTGCGCATCTTAAAAACCTTTTCTATCCTGCGACGTTGCATAGAACTTTCGATAAACGGGAGAATTTCCTCCATCTTTTCAACAATAGTAACCTCAAGCCCAAGTTCGGTAAACGCCTCCGCCATCTCCATCCCGACAAGCCCCGCCCCGATAATCACGGCTTTGCGGGGGGATTGATTCCCGATATATTCCTTGATAGAAAATGCGTTCAGCGGGTTGCGCAAAACAAAAACGCCGTCCGGAAAATTATCCTTGTCGATACCTTTAATCGGAGGGATAAACGCAGATGCGCCTAAACTCAGCACAAGAAAATCATAGCCGAAATCTCCGTTAATCTCCTCGCCCTTGATACTTACAAAACGCTCGTCGAAATCTATAAAAACAGCCTCGTGATTTACATAAACCTCAATATTACGCTCATCCCTGAAATATTTCGGCGGGTAATGAATAACCGACATCTCGGAGAGCTTACCTGAAATAAAATAAGGCATAGGACATCCCGCCCATGCGACATAGGGGGTTTTCTCGAATACCACTACCCTTGCATCAGGGTCTTGCTTTCTAACCTGAACCGCAGAGGTCATACCTCCCGCGCCCCCGCCGATTATCACAACAGTTTTCATTTTAAATCACCCTTTGAATACTTGATTCATTATAACTCATTCACGAAAAAAAATAAACAATTTAGGGCGGAAATAAATGATAAATACAAGCAATCAATCCCAATTTGCAATACAACTTATTCCTATATAGATAAGCAATAAATCTTAAACAATATTTTATTTATGCTTAATATAATTTTTCATAACAAACTCCGCCATACGCAAAGCGCCGCCGGGCTTCCCCATATTGTTAATACCGAGCCTACCCCGTCTTTTTCGCTCATCAGGGTTGTCGATAAGCAAAACCACCTCATCGGCAATATCTTCAATCCCGCCTTTGACAAACTTCAAAGCCCCGCCGAGCAACCGCTCCTGTTCGGCAATACGTGCAACCGTGGTTTGAGGACCCGCTCCCGTAAACGACACAATCGGTTTGCCTAATCCCGCCGCCTGTTCGTTGGCAGTCCCGGCAAGCCCTATAACCAAGTCGCAGGTATGCAGGATGTCGGGAAAGATTCCCCTGCACAAATAGACCTTGAGTTTATCGCGGACTATATACGGGAACGGGGCAACGTCTTTCCATTCAAACCCGTCTCTTGAAACCATCCCGCGGATTTTGTTATCGTCAAGCGCGGAAGGTAAAGCCGCATAGAAAACCGCCTCCCGTTTGGAAACAACAACATCGGCAACCTTGATTATCTTTATAAAGTTCCGATAAGCCTCCTCACGGCTACCCGGAAGAACGGCAATTCTAACGGTATCTTCAAAGATTTTAATTTGGGGCGATACGGGGTCTAAATCATCAAGCATAGGATTGCCCAGAAACTCCGCGCTAACCCCCTGCTTTTTAAGATTTTCTGCGGTAAACTCATCGTGGGTAAAAAAGAAATCGGCAGTTTTTTTAATATACCGCAACTCGATTTTATAATGAGGCTCTATATAATCCGATTTGGCGGGAGCAAAAAAAATAAGCTGGGTTTTCCTTAACGCCCTTTTTGTGAGCCACAAAAGAGCTACATCACCCACGACAAAGACCAATTCAATATTACCCTCATATTTGCGAAGGTTTTTCTTATAACGGGAAACAGCTCCGAAAGCCCCGCCGAAAATATCGGAGAAAAACCCGCGAATACTCCGGGTTGGAAAGCCGCCTGATGGGGGAACTTTACCGGAGGTTAAAAGCTCCACGCCCCTTGAAACGTAATCATCGCCGGGGCATATCAACGATGCGCCCATCACTTTGTGAGAGGTTATACCCGCTTGCGAAAGCAGCCCTTTAAGCTCGCGCGCGATAATACCCCCGCTTCGGTTTTCTCCGAAACAGTTGCCGGTAAAGAGAATGATTCTTTTATCCTCGTCCATAGTAAATCCTTAAAAAATCTATGACTTCAATAAAGCCCTGTCGTCAATCTCGCTTGCGAAAATACCCCAATACAGGAACAGCAAAAAGCCGAGCATAACAACGTATATGAGGTTGTCAACCAGAGAATTAATAACAAACCCCGACACAAGAGCAAACCCGGATATTGATTTCCAATTGCGTTTTTTTACCGCATCACGCGCTAAAATCCAAATCAAATACCCAATCCATACAATAAAAGTCAAAAGCCCGATAATCCCCGTTTCCAGAAAGAAGGAAAAATAAACGTTATGTATATAATTAAGGTCTTCATAAATGCTGTATTTAACCTTTTTAGGCCAATCACCCCACCATTCACGAAAGCCCATAATACCAATCCCGACAGCGGGATTGCCCTTTTCTTCATACAAATCCATCCCCGCAACAATCATAGAAAACCGCGCGCGAATATTTGCCTCATTCAAGGGGTCTTTTATAGTTTGCACCCACTTAGCGGGCATAAATAAGGCGCTCACTACCGAAGCAATAACAACCGGTATAAGCAAAAATGCTTTGACTTTTCCGGGAAGGAAAAAGAAAACAACCAACGCCGCGACAAAAAGAATAATCAATCCGCCGCGCGCCTGAGTTAAAACAATAGTCAATATACCTATAATAAACGCAAGAGCAAATATAACAATCCAGACAGGCTTAAGTTTCCTGAAATTATAGATAAAATATACCATCATAGCGGTAAGATGTATTGCTAAGAAATTCCCGAAAAGCGCGGGATAAACCATAAACGAAGCCAAAGTATTTTTGTGAGACCTTGCCTTAAAAATCACCGTTTCGTTAAACAGGTTTAAAACAATATCTTTGTTAATAAAAAAATGGGCTATCGCTGTCGCACAAACAATTATAAGCATACAAGACACGGCTTTCATTACGTTAGCTATTAGTTTATCATCCGCCGTGTTCCTAATCATAAAATAAGCAAGCCAATATAACCCGAATAAAACCGCGCTGCCCAATGAAAGCCATTTATCGAAAACCGCAAAAACGGAACTTAATATTAGCGCAACAAACAGAATAAAGAACAACCCGTCATTAATTAATAGCTTTGCCGTCTTTTTCTTTCGGATTAAATCTATTATAAAAAATATTGAGGCAAAAGCGGTAAATGCTATAAACGGCGTGGAAAAAAACGACAGGGCAAAAGCCAAAATCAGAAATAAATTTGTCAAATCTATTTTCTGTTTTGCTACGGTTTCACTCATAAAACCCTCCGATAATACTGCATTTTAGAATCCCATAGAACGTTTAAATCTCATTAACCAAAAAGCAATTTCAGATGGGATTCTATACAATCCCTTTTTGAAAAACGGGCAAGCCTTTGCTTTCCTTTTAAAAGCGTCTCTTTTCTTAAATTATCATCGCGATTAAAGATTTCGATTTTTTCTTTAATATCATCAACGGAAAACGGGTTAAAATAAATTGCGCCGTCCCCGCACACCTCGCGCAATACCGGGATATCCGAAACCGCAACGGGGGTTCCGCACGCTATCGCTTCCAACGGGGGTAACCCGAAACCTTCATAAAACGACGGGAATACAAAGAACTTAGCGAGGTTATAAAGCGCTCTCAGCCTTGTATCATCAATATATCCGGTAAAAATCACCCGCTCCGTTTCAGCAAGAGTTTTGTCGAACTCACTGTCTTTTTTTAAAAAATTTTCTTTCTCTCCGACTACGACTAAATGCAAGGATTTGTCGCCTATCTGCGAAAACGCGTGTATGAGACGGTTAAGATTCTTGTGAGGCTTAATATTACCGACATACAGGATAAACTCAAAATCGTGATTAAAAAGGTCTTTTTTATACAATGCCTTAGCTTTATCATCAAGCGGATAAAAATTGTCGGTATCCACAAAATTGTTTATAACGGTAATATCGGCTTTCCCTGTATTCAGAAAACGCCCAATCTCCGACTTAGAGAAACCCGATACCGTAATAATATCATCCGCGCGCAAAGCCGAAGACGAGTATAAATACCGCATATACACTTTCTCGAAAAACCTAAGCGTGGAATAATCGGAAATATGGAAAACGTCGTGAATAGTTATAACCCTTCGCTTAGCCTTGATACGAAATGCAGGCGCCACAAAATGAGGCGAGAAAAAAATATCGCACCCGGGAACCAACTTTACAAACTCAAAATGAGAAAGCGGGGAATAAATGCCTTTTTTCGCAATAATTTTTTCGATATTACCGCTATCCTTTATGTCCTTTAAATCATCCTCAAATCCGATAAGATAAAAAAAATGCGCCTTTTGCTTAATTAAATCGGGAAAAAAAGAGCGAAGATACCGCCCTACCCCGGATTTATTAATCATACGAATATCGACAGCAATTTTCATTAGAACCCCGCTATGCAAAACTCCGCCGTAACCGCATAGCCTCTCCTGCGAAACAGATATGGGTGCGGATACACTGCCCGATAATTATAAACGGAATCAGACTAAAACACAAATTTAAAACGTCAAAGCTACCGTATTGTGTAAGTATCGAAAATCTCGCCGTTATCGTCAATAGCTTCAATAAAAATCGAAGCACGGTCAACGGTTACGCGTAAATAATGGAGCGTGGTTTTCTCAAACCTTCTCCATTCGGGGTTTGATGTAATATCGTAGAAACGTCCGCCTCCGCCCCCCGCAACAATATACACCGTCCCGTTGTCCTGAATCTTTTCGTTTCTTACGGGATAAGTCGCCTGATACCCGTGGTCATGCCCGGAAAAAACGAGATGCACCCCGTATTTGATAAAAAGATGTTCCCACGCCTCGCGTATATAAGGGTTGCTTTCATGATGCCTTGTGGAATACATAGGGTCATGGAAATAGACAATCCTGAACTTATAATTTTTAGCCTTTTTGAGTTCGGATTCAAGCCATCTGTATTGGCGGCTTCCTTTCTCAAAAGGAACATTAGAATCTAAAGCGATAAAATATGTGTTTAAAAAACTAAATCCGTAATAATACGGGCGTCCCGTAACGGCATTATAAAACGGGGAAACATACTCATGGTTACCCGCGACAGGCTGAAACGGCATATTATGCAAAATTCCGCGATGGACGTTAAAAAATCCGTTCCAGTCGCTTGACTCCAGCCCCTCATGAACCATATCCCCAGTATGGATAAGAAAATGAGGTTTTTCATTTCTGCCGATAAGATTAGGCATCTGCGCGTTACCATGTGTATCGCCGAGCATAAGAAACATAAACGGATATTCCCGATTAAGTAGCGTCATAGTATTGGTGATAACCCGTCTTTGCGGAGTAAAAAAGAAATTCAGCTCCTCACCCCATCGCGCGGGTATTGCAAAACGGCAAAACTGTGTCGCTTCGGATTCTATTGTCTTAAAATCACCGTCTCCGTAGGCGTAATGCAAGGCGGCATTATTAGTTCCGCGCTGAGTATAATTTATAAAAAACTCGCTGCCGTCGCCTTCAAAACCCAAAACAAACCCCTCGGCGGTAATTCTGCCCACGGTTTTACCGAAATTATCAAGGTCGGCAACCACAAGCTGGTTGGGTTCTTCAATCCTGCGAACGGTTTCCCTGTGAACGGCGCCGTTTGCGCGACGGGCTTTCAGCCCCCAGCTTCCGAGAGTAAACTCCATCTGTAAGGATTCCGCCAAGCCCATTTTGAAACTTGCCTCATAAACGGTATCGTCAATTTTGGTCATTTCAAGTGCGCGGGGACTCCATTTTTCCTCCTCAATATTACGCAAAAGAACGGAGGCGCTTCCCGCAAGGTATAATTTCCAGTCCTCATCCAACGGCTCTTTGAGGTTAGCCCTCACAATAACGTTTACATTGCTGATAATTATATTGGTTTGGAAACTATACTCATTACCGTCAATATCAAAAGCGGTTACGGTAAAAGGTATTTCCCCGTTATCGCGGAAAGTAAAATCGGCTTTAAAATGAAACGGGTCGCTATCGGAATAATAAAGCGTCTCATCGCCAAGCTTATATTCGATTTTTGCAATATCAAGATTTTTGCGATATTGTTCGCCGTCAACAAAATAATAGAAGCGGGGGATAAACGTTACCTGCCCTCCCATAGCGTTACGACGTTCAAACGGCATAATATGAAAAATATATTCTCCCGGGTCTTCGGGAATTCTTTCAGGCGGAGCGCCCGCTCCGAATAATATACAAGGCAACAATACAACAATCGCTGAAAATATCGCTAATTTTCTCATCATTCCTCCCGTAAATATCTTTTTATAAAACTTCACAATATTATAATGTCGGATTTAGATAAGTCAACCGAAAAAAGGGAAAAACGTGTTAAGAAAATAGAAACGGGACAACTCAAAACACCCACTACGAAAACCGAATTTGATAGTCTAATCCCGCAGGATACGACACCCCCAACTGAGGATTGAAGTTGACAAACCCGCCGGGGCCGTAATATCCCGTATTGCCGTATAAGCATAATAGCTTTCATATTATTGCGCAGGTGGCGCGTTTTATTCAATCACCATTATTCTTGTTCCGTAAAAAGTGCCGTTGCCTATAACTCCCTTTATAGGCAACGGCACCGCCAAAAATAACAAATAGGAATCACCTAATGAAATCCAAAGCCGAACTGCTTTTTCCACATTTTCCACACTTCATACCTTTTCCGGCAATAACGGTACCTCTATCTTTCATCATTTTAACCATTTGAAATTCCATTTTTTCTTGTTCTGTTTGAGGATAGAATTTAGCACCGCAATTTGGGCATGTTAATACTATATCACTGCCTGTTACAACTTCATCAATTTCAGACTTTTGCGAAATATTATCGCTTTTCAACAAGCCGTCAATTTTTTTAATAACAAGTTCGTCTGTAATACATCCCCCTCAGGAAGTTCATTATACATTTCAAGCAAAAGGTTTTCCGTTCCGGTATATAGTTTTTGTAAATCAGATAAAGATAAACTGTCTCGCGTGCCATCGGAATTGGGAAAAAAGAATTTAATCACAGCCGATAAATGTGCATAATGACGGATACCTTTATAGACATATTGAGCCAATTCTTTATAATCACTGAATTTCTTTCCCGAACCCGAATAAATACCGAATACCGGAATTAATCGAGTATCGTTTATTTTTGAAGAAACTCTCCCTATATCATTTTCTCCTAATATATATCTTGGCTTAGTCGGTTTTATTCCCGATACTTTTTCTAAATCCGTTGCTACCGGTTCCATATTAATATACCGTTCCGCCGGGGCTATCATATTGTCTCCCATTGATTTGGAAGCCTCATTAAGCTTATTATTAAAATAATAGAGGACTGCAAATACTATAAAACCTGTTACTACGGAACCGATAGTTATGATTTTCCCCCCTATTGGAAGAGGGATAATGCCGATTATAGTTCCGAGTATTAACATAAAACCGAATAAAGAGCTATGCATTTTTATTCCCGAATTGTTTTTGCCGATTGTTTTTCCCATTTCATAGGGCCATTTGAATATCCAGTAATAGTTAAAAAGAGGAATAAAATGAAATCCTACTGCCTTAGCCGGACTTATAGGATGGTTACCATTGGTAAGCTTTTGAAGCGCTTTATGCTGTTTATATATACAAAAACACATATAAAAAACAGTTGCCAGAACAAAAATAATCGACCACCAAGTCTGACGGCTTCTATATCCGCTCTGCGAATAAATATCTATAAATGTAGCGATTGCGGACACACCTGCAAGAATAAAACCTATCCAAACCGGAATTCCTTTAGTAGCTTTTTCCTGTGTTTCTTCAATATCACCAACAGTCTCATAATTATTCGGCAAAGCATTTACGCCATCACAGACTTTCGATATTAGTATTAACATAATAATAGTGCTTGCAATACCGGCAGAAATTCCGATACCGGGAATCACACCTGCAAAAATCAAAATACAGTATATTAAAAATAAACTTTCAGGTAATTTGGATATTTTTAACGAATGACGATTAACTAATTTATTGAAATCCTTGGAAAATCCCCACCATACCTGAAACAGCCAATAAAAATTATAAAAAGGTATAAAGAGAAAACCAACTGCTTTTTCAGGTGATGTTCTCGCATAACCATCCTGTATGGATAACCATATTTTATAAATGAAAATCGCTATTACTATTGCCGCCGATATTAAAAAGGCGCTTGGAATAATCGATATGGCTAAATTACCGGTTGTGTTATTTAAAAGTAAATTCACGTAGTTTATAATCCCCAATATAGAGGCAATAAAACTACTAATACCAAATACAGTCATAAAAAGAACTTTTTGCAATTTTTTCGGTTTTGTTTTTTCACTACCGGTAACCTTTAAATTATCAATCTCGGTTTTTTCCTTTTCCATTGCAGGTTTTTCTTTTATTGAAGTCTTTTTTGTTTTTTGATTTCGCAATATTAGTAATATAACAATAATTCCAGAAGCGGTTAATAAAATAAAAATCCCGCCTATTGCGATAAAAATCAACAGGTTTTTATTGATTGCAGTTTCTTCTGCAGAACTTAATGAAAATTTTTCATTGTTCCAAATTCTTACCGAACCGCCATAAATACCGGATGCAATATTCTTCCCATCAGGGCTAAAAGCTAATGTTAGCATCTCCTTAGGAGTTTTTATAGTTGCAAAAGGATGGCCGATTAAAGTTTCCCAAAAAAGTGTAGTATCACCTCCATCCGGGGTTGCCTGTGTTAAATGACCGCTTTGAATTTCCCATAATTGTATAGTATCATCTCCGCCTGTAACAAGAGTTTTTCCATCGGGACTAAACCATACTAAATTAATAAGTTTATTGTCTGTTTCTACGGTTTTAATAAGATTTCCTGTTGAGGTTTCCCATAGCTTAACTGTATTATCACTACCACCCGTAACAAAAGTTTTTCCATCGGGACTAAAGGCTAAAGTTTTGACGTATTCGTTATGAGCCTTTAAAGATTTGATAAGTCTCCCTGTTGAAACCTCCCGAATATTAACGTTATTACCCCACTTATTATAACTTCCGACAGCAATTTTTGTTTCATCGGGACTAATAGCTATAGTAATAATTTCGCCTATATGACTGTCAAAAGCTTCAAAAGTTTTAATACTTTTTCCTGTTGAAACCTCCCATAGTAAGATTCTGCTATCACTTCCGCCTGCGGCAAGTTTCGTTCCATCGGAATTAAAAGCTACGGCGCCAACCCTGCCTAAATGGCCTTTAAAAGATTCAATAAGTTCCCCGGTTTTAGTTCTCCATAGTTTTATTTCCATATCTCCGCCACTTGAAGCAACCGTTCTGCCATCAGGACTAAAGGTTATTGCAAAAACAAAGTTATTGCGAGTTTTTATAGACCTGATCAGCTTTCCGGAAGAAGCCTCCCATAGCTTTAATTCTTCACCATCCCCGCCTGATGCAAGAATCTTCCCATCCGGACTGAAATCCAAAGAAGCGACAAAAAAACCGTGAGCTTCTTTTTCCCATAAAACCGAACTTTCGGAATCTTGTGCGTTAATATTGTTTGTAAATATACCCAAGATAAATATTAAAACCGCTATTACTGCGCTAAATTTTTTTATTCTCATTTTATAGCTCACGGATACCTTATCAAAAATCATTTTCGACATAATCAAGTCCTCCTTTTTTTTTCTACAGAAGCCGGAATTCTAATTATTACGGTTTATAAGAGTATATAAATATAAAATATCATATCCATCAATAAAGCATACCGAATTTCAACTTATCCCGCTACTTTATCACATTGATAAGTTTCACATTAAGATTAAGCCTCCTCTTTTACCCAGGAAATATTGTCCGGACAAGAAGCATAATATCTTAATTTATTGTCCAAATAATAAAGAACCCCAAAAAGAACAAACCCGTAAATAAACCCGCCGAGCATAATAAAAGACCCTCTTCCTCCGGTAGGAATAGGTATCAAACCAACCAGCAATGCGCCGAGTATACAGAGCCCTCCCATACCGGTAAAATACCGTTTGCTTTTAGCTTGAGTATTAATGAATTTTGTAATTTCAGCAGGCCATTTGAAAATCCAGTAGAAATTATAAAACGGGATAAAATGAAACCCGACCGCTTTACCGGGGCTAATCGGATAAGCCCCTTTGGTTGCCGTCTGAAGTCTGTTATGCAACTGGAAAAGGCAAACCAAAAAGTAAACCGCATAAGCCAAATTAAATATAGAAGACCAGGTTTGCTGACGAGGTCCATATCCTCCCTGCGTAAATACGTCTATAAGACCGAAAAGCAGGGCAGCGCCGGCGAGAATGAACCCCACCCAGATAGGAGCATCCTTTTTTGATAAAGCCTGCATAGATTCCTTGTCCAAAGAGCTGTTTGGAACATCCTGTTTTACTGTATCCGTCTTTTTATTCAATCTCGCAAGAAGAATAGCCAAGCCGAATAAAAATAGCCCGGTAATACCCGCTATGCTATTAATATTGAAAATTATACGCGGATTTCCTCTCAGGATACCTCTGCCCGCCAGTTCAACCAAAATTGTCATAATAACAATAACGCTACCGCCTATAATAGCCAACAACCGGCTCGCAAGATTTTTTGCCCGAATTATGATTGCCGTCATAATAAAGAGCGTAACCAAAGTATTGAGCAACATAAAAATAAAATAAATCCTTCCCGGATACGGCATATTAATCCTCCTGTTTTTTTAAAAATGAGATTTTATGCTTTAAAAACGCCTTTTTGCTAAAGTCGAAAGAACACTCCAACAAAATCAAAAAAAGGGAGTGGGTATCCTGTCAGGAGATGCGTAATTCACAAATGAACGGATTTTCAAGATTGAAAATTGCGAAAAAAAACGAAAAATCAATGATGCAAAACTTAAAATACCGGCACCCTCCGACAATAGACCAATTTCAAAATTATTGTAAGCCAAACCCAACCTACTTTATTTGAACTTGGAATCACAAAATTGTATAATACAAGATACATTATTAAATAAAAAAAGTCAAAAAAACTTGCAATTCCATTCAAAAATAAATGCCCGCTTGTCGTCCAAAGCCAAGAGTTCCTATGTAACTCCAAAAATGAAACTTCCCTTT
>CAZQBT010000001.1:94231-125355 GCA_964591955.1 uncultured Brevinematales bacterium | reverse complement strand
GTGTTGAGTATAGGATTAATTTTCTACGCCTTGATTTTTTTTGCCGAATGATTTATTATTTACCTATCATATTTCGGAGAATTATATGTTTACGGGTATCATACGCAATACCGGCAAAATCGTTTCCGTTATTAACTATGGAAAGGGCAAAAGATTTTCCATAAAATCCGATACGGGATTTATTTTGCGGCTTGAAGAGGGTATAACGAGCGTCGCAGTTAACGGAAGTTGTCTCACGGTAGAAAAAAAAGACAGGGATAGCTTTGCGGTCTATTCGAGCTTTGAAACACTGTCGCGGACTACGCTTGATAGTATTAAAAACGGAGAGATTGTAAACCTTGAGCTTCCCGTTACTCCGTCAAGTTTGCTTGACGGGCATATCGTTCAGGGACACGTTGATTCTGTCGGACGGATAGAATTAATAGAGAAACGGGATGAGGCGTTTTTGTATCGGTTCGGTGCGCCTGAGGATATTATATCCCTGTTGGTTGAAAAGGACTCTATTGCGGTTGACGGGATAAGTCTTACCGCGTTTAATATTACGGATAAAACCTTTGACGCGGCTGTTATTCCCGAGACTGTCAAAAACACCTCGCTGTCGTCAAAGAAAGTCGGGGACGGGGTTAATCTTGAGGCGAATATCTTTGCTAAATACGCAATGAAGTTTTACGGTTCTCAAAGCGGTATTTCCGATAATGACCGCAAGAATAAAAAAATTAAAGACTGGCTTTTATCTTAACTTGTGTTAATCCGAAATATTATGTATAATATTCAAAATTTTTCGGGAGTTTGAAATGCCGAAGGTTGAAATAAAAGACGTGGAAAACGTGGCTAAACTTGCCAAACTTGAGTTCAGCAATGATGAGATTGATAAATTCAGCGAGCAATTCAATAAAATTGTCGGGTTTGTAGAGAAAATCGGCGAACTTGACACCAAAGACATTTCCCCGACAACCCACGCGGTTGAAAAAAGTAACGTGATGCGCCCCGATAAGGTTGTTCCCTCGCTTGACACTTCCGAAATTGAAGCGATTGCTCCGAAGGCTGTTGACGGAAATATTATCGTGCCTAAAGTTATCGACTACTAAGAGTTATGGAAAGAAACCGGTTTTTGGACATACCTCGGGAAATTAAAGTTGAGGAAGCAGAGGCTTTTGCGGATTTTATAAAGGGGCGGACTGTCGCTGTTGATATGGGATGCGGACACGGGGATTTTTTGATTGAATTTTGCAAAGACTATCCCGGTAAGCTGTTTGTCGGCATAGAAATTTCTCGTAAACGAACCCATAAAACCGCCCATCGCCTTGCAAAACGGGGGTTTTCCAATTTCAGGGTAATCAGCGCTCCCGGCGAAATCGCGCTTAAATTGTTTTTTCCCGATAATTCCGTTGATGAACTTCATATCAATTTTCCCGACCCTTGGCTTCGTTCCCGTCAGTGGAAAAACCGCATACTTAAACCCTCTTTTGTGATAGATATTATCCGCGTCCTTAAGCCCGATGGAGAACTTAATTTTGTTTCCGACGTTGAGGAGTATGCGCTCTATGCCTCTTCGCTTATTTCACGGTTTCCAAATTTTAAAAACGCTTACGACACCCCGGTTAAGAAAAATATCTACGACAGTTTTCCCACTTTATTTTACAGGAAGATGAGTCCGCTTAGAGATATAAACTACGTGAAGTTTGTAAAACGGGATTAGACTATCGGATTTGGGGAGGGAAACCCTCGGTCATTATGTCATACTGATTACGCTATCGTCAGTCTAACCCGTGAAGAATCTGCTTCGGTAGCGCAGTAATTCTGACTGCGCGGACACCGATTCCTTCGACTTCACTCAGGACGGTTGTCGGTCATCTTGATACTCCAAGCCTTTCCTTCGGAAGCGGCTCGGAACTCGATAACCGTGATATGCAAACAGGCAGGAAACTCGTGACGGCGAAAATAGTAGAACCTGTCTGCAAAATTTCCGATATACGGCTATTGACGGATTTTGATAAGTGCGATAGAGTTTAAGTCGCGGTCGAAATTATACTTTATTATTGATGAGATTAAATATATAAGGTTTTGCATAGTGGATACAGTCAGTTCCTTACTATCCCAGAAATCGAGATTGTCTTTTTCCTGCGAGACTTTTATAAAGCGGGAGCATCCCGTCTCTATTGTGAAATTTTCACCGGTTGCCCGCTGAATTGATAGAGGCAAATCCGGGGAATAATGCGGGAATATTCCCTCATCCTGCATTACGGGAATCAAAAAGGACAGCGCATATTTTGCGGGGCGCGCAAAAATTTCCATTTTGTCTAATACCGTCGTAAATATCGGGTATCTCATAAACGGGGCTTCTTTTGCAAGCAGGATATCCAACACTTCCGAGATAAGATAAAAAAAAGCGATTTTAGATAAATCGGATTTTATATTAGGATAAGAGCAAACCGTTTTTGCCTCCCTTACCGATAAAGTATCGGCAGTAGGTTTTTGATAACATACGGCGCTTATAAGATTTCCGCTAAGAAGCGCATCACGCCTGCGGCTTTTTTCTTTACTGCTCCCGAAGGCGCTTAATTCCATTTTTCCGCGTTCTTTTTCTATTAACGTAATCAGTCGGCTACCCTCGCCGAATGACTTTTGTTTTATGACTATTCCTTCAATTGAAACGATATGCTTATTCTTTCTGTGCATAGTTGATTTTTTCAATAATATTATACGTTTTCAATCGTCCGCGCTTATCGTGATGTTCCCTGACTATCGCGAAATTTCCTCCGCCTATATAATAGATACGTCTGTGCTTACCCATTTTGTCTTTATGGTCTTTAAGCAGTTCGCGTATTACGCAATCAAAATGAGCAAGTTTTTCGGTTTCGCGATGTGGTATTGAGGTGGCGGGGCTTTTTACAGGTAATTCGCATATAGGGCAATCCCCGAGACTTCCGGCACTTTCTATCTCTTCTTTGCGTTGTTGTATTTCTTTGGTTATTATAAAAGTCGAGTTATCGTTTGAAAATTCTGCTATTTCCGTATCGGTCGGAATATCGGTTTTGACCTCTTGATTTTTTATAACTCGTTTGTTATCCATCTCCATTTCCGGTTCCTTTTCTTTTGCTTGCGGTGCGGATGGCTTGAAATTTTTATTTCGCCTGCGATTGAAAAAGGGCTTTCTCTCGCTCTTATCGGGATTTTCATTATTTTCGGGAGCGTCGTTTTCCTCACCTCTCGTGTAATGAGGGCGATTTTGGTTTCTCGGTTTTTTCTTTTTATGAGGCATAATCTTTACTCCGTTAGGTTTAATTTATTATAATCCAAAACGCTGATTTGCGCAAGATTAATAAGGGGAGTTGTTTATCCCGAACGGATTTCGGCAAAACTTTTTTTCCTTTCGCCTTGCCAATATTTTTATCGGATGTTAAACTAAGGTTGATATTCTATCGGAAGGAGGGGCTTATGAAGAATTTTTTTAAGTATCTACTATTAATGATAGCGGTTGCGGGGATAGTAACCGTTATAGGAGTTTCGCGTATGTCGTCTAAGGTATTGGATTTGCCCGAACCGAGATTTGAAAGCGAGATGTCTGTTGAGGAGGCGTTGAAAAACCGTCGCTCCGTAAGAAGTTACAAACAGGAAGCTCTAACTATGGAGGAGGTTTCGCAGATTTTATGGGCGGCGCAGGGGATTACCGCGCAAAACCGTTTCAGAACCGCCCCATCCGCAGGCGCCACTTATCCGCTTGACGTTTATCTTGTAGCGGGAAGGGTAGATGGGCTTGACCCGGGAGTTTACAAGTATATCCCGTCGGGACATAAAATTGAGCTTATTGATAAGGGCGATAAAAGAAGCGCGCTGACCCGCGCAAGTTTAAACCAGTCGAGTGTTGCAAACGCCCCCGCCTCCTTTGTGATAACGGGAACTTATGGGCGAACGACAGGGCGTTACGGCGAACGAGGGGTTTTATATACCCATATTGAGGTCGGACACGCCGCACAGAATATCTATCTGCAGTGTGAAAGTATGGGGCTTGGGACTGTTTATATCGGAGCTTTTACCCCCGATACGGTCGCCGAAATTATTACCGCGAGGAAAAATGAAATACCGTTTGCGGTATTTCCTGTCGGACGAAAATAAGGCATATAAAAAAAATCGATTTTTTTTCTTTTCGATTTGACTATTGAAATTGAATTTAGTATATTTTACTCTAAAAAAATAATAATAATTTGGAGAGGTGAATTATGGCCAAGGATTTGTTGTTTTCGAATGATGCTCACCAGAAAGTTCTGGTAGGTGTCGACAGGTTGGCAAAAGCGGTTGGTGCTACACTTGGTCCGCGAGGTAGAAATGTAGTAATCGAAAAGAAATTTGGCGCTCCCACTATCACAAAGGACGGTGTTACTGTTGCTAAAGAAATCGAGTTTGAAGACCGTTTTGAGAATATGGGCGCACAGTTGGTTAAGGAAGTTGCTACCAAGACCAATGATGTAGCCGGTGACGGAACCACCACCGCAACCGTTCTCGCTAATGCTATTATCAAAGAGGGTTTTAAAAACGTTACCGCAGGTAGTAACCCCACATTGATTAAACGCGGTATCGACAAGGCTGTTGTCAAGGTTGTTGAGGAAATCGGAAAAATGGCGCATGATGTTGAGACAAGCGAAGATATTAGGAATATCGCCGCTATTTCCGCCAACAACGATAATGAAATCGGCGCTTTTATTGCTCAAGCTATGGACAAAGTCGGTAAGGACGGGGTTATTACCGTTGAAGAATCCAAGTCGCTTGAGACTCTTGTTGATGTCGTAGAGGGTATGCAGTTTGACAGGGGTTACCTTTCTCCTTATATGGTTACCAATACGGAAACTATGGTTGCCGAGATGGAAGACCCGTATATTCTTGTATATGACAAAAAGGTTTCCTCGCTTAAGGAACTTGTTCCCCTTCTTGAAAAAATCGCACAGAGCGGTAAGCCTTTGGTTGTTATCGCTGAGGACATTGAAGGCGAGGCTTTGGCTACCCTTATTGTAAACAAACTCAGGGGAACTCTCAACAGTGTTGCCGTTAAGGCACCTGCTTTCGGCGACAGAAGAAAGGCTATGCTTGAAGATATTGCTATCCTTGCCGGCGCTAACGTAATTTCCGAAGACAAGGGTATGAAACTTGAAAATGCTACTCTTGCAGATTTAGGTCAGGCTAAGAAAGTCAAAGTCGATAAGGATAATACTACTATCGTTGACGGGCGCGGTAAGAAAGAAGATATTCAGGCAAGAGTTAAACAGATTAGGGCACAGATAGAGACTACTACTTCCGATTACGATAAGGAAAAATTACAGGAAAGACTTGCCAAGTTGTCGGGCGGTGTTGCCGTTATAAAGGTCGGCGCGGCTACCGAAGTTGAACTTAAAGAGAAAAAGGCGCGCGTAGAGGATGCTTTGTCCGCTACCAAAGCCGCTGTCGAAGAGGGAATTGTTCCCGGCGGCGGATTGTGTCTCTTGAAAGCGCAAAAAGTTCTTGAAAATCTCAAGGGAGATACCGCAGAGGAAAATATCGGTATCCAGATTGTGAACAAATCTCTTGAATCTCCTATGAAGCTTATCGCCCAGAATGCGGGTATTGACGGTTCCGTTGTTGTTCATAAGGCTAAAGAGGCTAAAGACGGTATGGGATACAATGCTCTTACCGGCGAATGGGTTGATATGTTCAAGTCCGGTATTATCGACCCCGCTAAAGTCGAAAGAACCGCACTTCAGAATGCTGCAAGTATCGCGGGACTTCTGCTTATCACCGAAGTTTTGGTTGCCGATAAGCCCGAAAAGGAAAAAGCTTCCGCTATGCCTTCTCCCGATATGGGGATGGGCGGTATGTACTAAAGAACGTTTCCTTAAATACAATAGATTATTTTATAAAGCGCCCTTTCTTATACGGGAAGGGCGTTTTTTTGTCTTATTTTCCCTTTTTAAACTTATATAAGTTTTGACTTTTTACCTAAACCCTTTAAAATATTACATAGACTTATTCTAAGGAAATAGCGTGAAAAACAAGAACAAACTTATTGCCGTAATTGATATAGGGTCTCATTCCATACGTCTCTTTATCGGAAGTATAGTAAGGAAGGGATATTTTAAAGATATTGAAAACCTTTGGGTGCCGATTCTTATCGGCAAGGATACTTTCAGCAAGGGTATTATCTCAAACCAGACTATTCGTGAAGTTATTACCGTAATGAAAAATTTTAAAGAGGTTATTGACGGCTACAAAATTGATTTGGTTAAAGCAATCGGAACAAGCAGTATCCGTGAGGCGGCTAATGCGGATGTGCTTATTGAGAGAATACTTAACGCAACCGGTATAAGAATAGAGATAATCGAACCGATTGTCGAAACGCGAATTTTTTATAACGGCGTTAAGCGACTTATGAAAGACAGGTTCGGATTTCAGTTCGAGAAAGTGCTTCTTTTTTCCATAGGCGGAGGCGCTACGCAGATTGTCCTTCAAAATGAAAATAAGGTTATTTTTTCGGAAACGCATAATCAGGGAACTTTGCGTATATTGCGGAATTTTGAAATCCCGGAAAAGTTTATTACACAGACGCTTCGACCTCTTTCATACCGTTTTACCAATACGCTTAATCATTTTACAAACATTGAGGATATAACCCGTTTTGTTGTTTTGAATGATGATGTTCTCAATCTCATTAAGCAAATACACGAGGAAAAAGAGGTGCAGGGGATTTACCGTATCACTAAAAAGAAAATCCTGTCTTTCTATAATGAAGTCAAGGCGATGACACCGCAGGATTTGAAAAAAAAATTCGGTATAAACGAGAACGTCAGCGGGACAACGTGGGTGGCGTTTTTGCTTGTCGGGATGCTTTATAAACTTACCGGCGCAAAAGAGGTGCTTTTTCCCGATATATCTATGTCTAAAGCTATGCTTAACCAATTATCTTTTCGCGAGGAAAATCTTTTGAAAATGGACGAGGAGACAAAGAAAGACGTTATAAGCGCAGCTCATCATATAGGAAGAAAGTTTAAGTTTGATGAAACCCACGCGGATTACGTGGCGAAAATTGCCTTGTCTATTTTTGACCAGATGAGGGATATTTACGGCTTCGATAAAAAGGAAAGGCTTTATCTTGAGGTTGCCGCTATTCTTCACGATATTGGTTCTTTCGTAAGTTCAAGTAACCATCACAAGCATTCGCAGAGACTTATTTCATTTTGTGAAATTTTGGGGCTTGATAATTCCGAGATACAATTGATTGCGCTTATAGCAAGGTATCACAGGCGGGCAATACCAAAACCTTCGCATACGGATTTTACAAACTTGTCGCGTGAGGGCAGGATTATAGTTTCAAGGCTTGCCGCTATCCTTCGTATTGCGGACGGTATTGATAATTCCCATACACAGGTTATTCAGGACTTGAAGATTAATATAATAGAAGATAAATGCGAGATATTGGTTAAACTGCCTATGGATAAGGGCGACTATCTTGATATATTAAGATTTTCGGTTGCACAGAAAAGTGATTTGTTTGAGAACTTTTTTGGTCTTCGCGTGATTTTGGAGAGCATGTTATGAAGAATTTGGACAATCCTCAATACTATTTCAACCGCGAGTGGAGCAGGCTTGATTTTGATGAAAGAGTTTTGTATGAGGCAGGCGAGGATAATAACCCTGTTCTCGAAAGGTTGAAATTTTTAGCGATAGTAGCATCCAATATTGAAGAGTTTTTTATGGTGAGGGTTGCCGCGCTTAAAAAGCAAAAGGAGGTCGGTTCGTCGGGCACCTCGTCGGACCTTCGTTCCCCTGAGGAGCAACTTGCCGGTATCCGCGAGAGGATTCTCAGGATGTTGAAACGGCAGTATTCTTTGTTATATAAGGAAATTGTTCCGGAGTTTAAAAAACACGGTATTGAACTTCTTTTGGATTTAAAGGATATTGAGGGCTATAAAGATGTTTTGCAATCATATTTTGAAAGCCATATCAAAAAGGTCTTAACCCCGATTTCGGTAGGGCCTACGCATCCCTTTCCAAATCTCAACACGGGCAAGATATATCTTGCAGTCGAAATTTCCTCATCTGAAGAAAGTGTTGAGCTGATAGAAAAAAGCAAGCTGTCCTTTGTGCAGATACCTACCAATATACAGGGCAGGTTTATAAGGATTCAGGATAGCGATAAATATATACCTATTGAAAATATCGTGAAGCTGTTTATTTCCGAGATTTATACGGGATATAAAGTTAAATCCGCGAGCATTATCCGTATAACGCGTGATGCCGATTTTAGTATTGATTCCGATGAAATATCCGACCTTCTCACCGAGATTGAGGAGCATATAAAGAGGATGCATCAGCGGAATGTAGTAAAACTTGAGGTGGAAAAAAATATTTCGCCGATGGTTTTAAAAACTTTGGTTAAACAAACCCGGGTTGAAGATGATTATATATATTACATTAAAGGTATATTAAACCTCAACGACCTTTTTGAAATTTATTCGCGGATTAATAATTCCGAACTTAAAGATAAACATATTACCCCGATTTATCCCTATGATTTTCGCAACAGGGATATTTTTGAACTTATAAGGGAAAAGGACTGTATATTGTATCATCCGTATCATTCCTATGACCCTGTGGTGGAGTTTGTGGAAAGGGCTGCGGAAGACGAGGATGTTTTGGCTATTAAGCTTACTTTATACAGGACAAGCGATGATTCTTCTATAGTAAAGGCGCTCGAAAAAGCCGCTCAAAACGGGAAATATGTTACGATACTTGATGAACTTAAAGCGCGTTTTGATGAGAAGCGTAATATACAATGGGCAAGACGTCTTGAGGATGCGGGAGCGCACGTTATCTACGGGATTGTAGGGCTTAAAACCCATGCAAAAGCTCTCCTTGTGATTCGTCGCGAAAAAACCGGAATTAGGCGTTATATCCATATGGCTACGGGAAACTATAATGAGAAAACCGCACGGCTTTATACGGATTTCAGTTTTTTTACAAGTGATGATTATATCGGGGAAGACGTGTCTATGCTGTTTAATCTGTTGACCGGATTT
Source organism: uncultured Brevinematales bacterium (assembly GCA_964591955.1). Classification (GTDB taxonomy): domain Bacteria; phylum Spirochaetota; class Brevinematia; order Brevinematales; family CAZQBT01; genus CAZQBT01. The sequence goes on along the minus strand of CAZQBT010000001.1, from coordinate 116,311 downwards.
TCGATGCCGACCCAGTGGAATTATTTGGCGGTAGCTCCTCTTGAATTGCGTAATCGTTTTATATCCCTGATAGAACGCGAGACCGAGAATGCCAAAAACGGGGGGCGCGCCCGGATTATCGCAAAAATGAATTCTCTTTTGGATAAAAGTATTGTAAAGGCGCTTTACGCCGCTTCAATTGCGGGGGTTAAGATTGAACTTATAGTCAGGGGGATTTGCGCGCTAAAGCCGGGTATAAAAGGCGTGAGCGATAATATTAAGGTAAGAAGTATAGTCGGACGTTTTTTGGAGCATCCGAGAATTTATTATTTTTATAACGGTGGAGACGAGGAGTATTATTTATCAAGCGCGGACTGGATGACGCGTAATTTGGACAGAAGGGTTGAGATTTTATTTCCGGTGAGGGGTAGGGATGAGTGCAACTTTATTAAAAAGATTTTTGAGATACAAATCCGTGATAATACCAATCAATGGATTTTAAATTCGGACGGAACTTATGAGCTTGTCGGCGGTAAAAGCAAGCACGACAGTTTTTCCGAGACTTACGAATTTATAGGCGAATATGAACTTTTAAAGGAAAAAGAGAAGCAGAAATACGGGAAGACATTTGAACCGGTCAAAAATATAGACAAATAGATTAATCGTTAGGTGGATAGAAATAAAAAAACGGGGTTATTTACAACCCCGTTTTTTGTTTAAAAAAATTTTATTAAAGGCTAAAGGGAATTGAGGGAGTGTCGATATTATTACTGTAAGTGATAATAAATTAGGGACCCTGCACAGTCAGACCTAAAATTCTGAACCTTTTAAGTTAGAGGATACTGCCTATCCCTAACCAAGAAGCCTCAGCACCAGCTGGGGCTTTAAATTTGCCTGAGCCAACATAGAAACACTTGCCTGAGTAAGAATCTGGTCTTTAACAAATTCGCTCATAGTAGTTGCCATATCGGTATCGCGGATTCTGGATTCAGCTGCTTGAGTATTTTCATAAGCGATATACAGACCTTTGTAGAGGTGCTCGAATCTGTTTTGGTAAGCGCCCAAGTCGGTGCGCTGTTTGATAACGGTTTCAAGCGCCTTGTCTATCATACCGATAGAGCGGTTTGCAGCTTCCATAGTGCTTGCCGAAATCAGCTTTTCACCGTCGGCATCGGTAAGTCCCAAAGACCTGGCTTCCATATTACCTATGAACACCTGAACTCTTTGATCCATATTAGGACCAATATGGAACCAAACTCCTGCTTCTTCTTCGGGTATTGCTGCCGCGCCTTCTCCGGCTTGAAGTTGTGTTGCGGGGTCTTGGAATCGACCCGTCAACATATTCATACCGTTAAATTGGGCGTGATGAGCAATACGGTTTACCTCGTCAATAAGTTGGGATACCTCAACGTTGATTAACATTCTGTCCATATCGGAATAAACGCCGTTACCCGCCTGAACCGAAAGTTCTCTGAGACGCTGAAGAATCATAGTGGTTTGTTCGAGGTTACCTTCCGAAGTTTGAAGGAACGAAATAGCATCTTCGGTATTACGCATAGCCTGATGGAGTCCGCCGATTTGCGCTCTCATCTTTTCGGATACCGCCAAACCGGAAGCATCATCGCCGGCTTTGTTAATACGCATACCCGAAGACAGTTTTTCGATACCGGAGTCGATATTCATTTCGTTCATTTTAAGCTGCCTGTTGGAAAATATTGAACTTATATTGTGGTTTATAATCATAGCCACCCTCCTTGAAATGAAGTTTACCATCCTTGATGACCGGCAGGGTCCCTATTTTTTTCGGATAAGGTAAAATAACGGGAGGGAAAAATTTCGGCTAATAAACCACAGACCTATTACCTTAGAGGAAAATCAAATACAAACGCGGTTATCCCGATTCTAAAAATCGGGATAACCGGAATGCTTGATATATTTAATTTGCCTATCCCCGGAAAACGTTAACGTAAAAGGGACAGAACCAACTGAGGCTTTTGGTTAGCCTGCGCGAGCATAGCAGTGGAAGCCTGAGCAAGTATCTGATTCTTTACAAAGTCGCTCATCTCCAATGCCATATTGGTGTCGCGTATTCTGGATTCAGCCGCTTGAATGTTCTCGGCACCGACCATAAGAGCCTTGGAAGTATGGGTAAGTCTGTTCTGGTAAGCACCAAGGTCTGCTCTTTGCTTTGATACATTCATAAGAGCAAGGTCAACTTTACCGATAGCCATATTGGCATTTTCCGGGGTGCTGAGACTGAGGATATCGCGGGTAGCAAGGTCGCGTAATCCCAGTGCTGCAGCAGTCATAGTGTTAATATAAGACCTTACACGTTGGTCCATATTAGCACCGATATGGAACCACATACTGGCGGTAGGTTGGTTCCCCACAACGTCCTGTGCAAAACGTCCTGTCAACATATTCAAGCCGTTGAACTGCGCGTGAGAAGCGATTCTGTCAACTTCGCCGATAAGCTGTGAAACCTCAACCTGAAGCATCATCCTGTCTTCTACGGCATAGATACCGTTAGCCGACTGGATAGCAAGTTCACGTATCCTTTGAAGGATATCCTGAGATTCCTGAAGGTAACCCTCGGTTGTCTGGATGAAAGAAATCGCATCCTGCACGTTTTGTTCGGCACGAATAAGACCGCGAACCTGTGAACGCATCTTTTCAGATACTGCCAAACCGGAGGCATCATCACCCGCACGGTTAATACGCATACCCGAAGATAGCTTTTCAATGTTTCTGTCCACGCTCCATTCGTTGAGCTTGAGTTGTCGATTCGAGAAAATCGAACTGATGTTGTGATTGATTATCATAGCAATCCTCCTTGATATTTTAATCCGGCATCCTTGCCGAATAATTTTCTGTCTAAAGTATAAAGGCTTTTGTGATAGTGCCGAAAATAGTAATAGGTGAAATATCCTGTAACGGGCTTTATTTCCACTCAGGCACTTTTCCTATTCAATTTATCGACTCGTTTCGGTTTAAACTTTATATGTTTTTTTAAAATTTTTTTTTGATTTTTGGAGCGTCGTTTTATTTAATATTTCAAAAAAAACTTTTGATTTAATCGAAAATATATTGAAAAAACTATTGACAAATTTTTTTTTTAGTATAAAATCTGGTAACTGTAAAATAAATATATGAAAAGAATGCCTTAGGGAGGTAGTTTATGAAGAAATTTTGGAAATTAAATAGTCTTGTTGCCGTGGGGATAGCTTTTTTCCTCGCGTCCTGTGCGGTGCAAAATCCCGGCTCGGAGGAAATATTTCCCGCGATGAAAGCTGCATCGGTTCAATTCTTTATATTGGGTCAGCCTATCAGATGGATGACTCTTACCAATGAAAGCACGCCTTACGCTATAACGGACTTCTCGGTGAAAGATGTTGTTACCAATATTCTGCTTGATATTGTTGATGATGTTACCAACTATGTTACTAATATAGTTTGTTTAGCCAATATAAAAGCCAATATGAAAAACGTTGAATATACCGCAAGTTTTGATTTGGATTTTTCACTTAAAGATGATCCAGATGCAGTAAGTTTTAATGAATTTACCGACCTTGCGGAATTTAACGAGGCTGTAAGCAATGCAAGCCTTGTAAGGGTAAGCGGTTCTATAAATTACAAACTCGGCGATGTTAGTTTGACGACTTTGATTTCCAATTATACCGTTACTACTGAAAATAGCGGTGTTTCTATTTTTACTAATTATTTAAATTCGCAGAAGGCGTTCAATAATACAAGCGGTTATGTTGGCTCTGAAGGAAGTATAAATAAAGTTCCTTTTTTTATCTATTATGGCAAAGGGATGAAACTGGGATTTGTAGATGGTAGAGAGAAAGGATTTGAAAATCTTGAAGGATCTGTAAATGTATATTTATCCTATGATAGAGATAAATATGTTTATAAATTTGATGTAAAATATGACCCATTAGATTACAATGCTGAGCTGGTGGATATTGAAAAATTTGCTGAAACAATAGTAATTGATTTAATTGAAGGTGAATAATATATAAGGAGGAAAATATAATGAAAATAAAAATGCTTGTATCTTTATTTGCTTTGATGTGTTTTTCAATCGGAGTTTTGTTTTCTGCGACGGCGGAATATCGTTCGGATATTGTTATAGAATATACAAGGTCCGGATGGCTGGGAGTTAATGCCGGTTGGGAAGAAGATGAGTGGCTGATTTCTCCAAATCATACTTTGGATTATCCTTTAAATAAAACCAACAGGGCTAATCCGGATTTGGGAATGTGGGCAGGAAAAAACCTATGGAAATTGCCTCCCACGCGTGAGGAAAACTGGGGGGAACAGGTGAGAAATAGGTTTTCCCCATATGATTGTGTTATCCAGAGAGAGGGTCCTGATGGAACAAGAGGCGATCTTTCCGAGCTTTGGATTACTTGGGATACTAATTGGCTTTATGTTGCTGTGAAAGGTGAAATGAGAAATGGATTTCAAACCGGGCGTGGTGATAGTGGAGTGAATTTGTTTGTATTGTTTGATAGGATTGAAGGATTTGGTGTTCAAGACTTAAGGAGAAAAACCACTATATGGGACAAAGCTATTTATACTCGGGATTTCCATGTGGATTTTTATATAGGAACATACACGGGAGATGAAAGCCGCAGATTAGAGTTGGGGGCATTTCAAGTTTTGGGTTTTACCAATCAAGATACTCCGTATCAAGCATATAGAATTTCTACTATAACGCACCAGCCCACTTGGGATCCTCCCGAACATAAACCGGAGTTGTCAGATGCTTTTTATAACGGGAGATATGAGTTCAATACTTTGCAAAGAGTTTTGTTGTTTAGAATTAGAATGGATGCTTTTACTAATGATATGCCATCGGTTAAAAATATAAATTTAAGAATTATTGCTGCAAGTGTTGACGGTAGTACTGGGTCGGGAGCCTTGACCTATGATTTTATGCCTGATAATTTTGCCGGTATGAATCCTGATAGAATGTCTGTTGCAGATAATTATTTTGAAATTCCCTTTACTGATGAAAATGGAAATCTTCGTATGGGAGTAAGGCCGAGATATGATGCTAAAATAGTATCCCTTCCTGGTTCAAGAGAGTTTACTCCACCTAAACTTGCTGTTGGAGTCATTGTTTCAAATACTTCTTCTGGAGTAGAATACACAAGAAGGAGGGTTTTTGCGCCTTTAAGAGACGAGGTGGGTAAAGTTGGTATAATAATGGAAAAAGGGGCTAATGTATTTGACGGAAGTATAAGCATATTTAACCTTAGAGGAGAGAAGGTTCGTTCAATTCCTGGAAGAGACAGCGATGGGACTTTGGTATGGAACGCCGATGCTGATAGTGAAACATCCTCTATATATCATGAATGGGATGGTACGGATGACGACGGTTTTTATTTACCTATGGGCAATTATATAGTAGTATTTTCAGGTGTTACGGAAGATGGATTAGCGTGGACTGAAAAATCGGTTGTCTCGATTTTACGTTAGGTTGAAAGGTAGGAGGTTTTCTATGAGGAAATTATTTTTGTTATTTATATCAATACTCTTTGCTGCAGGTTCTTTATACGGCTTGAATATGGGCGAACCCGTGGGCGGAGTTGCAACCGCTTTGGGCGGCGTGGTGTTGGACAGGGATTTGGGAGGATTTAATGTCTTGTATAATCCTTCAATGATAGCACAGGTTGCTTCCGAGAGAAGTTATCTTGATTTTTCGGCAAGCTATGCCCCGACTCCCTTTGAGCTTCCCGAAATACAAAATGCCGCTTTTGGTGTAAGTTCGGGGTTGAATATCGGCTTTATGAATGTCGGTATGGGATTGGGCGCGAAGATGCTTTTTGTTACCAGCGGTATCAGCGAATATAATATAAATATTGTAGGCGCCGGATATTACCCTATTGACGTATTATTTATTAACGGGGTTGCTGCCGGTGTCGGTTTTAAGTTGAATATGTTTACCGTTGATGATGCAAGTCTTGCGGATTTATGGAACGATATTACCGTATCCGCTACGGGTGTGGATTTAGACTTTGACGTTACTTTAAAACTTTTTAATGATATTTTGAGTGTCGGTTTTATGGTTTCCGATATACTTGAGAGTAAGGTAAGCTTTTTCGAGGGTGATGTTTCTACTATCACAAAACGCGGGATGATTATTCATGGCAAGGTTGCTATACTTAAAGACTTTCATTTCTTTACCGCTTTTAATCTTAGTGGAGAGGATAAGCATATTAACAGAAGAAATTTTACGGGCTCATCCACCGGGCTTGCCAACACTTATTTCGGTATTGAGGCAAGTTTCTTTGAATCTCTTTTTGTAAGAGTTGGGGTTAATGAGGGGCAACTTTCCGGCGGGCTTGGCGTTGTAGTCGAGGATTTATCGGTTAATGTGGGTGTTTTACCTATGCCCGGATTAAGTCTCTATTATCAAGTTGATATTAGTTATAGATTAGGTTTTGGTAAGCGTTCTTCGGTGGGCTATGATGACTAAATATATTATTAAGAATTTGAGGAGTGGTGTATGAAAATAAAGATATTGTTAATGTCGATTTTTATTATGCTTTGTTTTTCATCCGGGTTTACCGCTTTCAGGGCAGGTTTTTACGGCAACTTGGAAACAACTTTTTGGGAAGCAGACAGGGTAGGGATTGTTACCAATGCGGATTGGCGTTCTACCGATGTGAAAGGGTATATGGAACTCCAATTGGCTGGTTTGAATATGGAAGGATGGAATATATGGAGCAAGCTTGGCGCGAATGTTGACTTTTACGGGATGGGGATGTCAGGCAAAATTCTTGAGCCTGATTTTAGTCCGAATTATGCTGAAGGGATTAATCCGGGTATGTTGCAAGGAGATGCTAACAATTTTAAAATCAGGCAATTTGAAGCGCATATTTCAAAGAGGGTGCCTCTCTTTAAAGGTCATACTACATTTGCGTTTTTTAGGACACAAAACAGGACTGATATAGGCCAGCCCTATTTAAGGTTTTTTGGAGATATCGGGGATGGGCTGACTAGATCCGGAATCCAGTGGGATAGCTATGGTATTGCCGGATTTTTTACAAGAGGATTTATTATTGATTATCGCTCGGATTATTTAGATCAAAATGCTCCAGATAGACACGCCTATGGTTTTGGTATGAGAGTTGGACGCCAAATAATTCGTAGAACTTTTTTAAATTTGAGTATGGGGATTACAGGTGGAGGAAATCAATACTATAAACCAGCAGTAGATATTTCCGATACGTTTTCCGAAGTGACGAGCGTCACTAATAGGTATTTTTACAATGTAATAGGTGCTGATATGACTATCAATGGTGATATTCCCGTTGTCGGAAGTTATTATCTTTTTGGGACAATTGGAAGAAGTTATGCTCCGGAGGAATATCCGTTTGAATATTATCCGGGGATCAACCTTCTTGGTAATACCAATGCTTTGGTTTATCAGGCTGAGTTTAAATGGAATAGAGAATTTAAAACCGCTAAAATTGATTTGGGACATTTGTTTTTTGACACAATGATAAGAGGTCGCCAGCCTCGTTTCCAAGACTATATGGGATCGGATATTGAAAATAATTTTTACCAGTCGTGGGGTATCAGTTATAATTTCCCCTATAAGGCAATATCTATAAATTTCAAAAATGACTATTACCATGATTATATCTTTGACCAGGAAAAGTATTTTATTTGGTCTGCCGGGGATGTTTTAGATGAATCTGCATCTTTAAGATACAATCTTAATTTGAATATTCTATTTAGAAGCGGGTTCTCGTTTAATATGGCTTGGGATAGGGAAGTTGGACAAACATACCTTGGAGCTTTTGTTCCCGAAGGTGTAGATTATCTCACTTTTGTTGCTGCCGGAGAAAGCCCTCTCGGCCGTATTTCGCCTGAGGTTAAGATTGTAGCGCTTGGGGATGAGGAAAAGCAATTGCTTTCAAGCGCCATTGAGATATTCTTAAATCTCTCTCAGGTAGTAAAGTTTTACTCTCGCTTTGCTTACATCCAATCGGCAGGGCATTGGAAAAGCGGTGATGATGTCAACTGGTGGGATGCTTTTATTCAATTGCAGTTCCATACGGGACCTAACACCCGCTTTAATCTTGAATTGGGTGACGGTGGCGGTACCGACAATATGTCATCCGACGTTGACCTCATAAACGGCGCATCTTTCAGGAAAAGAATATTCCTGAAGTTTGAATATTGGATTTAATTTTAATAAATACCTATGTAGTTAAATAAGGAGGAATTTCTTATGAAGAATATTATTAGATTGGCTATTATGTTTGTTTTACTGGGAGTTTTTGTTAAAGGCTATTCTGCTGCGGTTATCGGCAGTGATGTGTATTTTACGACTTCTTTTGCTTATGACGCTCAAAATGCTGCAAACCCCGGCGGGACCGATAACTGGATGGGGAAAAGCACTATGCTTTATCTGGGGTTGTATCCCATTTTACGCTCAGGCGCTATAAGAGGGGATGCTAAGATTTTTGTTAATAGTGAAGATTTTAACAATATCTATTTCGGTGGTGTTAAAGTTACCGGGACTACCGCTGATAAGATGTTTGAGGCGACCGCTTTTGCTATGGCTCCTGCTCTCGGTATGAGCGACCCTATGGCTACCGGTAGTATGTATGGCGGCTATATTTACACATCTGCAGCTGCCAGAGGCGTTCGCTTTTCGGATGCTAAGAATACTGTGAAATATCCGGCAATCTTTGATGAAAAGGATTTTGCCGAAAATAATTATGAACTTGGCGGGCGTCACGGTGTCGGAGTTCAGACAAAAGCTACTTTCGCACAGGAATATATCACTTTAGAGAATTTTATCGCTTGGTCTTTGGACAACTATGATGTGTTTGGCGCTTTATTAAAGATGAACCCTCTTGAGCTTGGCGTGATTTCTCTTGAGGTAGGTGCTACCGCCGAATTGCTTAAGTATAAAGCTTCTCAGAATTTTAATGCAATAAACGCATATAATTTATTTGATTTTACTAAACTGTTGCCTAACCAATCTCCTCTTGCAAGTTTTAAAGAAGATAGATTTACCGGTCTTGGAGGGTTTTTCAGGGTTGGAATCTTGGAGATGCTTGATGTTTTCGGACAGATTAAATTTACCGCAACCTCTGCTGCATTTGACAATACCGACAGGTATAACAGTATTGATGGTATGAGAATTTATGCAGGCGTTATTTCCGACTTTATAGACGGCACTATTACCGAAGTCAACTTTGCTATGATTAGCGAAGCTGCTAATACTAATACTGCAGCGGGTCTTGAACCTGAAAGAAACGGTATGCAGATAGGGCTTAAGGCTTACGGCGGGCTTGATTTCGATATTTTCGGGATGGTTCTTTATTACCTTGCGGACGTTTCTTATTTTATGATGAACGATACTACCCGTGGTTTTAACAGAACCGAATTTGGGGCAATGGGTGCAACGTTTACTAATGCCAACGGGTTGGATTTAAAAGCTTCAGCTAAATTTGATTTCTTTTTTATGTTCAGCTTCAGGGAGCTCTTAAGGTTTAATATGTTAAACTTTGAAAATGCAGCCGGGAATACTTATGCGGTTACTCAATTTGAAAGCCGTTCCTATTTTGATATTGATTTGGAAGACCTTATGGATGGCTTGTGGGCTACCGTTGGTATCCGTTTGGTTAGCTTGAGTGTTGAGGCGAATATTGATACTACAACCGGAAGCGATTTCTATGTATTGCCTTATGCTGAGATTAAATATTTATTCGGTGAATACTCTTTCCTTCGTTTGTCATGGGGTATCGGAGAAATCCAAAGCGTTTTGGCGGAGGCTTACGGTCTTGGTTATGATAATATTATCAAGCAGAGTTCCATAGCTTTGGATGATGATAATAATTTTTATCACAACGGATATTTTGGTATGCAGAATAATCATAGTATAAATCTGGAAGTCGGTTTGAGACTGTAATTTAGTATAATTTTTCAGGAGGAGTATATGACATTTAGAGCATATAAACGATTTTTGCTCCCCATTATTCTTTCGGCGCTTACTGTCCTTTTCTTTTCAAGTTGTGCCGTGATGGGAACAATTTGGGACTCCATTAAGGACAGGTATCAGCCCTATGAATTTGTGGGGGAAGAAGGCGACAGGGTTTTGGTTAAATTTGTTTATGATTCACCGTCCGCTTCTACCGTGTGGCTTGCGGGACAGTTTAATAACTGGACATCTGACAGAAATGCCCCTCGCTTTCCCAATGCTCCGCTTGAGCAGTCTGTTATTGAGATGAAAATTGATGAAAGAACGGGATATTGGACTGCCACGGTCCCCCTTGCTCCCGGACGTTACCAATACAAGATGGTTCTGGATGAGGGGCGTGTATGGCAGGAAGACCCCAACACGGAGCATGTTCCCGATGGATTCGGCGGGCGTAACTCCATTATTGTTGTGGTTGCAGGCAGTTAGATATCTTGTTTTATGTGCCGGTAATTTAGACAGTGAAGCTTTGGTAAAGAAGGTTTCAATTTTAACTTTCTTGGAGGTTTTGTTGTTCGCGGGGTGGGACCGTGAAGAAGCGGAAGCAGCGGATCTATTGATAGTTTAGTGTAATTTGAGGAGGAGCATATGGCTTATATATTACATAAACGAATTTCAATCCCTATTATTTTTGTGGCTGTTTCTGTATTTTTCTTTTCAAGTTGTGCTGTGATGGGTACAGTTTGGGAATCCATTAAGGACAGGTATCAGCCCTATGAATTTGTGGGGGAAGAGGGGGACAGGGTTTTGGTAAAATTTGTGTTCGATTCCCCATCTGCTTCCACTGTATGGCTTGCAGGACAGTTTAACGGATGGCGGGATGACAGGAATGCCCCCCGGTTTCCTAATGCTCCGTTAGAGCAGTCCGTTATTGAGATGAAAGTTGATGAAAGAACCGGATATTGGACGGCAACTATTCCTCTTGCGCCGGGTCGATACGAGTACAAAATGGTTTTGGATGAGGGGCGTGTATGGCAGGAAGACCCCAACACGGAGCATGTTCCTGATAACCATGGAGGGCGTAACTCAATTATTGTTGTGGCCGCAGGAAGCAGTTAAGATAAATTTTATCACTTTGTTTAGGTTTTAGAACTAATTTTATAGAGGGAGGCATTAATGAAAAGATTGTCTATTTTAGCGTTTATCGCCGTTTTTGCGGTTTTGCTGTTTACAGGTTGTGAGCGGGAAGAGGACGCAACGGTTGGTTTAAGATTGCGTGAAACAGGTTCGGAAGGTGTTATCACTTTTAAAATGTGGGGAGACCCCGAAGAACGTGTTGCTGTTTACAGGGTTTTACAGGCTTTCCAGAAAGAGCATGATATAGGGATTAAGGTTGTTCACTCCGATTCTCTTTCTTATTCGGATAAGTTGCAGGCTATGTTTGCCGGCGGAACTCCTCCCGATGTGTTTTATCTTCACATTCAGGATTTCTATAACTATTCAAGCCGGGGACTTTTGTATCCGTTAGATGAGTTTGCTCGCGACCCTTCGTTTGACCTTGAGGATTTTTATCCCGAACTCCTTAAAGCTTTTACCTTCGGGGATAGCCTTTATGGTATTCCTAAGGACTGGACAACGTTTGTTCTTTATTATAATATGGACTTGTTTGATGAAGCCGGTGTTGAGTATCCTAATGCAAAATGGACGTGGGATGATTTCCTTCAAGCCGCTCAAAAACTCACCCGTGATAAAACCGGTGACGGAATTATCGACCAGTATGGTATCCTTATTGAAACCTGGGCGGATTGGTATAATGTTTGGGTTTATCAGAACAACGGTAAAATATTTGATGAGGACGGCAACTGGGTTTTTGCTCGCGCAAGGTATCTTGATAACAACGCTCAGGCTATTCAGTTCTTGGGCGATATGATTAACAAATATCGTGTAGCTCCTGATATTGCTACCGCACTCCAGCTTGGTAATTATGAATCCTTTATGAACGGAAGAGCCGCTATGTGTATGTATGGCAGATGGGCTATGCTTCGTTTCAAGGATATTCGTAATTTCCGATGGGATTATTCGGTTCCCCCGAAAAACAAACGACAGGCAACTTCCATTGTAGCCGTGTCTTTGGCTATTTCCAGTGAAACTAAAAATCCCGATGCTGCTTGGAAACTTATTGAGTTTGTTACAAGCTATGAAGGACAGGTGTTTACCGCAGAAGCCGGTTTGGCTGTTCCCTCCAGACGTTCGCTTGTAAATTCTGAAAGTTATCTTAAAGCTCCTGAAGTTATTTTAAATCAGCCTCACTTGGCTATGAATTCTTCTAAAGAAGACCCGTTTATTCAAGCGCTTGATTTTGCCGTATGGGTTCCCGCGAACCCCTATTGGCTTGAAATTAGAGCTAAACTTGATGAGCAACTTGAGGACGTCTTCCTTGGCAACAGGGATGCTAAAAGCGTTATACTTCGCGTTGATACCGTTGTAAACGATATTATCGCAGGCGCTGAAATTGAAGAAATGATTTGGGATGAAGAATAGTAAATATCTTAGATAGTGATAAAGGCAGGGTTTTTACCCTGCCTTTTTTTATCCCGAATACAGGTAATCCGAAGGCAGAAAACGGATTATTCCCTCACGTAATTCACTGTTTATCGAACTGCTAAGTTCGGGGTCGTTTTTTAGAATTGTCAGCACATCTTGCTTTGCAACATTAAGCAGTTTTTCATCATACAGAAACTCTTTTATTTTTATTTCAGGTAAACCCGATTGCTTCACGCCTAAAATCTCGCCGGGTCCACGCAACTTTAAATCCTCTTCTGCTATTTTAAAACCGTCGTTATGTTTTTCCATTATTTGCATACGGTATTCGCTTTCCTCATTAACCTCTTCTTTGGTTACAAGGAAGCAATATGACTGCAAATTGCCTCTCCCGACACGTCCGCGAAGTTGATGAAGTTGTGATAATCCGAAACGTTCGCAATTTTCTATCACTATTGCTACGGCATTCGGCGTATCTATGCCTACTTCAATTACCGTAGTTGATACAAGTATGTCGATTTTCCCGTCTTTAAAGTCGTTCATAGCCTCCGCCTTTTCTGCAGAAGTCATCCTTCCATGCACCAATGCGAGGCGCCGGTTTTTGAAATAGCGCTTAAGTTTTTCATACATCGCTACCGCAGACTTAATTTCCAATTTATCGGATTCCTCAATCAACGGATAAATAAAATACGCCTGCCGTCCCATAGACAATTCTTTTTCGATTTTTTCAAGCATATTTTTATATCTTTCTTTTTTTACCCAGAAAGTTTTAACCGGCTTGCGGTTTGCCGGCATTTCATCTATTATGGAAACGTCAAGGTCTCCGTAAACGGTGAGTGTCAAAGTTCGCGGGATAGGCGTGGCGGTCATCACAAGTATATCGGGGTTTTGCGATTTTTCGGCAAAAGCGATACGCTGCTCCACCCCGAATTTGTGTTGCTCATCTATTATTATCAGACTGAGGTTTTTGAATTTTACCTCGCTTTGAAACAATGCGTGTGTTCCCGCAACAATCGACACTTCCCCGTTTTCAAGTTGTCTATATATTTCTGATTTTTCAGATGCAGACATTGCTCCGGTGAGAAGCGCCGTTTTAATTCCGAGACTTTCAAGGCTTTCGCTTATTTTATTGTAGTGTTGCAATGCTAAAACCTCGGTAGGCACCATCAGCGCCCCCTGATAGCCATTCTCCGCCGCTAATACTAAAGAACTTACCGCAACGGTTGTTTTACCGCTCCCTACGTCCCCCTGAAGCAATCTGTGCATAGGCGTCGTGTTTCTCATATCAAGGATTATTTCATTGATGCAGCGTTTTTGCGCCTCGGTAAGCGGATAGTCCAAACTTCCTATGTATTTATCCAACATATTATTTTCAGGATAGCTGAAATTTTTACGGACACTTTTGATATTACGTCGTTTCATATTTACCGCAAGCTGTATGGCAAAAATTTCTTCAAATGCAAGGCGAAGTCTTGCTTTTTGGAGATACTTAAAATCTTTCGGGAAATGGATATTGTTTATTGCCTCGATTTTATCTATTAGATTATGTTTTTTGCGGATATATTCCGGGATTTCATCTTCCAAGTTGCCGATAATGCTTATAAGCGCCTTTTGGATAATTTTCCTAAGGCTTTTTTGCAGAAAACCCTCGGTAAGTTTATATACGGGAAGGATTTTTCCGAATTCATCGGGGGGCTGATTTTCGTCGAATTTTTCAAAACTAAATGAAGAAGCCTGAATTTCGTTAAATTTATACACAAACTGGGCGTTTAGCCAGTATTTTTCGCCGATTTTAAGCGAGTTTTTCAGATATTGACGATTAAAGCCTATCAGCGATGCCCTTGTGGTTTCGTCCTGTATTATTATCTTGGGATGCTTTTTTTTGTTGTAGTAAATAAACTGATGGTCAATTACTTTTACCACTACCGTAACGGGTTTGGATGTTATTACGCTTTCCTGAATTGTAGATGATTTTGTCCTGTCGTCGTAGCGGAATGGGAAATGATTTAGCAAATCGCCTGCAGAAAAAATTTTCAGCTTTTGCAAGAGATAAGTCTGGCGCGGAGTAATCCATTTTACTTTTGATAGCGGTATATTGTAAAGTTCCGCGTAGAACACTTAGTAGCCCTGAGACATACGGAAACTCTGTTCTTTTTTCCAGAGTTGGTCGTAGTAATACCCCTTCATACTTAACTGCTCTTTCATCTCGTCGGGGAACGGAACGAAACGCCAGAATATATACCTTGCGTCTTTATGCAACTTTTGTATGCCTTCAGACTCTTTTGTCAGCCATAATATGTAATCTTCAACAAACAAGGTTTTCATATCGCCCTTAATTTTATTGGTTTGTATATATTCATAATATCGCCCCGTCAGTCCCTCATCCATCCAGTGATACGATGCGAGTTCTTTAGCCGTTTGCCATCGAAAATCCCCCATCGCCATAGCAATTGATATGGTAGGAGTTCGCGTAAAAATCGGGACGGCAATTCTTCCCTTACTTGTTGCTTTATTATATTTGTCGTAAGGTTCCCAGCATATACCCAGATTACCGTAACCCGGCACCAGCACTATGTAAGGCGAAATACGGTTGGTTTGCTGTCGCCAAGTTCTTTGGAAAATAGAGGGGTCGAGGCGCTCCACCTCAAGTATTCGCTTTTCCACTTCCTGCTTAAAATTATACTCGCGGGTCTCTTTCGGGAGATAAGCCGATGCGAGGATTGGGAAATGGTTTCCCTGCCGTCCTACGCACATCTTAACCATCTGCCTTATAGCATTGACCTCATTATCAACGGTTTGCGCATCAACAGCATAGACTTCGGGAACAGTCGAACCTGAAGTTATGTCAAGCTGTTTTTCAAGCTCCTGTTGCTCCTCCCATTTGGATATGAAACCGTTTTTCATCGTTATCATATCGCGGTCAAGTTTTCTGAGTTGTTTTGCCGTTTCCGCTATTTCATCTAATTTTGCCAGTTGGTCTTCGGTATAGGTATCAGGAAGGTCTATTACGGGAGAGTCGGGATGACTGATTAACAGATTTGCAATAGATATTACCGCCTCTTCCATCATTTTCCTTTTTTCAAGTAAATTGCGGTAATTATTTTTTTCCGCTTCGACGGTTCCTGCAACGCGTTCTATTTTTTGCTGAATCCCCGAATCGTTATTGCCACCGCCTTTACCCTGCTTCTTTGATTCATCGGTCATACTGGGTTTTATTTTTCCCTGCGAAATTGCGAGCAGCCATTCGTCAGCGTAAAAAATCGTGTCTTCCTTATCCTTAGCATCAAAATTCTGGCTGAGTATTAATTTCTGGTCTTCGGTTGAAAGGTATTTCAAATCAAGCAACCCAAATCTCAGAAAAAGACGCTTTGCTTTAGGCATATTTGGACTGATTTTCTGTGCAACCTCCGAATATAATTGCCAATATGCCATCGTTAGACGGTCTTTAAATCTCAGTTTTTGGTCTTTATCGGTAGCCTCTTTAAATTGTTGCTGATTAACAAGCAAATTTTCTACAGTTTCGGGCTTTTCGCCATCCACTATCTTTTTCAAAAAGCTGTCTGGTAATGCATCCATCAATTTTCCCATAACTTCCCCACTTCTTCTTTTTCTCCCTAATATGATAAAATAAAAGCATATATTGTCAAGTATTAGTTCATTTTTAAGATAAGTTTTGTTTTTGCTCGGTGTATAGTTTTAGTTTTCTTTGTCGTATTATCCGATGGCTTGATTTCTTATCTGTCCTGCTTTATAATATTATTAGTAAATTTTACGGAGGTTTTTGTGGTTAATATAATAGTTACGGGCGCTGCGGGGCGTATGGGAAAAACCAATGTTTCCGTTGTTAATTCCGATAAAAATGCAAAACTTGTCGGTGCCGTTGATATTAAAGGCTCTCCGTTTATAGGAATGGATGCGGGTGAGGTTTCCGGGGTCGGCACGCTTGGCATTCCTATTGTCGATGATATAACGAAAATTGACGGCAAAGCCGATGTGATTATAGATTTCTCCTCTCCGCTTGCGCTTCAATCTGTTTTGGACTACGCGGTTGGAAATAAGGTTGCCGTTGTCTGCGGAACTACCGGACTTAAAGATACCGATTTTTCCTCGCTTAAAACCGCTTCGCAAAAAACCGCAGTTGTTTGGGCTCCTAATTTCAGCGTGGGAATTAATCTTCTTACCGTTCTTTCGCGACTTACTTCCCGTGTCTTAAAACAGGGTTTTGATGTGGAAATTTTTGAGGCACATCACCGTCATAAAAAAGATTCTCCCAGCGGAACTGCAGTAAAGCTCCTTAACGCAGTAAAGGAAGAGTATAATACGGAAGATATTGTCTATGGCAGACAGGGGATTACCGGGGAGAGACCCCCAAAACAGATTGGGGTTCACGCTATTCGGGGCGGGGACATTGTCGGTGAGCATACCGTTCTTTTTGCAGGCACAGGCGAACGTATTGAACTTACCCACAAGGCATCCACGCGCGAAACTTTTGCGCTTGGCGCGCTCCGTGCCGCTTTTTTTATTGCAGATAAACAAACGGGGCTTTTTTCTATGGAGGACGTTCTCGATTTTAAGGGGTTGCTTAATTCATTGATATAAGGGGTAATATATGAAGCTTGTTACAAAAGAGGAAATGCGCTCAATCGACCGTGAAGCGACCCGCAAATACGGGATACCTTCAATATTGCTTATGGAGAATGCCGGTAATGCCGTTTATCATTACATTAAGGAACATATACCGGATTACAGGGAAAAACGTTTTCTGATTTTTTGCGGTATCGGTAATAACGGAGGGGACGGCGCCGTTGTCGCACGAAAACTTTTTTTGGATGATGTTTACGTTAATGTCGTTTTTTTAAAGGATTTTAGTAATGCCGGCGGGGATAATAAAACCAATTTCGATATAATAAAAAATATCGGTGTTCCGTTTAATATTGTATCCTCAAAGGAGGAGTGGAGCAGGCTTCGTTTGTCGCTTCGATGTTTTGAGGTTATGATTGACGCTATTTTCGGGATAGGTTTTCACGGCGAGATTGACGGTCATACGGCAAGCGTAGTTGATTTTATTAACTCGGCTCGCGAGGATAGGACGTGCAAATCATTTGTTATCTCTCTTGATATTCCTTCCGGTGTTTATGCCGACTGCGGTATTTCAAAAATTGCAGTTAAAGCGGATACCACGATTACATTTGCATTGCCGAAACTATCTATGATTGATTTTCCCGCAAGGAATTTTGTCGGGAAGCGGGTGGTCGCTAAAATCAATATACCAAGGGAATTGCTCAAAAACCGCAGTATTAAAAACAATTTGATTACCAAGACAAACATAAAAAAAATATTTCACGGAAGGGACAGGGATTCTCATAAAGGAAATTACGGGCATCTACTTGTTATCGGAGGAAGCGAGGGGTTAAACGGGGCGGGTATTATTGCTTCTCTTAGCGCACTTAGAGCCGGGGCCGGGTTAGTTACTTTTGCCGTTGATAAAGAATCGTCTCAATTTATCAATGTTTCCAATCCTGAAATTATGTTGCTTCCTTTGGATAGCGAGGGCGGACTTGATACTATTGATAAGTTTATCCAAAAACGTAAAATTAATAGCGTTTTGGTGGGTAACGGATGGGGTATCGGTGCATTTCAAAAAGAGGCGCTTTCTTATCTGTTTTCTAATCCCAATATTGAGCATATTTTGATAGATGCCGATGGGCTTAATAATA
This sequence comes from uncultured Brevinematales bacterium, assembly GCA_964591955.1. GTDB lineage: Bacteria > Spirochaetota > Brevinematia > Brevinematales > CAZQBT01 > CAZQBT01. The sequence continues at coordinate 98,122 of CAZQBT010000001.1, read as the reverse complement.
TCGTGAACAGCAATTCTCTTCTTTCCGAAATGAAAGCCTCAAGCAAAAAGATTGTCGTAACCCCTCATGTTAAAGAAATTTCCCGTCTCATAGGAAGGGATACGGGTTTTGTAAAAAACTTTAAATTAGATGTTGCCCGCGATTTTTCCTCTAAATATAACGTTGTAACCGTTTTGAAGGATGCTATGAGCGTTATCGGATTTCCCGACGGGCAAATCTGGGTGAATGAGACCGGGAGCTGTGCTCTTGCCAAAGGCGGTAGCGGTGATATGCTCGCCGGCATTATTGCAGGGCTTTTTACCTCAGGATACAAAATCGAAACTGCTGCGATATTGGGTGCATTTATTCTGGGGCGCGCCGGTGAAATTTATGAAAATCGTTTTTCAAATATTTCTGCGATTTCGCACGACTTATTGTCTATTATTCCGGAAGTTTTTAAAGAGATAGATGGGCTTAATCAGTAGGCGTATTTTTTCCTGTGCATAAATTTGTCGTAATCGCCGATTATTATTATACCCCGTCTGTAAAGAATGACGTTTGAGTATCTGCCTTTAATTACTAATTTTGCTTTATCCATATAAACATTCACGCCTTCGTATAGGTTTTTATGAGCTATGATTGTGCGTTCAAGCTCATTTTCCTGCTTGCTTGCCTCGGATAGTTCTTCTTTTTTTGAAAGTATCTCATTATATTTGGATTTGAGTTCGTTATATTTTTGAACCTTTAAGGCAAGGTCTTGCTTTTTTTCCATCGGCAGGGTTACGACTTTTTTACCGAGAATTTTGATAACCTCTATAAATTTTTCTACGTTTTCAATTTCTTTTGATAAAGCCTCAAGCTCTTTATCATACCGCATAATTTGGAAAAACAGTTCCCTTTGCTTGAAGTCCGATATTTTTACTATAGTTACCGTTTTTTTGTGATTGCCGATAGTATTCGCGACAATATCTATTCCCGCCTCAACTTCTCCTCCCTCGATAAGCCCTTCCCCCTGCTCAATAAAAACCGATTTCTTAGCGATTATATGGGCATCAATAGCGGCCTCCCGTATTATTACACTGTTTTCGGCTTTTAAAGTGGCGTTATATACCGATTTCGTTTGGATATTTCCGCCTCCCGAATATACTATTGAACTTACGCCTTTTATTCCGTTTTCTATATGGATATGCCCTTTGATTGATTTGATTTTTGCGTTGTTTGCCTCGCCTTTGATAACGATATCTCCTGTAGCGACTATAAAACTTCCGCTTTCGATATTGCCGCTAACAACAAGAGGTCCGTCGTGCTCAATATTTTGCATTTGAGCCGTTACATTGCCGGTTATTTCTCTAAGATTGGATAACATCGCAAACTCCTACTCTATCAACGAGAGAATGGAGTATTTATCCTGACATTCATCCGGATACATAATCGACAGGAAATCTATTCCTATATCCACTTCGGTAGAATCCTTAAAAACTTCTGTGGAAACTTCAAGGACGGCGTCCTTAAAATCTTCAAAATCGGTTTGCGCTATTCCGGGAAGTATAAACAAAATTTTGTTTGACGAGTAACGCGTTGTTTCCGCGGTATTCGGGAGTATCTTCATAATTTTTGAAGAAAGAATATCGAATTTTTTATAGGTCTTATTTCCGCCGTAAAATTCAAGATGCTTATTAAAGTTTTTGAGTTTAAGCATAGCAAACGTAACGTCAAGACTAAACTCATTTGCTTTGAGGATTTCACTTTCCACGAGATTTAATACGGGGGTAAACGGGTCTTGTATTGTTTCCTGTTTTTGCTTAATAAGTTTTGTCATAAAAATCGGCGGAGATATTTGCGAAGCAATAATCGAGTAAAGATTTATGAGATTCTCGTTATTTGTTTTGATACTATATTTTTCCGAGTCAAATATAACAAGTGCGCCGACTTTTGTCCCCACACTAATAAGCGGAACAAACAGGGCTTTATCGAAATTAGGCGCTATTTCTTTAATGCTTTGCGATATTTCCACAATCCCCACCTCGTTTGCTTTCATAAGCGAGGATTCGGTTTCGCCGAGTTCTATGTTTTCGTCTTTTATTGCATTATCCAATCCGACAGACTCCGCTATAATGCAACTATCCTCTTTAATAGAGAGGAGTAGGGCGGTTTTAACCCCAAAACCGGTTGTAACGGTTTCAAGTATCAACGATAAAACAAGGTTGTAATCATCGGAGGAGTTTATTACTTTGCTGACTTCGTAAAGCGTTGATAACTCATTATATTTTTGCGCGAGACGGTCGTATAGTTTTGCATTTTCGAGGGCTATTCCCGCGAGGGATGCCATTGTATAGGTGAATTCTTTTTCTTCGGGATTGTATTCAAGCCCGGACATCTTGTTGCCTATAAGTATAAATCCGGCAATATCTTCCTTTCCCTTCATAGGGATAAGGCAAATTGCGTTGAAACTTTTTAGATAACTGCATTCCGTATCAAATCCGCTCATTTCGGATAAATCAACGGCATTATCTTTGGATGATATAAACTCTGCGAACTGCTCGGATATTTCAAAGGATTCTATGCCGACAAAACCGTTATTTCCGATTAAATCGGCATTGGATTCGTTAATCGAAAATATAGCGACATCTCCTATCTGGAATTGCCCCATCAGGGTAAATATAATAATTTGCAGGAGGTCGGAAACGTGAAGGGTTGAATTAAGTTCTCTGCCGATTTCAAAAAGCGTTTGCATATCTATAAGTTTGCGGTCTAATTGAGAGGTTATATTATCGATTTGAAGATAAATCTCGTTTTTAAACTCGATTAAATCCTCTTTTGTCATAATTTTACCGCCGTAGCGTTCCTCTAAGTGCTTAAATTTGTCGTAATCGGTTGCTTCCTTATATTTGGAAGCCTTTTCTTTTAATCCCATAGCTTATACACCGAGCTTATCCATAATTTTTATATAAAGGTCGTAATACTCCGATTGAGAAAAAGCCTTGATTTTTTCTTCGGGAAGGTCGTCAAGCAGATTGTCGAGATATTTCAGAACTTTTTTAATTTCGGTTTTGGTTTCATCGCTTAAGCTATCCACCTTGCTTTCTATGACCTGCTCTTTTTGCTCAACACTTAAAGGTTCGGGTTCTTCAAATTTAGGCAAAGATATTTCCTTTTCAATTTGAGTTTCCGGCTCTTCAAGACCATACATTTCAGGTGCGACCGTTTCGTTAGACAATCCCGTTTGAATTTCATTCAGTTCATCTACCGCGATTTCTACGTGGTCTTCTTCTTGAACAACTTCCTCAAATTGAGCCTCGTCAAATTCGGTATCGGGAAATTCCGGTTGTAATTCACTTTCATCTATAGCTACAACGTCTTCCACCGGAGGCGGAACAAATTCTTCTTCATAAACCTCGACTTCGGTAGATATTCCGGTCTCTATCTCTTCTGTTTCTCCAATGGCTAAATCCGGCTCTTCAAATGAGGGGATTTCTTCCTCGGCTTGGGGTTCAATTAACGCGCTTTCCATAGACGGTTCTTTTATGTTTATGGACTCAAATTCCGTTTCTTGTATTCCTTCGGATTCTTCAAATTCCTCAAGTTTGGCAATTTCCTCAAAATTGGTTTCGCTTATTTCTATCTCTTCCTCCATCATTGCATGGTCGGTTAATTCCGTCTGAGATTTTTCTTCATGCAATGCGCCTTTTTCGACCAGCTCCGGTGTTTCGGCATGGGTTACGGATGAATGAAGGGGTTCCGATATTATAGTCGGTTCTTGCGGGAGGTCTATCATTTCATCGTGAACTTCAACTATTTCCACTTCCTCGCTGATAAGGTCTTCGGGGGCTTCCATAGTTTCCTCATCTATAACAGGTTCAAGCTGAATAGCCTGCATTTCATCGGAAATTTCATCTTGAGAAGGAATAAAGT
>CAZQBT010000001.1:88880-94131 GCA_964591955.1 uncultured Brevinematales bacterium | reverse complement strand
CGGGGATACCGAAATCAGGGGTTTCCCCTGCGGAGACCTCTAACGGCTCTTCATCAATAACAGGCTCAAGCTGAATAGCCTGCATTTCATCGGAAATTTCATCTTGAGAAGGAATAAAGTCATCCTCAAAGCTAATATCGACCGTTTCGGCAGGGGGTTCGACCTCATCGACAACAGGTTCATCCTCAAAAGAAACGGTTTCCTCATCGGGGATACCGAAATCAGGGGTTTCCCCTGCGGAGACCTCTAACGGCTCTTCATCTATAACAGGCTCAAGCTGAATAGCCTGCATTTCATCGGAAATTTCGTCTTGAGAAGGAATAAAGTCATCCTCAAAGCTAATATCAATCGTTTCGGCAGGGGGTTCGACCTCATCGACAATAGGTTCATCCTCAAAGGAAACGGTTTCCTCATCGGGGATACCGAAATCGACACCTTCTTCGGAGGAGACTTCCGCAGCATCCTCATCGACTTTTTCATACACTTCGATATTATTCAACTCCTCCATAGAAAGAGCAATAGGGGAATCGTCGTCATCAACCTCAACGACATCCGGGATTACCGAAAGGTCAAAATCCAATTCAGGTATAGTGTCTTGAGATTCGCTTTTGGGACGGTCTGCGTCTTCTTCGGAAATAAAAACATCGGTAGGCTCGGAAATAAGCTCAACATCGGAAATATCATTGTCAATTTCCTCTGTATCATCAATATTGAGTTGAAAATTTTCATCCGGGGAATACTCGTTGGAACTGTCGCCGTATATAATCCTGTCGAGGTCGCTTCCGTCGATTGAAACAATCTCGTCGTCATTTTCGAATGTGTAGGCATCCTCAAGTGCGGTGGATTCCTTAAAAGCGAGTTTTTCCTCTTGTTCAATGCGCTCTTTTTCTTCCTGCGACATAGCTTCTTCGTGATTTTCGATTTCAGGCTCTGGGGTATTCCCGATAATATTAAGCGTTTCCATAGCGCCGATATTTTCCTCGCCCGGAATTGCTACATTTTCATCTTGAAATTCATCATCCGCAGGTTGAACTGGGGGTTCGGGTTCTGAAATAACAGGCTCCATCCCCGGACCTTCAATTTCAAGATTGTTACCGTCAATTGAAACTTCACTTAACTTTATATTATTAAGGTCTTCATTGTCAATATTAATATTTTCGGATTCGGTTTCTTCATCAAGCTCATTGATTTCAATATCATCAAGAGTTATTGTTTCAATATCAAGATTTAACTCCAAATCGTCCAATACTTGGTTCGTTTCCCCTGCCATTTTCTACCTCACCATAATTAGTTTTGTCAATTAATTAAAAAGACCGTATTAGCCTGAAATATTTAAACTTTTCGCTTTATTTTCTTTTAAGTTGGGTTTTTGCGTTCTCAAAAGTTCTTCCCACGCGCCTTTAAGGGTGTTTAGAAGACGGCAAACCTCGTCAATAATGTCGATATTTTTTTCGACATTGGCTTCCAAAAGACGCCTGTTCATATAAATATAAAGACTATAAAGATTATGAGCTATTTCTCCGGCATCAAAGTTCAGCGAGGTCATTAACTCAGTAATAATATCCTGCGTTTTAATCAGATGGTTATTAGCCACGTCAAGTTTTTTATTTTTGATACCTTCTTTTGCAACATTAAGAAACCTTAATGCGCCCGCATAAAGCATAATAACCAATTTCAGTCCGCTTGCGGTTTCGATTTCGATTTCTTTGTAGTTTTGATAACCTTCCATTAACAGCCTCTCAAAAATTAATTCCTCAGTATAATAAATCGGCAAAAGGCTGGCAATCCTTAACAAAAAAACTCGTTATAAAATCGGGCTATCAAATCCAATTCTTTATCATAAAATAAAATAACCACACCTAAAATACAAACCGATTTATTATGTCAAATTTACTATTTTTTCCCGGAAAGTTTGTTTAAAATATCAATAGGCATAGGGAAAATAATAGTAGATGCATTTTCGGCGGAAATATCGCTTAAGGTCTGGAGGTAACGAAGCTGGATAGTAATATCTTCCTTTGCCATAGTGCTTGCCGCCTCAAGCAGCTTTTGAGATGCTTCAAGTTCCCCCATTGCGGCAATAACTTTAGCGCGTCTGATTCTTTCCGCTTCCGCTTGTCTTGCCATAGCGCGTTTCATTTCTTCGGGCAAGTCCACATGCTTAATTTCCACAAGCGATACTTTTATACCCCACGGGTCCGTTGATTCGTCTATTATTGATTGCAGCTTGACATTGATTCTTTCTCTTTGGGATAAAAGTTCGTCAAGTTCAAATTCACCCAATACGCTTCTCAGGGTGGTTTGAGCTATCTGTGAGGTTGCAAAGAAATAATCCTCCACCTCAATAATAGCGCGTTCCGGTTGCAAAACGCGGAAATAAACCACAGCGTTTACGTTTACCGATACGTTATCACGGGTGATAATATCCTGAGGAGGAACATCAAACGTTATTGTTCTCAACCCCACCTTAACTACTTTATCCACAAACGGTATAATTATTACAAAACCGGGACCTTTGGTCTTAAAATATTTACCGAACCGGAATACAACAAGCCTTTCGTATTCCCTTACGATTTTCAAAGCGGCGAGCAACAAAATCAACACTAATACTGCAATACTGATATAAAAACCCATAGTATCCTCCATTTTTTTTCTTTACAATATAATATACCTGAAAAGATTTTAAGTCAACTTTGAAATTAAAAAAATGCGATATTTTCAAACTCATTTTTGAAAGAAAAACCTTAACGGGCATCAAGCCATTGGGTCGCTAATCTGATGGAATTGAACATACTTGTTTCGTTGGCGACACCCTTTCCCGCAATAGGAAAGGCGGTTCCGTGGTCGGGTGAGGTGCGTATAAACGGCAGACCCAGCGTTACGTTTACCCCGTCCATAAAATGAATCAGCTTAAACGGCGCGAGACCCTGGTCGTGATACATAGCTATTACTATATCGAAATCGCCGTTTAAAGCGCGGAAAAAGAGAGTGTCTGCGGGGACAGGGCCCTCGATTTTTACTCCGCTTGCACGGTATTTTCCCACAACCGGCGCAATAACTTCATAATCCTCATTCCCGATAATACCGCCCTCTCCGCAATGCGGATTTATACCGCACACGCCGATATTTCCGCTAAGATTGGAGTGTTTAAGAAAATCAATCGCGTTATTTACAGCTATTTCGATAGTATTCTGAGTAACCGCCTCGACAACCTCCCTTAACGGTATATGTATCGTAGCAAGAATTACTTTGAGGTCATCGGAATAAAACATCATATTGTATCGGGTAATATCAAAACACTGCGCGAGAAAATCAGTATGCCCTTTAAAACGTGAGGTGTTTTCGATACCGCTTTCCGCTATATGTTCCTTAGAAATAGGGGCGGTTACCAATGCATCAAACTCTCCGGTTTTTATAAGATTTGTCGCCTCTTTGAGGAACAGATACGACATAGCGCCGGCTTCAAGAGTCGGTTCTCCGGGGTTAAAACGGTAATTTTCGGTAAATTTTGAAGCGGACGGTTCAATAAATCGAAAGGAGCATATTTCAAGGATTTCCTCCCTGAAATAGTGATACGCTGATTGCCTGTCGATAATAACCGACATATTCGATAAATCGTTTAATCGAAATTTAGACAATGCTTTTGAAGTTACCTCCGGTCCTACACCATTGGGATTACCGGCGGTAATAAGTATCTTACTCTTCTTTATCATAGTCTTTTGTAATACGGTCTTTTGCGGGTAAATCAAGGTTGTTGCTGATTAGACATCTTCCCTCAAGAATAACGCCGTTCTGAATGATAAGTTCAGGGGTTTTAATATCACCGAGAACCCTTGCAGTAGGAAGCAACATCACGCGGATGTTTGCGGAAATATTTCCGATAACAACTCCCTCTATAACAATAGAGGATGCTTCAAGGTTAGCCTTAACCTTTCCGAATCTCCCTATATGCATCTGGTCAACCTTGAGAACTTCACCCTCAAATTTTCCGTTAATCTCGATAGAGCCGTTAATAAGGAATTTACCCATAAAAACGGATTTTTCACCGATAGTATTAGTTGATTGTCCCGAATCTGTTTGAAATCCCATTATTCATTTTCCTCTATTTTCTTAATTTCAGGAATTTTTATGAAATCGATAAATTCCTGAACAAATCTATACAAATCCAATAACGCGTCTTTAGCGGTAATTCCGTCAATATTGGATACTTCCCCGCTAATAGAAACTATTTTTTCGGGTTCGACTAAAACCCTGATATTTTGTTGTTCGGAATCAAAAATTTCCTCTATAAATTTTTCTAAAGAACGAAGGAAATTTCCGGATTTTATAATAAGGTCGCGGTAACTTTTACCTTGTAATGTCAGGAGGCGTTCACGATAATCTTTATTACCGTTTGTGGTTGCCTTGTCTATTTGCTCAAGAAGCTCTCCGTAGCGTTCAAAAGCTCTGATTAATTCATTATATGTGGTGAAAAACTTATCTCTTGTGAAAGAATGCCCGTAGTCGAGCTTCAGGTTTTGTTCACTTAAAAGTCCGAGATATTCTTTCCCGAAAAACAGGATGTAACTCCAAATAGAATTAACTTCAGTGTTATTTGAATATCTGTTAAGTTTGTCTATCCTTATGTTTCTCAGGATTTTGTATTCGCTTATGCTCTTTTTTTCAAGATTACTATCCTTATTGGAACTAAGTTCCTCAAGTTCTATTTTATAACGTTTAAGATCGCCTGTATCAAACAGTCCCGCGTGAAGTTTTTTTAGGTCTCTATCAATATCTTTAATCGTGTTTTTTAAAGACTGTTGTTTAGCGGTATCTTTTGCGGATGAATAAACAAGTTCAAATTTGCGCTTAGTTTGTAATAGCCTTTGCTCAATATAAAGCTTTGAAGAGCTAATAAGGGGATTTTCTCCCATAATACCATCCCAACTTCCGAAATTTTAATACATTATTTTATCTTAAAAATCGTAAAAATCAAAATAATAAAGAGGTTTTATTTAAACAAGGTTTCTAAAAGTTGCAACAACGCTTCGGCAATACTCATCGTAGATTTACAAAACTACCTGCAGCCGGGATAACAATGTCGCCCGTTCTATTTTGCTATGTTCCCCAAATTTATGAACGAACATAGATTAATGAGGGGGTTTAGAGCGTCCTGAAAATAAATTATCGCCTCTTTTTTGTTATATTTTGGATTTTTTCTTCAATTTCTTTTGGCTTTTCATAAGGCACTATTTTTATAATACCCTCTTCC
>CAZQBT010000001.1:0-88780 GCA_964591955.1 uncultured Brevinematales bacterium | reverse complement strand
TTTATAATACCCTCTTCCCGGTAAAAAGTTACATATTTATATTCGCTTTTTACAACCAGAATGGCGTTTTTGATTTTAATTTTCACGCCGGGGAAAGTGGTTTTAGATGCGCTTATTTTTGCATCCTTACCGAGACTTTCGAGGTAATGTTGAATTTCAGAATATTGCTCTTCTATTGAGTTAATTTCTTCCCGAAGTTCGGCATTTTTAAGACTAAGAATATTAAATTGCTCCTCTTTATCCGGGGGTAAAGGTCCCTTGGCAAGCATCATAGAAAGGTTATTGAGTTGCTTGGTAATATCAGGCAATTCTTTTTCGATTTCGGCTTTTCTGTGTGTAAGTTCAAGGATTTTGTCCTCGGCTTCGGGGTCAATACCAACCTCGACAATGGTTTCGGTATAGGCTTCCGCACCGAGAAATTTTGCGTTGATTTCGTATAATGCGCGAACAACCCCGCCGGCAATCTGCGAACGCTTTCCGCCCGTGCAGATAATCCTGCCTTTACAGTCAACCCTGGTATGGAGTAAAACCTCAGGGATAATCACATCACCCTCAACGCGGACAATAGAGCGTTCCACAAATCTGGCGAATAAATCGCCGCTGCAAATAATCCTTGCTTCATCTTTTCCCTGAATACCCTGTCGCACTACTATGTTACCCTCGGCAACAACCTCTGCCTTTCCGATATTTCCTTTAATTTCAATGTTTCCACCGGAATAAACCTTAAACGTGTCGTTTACGCTTCCGAATATTACAACGTTTCCGGGGAAGTTAATATCGCCGGTAGTAAGGTCAACGTCGCCGTTTATTTCAAGTATAGGTTCAACGTTAATCTTACCGTTCTTGAAAACGACCTGACCGTTAATATCGGCAATAACCTGCATCCCGTCGGGAGAAATATGGGTGTTTTTTCCCGCAAAGAGTTTGTGGTCTCTGCCGTCCCGCGCCGGTATAATTCTGCCGGTAACCGTTTTTCCCGCCTTCCCGTTTTCTGCAGGAATCTTGGTGGCGAGAACTTGTCCCACTACCACGCTTTGGATTATATCAAGTTTATGGAAATCGATTCTGCCGTCTTCGGTCATATCATATTTTACCTCATCGGTAGAGGTTTTAAAGTGGTATTTGATTTCCGCATCCTTGCCCTCTATTGGCATATCGCCTTCGGCAACAAGAATTGGCATATTGTAGATTTCATTTTCGATAGAATCGCGTATTATATTTTCTTTGATTCCATAGAGGACATGTTTAGACTTTAATCCCGATACGATTTCATCAACCTCAAGAACGCGACCGAATTTTTCGGGCTTTGTTATATTGATAAACGATTTCATTTCATCGGGTGAAACCTGAATTTGGAATGTGCTGTCCAACTGGGATGGGATATATTCGGCGATTTTAACCCATTTTCCCGATGCGTTCTGAGCGGCTTTCGTAATGGTGTTTTTGTCATAATTGCGAATTTCTCTCCTTTCGACGGAGGAGATTATGGATTCGGGATGAACGGGTTTCCCATCCCCTTTCGGAGGGTTCACGCGAAGCATTGCCCCGCTTTTCCTGACCATAATCTTGAAATTGCCGTCCTGATTAAGTATAATTTCGTTTTGCGCATCAAAATCAATTTTAAGCCCGTCCATTCCCTCAAAAGAATCGCCTCTTGCGGCGCTTTTTTTGACAAGTATTCGATATGGCTTTTTTCCTATACCGAAGAAGCCGTTTGAGCCTCTCTCAAGAATCTCATATTCCAGATTAACTATGCTTGTTGACATCGCATCCGCGGCATTCTGCAAGGCTTCCTCAATGGAAAAGGCTAAAACCTCAACCTCTTCCTCTTCGTCTAATTTGAAATCCTTAGACTTTTTGATTTCACTGCTTTGGTCTAATTCCAATAATTCAAATAATCTTTCCATAGTTCTCCCCCCTTTTATAAAGGGATTAAATTAATGGGGATTGCGTCTTAAATTAGCCGGAGGTATTTTCAGGGCATTACGATATTTGGCGATAGTCCTCCGGGAAATATTAATCCCCTTGTTTGTAAGTATCCGCGCCAGTTTATCATCGGTAAGCGGGTCATTTTTATCCTCTGCATCTATAATTCTTTTAAGCATTGCCTTAACGCTGTTGGAAGACGTGTCATCATTGCCGACATTGCTTGAAAAGAACTGTTTAAGGCTAATAATTCCCTTATCGGTTTGGATATACTTGTCTTTTATTGCCCTGCTCACGGTGGATTCATGTATATTTAATTCATCGGCAATATCTTTTAGTTTTAAAGGAATTTGGTGCTGATCTCCTTTTAAAAAGAAATCTTTTTGTTTTTGCACGATTTGCAGGATTACTTTAAAGATAATCTCTTTTCGGGATTGGAGATTTTCTATAAGCAGGTTTGCCTTGTCTATATTTTCTTTAAGGAAATTAAGGGTCTTTTTGTCTAAAGGCTTGTTTTCATCCTTTTGCTTGGTTTGATACCAGTTTTCGTATTCCGAACTTATCCGTATATTCGGGATATAATCGTCTATCAGGTTAATTTTAATTTCGTCATTGTCGATTTCAACTATCGCATCCGGGACTATATATTTTACCGTATTAGGCGAAAGATTGCCTATCGGGACAATGTTCAGATGACTTATATTCCGGACAGCGGTTTCCACTTTTTTGTAGGTTATTTTTAAGTCGGGGTTTTTGGAATTGATTTTCTGCGCGATTTTTGTAAAAAGCTTTTTTTCAAGCAGATTAGAGTGTTCATTGAGAATTATATATTCCAAGCTGGTTTCGCCGAATTTTTCTTTGGCTTGGATTAAAAGATACTCCCTCAGGTCTTTGGATGCTATGCCGAGAGGGTCGAGATGCATAACAACCTGACGGACTTCTTCCGCCTCTTTTAAGCTTACATCTATATCTTCTATAAGTTTTTGTAAATCGACACTCAGAAAACCTCTGTCATCAAGAGCGGTGATAATTCTTTCGGCGATACTCAATTCCTTATCCGAAAACTTTAAAAAATGTATTTGCTCGGTTAAAAAGTCGATAAGACTTACGGCGTGGTCGCTGAAGTTTTCTATATATATTTTATTATTATAATCGCGTATAATTTTATCACGTTTAAAGGTTTTGTTCATACCCAAGTCGCTGCTGTCGCTAAAATTCAACTCGCTTTCATCCGCCGCTTCATTTTCGCTTTCATTGGTATTTTTTTTGTCTGTGTATTCTAATTCAAGCACCGGATTTTGTTCAATTTCTTTTTCGAGCCGTTCGGTAAGTTCAATCGCGGGAACGGTCAGCAATTCAAGTTTTTGCATTATCACGGGCGATATAGTAAGCCGTTGTTGTTGGCTTATTTCAAGACGCATTTTGTCTCCTTAAACCAGATTCCTAAGTAACCCCTATTTTACCACTAATAATTTAAAATAAAAATAAAAAATGTCAATGATTATAACGTAAAAAGAAAAATTCGGATTAAAAAAAAGGACGGCACACTCGCCGCCCTTTTGTTATCTTAGGATATGGAATTTTCCTTTATGCAATTTCCTCATTTAAGCTTTTTTTCAATGCTGTCGAGAAACGAATTATATGCATCAACCAAATCCTGAAGCTCATCGCGCTTTCTCAGTTTAAAACGGGTTTCTTTGATATCAAGTTTCCCGTCTGCAAAATCCTTAAGCGTAATCTTAATCCTGTGAACGGGACCAGCCATCTTATGTGAGATAAATAAACCGAAGGCTATTATAAGAATTATAAAAAGCGCGCTCATATATACCATAGGCCAGACCTGTATCTCAAATATGTTTACGGGAACAGGCTCAACTACTTCGTAGAAGGTTGCGTTATGATTATTGATTTTATCTGCATCCTTCACTTGGAAATAGAGATTTGATTCGTATCTCGTTGCGTTTGCTATCAATAACGCCCCTATTGATATAGCTAAACCCACCACTATTAAGATTAGAAACCTTCCTATAAACCTTATTTGAAAAGGCTTGTCAATAAAATAACGCCATCTGAATTTTTTCTCTGCCACTTTGTCCTCCTTGATTGAAGTCTCTTTAATATTTTCGGCAAACACTATGCAATATCTACAATAATACTTTATTCTTAATTTCATATTTTGTCAATAGAAAAATTGTTTTATTTGCATATATTTTTATTGTTTTCGGAAAATAACCGATAAATAAAAAGAATATTCTGTTTTAAGGAGTTTTTATGCAAAAATTTAGAGTTGCGGTAATCGGCTTTGCCTTTCCGATTATTTTTTTATACGGATGCGCGATAAGCGATACCCAAGTGAAACATACCCCGAACCCCGAAACTGCGGACTTGTCTGTTAAAGATGATTTTCAAGATACAAGCAGGGCATTCGGTCCTTTCTTTCTGCCCGAAAGCCCCTCGCTGGCTTCCGTTTCTTTGAACTACGTTACCGATAAACCTGAAATGACAAAGGTTTATTTCAGTATGATGGGCAGGACGGACTGGGCAAGATTTAATTTCGATAAGAATATCTATCACAAAATGCTTTTCAGCAATCTTGAGGAGGAAGCGTTTTATACCTTTGAGATAGAAAGTGAATCATCAAACGTTTCCCGTATGTCGGGGGTAGTCTCTCCCCCGTATAGCCCGTCTTATGAGTTTACTTTTGCTGTGGCTGATTTTAATATGTCGCTACCGGAATTAGGGAAAGCCCCTAATTTCCTTGTCGTTATCTCGAAAAACGGTAATGTAAACGAAGAGGAGTTCCGGGAATTTAATTTATCCAACCGAATGCTTTTGGCATCCACTATCATTATTCCGGCTTTCGAGTTTGAGATGGATAATAAACAAGTGTCGGTAATGCAAAACGGGGTTTTCTTTGCACGCTACCGTAACCTGAGCCTTGTTGTTATTAACGATGAGTTAGATGATATAGATAAGATTGCGCGGTATTTAAGCACTAAGCCCAATGATTTTAATTATATAGTGATTTCAAGCGGAGATACGGATTTTATAGAAAATATTTACAGGGCTTGCGCCGTTTTAGCGGATAAAATAATTACCTTAGCGGATTTGCCTTCTTCTAAGTTAGCCCTGTTCAATATTGAATATCAGGCGAAAAAGGGTGTCGCATTCAGGAAAAACCCTAATACATCTTTTGCGGGAGATGATTGGTGAAAAATATTCTTCTTATAAACGGACCTAATCTCAATATGCTTGGAACCCGCGAGACCGATAAATACGGCAGCGTTTCGCTTTCGGATATAATTGATAATATGAATAAACTTGCCGAAAATATGGACGCTTCCCTCCGAAGTTTTCAATCCAATAGCGAGGGCGAGATTGTCGATTTTATCCATCAAAACGGGATTAACTGCGACGGTATAATAATCAATGCCGGAGCTTATACCCATACCTCCGTAGCGATTCGCGATGCTATTTTATGTGTAAACAAACCTTTTGTAGAGGTGCATATCTCTAATATATATAAGCGCGAGGAGTTCAGGCAGTTTTCCTATCTTTCCGATATAGCGGTGGGAATAATTGCGGGATTCGGTGAAAACTCGTATTATCTCGGCTTACGGGCTTTAGTGGATTTTCTTGAAAAAATTTCATAAATAAAGGTATAATAACTATATCAGCGAATACACGGATGGGGTATTAATCGCAAGGAGTAATCGGGTTTATGAATTTTATAAACAGGGTCTGGATTTGTTTTTCGGTCTTGATTTTTTTTGCCGGTAATTTTTATGCTACCGATATTAAAGAAGTGCGTTCAATATACATACAAGGCGCGCAGGCTTTGGCTAACAATGACCTCAGCACTGCGGAGCGCAGCTTTAAAACCATTATCGCGATGACGGGGACTTCCTCTTCACGAACTGAGCTTAACCGTTATAAAGCGCGTTCTCATTATTTTTTGGGAGATGTTTACTTCATCAGGCGTGATTATGTTTCCGCAATACAGAACTATCGCGCGGTCGTTCAGCATTACCCAACTTCGGAAATCCATTCAAGGACGCTTTATAAACTCGGCAGAACCCTTATTCTTGACAACAAGTTCCATCAGGCTATCGCCGTATTGAATGAATATCTGGCAAAATACGATAACAAGGATAATCTTGCCGATAACGCCCATTATTGGGTAGGCAGGGCTTATGTCGGGGTAAAAGATTATCCGCGGGCACTTTCGACTTTTCAGGAAATTTTATCCAAATATCCGGATTCTGCACTTGCTTATGATGTCAGGGGGTTTATAACAAAGATAAACGGGCTTATCGAAGAGGAAAGACAAGCCCAAATGTCTGCTCCCCAAACCCTGTCAAACCGTCTTCAGGAATTGCAACAGCGAAGTTTAAAACTTGAACAGGAAAAAGACGTGCTTGAAAAAATATCGGGGTTGCTTACCATTAAGCAGAGGCTTCTTGAGATTAAAGCGGAAAAGGTCGATTTGCTCTATGAGCTTCGCGCACAAAGAAGGAGAGAGTAATGAGCAGGTTAATATATATTTCGATATTTGTCTTTGTAATAAGCGGTTTCGGGTTTTCAAGAATTGTCGATATAGAAAATGAATTTATAAAAATCGGCGTTGATGATATGTCGGGACGGTTTACTCTTCAGACTACGGGAGGCGACCCGAAAAACCCCCACGACCGCAATCAAAATTTGTTGTTTAGAAAAGTTCCGCCTTCAAGCGTTACTACAATCCTTATAGACGGTGAGCCTTTTATTTTCGGTTCGGACAGGGGAAGGTTTCGTCGTCGCGCCGATGTTGTCGGTAATAAAATAGTTAGTGAGTGGAGTGTTCGCGGTATTGAGGTTATACAAGAGATAGGGTTTATAAGAAACCCTGCAACCGGCAGGGAGGATGCTATGCGGATACTTTATAAAATCCGCAACGATAACAGGATTAGAACTAAAGTCGGCGTGAGAATTTTGCTTGATACTCATCTGGGGGATTCCGACGGAGGAGCTTTCAGGATTCCGGGTGCAGGGGATATTACTAAAGAAACGGAATTTTATATGGCTGAAGTCCCGGAGGTTTTCTATTCGTTTGATAGTCTTAAAGACCCGAAAGTTCGTTCTCAGGCAATACTTTCGGGCAGAGGAATTACCCGTCCTCAACGGGTGATTTTTGCAGGATGGGACAGGCTTTACGACAACCTGTGGGATATGGCTATAGATGCTTCGCTTGATTTCAGGCGAAGAGGAACCGCTTATCATGACAGCGCTGCGGGTATTTACTACGAGCCTTTGGAACTCGGTTATGACGATATAATGATGGTTTCTTCCGTTTACGGTCTTTATTCAGGCGAGTTCTTTGTTTCCGACCATCTTTCGGTCGATTTAAGCGTGCCTGCAGAACCCAAATCTCCTCCCATACAGATTGCCGCCAATGCAATGAACAAAGGAAACGTAGTTCTTGATAAACTTATCTTTGAAATTGACGTGCCTCAGGGCTTTAATTTAAGCGAGGGGCAAAACCGAAAGGTCGAGTTTGTGAAGGTTGAACCGAATGAAACCAAAAAGGCGTTATGGCATCTCCGCAGCGGTAGTATCAGCGGAAATTTTGATGTAAACGTTAAGGTTACGGGTATTGTTGACGGCAGAGAACAGTTTGTAACCGCTAAGCATAGTTTTAAAATAGATTATACCGAAGACAGGATACTTAGAGACGTTGCTCAACTTGAGGACCTTGAGCGCAAGGTTGAGGAACGGGCAAGGGAAAGAACCGAGGTTGTTGATACCTCAACGGTAGAAACCCGTCCCGTTAGGACAACGACTCCTCCTGTAGAGACTGTTGTTGCACCTCCAAGCGAAGCGGAGCTTGCCCTTATCAGGGAAATCGAAGAGCTTGACCGTCTTATTGAAGATGTTGATAAAAAATATCGAGTGCTTATTGAGGTTTATCGAAAGTCGTATGTTCAGGGAACCGAGCTTGACGGTATGGACAATGAAATTGAGCGGTTTAGACAACATTTGCTCAGGCAGGAAATTATACTTTCAAATCAAAAGGCTAAATTGAGAGAGGGAAGGTGAAACGCTTTTTTGAAAATCGTTTAATCAGGCTTAGGGATGCAATCGAGACCTCCGACCTTTTTTTTACCTGTGATGATTCCGATATTTTTTATCTTACGGGCTTTACCGGCGACAGTTCTTCATTGCTGATTTCCAAGGAAGATGCTTTCTTTATTACGGACGGGCGCTATATCGAACAAATCAAGTTAGAGTCTCAAGTTTCTTTACAGGTTTTGGATGTCAAGGATTTTCAGGAGAAAACGGTCGGCGCCGTCAAGTCGGTAATTTTAGATGCTTCTAAAAAAAGATTTCTTTTCTGCAAGCGCGATATTAAACTCGCTTTCTATGAATCTTTATCCCCGTTTTTTGACGAACAGGGGATTGAAGTTTCGGATTTCGATAAGCTGAAATTTTTGCGAATGCGCAAAGATGCGCTTGAAATAGAAATTATACGCGCAAATTTGATTCTAACCGAGTTAGGGTTTCATTATATAATTCGTATGCTTAAACCGGGGATGAGAGAAAGCGAGGTTGCGCTTGAGCTTGAGTATTACCTTCGCAAACAGGGCGCGCAAAAACCCGCTTTCGATACCATAGTTGCGGCCAATGAAAGAAGCGCGCTTCCTCACGCCACCGCAAGCGAAAGTCTTATACCCGATAATGCGGTAGTCCTTTTTGATTTCGGTGTTAAAAAAGATATGTATTGCTCGGATTTTACGCGATGTTTCGCGGCAGGCAATATCCCGCCTGAAATAAAAGAAATCCATCCGGTAGTAAAGGATGCGTTATTTGAGGCGCGTAAAGTTGCAAAGCCGGGCGTAACGGCTAAGGATATTCACAACAGGGCTTTGAACGTTATATCGGAGGCGGGATTCGGCGATAAGTTTATCCATTCCACAGGACACGGGGTCGGGATTGATATTCACGAAGCGCCGTGGATTCATATCTCCTCCGATACGGTTCTGGAGGAGGGGATGGTTTTTACTATTGAGCCGGGGATTTATCTTCCCGGTATCGGCGGGGTTAGACTTGAGGATATGGTTGTTATTACGGAGGGGGGATGTGAAGTGTTGACAAGTTGCGGGTATGATTTATAGGGGTAGTGTGATGATGGAAAATTTGGAAATCGGGGAGATGAAGGTTGTTGAGACAAAAGAGGTCGCAAAACTTTTAACCTCGCTTGTAGCGTATATTATTGAGAATACGGATGATGATTATTTTGCCTGCGCCGAAATAAACGAGTGCGCCGACAACGATAGAATAGTCTCGTTTGTCGGTAATGTTCATAAGCGGATTTTTGTTGCAAGGGATAATAATAAAATTATCGGGTTTATAGCGGGGTCTATACAGGATTGTTTTTTACCCATATCAAGTATAAAAAAGGTCGGATATATTGATGCGGCGTTTGTGGCAGAAAACTATCGCGGACACGGCGTTTTGAAACGGCTTGAAACCGAAATGACGGGGTTTTTTAAGGCGCGCGGTATTAAATATGCGGAACTTGATTATATTTATTCTAACGTTACGGCGAGAGAGGCGTGGTCTAAGATGGGATATGACGGCTTCAGGATAAGGGCGAGAAAAAAACTCTCCTAAAGCTCGATAATAAACTGCGCCCCTTTTTCGATATTTTCCGCAATAAGTTTTCCGTTCATATTTTTTTCTATAATCATTTTCGACATATAAAGACCTATTCCTATCCCTATTCCCTCTTCTTTTGTAGTAAAATACGGTTCAAATATCCTGTCTTTTATATCATCCGGGATACCTCCGCCGTTGTCCGATATTTTAATTATGATATTTTTACCGTTCTTGCTTCGGGAAATTTTAAAATGGATATAGCCCGTTTTGTCGGGAGTAGTTTCCTTTTCTCTTGATTCGATAATAGCATCGCGCGCATTGTTTACTATATTCAGTATGACCTGCTTAAACTCGTTGACATAACCGTTTACGATAAGATTAAACTCGCGGGTATCGGTAATTTCAAAAACGTTGTCGGTAACCCGTTTGCCGAACAGAAGCCCCGCATCCTCCGCAATACGAAATTCCACTTTTACCAATATATTGAAGTTTTTAAATTGTATAGAGATAAGGGAAAGTATCTCGCTTAAAACCTCTTTAATGTCGAATTCGGCGGCTTCTTTGTTTAGTTTGAAGAAACTCTTGAAATCGTCTATAGTATGAGAAAGGAAATTTACTTGAGACATAGCCTTTTTTGTGGATTCGGAGATATAATTTTTATCTATTTCGCCGAACTTGTAAGCATCCTCCAAATCCTGCACGATAAGACCCAAGGCGTTCAGAGGCTGTCTCCATTGATGAGCAATAGCGCCGAGCATTTCGCCCATCGCGGCAAGTTTGGACTGCTGTATAAGGAGTTGTTCCTGTTCGTGACGTTTTTCTTTTTCGATATTTTCACGCATCTCGGCAAGTTTTCGTTCGGTAATATCGTGTAAAAAAATCATCGAACCGTAGAGCTTTCTTTCGGAGTTTATCAGAGGCGAAATTCTTAAATCAAAATACCGCTTTTCATGATTGATTTCCTGTATGATTTCATTGAAAATCCCCTTGTTGTCGTCGAATAAATCCGCCATATTGGATAAAAAGGGCAAAATCTCATTGGCGCTTTTTTCTTCGCTAAGGAGTAACGGTTTTTTAAGGAAAATTTTAGCCGCCGTATTTAAGTCGATTATGCGGTTATCATTATCGAGGATAAAAACAGGGTCTCTGATATTGTCGAAAACTTCCGCGCGCGCTATCGGGGACTCTTTGAGGAAATCACAGTATATTATTGCAAGTATCATAATTAACGCGGATATTAAAAATGCGCAAAGCTGAACGATATTCGGGAAATACGGCGAAGGACGGGTAAAACTGAGCAAATTCCCGACACAAAGAATTATAGCCGCGGATAATATCATTATTAAGTCGTTTTTACCGTTCGTTGTTTTCCTGATTTTACGGATTATTAAAATTACACCCGCTAAAAACAGAATACTTGAATAAGAAATATAGACCAAAAACCAGATTCCGTAATCAGCCCGAAGCGCTAAATACCCGTTATCGGATAAGATTCTTATGTTTCTCCACATAAAGTTGTGAAATTGGTTTGTCCACAAAAGAATTACGGTAATAGTCGGAATCAATGACAGAAAAAGCATATTTCGGGGATGGATAGGCTTTTTATCATTTTTTGTATAATATAAGGCGAACTCAAGCCAGAAAACGGGGACAAAAACTATTGCCGTATATTTGATTCTTGTCCATAGATAGAAAAAATCGAAGGAAGCGCTTATAGACTCTAAGCCTGATAATAAAGCCCATAACATTAATACAAGCGTCAGTCTTGCAAACGGCAAAGCCCCCACGCCTTCTTTTCTTTTCAGGGCGTTAAAAAAAAGGAATCCGAACAGCAGGAATGAGACTAAAAAGGGCGTTAGAAATACAAAATTTATCAGGTTCATTTTACCTACTACTTTTCAAACATAACTAAAATAAGTTGCCTGTCACCGAGAGTTTGATGAAGGAATTTGACTACGGTTTCGGCAATCCATCGCGATGCATCTTCTTTGACGTTGGCGTATTCCACAAGAAAATCGCGAAGACTATTAATAAACGGTTCCGCGGTTTCGGCAATTTTATCGCCGCCGAGATAATGGATTTGTCCTTTTGCGGTGATTTGGTTGCCTTTATTGTATTTTTTTTCGCTTACCGAAATGACAAGCATAGTGTCGGCGTTATCGAAAATTTCATAGATTTGAAAATTTGCGATTTCAAACCCGAACAGTGCAAACGGAATATGCAAAACCCGCGTAATTGAGCCGTTCAGCGAAACCTCTTTTCCTGCAAAACGCGAGGGGTTTTGCTTTACCGCGCTTATGGATGTTTTACCGCAGGATGAGAAAGCTAATAACATTCCAGCAAGCAATATTATTTTAAACCCTTGTTTCATAGTTTATACTCCCAAGAATATTTATCGGCCGGCAAGTTCCTTTTCAACCTGTTCTTTATATCTTTTCAACTCATCAATAGAAAAATCATCTATGAGCTTTATGGAATCATCGGGGGGAATAGCAAGCCCCTCGTTAATAACTTCTAAAGCCTTTTCCCAGTTTTTCTGATGAATAAGAATGCCCGCATATATTTGGTAATTGGTTCTGAAATCATTGCCGTATTTGAACGCTTCCTGCATATCGGATTCGGCTTTCTCCATGTTCCCGACACTGATAGGTCTTCCGGGTGCAAAAGCGTAAACCGATGCGCGCAGTCCCCATGGTATTCCCCTGAAAAAATCAGGCTGAAGTTCAATAACTTTATTCATCTGCTCAAGAACTCTCGGGGCGTAAAAAAGACTTCGCAGGATGCCGTGAACTTCCGCCCACTTAGCATAAGACATCCCAAGCCAGAAATGTCCTGAAACCCCGTCGCTTTTTATTTCGATAGCTTTTTGCGAATATTTTACGCTTTGTTCAAAATACCGTTTGCGAAGTGAAGAGGAGGTGTTATAATAATTTGCATAGCAATAATTTAAAGCGGCGGCTAACCAGTTAAGTTCATAAGATTCGGGTTTTTTTCTCAGCATATAGCGCGTATTTTGAATTAGTCCTATAATACCCATCTGCGAATTGATAAGATGAGACTGAGGGTCATTGAAAAGCGCGTCCATATTTTCACCCGCCGGCGGAACTACAATATCGCTTTCGGATGAATAAACCGACGTAATACCAAGTAATATAAAAAAACTCGTAATCAGTGCTTTTTTTGTTTTCATAATACCTCTTAACCTTTTTTATTTTTTGGCTAACTCGGTATTTACCTTACTTTTCATTGAGTTAAGTTGCTTGATACATTCCTCCTCTTCAATTTTTAAAAGAGGGTTAAAAGGCAGGGCTAAACCTTTTTCTATAACCTCATTAGCCTGTTCCCATTCCTGAAGCTGTATCAATACGTTAGCAGCAACCTGATGCGTAACGCGGTAGTCCGGGCCGTATTTTAAAGCAGCTTCAATGTCTTCGCGCGCTTTTTGCGGGTTACCCACGCTTATAACCCGCGGGGCAAAAGCATAAACCGTTGCGCGGATACCCCATGGCACTCCTCTGAAAAACGACGGGTCAAGTTCAATAGTCTTACTCATATACCTGAGAACGTTACCGACATTAAACAGGCTTCGTAAAATACCATGTGACTCAGACCATTTGGCATACCCTACACCGAGCCAGTAATTTGCCGCAACACCGTTGGGATTTATATTAACCGATTTTTGGGCGTAATCCTTGCAAGCCGTAAAATAATGTTTTTTTGTTTCGGGGTCGGTGGCATAGTAATCCCCGTAGAAATACAAAAGAGCGGCATATTGCCAGTTTGCAGTATAATCATCGGGATTTTCCGCAAGTATAGCTTTCATTTCATCAAGCAGTTCAAGTATTCCGTCTTTTGTAACACGTTTCTGCAATTCCTCGCTTTGCAGAAGCGCATCTATATCCTCGCTTCCGCTTGCAAACCCGCGAACACCCGATAATAAAATAATCCCCATTGCAATAATACCGATTGCGATAGGCATTGAGTTAAAGAGTTTTCTTTTCATAAGTATTCCCCTTATTTTTCTACTGAAAGTATATCATTATTTTTCTTTTTTGTCAGTTTATTTTTGTTTTCCGAGACAAATTTTTCTCCGATTTTGAGCAAATCCTCACGATTATTGAGTTCGGGATAGTCGATTACGGTTTCAAGCATAAATTCCAATATTTGCCCGATAACGGGACCTGCCTTTAAGCTGAAATGCTCCATAATTATATTCCCGTTAATATCAAGGTCGGTTACTTTAAAAGCGTTGTCCTGCTCAATAATTTTTTCTATACGTTTTTTGAAACGTTCAAGGACAGCGCCCTCTCCTTTTTTCATACCGCTGGCGACACGGTCGGCTTTTCTCAACTCAAAAAGCGCCTCTAAAAACTCCATATCGCCGTCGATTTTACGAAGGAATCTGCGCACTGCCCCGTCAGTCCAATCATCGGTATAGTAAAACATATGCATACGAATTAGTCGGAGGACATACTCCCTGTCGTGATTGCTGAATTTCAGGCGTTTAAGAATTTTCCATGCCATTTTAGCGCCTATAATTTCGTGATTGTAAAACACGTTACCGTTTCCCTGTTTTAGCGCAAAATCCTTTGAACGGGGTTTGCCGAGGTCATGCAAAAGCGCGGCAAATCTGACAAGCGGGAACTCTTTAGATGCATAATCACAGGCAAGGATATTATGAGTGTAAACGTCGTAGCGATGAAACTCGTTTTGTTCCACCTCAAAACCCTCAAGGAGTTCGGGGATAAATATATTAAGTATTCCGGATTTTCGTATGTTTTCTATACCGATAGACGGCTTGTCGGATTTCATAAGTTTGAAAAATTCATCACGAATCCTTTCCGTTGATACCTTTTGAATTATATCAAGCGTGGCGGAAATAGCCTCAAATGTCTCTTTTTCGATTTTAAAATTGAGATAAGCGGAGAAACGGCAGGCTCGCACGGGTCTAAGCCCATCCTCCGAGAATCTTTCGACAGGGTTTCCCACCGTTCGGATAATCTTTTTTTTAAGGTCGGAAAGCCCGTTGAACGGGTCTAACAACTTTTTTTCGATTACATCATAAGCAAGGGCGTTTATGGTAAAATCCCTTCGCGAAAGGTCTTCATATATGGATTTTGAATAGCTGATAGAGTCGGGACGTCTTCCGTCGCTGTATTTCCCGTCCACGCGGTAAGTGGTTATTTCGTAATTCACCCCGTTTATTACCACCGTAACGGTGCCGTGTTTTAATCCGGTGGGGACGGTAAAAAGTTTTTTTCTGTTAAATATTTGCATAACCTCTTTCGGCGTGGCATCGGTTGCAAAATCAAATTCCATCAGTTCCGATAGTCTATCAAAATCCTTGAAATAAAGTATATCGCGAATAGCGCCGCCTACAAGATACGCCTCAAATCCGTTTTGTTTCAGGGTTTGACAGATTGTTATTACGCCTTCGGGAAGTCTATCTTTGAAAATGTCTTTTTCTATTATTTCGTTTTTTTTCATAACGTTTTGTATCCTTATGTCCAAAATTACCGTAATATATCAATTATCGGGATTGCAACCTTTATTTTAAGATATTTTTTGCCGAACTTCCAATATATAGGAAGTTTTTTTTAATTTTTTACTTAGTCTTTTGACTTAGAATCGAATTCATATCATAATATATCAACGTATTCAAGGGAATTGCAAATGAGTGTTTTTGAAAAAATTAACAGGGTGCGTCTTGAGGGATTGAGCTTTCTTGATTTAAAAAACTCTTCGCTGCGTGATATTCCTCGTGAGGTGTTCACTCTTGAAGGGATAGAGGAGTTAAATTTTATACGCAACAGAATTAAGCGTATTCCCCTTGAGTTATTTAATATGACCGCGTTAAGCGAGTTATATCTCGGTGAAAACCGAATTCGTAAGATTCCCTCCGGGATTGAAAACCTGAGCAAATTACAGATACTATACCTTAGCGGAAACCGTATCGGCGCCGTTCCCCGTGAGATAGGCAAGCTGAAATCATTGAAGATGCTTTTTTTAAGCGGTAACGATATTAGCGGGCTTCCCCGTGAAATCGGCGGACTATCTTCAATAGTGGGGTTTCATATCGGCGACAATAACATATCCAAACTTCCCAAAGAAATAGGGAAATTATCGAAACTTAAGGTTTTATACCTTAGCGGAAACCGTATTGCGGAGCTTCCCCCCGAAATCGGAAAACTCGAAGCGCTTAGCGAATTAGACCTCGGTTTTAACCGTCTGAGCAAACTTCCTCAAACAATTGTGGATTTGAAAATGCTTACGGGGTTGTATATTAACAACAATGAGTTTGCCGAACTGTCCGACAATGTCTGCAATTTGAGTTTGCTCAAGGTGCTAAATCTCAGCGGGAATAATCTTGTTTCGTTGCCGTCCTGTTTTTCCAAACTTGAAAATCTTGTGGAATTGGATTTAAGCTATAACGAACT
Source organism: uncultured Brevinematales bacterium (assembly GCA_964591955.1). Classification (GTDB taxonomy): domain Bacteria; phylum Spirochaetota; class Brevinematia; order Brevinematales; family CAZQBT01; genus CAZQBT01. The sequence goes on along the minus strand of CAZQBT010000001.1, from coordinate 72,782 downwards.
TACCGAAATTCCCCCTCAGGTAACCGAATTGAAAAGCCTGAAAAAACTAAATCTCTGCGGTAATAAAATCGAATTCATACCCGATGGAATTTCCAAACTGAATACTCTTACCGAACTCGACTTAAGCGACAACAACCTGACATCACTGCCCGATAGGTTGGGTGCGCTTAAAAAACTCAAGCAGCTTTATTTCCGCGATAACAGTATAACCGAAATTCCCGAAACGATTTTTAACCTTCCCGTTATTGAAAATATAGCTATCGGGGGCAATCCTATTGAAAAACCCCCGCTTGATATTGTCAATCAGGGTATAGATACGGTGCGGGAGTATTTCGAGTTTATGAAAAAACGGAAATCATAATCCCCTCACGTTTGATTTTTCCATCGTTTTTCTTTAAGATAATTACGCTTTAATTCCTTAAAATCAGGGGATAAAAATGCCTTTCTCCGAAAAATTTTACCATCGTATGCCCGACGGCACTATCAAGCAGGTCAACCCGTTTAATGATACGGAGGTTTGGTGCGTTGCCGAGCGCGGGAGAAAACCCGTTATCAACAGCGAGCCTGAGTTTCCCGAAAAACTTTTTAAGCGGGAACCTGAGGATTATTGTCATTTTTGCGAGGATAATTATATTTATACCCCTCCCGAAAAAGCGAGGGTTACTAAGGATAAATACGGGAAATGGAAAAAGACTTACTATATTGATGCCGGGGAGCTTGAAAAGGAATATGCCGAATTTCGTCGCGTAGGCAACCTTTTTGAGATTGTAACCTTCGATTATTGGCATAAAAACTACGGTTATAAGATGAGCGATGAGGTTTTGGCATGGCAGGATAAGTATTTGTCATCCAAAGAGGGGATGAAGCATATAATGAACGTGCTTGGGCTTAAGATGAAGATGATGGGAATGGACTTCGACAATATGCCGATAGAGGAGCGGGTTGAAAAAACCGCGCCGTTTTTCGGGGGATGCCATGAGTTGATAATCGGGAAACGCCATTATTGCGACGGCGCGCAGTATCTTCATCAGATTTGCTCATCGGGAAGTTTAACCCCGGATGAGCATTTTGAATATATGAAACTCGTGGTGGAAACTATTGTCGATATTTCGGTGCAGAACCCGTATATCCGTTATGTCAGCGTTTTCCAGAACTGGCTTCGTCCCGCAGGCGCTTCGTTCGACCATCTGCACAAGCAACTTGTCGGGCTTGATGAGTGGGGCGTGCAGATTAATCACGAGGTCAAGGAACTTATCAAAAACCCGAATTTATATAATGAACTTGCGGCAAATTTGGCTATATACAATGATTTTGTTATTGCCGAAAACGATTATGCCATAGCTTTTTCCGAACTGGGGCATAGATTTCCCACAGTGGCTATATATTCCAAAAGCCCCAATAGCCGCCCGTTTGAGCATACCGACCGCGAGATACGAGGGATGAGCGATATAGTTCACGCAATACATTGCGCATTAACAAACCAGACTACCTGCAACGAGGAGTGGTATTATGCCCCGTTTGATTGCGTTTATAACTCCCCGTGGAGGATTTTAATTAAATTGCGAATTCATAACCCCGCCGGTTTTGAGGGAAACACTAAGATTTATATTAACCCCGTAAGCCCGGAGACCCTTCGCAATGCCGTTGTCGAAAAATTGCTTGAGAAACGCGAGGCGGGATATATCGGTAAAAAAATTCGTATCGGTGAAGAGGTTAGTAAAAAACCCAATCCGCTTTTATATTACAAGGGAAATTCGCGACTTAAGGGATTAAAATGATTCAAACCTTTTACTATGTGATAATGCCGGTTTTTGTAGTTCTTACTTTGGGTTTTGTTATCGGGAAAATTTTTAAAATTGAGTTTAAAACTTTGTCCACAATTTCGATATACCTCCTTACCCCGGCGCTTATTTTTTATTCGATATACAGCTATGAGGGATTTTTTCAGAACGTTACCCTTGTTATGTTTTTGAGCGTTACGGTGATAACCGTTATTATTATAGTAATTGTGGAGCTTGTCGCGTATTTCTTGAAAATGCCGAAAACCACCAAGACGGCGATTGTTCTTACCCTGATTTTATCCAATTCGGGAAACTTCGGGCTTCCCGTTTGCGAGGCTGCTTATGGACCTGAGGGTTTCCTGATTGCATCCGTGTTGCTTGTGGCATATTCGTTTTATACAAATACTCTCGGTATTTTTATCGCCGCGACTGATAGCGACGACAGGCGAAAGGCTTTTAAAAAGACACTGACAATACCGTTTTTTTATGCCTTTGTTCTGGCGATGATATTTAATTATTTCAACGTGGAGATACCCGCGCCGATTATTGACCCTATAAAGATGGTAGGATTGTCCGCTATCCCTCTTAACCTTTTGCAACTTGGGATGAGTTTGTCCGAAGTCAACTGGAAAGACATAAAACGTGATATTTGGACTGTAACTTCCGTTTCGGTGATAAAACTTGCGGTGATACCTTTCGGCGCATTTTTTCTGTTGGGATGGCTTGGACTTGACGGACTTAATTTAAAGGTTACTCTCACCCAGATAGCTATGCCCTCTGCCGTGTATTGCTCCATACTCACTTCTCATTATGACGGGGATTCCAAGTTGGCAAGTTCTATCGTTTTATTTTCAAGTCTTTTAAGCCTTATTACTCTCTCGGTGCTTATAACAATTTTAGCTTAATAATTCTAACTAAAAATGTATTAACTTCCGATAATGATAATAGTATAAAAAGGCAGGAGCTTGAAATGGCATTACTGGAATTCCAAATTCCGACGAATATAATTTACGGTAACGAGACAATATCAAGGATTACGGAATTGGCAGCGCCTAACGGTGAAAAAGTGGTTATAGTTTGCGAAAAGGACGCAAGCGAGATTGGTATTACAAGTAAAATCAAACGTCTTGTAGATATGAATGCCTACGGAACTATCCTCTACGAAATAGGGGCTAACGCTAATACCAAAGACTTGTTTGAAGGGGTTAATATTACCAAAAGCGGGCGTGCGGATGTAGTTATCGGGCTTGGAGGAGAAAATGTCCTTTCGGTTGCAAAATCTATCGCGCAATTCAGCACTCAGGAACTTACCGAGGAAGAGCATAAATCCCATAAACGCTACGGTATAAAAAAAGTGCGCTATATTGAAGTTCCATATATGCAAACGGTATGTTGGGGGCTTTTGCCCACTACTTATATTATTGATGAAACCGATAATATCAAAAAACCGTATATAGATAACGAATCGAGGGCTGAGGCTATTATAATCGACCCGAATTTGACGGAGGAATTGCCGATGAACGATGTAATTCACTCTGCGATGGAGGGGCTTGCCTATGCGTTTGATACATACATATCGAAAAAGTCCACTGCGCTTTCCGATGCTTTTAGTTTGAAGGCTATTGAGTTTTTAAGTATGAATCTTAAAAGGCTTGCGATGGAGCCTGCTAATATAAAGATAAAGGGCAACCTGAGTATGGGGGCGTTGCTTGCCTCGCTTGCAATTTATACATCCTCGCTGGGTTCTACCGCTGCATGTGCGATGGGATTAAACGCCGCCTGCGACTTACCCCAACCGGTCGGAGCTACGCTGATGCTTCCGCACGTTATGGAGTTTAACCTTACGGCTGCGGCTAATAAATTTATTCAAATCGGGGTTGCGCTCGGTGAAAAGGTGTCGGATATTACCGTTATTGAGGCGGCTATTAAATCTATCGAGTCTATCAGGCGTATGATGCAGGACTTGAGAGTTCCTCAACGCCTTTCGGATTATAATATCAACACTGAAAAAATCGATTTGGCGGCAAAAGTCGCCTCTCAATATGAATATCTTTCTTATCTTCCGCGTTCCGCCGGCAGAAATGAACTTAATGAACTTATCGAATCCGCTATGTAATTCTTTTTGGGATTTTTCAAAGTTTTAGTTTCTTTTTGCCGATAACTCTCTTGAAAATTTGATTTTTGTTCAGGTTTTTTATAGAATATAGCTATAAGAATTCGGAGAGAATATAATGTCCGACATTGATATTAAAGACCTTCAGGCGATTCTTGATATTAACGGCAAGATTAATAATATCCGCGATACAAACAGTATTTTGCAGGATATATCTAATTATGCGGCAAGTCTTATCAGGGCTGAGGGCGCTTCTATACTTCTTGTGGATAAAAGCACCGGCGAACTCTATTTTGAGGTGGCATTCGGGGAAAATGCCGAGGCTCTTTATAAGATGCGAATACCAAAGGGGATGGGGATTGCCGGGTCTGTTGCTCAGACGGGAAATCATATAATAGTCAATGATACATCAAAAGACGACAGATTTTATGACGGTATTGATGAGGTTACCAAAATTAAGACGCGAAGTCTTTTGGCTTTTCCGCTTACTCATAACGACCAGATTATCGGGGTGATTGAGCTTGTTAATGCGGAAAACCCCAAGGGATTTTTAGAATCGGATGTCAGTTTGATTAGCCAGTTTGCCGTTCAGGCCGGTATTGCCATTTCCAACGCTTTTCTTTATAAGGAAATTCAGGAAAAAGCCAATGAGCTTGAATACCTATTCGAAATCAGCAACTTAACCAATACTATTTACGAACGGAAAAGGCTGTTTGATAAAATCGTTGTTTTACTGTCGAATGCTTTTATGTCCGACAGGATTTCCATAATGTTTGTTAATGAAAAAACCGGCGTTCTCGTGATTGAAAGCGCCATAGGTATTCCCGAAGAAGTTATTGAAAAAATCAACAATTCGCTTATAGAAGATAGAATATCAAGTATGGTTGCAAGTTCGGGTAAACTTTTATATTCCAATGATATTGTTGCGAGCGGTTTGGGTAGAAACAAGCGACTGAGATACAATAAATCGTCTTTTATTTCCGTTCCCGTTAAAGTTAAAAATATTCCTATCGGGGTGATTAATGTTTCGGAGCCTCGCGCCGGTGTGGTTTATTCCAGTTCTATGATTAAAACGCTCCAGACTATTGCCAATCAGGTCGGCAGTGCTTATGAAAGCAACCGCAATTATCTTGAGCGCATAGAGCATGAAAAAATCGCTAAAGAACTTGATATTATGAGAATGTTACAGAATGCATTATTGATTTCCAAGTTTGATGATTATAAAAATATGACCGTATATGCAAAGATGAAACCTGCGAAAATTGTCGGCGGTGATTTTTATGACGTTTATAATATTTCCCCCGGCAAAGTCGGGTTTGTTATAGGCGACGTTTCGGGTAAAGGACTCCCTGCTTCTCTTTTTATGGCTATTTCAAGAAGTGTCGTTAAGGCTTATTCTTATTATGTCGAAGACCCATCCGACCTTTTAAAGTATGCCAATACCATTATTCAGGATGATTCGCGGGTAGGGATGTTTGTTACGATTTTTTACGGACTTTTGGATTTGGAAACGGGGCTTTTCAGGTATTCAAATGCAGGGCATAATCAGCAGATGATTTATCGTCCTTCCACAAAGGAGTTTTTCCCATTATCTTCCCGTGGTATTCCTCTCGGCGTGATGACTACCGAAAAGTATGAAACAAGCGAAATCTCCGTTCAATCGGGGGATGTGTTTATTACTTATACCGATGGTATTGTTGAGGCGGTTAATGAGGAGGGTGAGGAGTTTGGAGTGCAGAGGCTTAAAGACGTTATTCGTAATTACGCCTCTACAAATTCAGCTACTCTTGTTAATGCCGTAATGCGGGCTGTTGATGAGTGGGCGGGTTCCGTTCCCCAGTGGGATGATATGACGGTTCTTTCATTTAAGCGGTCTTAATTATTTTCGATTTTTGAAATAAAACTCTTGGTTTCCGGGTGATTTATGAATTTTTCCAATGTTTCTTTTATTTTTCCGCGTCTTTCCATACGCAGCTTTTCTATTGCAAAATATGTTTTATCGAGAGTTTCAAGCGCAGACAAAATTTTAGCTGAATTCGGCAAAAGCCCCGAAATTTTATCGGTAAGATTTATGTAAAAAATCGTATCAACATAGCCCCCGATAATATCCTGAAGTGTCTTTAATTCGTTTATGAAAGCCTTAGCGGTTATATCTATGAGCGACATTGTGTAGTCGGCGGTGTATCGAAGTTTTTTTATTCTTATCCGCAATGCGTGAATTTCTTCATCCCTGATTTTTTCCCATCGTTTCAGTATATTACGGCAGTTTTTTATTACGGATTTAAGTTTTTTTCGGATAAGCTTTCGCGCAAATAGAGCGCTTGGCGTGCTGTCTTGTTTCTTTATCATATCTCCATAGAAATACCGTTTGAGAATCGGCAGGTTTTGTTTGTATCTTGGAGATTCAAAATATGTGATTAACGTTTGTAGTCGTTCTTTTTTTATTTTTTCTAAAACCGAGTTTATCCGTTTGATAATAGAGGTATCGGTATCCGGGGGTAAAAGCGAATGAAAATTCACAGCGTAAACGTCAATATCGCGCACCTCGCCTAAAAAAGATGTAATCCATCGAAGTTCTTTTTGTATCTTGAGATAGTCATAACGGGAAATTGCATCTTTAAAATCGCTTATAACAGTCCGTAACCTTCGCAGATTTACCCTGAAGTCGTGGATATATTCGGGGTCAATATCAAGTCTTGCGCCTTTTTCCTGAAGCAAAGCGCATTCAAAATAGTAAACGCATGTTTTGATTGCGGTTTGATATGACGGGTCGTTTTGCGAAAGAGACGGCGGGGGAATAAATGCGCTATCCGAATTAAAATGACGTAATGCCCTGTGTTTCTTACTTATGGAAATTATCTTGAGATTAAGACTTTTTTCGATACGTTTCCCGATTTCATTAAATACAGGGAGCGCTCCTTTTTTTAATTCAAGTTCCGCCTCGCTGAAAACAAACGGCGTTTTACCTCCTTTCCTTCGGATTGCCGTTGCGGCGTTTACGGTATCGAATGATAATTCGCAAACCGTAAGATTATGTTTAAGGAGATATTTTTCTTTGAAGGCGGTGAGTTCTATTATCGGGATTAGGGTCTTTTCGAGTTTTAACCCGAAAGCGGAGAAAATCTTATCCTTTATTGTATCGGTATCTAAATTTTCTTTTAATCCGCCCCTGTATAAAACCCATTCGGTTCTTTTAAAGAATTCTGCTTGTTCCTTAGGCTCAAATTTAATTTCGACTGTTTCTTTTTTACCCTCAATACGTCTGCGGATTGAAACCCCGATTTGATTTAAGATTTGTTCTTTGGTGTCGTAGTATATATCGAGTATATTTTTATCGCCTGATTTTTCAATATAAAATTCGGTTGAAAGCCTGTTGAAAAACTCTTGTTTGGTTAGTTCTCCGCTATCGAACTTAAATTCTATTTCGGTATTCTTCATTTTTTTTGCCTCGCTTTGATTATAAAGCAAAACCTTAAAAAAAGGAATTTATCGGAAGGCGCTGCGAATTAATTTATAATCCAAACTATTTTTATATTGACAATTATAGATTTTATTTTATAGTATGTGTAAAGTAAATTCGGGAGGATTCCTATGGTCATAAAAAAACATCTGAAAATTTCGCGCGATGATGCTTTAAGATACATCATTTTAGAAACTACCGTTTTTAAGGGTATTATTGCCAGCGTTCTTTCTTCTTTGGTTGCTTGTTTTGCAATTTTTTATTTGATTTATATTACCCAGTTCTTTGACTTTGCTCTTGAGGAGTTTTTTGTTGTTATGGGAATTTTCTTTGTAGTGGGGATAGCTGTATTTTTCATTAAACGTGAGGAATACAGGCTTTATGAGAAAACCAGTTCGGAGGTTTTTACTCACGGTTTGTTTACTTATCCGCTTTATATATTGCTTTTTACCGGCATATTTCTTTATTTTTTAGTTCCGCAGTGGGCGGAGGCGTCTGTAGAAACCGAACACCAGATGCTTGCCTCGGTTGTAACGGTATTTCTTGTGTCGATACTATTTTCATATCTGTTTAACGGGATATGGAGACTTTTAGCTTTCTTTATTTTGAAATTAATATCCGGACAGGATTGGGTTCTTCTTGCAGAAAGGGATTTCTTTATATCCGGGCTTGCTATGCGTTTTGAAGAGGCTAAACGTTACGGCACATCGCTTAGCCTTGTAAACCTGACTATCAATGGTATTTCCAACCGAAATAAGCAATTACTCCAGTCAATATACCGCAAGATGGTTGATAGCCTTCGCGAAATTGATGCCATTTCTCATTATGAAAGCTGGTCTAATATAGTGATTCTTGCGCCCATAACGGGTAAGGCAGCGGAGGGGATGGTAAACCGTCTTGTGCGAGTTATCCGTGATGAGATTCATACGAAAAACTATAAGGAAACGGTAACGGTGGAATCCAGGATTGGAAGCGTTAAAATTGATACCGAAACCGAGTTTGATTTGTTTAATGCGGAGAGCACCCTGAAACACGAAATTCAGGTTTAGGTCTGTTTGACCTCGCTTAGCTTGCCTATTACATACGAAACGGAGTCCCGGAATGTGTCAATTTGTTTGGATGTTAATATATGGAGGCTATAACGGCTTTCATTAAAGGTTCTTACTATACCGCGAAGGTAATGTTCCATATCGGGAAGGCTTTTGATTAATATTTCCACGTATTCCTCAGGACCGTAGAAAAAGCGGTAAGGTGTAACGTATCTGCTGGTTACATCTATAAGGCTGACGAATTCCTTTATGATAGTTCGGATTTCCTCTTTCTTTTCATCGGTAACTTTCTCATCAAATTTGAAAAGCGAAAACAGACTTTGCGCGACGGGGCTTGCCGTTTTCCCGTCCTCCTCGCGTTTGAACCTGTGAAGTCCTAAAAGCGCTAAGAAAAATTTGCCTATGAGGGTTACGAATGTCAGGATTGCGTCTATTACTCCGCGAAGGCTTTTGTAACGGTTGATAAAAAATTGGACAAACCTTGTCCGCATAGTGTATTTGTATTTATGTTCAAGGATACCCCCGATTATAGCAAATATAATATAAAGGACTATTATTCCCGCTATGCTGTATAAAAATATCTTAAGCCCGAGATTCTCATCACCCTCAACCGGTTGCTCGGTGTATACGGGTCTTAAATCTTCCGTTTCGACGGTTGTTTCATCGCCTATTTCGCGGGGATACATTTCAGAATCGCTTTTACGATGGTCTTGGAGGTTTATAGTAACGCCCGAAAGCGAGTTATCCAAATAATCGCCGACAGCCTGAACGTTAAAAACACGGAAATTCCACGGGAGCAACAACGGGATTGCAATTACCGGAATTAATAAAAGCCCGATTAAGGTATTCCAGTTCTTGAATATTTTTTTCGGGATTGTGTAGGATTCTATTTTCCACTTAAGAATTGATTGCGATTGGTAGAGAAGCATATAAATACCGAGCGCGCTTAATGCAAACCCCGTGAAGAAAATCGTATGCAGCACCTTTCCTTGCGGCGCTTTTGACAATGAAACAAACGTAAATATAAGCAATAACATTGCTATAATGGTTACCTGATTAAGGTAGCCCGGGATTATCTTGGCTTTTCTTGTTCCGACCGTCTCCTCCCTTAGCCACGAGGCGTAATCGTCTTTATTGTTGAAAGACTTTTCGTTTTTAAAGAGGAAGTTGTATGTTTTAGATTTGCCGTGCAGGTATGTCATAAACATCAGTTCCATAGCAAATATGGCTGAAAAAACTATTCCGAGTATAAAATCGTCAAGATACCTGATTTGGGCAAAACGGGGGATATATGAGATACCGAAGCGAATTATGCCGTATGTTAAAACCGCGCCGATAAGGCTGTATAAAACCTTGAGGATATGCGGAGGATTTTTGATGACAAAAAAGAACGCGGGGAAAAACCCCATAGCAAAAATTGCATAATTAATCCAAGCGACGGAATCGGCGCTATGGTCGAATATTAACGAGGAAACCGAATAATAAAGCGTTCCCGTTGCACAGGATATAAAAAGCCACGCAAATATAAAATAGAATTTTTTTGTCGATTTATCCATAATATCAAATCCTCAGAAGATTTATAATATTCCCCTCGATTTCAGCATAAAAAGCCTGAAAACCTATGTTCCACAGGCTCAACTCCTTGTTCAATTCGGGTCCTATGTTTATAATAGTTATACTGTGTCCCGATTGCTGAAAAGAGATAAGTTTATATAGAGTCATCTCATCAAGCCTTGTTGTGATTACATAAATACTTATTCCCCATGACAGGTTTAAAACCACGGGGTCTATTAATTCCTTTAGCAGAAGGCGTTTTGAGCTTTCAATGACCGCTAATTCGCCGAGCAGTGAGGTGAAATGTGCCTCGCCCTTGTTTATATTGGTTTTGAGTTTTGCATCGTTATTATCAAGACGGCAGTTTACGGCGATACCCACCTCCTGCCTCATCAGGAAAAGCTTTTTTACCAAAGATGCGGTAACCTCTATCGCCTGTTCCATATAGAAATCGCGGTTTCTGAAATTGTAGTTGTCCTCAAGCAGGTCAAGTATAATTACACTTGACGAAGATATGGACGGCTGATAAGTATTCACGAACAGCTTGTCGTATTTTGCGGAAACCTTCCAGTTGATTTTCTTTATTTCATCACCGAACTGGTATTCTTTCAAGCCTATCATAATGGTAGGGTCTTCAAAAATCGGGACTTTGTTTTTTATCGCCCCATACGGCTGCATACTTTTGTAATGCATATTGTTTATTTGATATATATTGGGAAATACCGTTATATCCTTAGCCGTATTAATCTCGATTTTGAAAGAGTTAATTCCGAGTATATCCGTAAAAGCGACAGTGGTAGGTCCTACCTTGTGTTTACCGCGTTTTCGCCCGAAAAGGTTATAGCTGATTAACTCATTGCCGCTTTTATCAATGGAGAACAGGAAACGATGAGCCTGTTCTATTGATATATTCAAATCGGCATAATCGGTAATTTGGATAGCGTTAATCGGCAGATGTAAATCGTTGGATACGATTAAGGACGTGGTTTCCGTAAGTCCTGCAAACACCTTGTCGGTATCCATAAACCGTCTTAATGACAGCCGTTTTTTCATCGCACGGGTGTAAATAAACACGATTAAAAGCAGGATAATCGCTCCGTATAGGACAATTTTTGCCCCGGGAAAATCCAAAAGAAGGAAGTTTGCCAAAAGCAGGATTGCGAGAAAAAATATCCTCGATTTTTTCATAAGTTATTGATTCCTCATCTCAATAGATTCCTTCGCGCTTACCGATTCTTTTGTTTTTTCCTCCATAGGAACCGGTATGGTTGACAAAATTCGTTCAATAACCGACTCGGGTTTAAGGTTTTTGAGTTTGGACTCGGATTTAAGGATAATCCTGTGTTTCAAAACCTCAACGGCAAGATTTTTTATGTCCTCAGGGATAACGTAATCACGTCCGTTAAGCGCGGCGAAAGCCTGTGCCGCTTTATACAGCGATATGCTTCCTCTGGGTGAAGCCCCAAGCATCAAATTCGCATCGTTTCGGGTTGCTTCTATTATCTTAATTATATATTCTCTTAGCGAGGTGTCGATATGGACGGTATGAACAAGGTTTTGAATTTGCTTAATCACTTCCGGGTTTACCACAGCCTCAAGGTCATAAATCGGATGCTTCTCATTTTGACGCAGGATAATCTCCTCCTCCTGTTTGCCGTCGGGATACCCGATTGACAGGCTTACAAAAAAACGGTCCATCTGCGCTTCGGGGAGAGGGAAAGTTCCCTCAAATTCTATGGGGTTTTGAGTGGCAATAACAAAGAAAGGTTCGGGCAACATTACGGTTAAACCCTCCACCGATATTTGCGCCTCCCCCATAGCTTCAAGCAAAGCGGACTGGGTTTTCGGAGTTGCGCGGTTTATTTCATCTACAAGCACTATCTGGGAAAATATAGGTCCCTTGCGGAACTCAAATTTTTTAGTGGAAGGGTTAAAAATAGATACGCCGAGAATATCTGCGGGGAGAAGGTCGGGGGTTCCCTGTATCCTGCGGAATGTCGCTTCTATTGAACGCGCCACCGAACGCGCGAGCATTGTTTTACCCAACCCCGGAACGTCCTCAAGAAGGATATGTCCCCTGCAATATAGAGCCGTGAGCGCCTTTTCGATTACCTTGCGTTTTCCTACTATTACCTTTTCTATATTGGCAATCAGCTTTTCGGAATAAACCTGCACTTCTCCAAATTCCATATCTGCCTCCGTTCAATTCATTGATTTTGTATATTATAACTGTATTTCTTTTTTTTGCAATGCTTTTTTTTTATTTTGGAGCGAAAATACTTGAAATATTCTACTATATGTTTTAGAATTAAATCCTTAAAGTATATTAATACTAAGCAAGGAGAATTTGTTATGAAGAAATTTATGTTATTTTTGGCGGTAATGTCGATTGTTACCGTTGTTTCTTGTTCCCCCGATGGTAAGAAGCTCGCTACTTACAATTTTGATGGGAAAGAGTATTCCGTTGAGCTTGGTAAAGTAAGGGAAGCTGCTAATCCTTTCTTGGAAAGAGAACCCTACTTGACACAGGATGCTACTATGCATATAGAATATGTGCTTGAAAATTACGTGTATCCCGACCTGATGTCGATGGAGGAGATTAAAGCGGGTATAACCAACGATGATGAATTCCAAAAGGAATTTGGAGACAACTTCAAGCGCGTTTATTATCAGGAACTTCGCGTCAGGGGTTTAGCCGCTTTGACAAACGAAATGAATCGCGCACGTTATGAAATTGCCCGCGCTTCTCATATTTTGATTCGCGTTGACGGTTACACCAATCTTAATGGAAGAAGGATTAAACTTGAAGGAGAAGAACTCAAAAGAGTTAATGAGCAAAGCGAAATAAAAGCGAGAAATATAATTGAATCATTAAAGCAATCCCGTAGCCTTGAAAAGGATTTTGCCAACGCCGCTAAGGAGTATTCGGATGATGCCGCTAATAAGGAAGTCGGCGGAGACCTCGGATATTTTACCCGAAAGCGTATGGTTAAGGAATTTGAGGATGTCGTTTTCAGCGCTAAGTCGGCGGGTTTGATTGAAGAGCCTGTTAAAACTCAGTTCGGGTATCATATTATTTACGTTACGGAAGCTCCGCGTAAAAGAACCCAGAAAGATATTGAGCGTCTTGTCGGCGAACAGGAATTTATGGGTTTACAATGGTCTTTCCAAAATATTTTCTTAGACCAGAAAAAAGATGAACATCTTGATGAAAAATACTCGCTTGATATGGAAAATAAACTTATCGTTATCGGCGATGAGTCTTATGCCGTTGACGAACTGACCGATGATATTGTTCTTGTGAAGGTTTATGACAATGCTTATACTTGGGGCGATGCTAAAAACGTGATTAATCTTTTTATTCCCGATTTTGTTGACCATCTGAATTTTGACGCTTTTATGCAGCAGATGGATAATTTTAAAGGGTTTATGTTCTTTGTATCCAAAGGGCAGGCAGAGGGTTCGGAACGCGCACGCGATTTTAAAGATGAAATCGAAAAACAGAGAAAATTCATTATGCAGGACATTGTTTCTCAGTTTGTTGAAAAACGTTACCGCGAAAACGCTATGGCGGAAGTTGATGAAAAAACTATTCGCGAATATTACGATGTAATGAAAGACCGTTTCAAAGAGCCGATAAAAGACCGTAACGGACAGTTTGTTATGGATAACGAAGGAAGAGTTCAGCAACGTCAGCTTTCTTATAATGAGGCTTATGACAGGGTTAAGAACGAGGTTATTATGAATTTTGTAAGCGCTCAATACGACGAATGGAAAAACGAAGCGCGCGATAAATATAATGTTCAGGTTATCGATGAGAATTTTGATGTTTTGCTTAGCGTTCTTAGCGATGATTTAAAGAAAATTCAGAAGGAACACGAAGCCGAAAAGAAAAAGGCAGAATCCGAAAGGCAGAGACGCACCGGCACACAGACCGGCGCTCAACAGCCTCAAGCTCCTCAGCCTATTAAGATTAAACCTTCTGAATAATAAATTTTAATTTTAAAGCGGGAGACTTTTTTCTCCCGCTTTTCTTTCCTAATATTGAGGATATATTTTTTATGAAACGAAAATTAGTTTTTAAAACTATTGCAGAAAACGAAAGTATCAAATTTGATACGCTTTGCGAACTTATGCAGGCAAAGTCTTCCGAGCAGAAAAAACGGCTCAGTCGTATTGTTAAAACTTTTGCCAAAAGCGGCAGGGTTGAGGTCAATTATTCAAGCGGTGAAATAAAATTATCTCCCGGCGCTAAAAAGCAGATAGAAAAAGAAAAGACCGCGGATAAGCCCGCTACTCCCGTTCCCAATTTGAAAAAAAAGAGTAAGTTTATTCCTAAAACAAAGTCCGATAACACCCCGCAAACCGATTTAGACCGTATTATTGATAAATACAAAATTCGCAACCGGTTTCCATCAGCGGCTTTACGCGAATTGGAATCCGTTCCTGTTTCCATTCCCGATTCGGAGATTAAACGAAGGCTTGATATCCGCGATAATTTGGTTTTTACTATCGACGGGATTGATGCCAAAGACCTTGATGATGCCGTTTCGCTTGATGAGAAAAAAGACGGATGGATTATCGGCGTGCATATTGCAGATGTTTCTTACTATGTTGACAAGGGTTCTAAACTTGACCGCGAGGCTATTCGTCGCGGCAACAGTTTTTATTTTATCGACAGGGTTATCCCGATGTTTCCCGAACTTCTCTCAAACGGGGTTTGTAGTCTTAATCCGAATGAGGATAAACTTACTATGTCGATTTTTATCCATATTTCGCGCGAAGGGGATATTCAATCTTACGAGATTCGTGAAACCGTTATCCGTAGCAGGCACAGGCTAAACTATAATTCTTTAGAACGGTTTTTAAAGGGCAAGGAAACGTATCCAGACAAGCAACTTGCATCAACCCTTCGCAAATTAGATGATATTTTCAGAATCCTGAATAATAAACGTATGCAAAGCGGCGGTATTGATTTTAATTTCAGGGAACAGAAGATTACGCTTAAAGAAAACGGAGAGCCTGCAAAGGTTTGGCTCAAGGAGCGTTTGGACTCCGAGCGTATTGTCGAGGAACTTATGCTTCTTGCAAACAGGTGTGTCGCAAAATTCCTGTTTGAAAGGGGAATTTCGATTTTTAGAATTCACGATGAGCCTTCCGCCGAAAAAATTCAGGATTTTATCCGTATTGCAATGCGGTTCGGGCATAAAATCTACGGCGTGCCGACCCCAGCCCCTCTTGAGATACAGAAAGTCTTGCGGGAAGCAGAGGGTAAGCCTCACAAAGAATTTGTTACCCATATTTTGTTGAGGTCGATGCAACAGGCGCGTTACCAAACCGAAAATATCGGGCATTACGGGCTTGGCTTTGAATACTACACGCATTTTACCTCTCCTATACGCCGTTATGCAGATTTAATAGTCCATCGCTTGATTAAAAATGCCATTGCCCCGGACACTAATAAAAGCAAATATGATGAAGAAGAGCTTGATTCGGTTTCGGCGCATATTTCCTCCTGCGAAAGAGTCGCTATGGAGGCGGAACGCGAGTTCTATAAGATTAAGTCTATCCGCTTTATGAAAGACAGGGTTGGGCAGGTTTTTGACGGGGTTGTAAGCGGGGTTAGCGTTTTCGGTATCTTTGTGCAGATTATCCAATTCGGTAATGAAGGGCTTGTCCGTTATATGGATATGAACGATGATTACTATACCTATTCGGAGGCGGATTACACCGCTAAGGGGCGGAAAAGCAAGACCGTTTACTCTATCGGCGACAAGGTTAAGGTAGAGGTTGTCAAGGTTAATGTGGACAGGGGCTATCTCGACTTGAATTTTGTCAATTCTGAGGATAATTAACCCGCTTTTTATCAAACAAAACCTTTCTTATTTGAGAATACTCTGATTTTATTGTATAGTATAAATAGTAATTAGAATTTACTTATTAAAAGAGAGGTAAATCCGATGAGGTTTTTCAGGATATTTTTGATAATTTTAATGGTTGCGGTTTATGGTGGGATTTTTGCAAATGAGCCTTTACCCGGTTCGCAGTTCGGATATATCGGCAGCGGGGTTGTGGAATTTTCGCTTGCCAATACGGGGATAGCAGAACTCGGAAGTATGGGCGGGGTGGGGTTAAACCCTGCAAAACTTGCCGATATTCGTCGCGGCACTATCGGTCTTTCCGTCTTAGGGCTTGGAAGCGATTTTTTCCTTATGGACTTGGGCGGTGCGTTACCCACGTTGGCGGGCGTTTTTTCGCTTAATGCAAGGTATTTGGCGGGACCCGAAAGCTCCGATAGCCTCGGTCAGCTTATCGGCGCCGATATTTCTATGGCGAAAGATATTACCGATAACCTTTTCTGGGGTTTCGCTTTGAAATTCAGCCACGTAAAAGGGCTTGTCGATAACGTTTCCGACTGGGTTTTAGGTTTCGATATGGGGTTTATTGTAAACAATCCCACCCCCGATGCTTACGGTTTCGGGCTATTCGACTTTTCTTACGGCGCGGTTTTGAAAAATATCGGTAAAACCGCAACGCTCGGCGAATATAATTCTTTACCGGCTCTCGGTTTGGGGATAGGCGCTTCTTCAAGTATTATCAAAACACCTGTCTATGAGATGCGTCTCTTGGCGGATATAAATGTCCCGTTTAATCCAGTCGGCTTTGTCGGCGGAATAGGGATGGAAAACACGGTGTTTAATCTAATTTCGATTCGAGGCGGGGTATCATACAACACGGCGGGTATGCCTTTTTGGTATGCGGGAGGCGGGTTGAAATTCGCTTTTGTCCCCGTGCCTGATAAACCCGACTCCTCTACCGATGTGGAAATTTCCTATTCAATACAGAATCTTGATTTTAACGGCAAAAATTCGATTGCCCATTCCGTAAATTTATCGGTCGCGGTGGGGTATTACGACAGGATTCCACCTGAGGTTAGTGTCAGCCCGAATTACTCCCATTTTTCGCCTAATTTTACCGGTTCGCAGGATGAGGTCAATTTTTACCTTGATATACGGGACAACACTATGGTTAAAGAATGGGAATTGATTATCACCGATAAAGACGGGGAGATTGTCAAAACCTTTCATAGCACCGAGGCGTTAAGAATCCGCAATCTTACTATTCCTCTTTTTGTCCGGCGGATTTTTTCCAAACGAACTGAGGTTTTTATTCCCGAATATATTACTTGGAACGGGTTTGATAAAGACGGGAAAGTCGTTGAAGACGGGGATTATTTCTATGTCCTTCGCGCGTGGGATGATAATGATAATCTTTCGGAAACCAAATCCGGTATTATTGTGGTTGATACGGTGATTCCCGTGATTGAAGCGGAGGCTCAATATTTGATTTTTTCGCCTAATAATGACGGCGTTAAGGACGAAAACGTTTTCTCTGTCTCATCGGAAAACATAACAAGAGGCACTAAGATAACCGCTGAGATTTTAGACACAGACGGCAAGACAAGGCGCACTTTCCGCTATGAGGATACATCCCCCGAACAAATTGTGTGGGATGGATTGGACGACAGGCAAATTCCCGTGGGCGAGGGGATTTATGATTTTCGTATTACGGCGCGGGATTTGGCGGGCAACCAAACATCCGACCGCATAAGGAGTATCCGTCTTGTTACCAATTATCAAAACGTAACGCTATCGGTAAATCGTAACGGGTTTTCTCCCGGCGGCGCCACGGATACCGTTACTTTTTCCCCGTCGGTTGATGACGACAGGGGGCTTGAAAACTGGGTCTTCAGGATTTACGATAATTCCACCAACGTTGTTAGGGAGTTTAAAGGCACGGATAAACTTCCCGCGCAGATAGTGTGGAACGGGAATGATGCCGAAGGCAAACGCCTGTCCGACGGCGATTATCTTTACGATATTCAACTTTTCTATGACAGCGGTAATTATCCCAAAACACAGCTTAAAACCATCACAATAGATACCACCCCGACTCAAATTGAGATTGATGCCGAATATCTTGCGTTTTCGCCGAACAGGGACGGCGTGCAGGATGATATAACCTTTGTGCATAGACTTTCGGGGCGTGCCGATGATATGATTACATCGAAAATACTATACAAGAAAACCGGCGAGATGATATATTTTGACCGCTCCCCTCTTTCGGAATTTCCCCAAAGTTTTACTTGGGACGGGTTCGACAAGAGAACCTCACCGCCTTATAGAAATTTCCCGCAGGGCGAATATCTTTATGTTGTTGAGGCGGTTGACTGGGTAGGAAACCGCAACAGCAGGGAAGTCGAATTCTTTATCCGAACGGGGCGTGATGAGGCTACGGTTTCAAGCGATGTTCTTGCAATTTCGCCCGGAACGGAAAATGCCAACCAAAAGATTAAGTTTGATATTTCCCTTACATTTACCGAGCGCATAGAGAAACTTATTCTGGAAATAAGGAATGCCGATGACAAACCCGTGCGCAGATTTGTTACCAACGCTTTTGTTCCTCAATTCGTATGGGAGGGAAAAGACGATGCGGGTAAAAATTTGCCCGACGGGATATATTTTTATGACGTTTCCGTTGAATACGATTACGGCGGAAACCCCCGTTCCGATACCCGCACCGTGCGTATCGACCGTGTTCCTCCGAATGTCGGATTTGAATTTGCATATATGGCTTTTTCGCCTAATGATGACGGACGGCAGGATTATTTGCCGATACGGATTGTCGGAGAGCGAAAAAACGATGAGATATTTACCGCCTCGTTTGCCCGCGAAACGGAAGACGGAGACCGGGTTGTAAGGACTTATCAATGGCGCGGCGATGAGTTGCCCGATGAGTTGCGCTGGAACGGCACGGATAAAGAAGGAAAACCTGTGCCTGAGGGAGTTTATCGTTTTGACTTTTTCGGCAGAGATGCTGCAAGAAATACTATGCAAATAAATATTCCGGGTATCCGTCTTGTCCGTCGTTTTGAGGATATTGAATTTAAGATTGACGGCGAACATCGGTTTGCTCCGAATAATGACGGAAACTTGGATACCCTCGCATTTACCACACGGGCATTGAATACGACTCCTATTTCGAGATTAAGAAAGGCTAAACTTGAAATTATTGATATTCAGGGCAGGACGGTAAGAACTATCGAAAAGGGCAGGGATGATAAAATCGTATGGGACGGTAAAACTGATGACGGCAAGCCGGCAGCAGACGGAATTTATTCCGCGAGGATGAGTTATGATTTTGATACGGGAAACCTTATTACGGCGACCATTACAAATATTGTGCTTGACAAAACTCCTCCCGATTACAAAATTACCGTAGTTCCCGATTTGTTTACTCCCGACGGCGACAGTGTAAACGATACGTTATTTATAAATCTTGAGCTTTATGACCCCAACAAAGTAGTCTGGGAGATTAATATTTACAAGAAAGGCGAAAACTTTGATGAAGCCCGCCCGTTTAAGACTTTTAAAGGTGGCGATAATTTTGTGCAGAAAGTCGAAAAGACTATTGAATGGGACGGTATCGGCGATAACGGGCTTTTGGTCGATTCCGTGCAGGATTATGCAATGATATTAACGGCAAAAGACGGTCTCGGCAATACTCTTCGTGTAGAAAGAGATATAGTAGTCGGGGTGCTTCTTATCGAAAGGCAGTATGATTGGATTATCCGCGTAAGCAGTATAAACTTTGAGTTTAACAAGCATAATCTTACCGATGATGGGCGTGCGGTTGTCGCAAAGGTTGCGGAGATTATCGAAACGGTGGTTAAAGACCCCGCAAGATATAAACTATCCGATAATTATCAAATTATAATAGTGGGACATACGGATTCGGTGGGTAGCGCAAGCTATAACAAGCCTCTCTCGGAGAGACGCGCCAAGTCTGTTTATGATTATCTTTCGGAAATATTAAAGCGTAAACGGGTGAGGTTTGATTTTAACCGTTTGAGCTTTAAAGGTGTGGGGTTTGAGCAGCAATTACCGAGAGCCGGAGGTGAAACCACCTCCGAATATAATGCCCGTAACCGCAGGGTTGAGTTTATTATCAGGAAATAGATTACTCCTGCGTCTTTAGGCGATATGTTTTTCGGAAAAATCCGCAAAAGGCGCAGGATAATTCCCTTAAAATGTGCAAAAAATTAAATAGTATGCCATAATCATATAATTTGGGATTCCCGGAGGTGGTGTTTGGATTTTGATATAATACACGATACAAAAAAGCATAAATTTTATATCGCTATCAAGGGGCAGGAAGCGCATTTGGAATACGAGGATAAAGGGGACGGGGTGCTTGATTTTTTTCATACTTTTGTCCCGTCTGTGTTCAGAGGACAGGGTATCGCGGCGAAAATTCTTAAATTCGCCTGCGATTATGCTAAAGAAAACGGCTTCAAGATAATCGCAACCTGTCCGTATGCCAAAAATTTTATCTCTCAAAATGAGGATTACAAAAATCTTCTTTTGAACTAAGTCTTTTTAAGGAGTATATTTTGGTTAAAATCGGCGTTGCTGGAATTGGGCACATGGGAAGATACCATGTCAATGTCTTATCATCCATTCAAGGTATTGAGTTGACCGCGGTTTGCGATATAGACGATTCCGAGGTTAAACGCGTATCGGAGTTATACGGTATCAAGGGTTTTACGGATTATTCCAAGTTCCTGAAAGAAGTTGATGCGGTTGTGGTTGCCGTTCCTACATATTTACATTATAAATATGCTTCTCAAGCTCTTGCCGCTAAAAAGCATGTTCTGGTTGAAAAACCTATCACGCGCACAATATATTATGCAGAAAAGCTCATAGAGCTTGCCGAGGAAAACAATGTTTTTTTACAGGTCGGGCATGTTGAAAGATTTAACGCGGCGGTTCAGGAACTTCAGCATATAGTCAAAGACCCGTATTTTATTCAGGCGCAACGTATGGGACCCCGCGGGAGAATTGTAGATGTCGGTGTTGTTCTTGATTTGATGATTCACGATATTGATATAATACTTGCGATTGCCGGCGGTCATCCTGTCGATATTCAGGCGCACGGCACGCGGGTTTATTCCGAGTTTGAGGATTTGGCAAACGCCTCTATCTATTTTGATAACGGGGTTGTCGCCAATATTGCCGCAAGCAGGGTTTCCGCCAACAAAATCAGAACGCTTACCATTTCCCAGGAGGATTCGTTTATCAATCTTGATTATGCTACACAGGATATTACTATAATCCGTCAGCCTCAAACCGAATACGTGGTTATGCGCGAGGAGATTAAATACAAACAGGAAGCCTTTGTCGAAAGGGTTTTTGTTCATAAGGATAATGCGCTTAAACTTGAGTTGATTCATTTTATCGAGTGTATCGGTGAGGAGCGCGAACCCTTACGCCATCCCGAAGCGGATATTTCCGCACTTAAAATTGCCAAAGAAATTATGGATAAAATTTATGTCGGTTGGGATATCAATGAAAAAAGATAATTTCGGAGAATTCGGCGGGGCGTATATCCCCGAAAGTTTTGTCCCTATACTTGAAGAACTTGAAAATGCTTACGAAAAATACAAAAACGACAAGGGTTTTCTCGATGAGCTTAATTATTATTTTAAGAACTATGTCGGGAGACCTTCCCCCTTATATTTCGCGCAAAATATGAGTAAAGACCTTGGCTTTAAGGTATATCTTAAGCGTGAGGATTTGAATCATACCGGCGCGCATAAAATCAACAACACAATCGGACAGATTTTGCTTGCAAAACGGATGGGAAAGCAACGTATTATAGCGGAAACCGGCGCGGGACAACACGGGGTCGCAACCGCTACCGCTTGCGCTCTTATGAATATGGAGTGTTGTGTCTATATGGGCGAAGAGGATACATATCGTCAGGCTTTAAACGTATTTCGTATGGAACTTTTGGGCGCTAAAGTCGTTTCGGTCGATACGGGGAGCAGGACTTTGAAGGATGCTATGAACGAAGCGTTCAGGGATTGGCTTTCCAATGTCGAAACGACATATTACCTTATAGGTTCGGTTGCAGGACCTTTCCCATACCCCGTCATAGTTCGCGATTTTCAATCGGTAGTCGGATATGAAGCCCGTAAGCAGATTATCGAAGCGGAAAACCGCCTGCCTGATTATCTTGTCGCATGTGTGGGCGGTGGCTCCAATGCTATGGGGTTGTTCTACCCGTTTTTGGAAGATAAAGACGTGAAACTTCTTGGAGTTGAAGCGGGCGGCCGCAGTGATAATCCGGGCGACAATTCCGCCTCGCTTGCTTTCGGCAGGACGGGGGTTTTGCACGGTTCTAAAAGCAAGGTTATACTTGATGATTACGGGCAGGTTATGCCTGTTCATTCCATTTCGGCAGGGCTTGATTATCCCGGTGTTGGACCTGAGCTTGCTTATCTTAATTCCAAGGGCAGGCTTACTCCGGTCAAGGCTACGGATGATGAGGCGCTTGAAGCATTCGGGTATCTTTCGAGAATGGAGGGGATTATTCCGGCGCTTGAGTCAAGCCACGCCGTTGCCTATGTAATAAATAACCCCGACCGTTTTAAAAAAGACGATATTGTTATTATCAACGTTTCGGGTCGGGGCGATAAGGATGCCGATACGGTTTATAAAATAGTAAAAGGAAAATAAAAAAAATTTCTGATTTTAGGAGGTCGGCATGTTTCTGGGAATACCGGATCCGGGAATTTGGATAGCTTATATTTTGATATTTTTACTTGCGCTTGTCTGTGTTGTTTACGGCGCTCTCAACTGGAACAAAGAGGGCGACATCTCTGCCGAAGAGGCGGAGGAGGAAAGAATTTGGGCTAAAGAGGAAATTGAGATTGAAGAGGAGTTAGCCGGGGAGGTGCCTGATGACAAATAATGCTACTAACGGCGTTCTCGAAGCTGTCGGAAATGCAGTAAACGATATAAGTATTAATTACGGTATGCTTGTCGTAATAATACTTTACCTCGCGGTTATTGCATTTCTCGGTGTTAAAGGTTATAAGGCTACTAAAAACTCCACCGATTATATGATTGGCGGACGAAATATCCATCCTTATATTATGGCGTTGTCTTACGGAGCTACTTTTATATCTACCGCAGCGATTGTCGGTTTCGGCGGTGTTGCCTCTTTGTTCGGTATGAGCCTGCTTTGGCTTACCGTGTGTAATATAGGTGTCGGTATATTTATAGCCTTTGCCGTTTACGGTAAACGAACCCGCAGGATGGGTTTGAATCTTGATGCGCATACGTTCCCCGAGCTTTTGGGAAAGCGCCTTGATTCCAACTTTATACAATGGTTCGGCGGTCTTGTGATTTTTATATTTATGCCTTTGTATGCCGCTGCGGTTCTTATCGGCGGGTCAAGGATTATTGAAGGACTGCTCGGTATTCCCTTTATAGTTTCCGTTACGATATTTTCTATCCTTGTCGCTGCTTATGTGATTATGGGCGGTCTTAAAGGCGTTATGTACACCGATGCTTTGCAGGGTAGTCTTATGTTTATCGGTATGGTTATATTGCTGTTTTTCATATACATAAGACTCGGCGGGATTGTTCCCGCGCATACCGCTTTGACTAATATGAAAGAATTGGTTCCGCCTAATTTAGTTGAGCAGGGGCATCTGGGGTGGACAAGTTCTATGGCAAGAGGCTCTTCCCTGTGGTGGGTTGTATATTCCACTATTGTTCTCGGAGTTGGTATAGGAGTTCTTGCCCAACCTCAGCTTGTAGTCCGGTATATGACCGTCAAAAGCAACAAGGAACTTAACCGTGCCATATTAATCGGCGGGGTGTTTATTCTTGTTACTGTCGGAACTCCCTTTATTGTAGGGGCGTTGTCCAATGTTTATTTCTATCAGGAAACGGGCAAGATTGCCATTGCCGTAGCAGGCGGAAATCCCGACCTTGTTATACCTATTTTTATACGCGATGCGATGCCGGTATGGTTCGGTTATATTTTTATGCTTGTGATTTTATCGGCGGCGATGTCAACTTTGAGTTCTCAATTCCACGCTATCGGGACATCAATCGGCAGGGATGTTTACGAAAAGGGGATTATGCGCAATAAGGCTTATAAAAAGTCCCGCGAGGTGTTGGTTACGAGAATCGGTATTGTGATAGCGATTCTTGCTACGGTTTTGCTCGGATTTAGACTTGAGCCGGGTATTATCGCACGCGCAACGGCTATTTTCTTCGGGCTTATGGCATCAAGTTTCCTTGCACCTTACACTCTCGCGTTGTATTGGAAACGTCTCACCCGCAAAGGAGCGATTGCAGGGATTTTATCAGGTATTATCGTTTCCGCAATCTGGTTTCTGTTTTTCCATACGGCTGAAGCCAAAGTTTTCGGCATAAGTGAGGCGATTTTCGGGAGGGTTGTCCTGTTTGAGGGCGTTACCGAGGTTATTGACCCCTTGGTTATAGCTTTCCCCGTTTCTTTGATTATGACTTTTGTGGTAAGTTTATTTACCAAGGTTGAAAACCCGGAAAGGGTGGAATTAAGTTTTAGAGGAATAGGTAAAAAATAAATATTTGCGGAGGTTTTGAGCCTCCGCTTTTTTTATATAATTTTTTTGTTACACTTGACGTTTATTTTTCTTTTATATATAATATCATAATAGAATAATATGATTTAGAGAAATATAAATTACAGGAGGCATAAAGTATGAAAGAGATGACAAAAAGGGCGTTGAGTGATGCTTTTGCCGGCGAGTCAATGGCTCATATGAAATATCTTGCGTTCAGCGACAAAGCCAAAGCCGATGGTTATGCTAATTTGGCAAAACTCTTTGAGGCTATTGCCTATGCGGAGAGAGTTCATGCTACCAACCATGCCCGCAATCTCGGGTATATAGGTTCAACTGAGGAAAATATACAGGCGGGCATTGACGGCGAGGGCTTTGAGATTGATGAGATGTATCCGGCTTATGATGTTATTGCCAAACTTCAGGGCGAAAAGGGCGCGGAAAAATCTATCCATTATGCCATAGAAGCCGAAAAAATCCATCGCGCTTACTACGAGGAGGCTTTGGATAATTTAAAGCAGGGCAAGGATGTTGACAACAAGCCCGTTTATATCTGTCCCGTTTGCGGGTTTACCCATTTCGGGGAAGATACACCCGGTAAATGCCCCGTTTGCGGAGTGGCTAAAGAGAAGTTTGTTAAATTTTAGATTTGGAGGTTTTTATGTCAATAGGTGAAGTTTTTAAGAGCGCCGATTGGAAGACGGAAAAACACGTTCCGGTGATTGATGCACCTGCTTCCTCTAAGAAAGGTGAGAAAGTTAAGGTAACGGTCAGCGTAGGTAAGGAAATACCTCACCCCAATACAACCGCTCATCATATAGTCTGGATAGAGCTGTATTTTCTTCCCGAGGGCGAGAAAAACCCTTATTTTATCGGCAAATATGATTTTGCATCACATGGTGCTTCAACGGAAGGCGCCGATACAAGCTCGGTTTATAGCGAGCCTGAAGCTACCGTAAGTTTAAAAACCGAAAAATCAGGCACTTTGATTGCAACATCTTACTGCAATATTCACGGGCTTTGGGAATCAAAGGCTGATTTGAAGGTTAGTTAGTTTTTTCCGGAACTAAATTAAACAGATGTTAAACATTCTATGTATTCGTAACCGCGCCTTTATCGGTGCGGTTGCGGGTAATATTTGTTGATACGCCTGTCTTATGTATTTGATTGAAATAATAGGCGGTTAAATTTTGGAAAATGGCATTATGCGACTTTCTCTTCTTTCTTTTTTTCGTTTTCCATAGCTGCGAAAACCTTTTTGCGGAAGTCTTTAAGTATTTTTTCCGCCTTGTCGTATTTACCCTCCGACATATACAATATTGCTAATTTTGACGGGATGTCGAAACTTGCAAGAATTTTTTCGCTTTTCCTTGCCCGCATAATCTTATTATATTCGCGTTCCGCCTTTTGTTTTTCTCCCGCCTCTCCGACCAAGTCTTCAAAACTTCTTTCGGCGAATTTAATATGGGGATGTTGTTTGATAAACAGTTCCTTGCAGATTTTGTATTGTTCCTTTGCTTTATCTAATTTATTGAGATGGATATAAGTAAAAGCAAGCACCTCGTGGATTTTTATATTGTTCGGGTTGGCTTTCTCAAGCGATAGAAACTTTTTTAAAGCCTTATTATAGTCCTTGCGGTTATAATCCTCTACCGCATCAAGGGTAAGAATTTCGTATTCGTCGATATTTTTAATCTCAAACATAGAGTCCTCCGTTGTCGAGTATTAGTAAACATATCGGAAAAAACGGAGAAAGTTTTATGCAATAGCCCGACTTAAAAAATAAAAAAACCAATGATTTGACAAAACCGCCGATTTATATTAAATTCTTAGTTCAAGAATTTTCAGGAGGTCTTTAATGGCATATACAATTACCGACAGTTGTATCGCATGCGGTGTGTGCGAACCCGAATGTCCCGTTGGGGCAATCAGTCCCGGTGACATTTATGTAATCGACCCGGATACCTGCACCGATTGTGCTGCCTGTGTTGATGCTTGTCCTTCGGGCGCTATTGAACAAGCGTAACTTATTTTACTTTATTAGGGGCTGCCCCGTCAGCCTGTGTTTTTATTTTGCAAAAAATAAGCGCCGTAGTATTTTTGATAACGGCAAAAATATCCGTGCTATGGCTTATGGGGCAGTCCCTTTGTTTTTTTCTTCCTCTACGGCGTTTCTTAGCCCGATATAC
Organism: uncultured Brevinematales bacterium; assembly: GCA_964591955.1. Taxonomy (GTDB): domain Bacteria; phylum Spirochaetota; class Brevinematia; order Brevinematales; family CAZQBT01; genus CAZQBT01. Next base: position 46,172 of record CAZQBT010000001.1, on the reverse strand, counting down.
TGGTCTATCATTTCTCCGATTTTTTTTATCATGATTTCGTGCTCGGTAGTAAGTTCCCGTTTAATATTGCTTAATATATAGATTGTCATTGTAACGTACTCTTTTGCATATTCCGCCTGCTCTTTATCTTTCAGGTTTAATTTGCGAAGCCCGTCTATGTTATCCATAAAGTCGGCAAATTTTATAATAAGAGCCTCGGCGCTTATCTTGTTTATCTTGTCAACGAGATAGTTGGCTTTGCCATGCGCTTGTATTTGATACGCGTCATTGGTAACTTCCGCAACGAGATTTGCTATTTCGGGATTAAAATTCCTCGCTATTTCCGGGATACTTGTACCGCCTTTTTCTACGGTATCGTGTAATAACGCCGCCACGCGAATATCAATATTATTTGTAAAGCTGTAAACGTTAAAATATACCCCGAGCGGATGTGTAAAATAGGGCAGGTTTATATATTGCCTTTTTTTCCCGAAATGTTTTTCCTGCGCAAATAGATACGCATCTTTTATAAACGGGTGTTCCTGTTCCATAAATACCCTCCCTTTTTCTCGCTTTATTATATAACCCTATTTGTTTATTTTCAAATATTTTGATTGAACATACGGTTTCAAGTCTTTAGGATTATTTTATTTATTGAGAAATGATTTTATTATTGACTAAAATTCGATTAGGTTATAAAATTATTCTAAGCATATTGCCGTAAATAGTAAAATTTAAAAATTCTTAGTTGCAACTAAAATCAGAGGCAGAAATGATGATTAATAAGAAAATTATAGGCGGAATCCTTGAGGAATATCTGAAAAAATTTCCTGACGATATAAAAAAGGACGTATCCCTTGAAGTAACGGATAACAGGGTGAAAATAGCTTTGGACGGCGATATTCATTCCCTTCGGGCGCTTAATGTTTTGGTTAATGTGCTGTTTAAGCATATAGCAAGTGCAAGTTCCGACAAGTTCCTCGTTTTTGATTTAACTCTTGCAATAGAAGAATCCATAATAAATATTTTTTCCCATTCTTACCCGGAGCATAGGGGCAAAGTTGTTGTTGATATACTTTTTAAGAGCGACGGGATTGCCATAATGATTACGGATTACGGTAAGAAAGGGTGTAATTTCAACCTTAAAGAGAAATTAGCATCACGTCCCGCCGATACTTTTGCCGAAAGCGGAAGGGGTATTATGCTGATTCGCAAGGTTGTTGACGATATTTCTTATAAATCCGAAAACGGTGTTAATATGCTCAGGCTTATAAAAAAAATCGGGTAGGTTTATGCAGGTAAAAGATAGTTTTGATATTCACGCGGAAGAAAAAAACGGCGTTTGGATTGTTAAAGTTTCGGGTGTTCTTGATGCCGAGACTAATATGAAGTTCGGCGTTTTTTTGAATGATTTGCTTGATAAAGGTGCGTTAAGATTTATCTTTGATTTATCGGAGCTTGGTTATATTAACAGTCAGGGTATCGGGACTTTAGTTAGTATTTTTAAGAAGGTTGAGGGTAAAGGCAGGGCTTGTTTTTTAAAACCCTCACAGGAAGTCGAACATATTATTCAGCTTACCGGTCTTAAGGCTCTTTTTACAATCAAGGAAACCGAGTCGGATGCTATTGCTTTTTGCAGGGCTTAGGTTTTTACAAATGCCCTGAAAAATCTTAATAAAAAAATTGACAAAATAAAAAACGGTTGATAAAATATGTTCAAATATACGGGAGAAATTTTTATGAGACGGTCTTTTGTATCCTTGTTTTCTTGGTGGTGGCGCTTACTTCTTGTTGATTAGGGATGAAAGCCTGTCTATTTGTGAAATGTATTTTTTGAAATAGACCCCCGCAGGACAAAGTCCCTGCGGGGTTTTTTTGTTTTATAAATTAAAACAAGGGGATTTACTATGGAAAAGGAAGTGCGATTATATCCGGTTTTTAAGGAAATTGCGGCGGATATCGAAACCCCGGTTTCGGCTTTTCTTGCTCTCAAAGAACAGGGCAAAATCGGGTTTCTATTGGAAAGTGTCGAGATGGGGGAACGAATGGGGCGATATTCCTTCCTCGGTTTTGACCCCGAGCTTGAGTTTAAGGCTAAAGGGAAACGCGTATCTATTGATTTTAGAGGCGACAAGGAAGAGAAGACTTGCGATAACCCGATTAATGAGGTTAAACGCTTGGTGTCGCGTTTTAAGGAAAGCGAGGTGGAAGGATTGCCTCCTTTCAGCGCAGGGCTTCTCGGATATTTCTCATACGATTCGGTCAGATATTTTGAGAAAATCCCCGATACCAAACCCGACCGCCTTGAGCTTCCCGATATTTATTTGGTATTGCCTAAAATTCTTATCGCTTTCGACCATATCAAGCAGAAACTTGTTTTGATAAGCTATGCTTACAGTGAAACCGACAAATCGGAAGCGCGTAAACTTATTGATGAATACGAGACACGTCTTTTAAACGCAAAACCGCCTTCCCGTATTGTCGAGTCGCAAAACAGTAAAATCAACCTGATTTCAAATTTCAAAAAAGAAAACTTTATCTATGCGGTGGAAAAGGCTAAGGAATATATCGTGTCGGGGGATATTTTTCAGGTGGTTTTATCGCAGCGTCTCAGGGTTCAAACCCCGCTCTCCCCTTTTGATATATACCGAAAACTTCGTATGATTAACCCCTCGCCCTATATGTTTTATATCGACTTTACCGAATTTGCCTTAGTGGGTTCATCACCGGAGGTTATGGTAAAACGCACCCGCGATTGTTATAAGGACGAGGTAATAGTCCGTCCGATAGCCGGAACCCGTCCGAGAGGGAAAAACTGGGAGGAAGATTTGGCTATTGAACAGGACCTTCTTTCCGACAAAAAGGAGCTTGCCGAGCATACTATGCTGCTTGACCTTGCGCGTAATGATGTCGGAAGGATTAGCGAGTTCGGCAGTATCAGGGTTGAAGCCCCTTACCATATTGAGCGATATTCCCATGTTATGCATATAGTATCCGATGTTTTGGGCAAGCCCGACGGTAAATTTGATGCGGTAGATATTATCGGCGCGACTTTTCCCGCAGGGACGGTAACGGGGTCGCCGAAGGTTCGCGCTATGGAAATTATCGAGGAGCTTGAACCCGAAAAGCGGGGCGTTTACGCCGGCGCTGTCGGATATATCGACTTTTCAGGCAACACCGATACCTGTATCGCTATCAGGACTATTGTCCATAAGGGCGATACGGCTTATATACAAGCCGGCGCGGGGATTGTTTATGACTCTGTTCCTGAAAAAGAGTATCAGGAGACTATTAATAAAGCCAAAGCCCTTTTACGGGCTATAATTTAGGAGGGCGGTATGATTTTGGTGATTGATAATTACGATTCTTTTATTTATAACATAGTGCAGTATATCGGGGAGTTTTACTCCGATATTAAGGTCTTTCGCAACGATGCCGTTTCCGTGGATGAGGCGCTTGCCTTGTTACCCGATGGTATCGTTATTTCGCCGGGCCCCGGCCGTCCCGATGATGCGGGTATTTCTCTTGAACTTATAGAGCGTGCGGGGGATATTCCTCTTTTCGGCGTATGTCTCGGTCATCAGTCTATCGCCCAGGCTTTCGGCGGTAAAATTATTCAGGCAAAGAATATTATGCATGGTAAAACTTCCGCTATGCACCATAACGGGGAGGGGATTTTTGAGGGGGTTGTTAATCCTTTAAACGGTATCCGTTATCATTCGCTGGTTGCCGAGCGCGAGAGTTTTCCATCCGAACTTGAGACTACCGCGCGCAGTGATGACGGCGAGATTATGGGGCTTCGCGTAAAGGGGCGCGATACCTATGGTATCCAGTTTCACCCCGAATCCTTTCTTACCGAAGACGGGAAAAAAATTATCAGGAATTTTGTAGATATAGTTGTAAAGAATAAGACCGGTAAGATTTCGGGAAAGGTCAGAGGTTTTATTTCTAAAATTTCCGAGGGTGAAAATCTGTCGAAAGATGAGGCATCGGAGGTAATGGATGCGATTATGGGGGGTTACGCATCCCCCGCCCAGATAGCATCCTATCTTATGGCGTTAAAACTCAAGGGTGAAACGGCAGAGGAGATAGCGGGAAGCGCCTGCTCAATGTTTTTATCGGCAAACCGCGTGGAAAGCGACTTGTCTCCTATCGCCGATACCTGCGGAACAGGCGGAGACCATTCGGGGACTTTTAATATTTCCACGGCAAGCGCTTTTGTAGCCGCAGGCGCAGGCGTATATATCGCAAAACACGGCAACCGTTCAATAACCAGCAAGAGCGGTTCTGCGGACGTGCTTGAAAAACTCGGAGTCAATATTAAATTGAGCGCCGATGAGGCGGCACGGTCTCTTGCGGAAAACCGTTTTGCTTTTATGTTCGCCCCTCTTTACCATCCCGCTATGAAAAACGTTATGCCTGTCCGTCGTGAAATGGGCGTTCGCACTATTTTCAATATACTGGGACCCATCGTTAATCCCGCAGGGGTGAAATATCACGTTATGGGCGTGTTTTCGCAATCTCTTCTTGACCTTATCGCAGGGGTGTTCCTGCGACTTGGGCACAGGCATTCGCTTGTGGTTCACGGTGAGGGCGGACTTGATGAGGCGACCATTGAGGGCAAAACCTTTGCACGCGAAATTATTGACGGGGATGTCCGCAGTTTGGAGATTGACGCGGGAGAATTCGGGCTTTCGGGTAGCTTGGATAATCTTAGAGTTTCCGATGCCGATGAAAGCGCGGCTCTTATCCGTGCCGTCCTTTCGGGCGAGGAGAAAGGTGACCCTCGCAAAGCCGTTGTTTTAAACTCCGCTTTGGTTATTTACTGCGCACTGGGGGTTGACCTCAGGGAGGCGATGGAGCGCGCCTCATCCTCAATAGACGACGGTTCGGCGTTTGATGTGCTTAAACGGGTCGGCGGGGTTTTACAATGAGAAGCAATCTCGGAAAGCTTGCGCCGGTTATACATAATAAGATTATCGAGGTTGAAGCGATGAAAGCCGGGATGGAGCTTTTCGGCGATATTGACGGTAAAACCGAAAGACCGTTTTTGAGCGAGGCTATCAGGGCGCATAAATTCGGCGTTATCGCGGAGATAAAGCGCAGTTCGCCGTCGGAGGGTAAAATCAATTATGGAGATTCCCCCCTGCAGATTGCGTCTGTTTATGAACAAAACGGCGCTACCGCTATTTCGGTATTGACCGATAATAAATTTTTCGGCGGTAGTTTTGATATTCTGCGGGATATTGCGAATAAGGTTAGTATTCCCGTGTTGTGCAAGGAGTTTATTATCGACCCAGTGCAGATAGAATTGGCTTCCCGTTGCAATGCAAGCGCGATTCTTCTTATAACGGATATTCTGGATGATAACGAGCTTGTTTCGCTTTTTGAGGCGACAAAGCGAGCCGGAATGGAGGCGTTAGTTGAAGCCCATTCCCCTGAAAATATCCGTCGTGCCGTAGATTTGGGGGCGGAAATTATCGGGATTAATAACCGCAACCTTTTTACGTTTGAAGTCGATTTATATCATTCAATCGGAAATATAGAATTTATACCTGATGACAGGATAAGACTTTCGCTCTCCGCAGTAAAATCATCGCAGGATATTCAATTGCTCAAAAAGGCGGGGTTTGACGGAGTTCTTGTCGGAACGAGCCTGATGCAATCCTCCGATATAGGCGGGATGATTCGGGGCTTCAGGGAATAATTTTAAAAGCAATACGCCGAAAACTTTCTTAAATTATCAAAAGAGTCTATAATAAGTTCAAACAGTTATATGGAGAGAATTATGGAGAAAAAAGGCATAGTCCGTGAGGCGAAAGACGAGGTAATCCGCATTGAGATTCTCGGTGAAGAGACGCTTGACTGTTCGCAATGTAAATTAAGCAACGTCTGCAAGGTAGATAAAGACGGGCGTTTTATCGAAATTGTTTCCAAATCGAATTTCCAAATCGGAGATAATGTAAAAATCGAAATCGGCGAAGGCAGGACTATTTGGTTTTCTTTTCTGTTGTTTATTGCGCCTCTAATATTTATAATATCGACCTTTTTATTGATGGGAAAATTGGGGCTTGAGGAATGGGCGGCTCTTTTAATAGCAATCGGTGTCGGCGTTGTAGTTATAGCGATAGTGTTGATGTATGAAAAGCGGGTTTTGAGCAAGGCGAAAATATGCCGTCTTGACAAAGACGGGTAACATTTTTGCACAATGTGCATAAAATACAAAAATAAATAAAAAAAAGTCTTGCGTTATTTATTCTTTTGCATTATAATAACATAGGTTCAATATAAAGGAAATTACGCACAGATTACGCACAGGAAACGAAACACGTCTCTTTAATGCGAAAAGCGCAGCAGTTTCCGTGCAATTTGGTCTCTTGTTTGGTTTGATATTAACGAATATTTGGTTTATAGAAGATTCCCGGTTTTGCAGAATTGAAGGGAGGGGAATCCCTGATGAATGTCTTTTCGGCATTTCGCAAGATAAGGAATTTTGGCGTTTTTGCCAATTAATTTCTATCCTTTCGGGGATAGTTGCGAGAGTTCTTTTTCTCTCGCAGTCTTGATTTTTACTTTTTATGGGAGGGAATAGCTCTCTCAGTTTTTGCATCTTTTTGTTCGCTTTTTCGGAGGGAGGGGAATCTTGAACAAGCGTGTTTTTCTTTTTCTGCTTGCCTTAATATTTCTTCCGTGTGTCGGTGCTTTTGCGCAGGAGGCGGGAAATATTCCAATTCCTACAATTAATTTTAATATTGAAGAAGCCCGTTCTCCTCAAGAGGTAGCTTTATCATTACAGGTTATTTTTCTTATTACCATCATATCACTTGCCCCGACTCTCCTTATCCTGATTACTTCGTTTGTTCGTGTTTATATTGTTTTTTCTTTTGTCAGCAGAGGGCTTGCCACCCAGACTATCCCTCCCAATAACATTATCGTAGGGCTGTCTTTATTTCTTACTTTGTTTATTATGTTTCCGGTGTTTAACCGCTCGTATCAGGATGGGGTGCGTCCTTATCTTGACGGGGAGATTGTGCTTGAGGAGGGGTATAATCGCGCGATAGAGCCTGTCCGCGAATTTATGTTTAAACAGACTTCCGAGCGTTATATCTACCGCTTTGTTCGTCTCGCCAATATTGAGCGTCCCGGTAACCCCTCGGAGGTCCCCACTTACGTTCTTATTCCCGCTTTTATTTTAAACGAACTTACTTTGTCTTTTTATATGGGTATGCTGATTTTGATTCCCTTTACCGTTATAGATGTTGTTGTGGCAAGCACTTTGATGTCGATGGGAATACTTATGCTTCCCCCGATTATGATTTCGTTTCCTTTGAAGATTTTGCTTTTTATTCTTGTTGACGGATGGGATTTGCTTGTTGAAAAATTAGTTTTGAGTTTTGGTTAGCGAGGTGGAATAGATGCAGGAATTATCGCAAGGACTAATACTTGATATTGTGCGCGACTCGGCTTATCAGATTCTCGTTTTATCCGTGCCTTTGCTTGGAACGGCTATGATTATCGGGCTTATTATCAGTATTCTTCAGGCAACTACATCTATTCAGGAACAGACCTTAACCTTTGTTCCCAAGATTATTGCTCTTTTGATTCTTATGATTGTATTAGGACCTTTTTCCTGTAATAGTATGATGGATTTTACGCACCGTATCTTTGACCTTATTGCCACTACGCGCTTGTAGTTTTGCCGTAGTAATGCGTTTTTTTACCTCTGTTTGTGAGGGGTTTTATGATTTACGAGTATTTTGTTGCTAACTTCCAGCTGTTTTTGATAATTTTTGCGAGGCTGATAGGGATGTTTATTGCGGCTCCGTTTTATTCCGGGACCGCTATGCCTGCAAGGATGAGACTTGGCTTCGGTTTTTTTACCACGCTGCTTGTTTCCCCGCTTGTTATGGCGAGCGGGGTTAGTGTTCCCGCTAACTTGGTGGATTTCGGGGCGAGGCTTCTCGGAAATTTTGTTTTCGGTGCGGGTATCGGCTTTTTTGCTTATTTGATTATTACCGCGTTCCAGATGTCCGCGCAGATTTTCAGTATTCCTATGGGTTTGGGTATGAACGAGGTCGTTGACCCTCTTTCCGATACTCAAGTTCCGGCTTTGGGTAATATACTCGGTATTATGGTTTTGTTTTTGCTTTTACAGGTTGACGGGCATTTTTATTTTGTTCGCGTGATTGTGGAAAGTTTCCAACGGGTTGAAACTTTATCGGCAAGCTCTTTCGGCACCCTGACCCAGGGGTTGACTATGGGACTTTCCGTTATGTTTGATACCTCTATGAAAATTGCGCTTCCCATTATCGCTATTACTCTTTTGCTTGATATGGCGATGGGAATGATTGCCCGTGTTGCCCCCCAGTTTAATATTATGATTATGGGGTTTAATATTAAAATCCTTGCGGGTTTTTTGATTGTTTTCTTGGCTTTACCCCCGTTGCTTGATTTGGGCCACGCGCTTATTGACGGGATTATTACCAGCGCGCGTGAACTTGCCTATTATATGAAAGGGTGATTTTTATGGAATCTCGCGATTTTGATTTTCTTTATTCGCTCGGTGTTTCCGACCTGCAGTTTGTTTTGGACTACCGTTTCGATTTGCAGTTATTTGCTGCATCCGAAGAGGAAGGGCGTACCGAAGAACCTACCGAATACAAGAAAAAGAAAGCGCGCGAAGAGGGTAATGTCGCCAAGTCCCAGGAGCTTATCGGGATTATTGTTTTCCTTTTATCGTTCTGGACTATTTCGCTTATGGCAAGGATATTGCTTCACAGCCTTGCCGATATTATGAACTTTTACCTGAACGGGATTCTTGACATTAATATTACCAAAGATGATTTGCCATACTTTTTTACCGAAATGATTTGGATGATGGCGCGGATTGTTCTTCCCGTAATGGGCGTAGGGGTTATTGCAGGTATTTTAGCTAATGTTCTTCAAACCGGAGGGTTTATTTTTTCGGCAAAGAAGATTTCATTGGATTTCGGTAAACTTATATCCAACGTTCCGAAGAATTTTAAAAAAATGTTTTGGTCGGGCGAGACTGTTTTTAATTTTATAAAATCCATCTTGAAGGTGGTCGGGGTTTTTGCTATCGGCTTTGTTATAGTGAATGCGCGCTTAACAAGCATTTTGTCCATTCCCCGTATGAGACCTTTTGAATCTCTCGCTTTAATTTCCGATATGTTATTCCAATTTGTGTCGTTTGCGGGACTTTTACTTTTGGTCTTTGCTGTCGGGGACTATGTTTTCCAAAGATGGACTCACAAGCAGACTTTAAAAATGACCAAATACGAGGTTAAGCAGGAAGTCAAGGAACACGAAGGAGACCCGGAGATTAAAGCCAAGATGCGCGAGATTGAGCGAAGAATTTTAAGCAGGCGTATGATACGGGACGTGCCTAAAGCCGATGTTGTTATTACCAACCCGACGCACTATTCCATCGCTCTTCGCTACGACGGGAACGCGATGCCTGCGCCTACGGTTATCGCTAAGGGTGAGGGCGCTTTTGCCTTGCGTATTCGTGAGGTGGCTAAAGAACACAATGTTCCGCTTGTGGAAAACAAGCCCCTTGCTCGCGCTCTTTATAAGCAGGTGGAGGTCGGGGATATTGTGCCTAAGGAATTCTTTGAAGTGGTCGCTAATATTCTTGCTATGGTTTATAAGATGAAAAAAGGAGTTGCATAAATTATGAGGCGTTTTTATGGCTGAGGAAAAAAAGGCTACCGGATTTAAACTTTCCAAGCTGTTTAACCTGAAAAACAATGTCGATATTTTTGTGGCTATTGCGGCGGTCGGTGTGGTTTTGATGCTTATTATCCCGTTGCCTACTGTAATTCTTGATATTTTGCTTATCTGCAATTTGGCTTTAAGTATGATGGTAATTCTCAGCACTATGTATGTGAAAAAGCCGGCGGATTTCTCCTCTTTTCCGACTTTGATTCTTTTAACTACGGTTTTTGGTCTTGCGCTTAATGTTTCATCTACACGTCTTATTTTGTCTCAAGCTTATGCCGGACGGATTATTCAGGCTTTCGGCGATTTTGTTGTTCGCGGCAACTATGTAGTGGGATTTATTATCTTTATTGTCCTTTTGGCTATCCAATTCCTTGTTATTACGAAAGGCGCTACCCGTGTTTCGGAAGTTGCGGCAAGATTTACTTTGGATGCTATGCCGGGTAAGCAGATTGCGGTCAATGAAGACCTCAACGCAGGGCTTATAACGGAGGATGAGGCGAGAAAGCGTCGCAAGGAACTTCAACTTGAGGCGGATTTCTACGGTAATATGGACGGCGCTTCCAAGTTTGTGTCGGGTAACGTTAAGGTAGCTCTTGTTATTACGCTTGTCAACGTTATCGGCGGACTTATAGTCGGCGCTGTTATGCGGGGCGAAGGTATTGAGGGCGCAAGGGTTTATATCCTTCTTACCGTCGGTGACGGACTTGTTTCCCAAATTCCCGCTTTGCTTATTTCCACAGCATCGGGTATTATTGTTACCCGAACAAGCAGCAGCGATGATAGATTTGCCAGTGAGATGGTTGCACAAATCGGCGCTGCACCGCAGGTTTTATTTATTGCCGGTTTTGCTATATTTGTTATGGGGTTTTTGCCCGGCTTCCCCACGGTGCTTAATATGATTATAGGTGCGGCTCTGGGCGGTATCGGTTTTCTTATGAAAACATCTATCAAGAAAAGCGCCGAGAAAAAAGAAGCCGAAACCGAGGTTGCAAAACAGACCGCCGAAAAACCTACCACTATGCAGGATATTATGAACGTTGACCCGATGACACTTGAAATCGGTTACAGCTTAATCCCTCTGGTCGATAAGGAACAGGGCGGCGATTTGCTTGAACGTATTAAGCTAATTCGTAAACGGGTGGGTTTGGATTTGGGTATCCTTGTTCCGCCTATCAGGATTTTCGATAACGTTACTATCGAGGCTTCCGAGTATCTTATCAAGATACGCGGGACGGAGGTTGCGCGCGGGAAGGTGTTTATTAACCGTCTTCTTGCTATGAAACCCAATGCCGATTTATCTCAGATTGACGGTATAGAGGTTAAAGAGCCGGCTTTCGGTATTAAGGCTAAGTGGATTAGCGAGGAGGAGCGTCCCAAGGCGGAGACACTTGAGTTTGAGATTTTTGACCCTGCTGCCGTTATTGCCACCCACCTTACCGAGGTGGTTAAGAAAAATTCTCCCGAACTGCTTACGCGTCAGGATGTTAAATCCATACTTGATACGTTGCGCGAAAAATACCCCGCTATTATTGAGGAGGTTATGAGCAATTCGGGGGGTATCGGCGAAATCCAGAAGGTTTTACAGAATCTTTTGCGGGAGGACGTTTCTATACGCAATATGCTTGTAATTCTTGAGGCTATTGCCGATTATTCGGGAAGCGTCAAGAATATTGACCTGTTAACCGAATTTGTCCGCAGGGCGCTTCGCAAGCAGATTGTTTCCAAATATGCAGATGATAAAAACACAATACAGGGTATTTTCATTGACCCGGAACTTGAAGAGGTTTTTGCCGATTCTATTCACGAGACTCAGGACGGACTTGTTTCCACTTTGGATACCGATGTCCTGCACAGGTTTGTCGATAAAGCGGGCGGTGTTATTGAAGGAGCTTTGGCTAAAGGGATTCAGCCGGTTATACTCGGTTCTCAAAAAATCAGGCGGCTTGTTCGCGAGGTGCTTGAGCGATATTATCCCTCTATTCCCGTTTTATCTTATTCGGAAATTCCGTCTAATTATTCGCTTAATCAGGTGGGATTGGTTAGTTTACAACCGGCGGAGAATTTTACCGCTCAATAACGGGCGGGTTTTTTGCCAAAAGAGTTTATGAATGTTACAATAAACGCAGGTTTAAAAAATAATTTTAGTGAGGGTTTGGGAGTGGAATATATTACATTTACGGGCAATACTTACAGAGAGGCTTTAGACCAGTTATACAAAAAGGGGACTGAGTTGAATATCCTTTCTCAGATGCAGATTATCAGGAAGTATCCCGATGAGAGGAAGGGTTTTTTGGGAATCCGTAAACGTCAGCAGTATAATATACTTGTGGCGGTTATGGATAATAAATTTACGAGCAACAAGAAGAAGCGGGAAACCTCTAATCTCTCTACCCCTCCTTTGTTTCCTTATGAGGAAAATCTTGCCAATCGGGAAAAACCGAGTTTTCCCGTAAAAGACATATCTGCCGATAAAGAGCCTCGTTCTTTCCGCAAAGCGGAACCTAATTGGGACAAATTGACCGTTGAAAATGCCAAACTTAAAGAGGATTTGAATGAACTTAAAGATTCTATTACGCATATAGAGAATCTTATAAAAGAAAATTTTATACAGGGACAGGTAAGAACGGGTATTGATAAAGAAAAGCAGGTTTATGAAGATATAGAGATTTCACAAAAGAATATAAAATGGGCGGAAAATTATTTGCGTGACAAAGAGTTTTCTAATGTTCTCATTAATAATATATGTGAGGAGTTGAAATCGCAAAAGCGGGATGTTCTTGTGGAAAAACCGCGTATTTTGAGTTTTATACGTGAGTTTTTGCGTAATAGTTTGCCGAGTGAGGATATTTCTCTCGAAAGTTACAATTTCGGAGACACAATCCTGTTTGCAGGACCTACGGGGGTCGGCAAGACGGTTTCTATTATAAAGATGGCGGCGCATATTGCCGCTATGAGAAAAAAGTCCATGCGGTTTGTTTCAGTTGACAAATATAAAATCGGTGCCGCTTCACAGCTTATTGATTATGCCGAAATTCTTAAATCGCCTTTTTATCCCATATCTAAGCCCGAAGATTTTTTCGATATTATTAATAAAGATGAAGCCCATTATACTTTCATTGATACCGCCGGCAGAAGCCCGCGTGAGACTATTCATATAAAGGAACTTGCCGAGTGGGTCTCCAAGTCGGATAAAAAGATAGACATTCATCTTGTGGTTAGCGCCACTACAAAGCCCGGCGATTTGGATTTTATTATGGATAATTACGGCGTGCTGGATTTTTCACATATTTTAGCAACCAAACTTGATGAGACGGTAAGCTACGGTTCTATACTTTCCACGCTTTATAAAACCAAAAAACCGTTGTCTTTTATTACGAACGGGCAGGCTGTTCCTCAGGACTTTGAAATTTCTAATTTAGATAAAATTATTTCCGATACTATTAAATAGAAAGATTTATTAAGAGGGTAGAAATGTCGGTTTTATTAGGTCCCGATCAAGCGGAAGGTTTGAGAAAAATGATGGGAGAGATTCCCAAAACGGATACTAAGATAATTGCCGTAACTTCAGGCAAGGGCGGTGTCGGTAAAAGCAATTTTGCGGTTAATTTGGGTATTACTCTTGCTCATATGAAAGACCCCAATTCCGAGAAGGAAGTTAAGAGAAGGGTTATTGTTATGGATGCGGACTTGGGGCTTGCTAATGTAAACGTTCTTTTGGGCGTAATCCCGAAGCATAATTTGCTTCACGTTATGCGCGGGCAGAAGCGTATGGATGAGATTATCACCTCTACCGATTACGGTATAGATATTATTGCGGGCGCTTCAGGATTTGCTCAACTTGCCAATTTGGATGATAAGCAAAAGAAAAATTTTATTGAGGGATTGGCGGAGATTAGCGATGCCGACTATATCATAATTGATACATCGGCGGGTATTTCCGATAACGTAGTGAAATTTGTTATCTCCGCTCATGAAACGGTCGTTGTTACCACTCCCGAACCCACGGCTATTACCGATGCTTATGGTATAATTAAATCTATCGTTGTAGAGTCGGAAATTCCGAATATCAAGCTGGTTGTCAATCGTGTGAGAAATGCTGCCGAGGGCGCTAAAGTAGCGCATAAGATTATTGAGATTGCAGGGCAGTTTCTTAATGTTAAAATCGAAAATATCGGGTTTATCTATGATGAACAGGTGGTAAGCGATGCAGTGAGGCGTCAAATACCTTTTGTTGCACTTGCCCCGAAATCCAACGTTTCTCTTTGTGTGAACCATATAGGCAGGCGGCTTATGAATATAGATATTCCCGAGGAAGAAGCCGGCTGGCGAAAATTTTTCAAAAACCTATTCGGCTGATTTCACAGTTTTCCGTCAAAATTTTTATTTCAGTTATGAGTTTTGCATACCGAAAATTTAATCGAAATACTAAAAGTTTTCGAGGTATTTATGAAGTATGTTATTCAGGGTGGAATCATAGTTACTCCCGAATTTATAATGAAAGAGGCGGCTATTACCGTTGATAACGGGCGTATTTCCGAATTAGGAAAAGCCGATAGCTCTCCCGATTTCGTTATTAATCTTCGCGATAACGATATAGTTTTTCCCGGTCTTATCAACGCCCATGACCATCTCCTGGGCAATTACTACCCTCGCGTGGGAACAGGTCCTTATATGAACTGGAGACCTTGGGATAACGACCTTAAAACTGCTCCCGTGTATGAAGAACGCGGGAAAATTTCTAATTTTGACCTTTATGTGATCGCTGCTTATCGAAATATAATTAGCGGTGTTACTACCGTTCAAGACCATATTCCCCATTTCGTTAATGAGGAATTTATTGATAAACTTCCCCTTCGCGTTATTAAGCGGTATTCGCTTGAGCATGAGTGTTCAAGTTATGACCTCAAGTGGGGCAGGGGGATTACCGTTGAGCATAATGACGCGGTTAAAAATGATATGCCCTTTATTACGCATATTGAAGAGGGCTATGATGAGGAAGCGACTTTGGGAATAGATATTTTAAAGGAGCTTAATGCACTTGACGAATTTACCGTGCTTATTCACGGAATTTCGCTTTCCAAAGAGGATATATCGGATATCGCGAAACACAAGGCAAATCTTGTTTGGTGTCCGAGTTCAAATTATTATATGTTTAAGGATACAACCGATATAAAAGAGCTTCTTGTGCAAGGGGTTAATGTCAGTCTCGGGACGGATTCCCCTATGTCGGGTGGCTTGAACATTCTTGATGAACTACAGTTCGCACATACCCTTTACAAAGAGCTTTATAATGAGGAAATAGATTATAAAACTTTAGTCAATATGGTAACGGTTAATGCTGCTAAGGCTATGAGACTTAAAGACTTAGGGCGAATACAGGTTGGTAACATCGCAGATTTTCTTATACTTTGCAACGGGGATGTTTCCAATCCGTATAAATCGCTGGTTAATGCAGGTTTCGATAATATTTCTATGGTTATAAGCGAGGGTAAGCCCGTTTACGGCTACGGCAAGGACTACGATTTCTTTGAGCATTTTACCGAGTTTTACCAGTTGACGGAGGTCAACGGGAAAGAGAGAATACTTATCGGTAAGCCTATTGATTTGTATGAAAGAATTTGGGAGGGTGTGAAATTCAAGAAAATTTTACCTTTTTTCCCGGTTGATTTTTATCAATAAATGAGTTATAATTAAATTTAGTATATAGAGAAGGAAGCAAATGCCTATTGAGAGACGTTATAATCAGGGTTCAATAGTTTATTTTGACAATGAAGTGGGCGATGATATATTTGTCCTTAAGGGCGGTAGATTGGATATAAGCTATATTGAACCTCAAAGTAACGAAAAAATTACCCGAACACTAAATCAGGGCGAGTTTTTCGGGCTTAAATCCGCTATAATTAACCATCCGCGCGGAGAGGTTGCCGAGGCGGTTACCGAATGTCTTACTATTGTTTTCAAGGTAAGTGAGTTTGAGGGCTTTGTCGCTAAAAATGTTGAACTGATGAAACGTCTCTTGAAGGTTTTATCAAATCAGCTTCGTAATCTCGGCATTAAGGTAAATAATTATCTCGGCGATAACGTTATTTACCCTCCGAATATAGGGCTTTTCAAAATCGGGGAATACTATCTGAATAACAAGAAATACAAGCAGGCAATTCAGGTTTATGAAAGATATATCAACGCTTATCCCGAAACTAATCTTGCTAAAGAGGCAAAATATCGTATTGAGATTTCCAATGAGGCGATTAAAACCGGATTCCTTAAAGGCTTTAAACCTCTTGATGAAATAATGAAGACAGAGGGTGGCGATTTGGATGCTTTTGCCGTTACCGATATAGAGGAGGGGGTCGCGGAAAGCCATTCCAAACTCGGTTTAAAGGAGTTTATGAACCGATTTTATAAAGCGGAATCGTTTTTTAACGGAGGTGATTTTGAGAGCGCCGTTAAGGAATTTGAGGCGTTATTTCAGGTGGATTCCAAGGTTGTCAACAGTGATTTGAAAAATAAAGCTAAGTTTTTATATGTCCAGTGTCTTTTTAACTTGAAAAAATATAATGAATGTTCCCAAGTGATTTCCGAATTTATAAAAGTGTTGAAAGACCCTACAATGATAAAGCATTCGCTTTTTATTCTTGCGGATATCTATATGGATTTGGGAAATAAGGATTCGGCTAAGCAGATTTTACAAAAAATCGTTGTGCTTGCGCCGATTGACCAGTTGTCGAAACAGGCAAAAGAGCGGCTTTCCAAGTTGGCTTAGGGGGTTTTTATGGATGAGGTTTTAGGCAGATACGAAAAAAGTTTCAAAGCAGGCGATATAATATTTTGCGAATACGAAAAGGGTGAGGAGTTTTATATCGTCAAAGAGGGTAAGGTAATTGTTACAAAGATTCAGGATAACAAGGAGAAAACCCTTGATGTATTTGAACCCCCGTCTATTTTCGGCGAAATGGCTATAATAGAGGATGCTCCGAGAAGCGCAACTGCCGTGGCGCAGACCGATGTTACATTAGTGGCGCTTCAAAAACATAATTTCTTTGAGCTTCTTGCATCCAACCCACAGTGGGCGCTTTCTCTGATTAAAATTCTTTCCACGCGAATTTTCGATGCGCAACGCAGGCTTCGTATCCTTTCGCTTAACGAGGATGAGGCTAAAGTTCTGGATACCGTTTTGATGCTTGTTGAGCGTAAAGGTATTGACCCTTACAATTACAACAGTATGGAGCCGGTTCCTCTCGACGGGGTTACTACCGAGACTATTGCTCACTGGTGCGGGCTTCAAACCCGTGATTGTGAAATCCATATTACCCGCTATGTTAATATGGGACGACTCGCCCGCGAACCGGGTAAACTTGTTGTGAAAAATCTTAATGATATTGCGCGTCTCGTGAAAAATAAACGTAAACTTCAGGAACAGGAACGGGAGATTTAAAAGTGCCGGATTTTTATAAGTTCGCACGTATAATATGCAAACCTTTTAAATTACGCGACATTCCACAGAATTTATTAAAATCGGTTTATTATGAAGAGGTAATCGGTTCGGGATTCCATCCCGAAAGAATCCGCAATGTTGAGAAACGGGCAAAACCCCTGTTATCCCATCTGCCGCGTATCGCTTTGGATATTTTAACCGAATCGGAGGAGACAATCGAAAAGATACGGCTAAGTCTTCGCACGGGAGAGTGGGGAGACGGCAAAATTTTTGTCCTTCCTATTATCGACTTTATCGAGTTTTAGTTCTCCGCCTGATTTTTTATTCGTGTTATTTCGTATATATTAAGTCTTACCTTTTGTCCCAGTGTTTCGCTTATTTCGTTCTCTATTGCCGCATAATTTGTTATAGAAAAAGCGGATAATGCGATAGTCTCGATTTCGTATCCCGTATCTTTTTTTATATCAATTGAGAAAATTTTTGTATCGGGAAGATTTTTTGATATAATATCGGTAATTATACTCTGCTCCCGTTTATCTCTTGATGATGTAATCATAAAGTAGGTTAGTGGCGCGGCTATTAAAATCAGCAGAAGTATAGATACGAGAATATGCCCGATAGCCCGTCTCTGTGCGCGTAGAAACTCCCGTTTATCATCCGATTCGGGGTGCAATTTTATAAGATAGAATACTATAAGCGCGGCAAGCGATATGCACAGGACGTTTACCCCGTAAAGCAAACTCGCGCCTTTTACGAGTTCAAAATCCAATAAGCCGAGACCTATTCCGATAGTGCATACCGGAGGCATAAGGGCGACCGATACCGCGACACCCGGCACGGCGGAGGATACCCGCTTATTGACAAATGCATACGCCCCGACAAATCCACAGCATAACGCTACAATTATATCAAAGAGTGTCGGCTTTGAACGTGCTGCTATTTCCGATGTTATATAGATACCGGGAATTAGATAAGTCAGCGCAGCGGATATTAAGATGACGAGAATCGAGCCTTTAATCAGAGTGAAAAACGCCTCCCGTATAACTTTTCCGCTTCCCCACAACATACCCGCCGAAAACCCGAATACAGGCCCCATAAGCGGCGCTACTATCATCGCGCCTATAATAATCGCAGGCGAGTTTAAATAAAGCCCGAATGTCGCTATGAGGCAGGACAACACTAACAGGACATAGTATTCTATCGTGTCGGTTGCGCCGCTTACCACAGTCTCGTAGGCGATTGCTTTCTTGATTGTCTCCTCTTTTGCTTTATGGAAGTCGCGGTATTCTTTTATTACGCCGCCGACACCGTTCTTAAAAAATGAAAAATCCCCATCCCGCCCCTTTTTAAACAGATGTCCTAAAAAGTTTTTTCTTTGGATTTTCTTTTTATCGTCTTCTACGCTTTCCATAACCTCAGTGCTTTTATCGGGTTTCTTTTCAGGGGCTTTAGTCAGCGGGGTTTTTAATTCTCTTAATCGTTCTATTAAAGCGGATTTTTTAGGAAGCGCGGCTTCATCGGTGATTTTGATTGATTCAATCTTATCTATGAGCGCGGATATAGTTTCCAAAAACTCGTTTTTCTCGGTTTCTTCAAGGGGCTTTTCCTTAAAGTCGGTTTCAATATAGGACTTGATATTGTCGGCTTCTTTAATAAGGTTGTCGAACTTTTTTTCGCTTTCAAGTTTTTCAGCAAAGCGGTTCAGTCTTTCAAGAAAGCCGTTACCGTTATTTTTTTGTTTCATTGCCGGTGTCCTCCATATTACCGGATGAATCGGAGTTTTCGCGCATCTTTTTCATTATTCCCGCCCACGCCTCGCGGGTATCCGAATCCTTTTCCTTATTATCCGTTTCATCTTTCTTTGTGTATTTGGCAATAATTTCCTTGTGGGTAAAAATCCTGAGATTAGCCGATAAACCGTAATATATAAACAGGAAAAAGAATCGTGTCATTGTAAGCGCGACCCATACCAGAAAGTCGATAATGACAATTCCCAGTATCGCCAATCCCTCGGCAAGCACTATCTTAAACGAAATTTTAATGGCATCGGATAGCTTCATTTCCGGGTTGTAGATTATAAGCGGTATCAGTATAAATCTCGAAAGTAACAAAAACAGGTAAACCCATATAACCACAAGCACCGCTATACCGCGGAATACTATATTTTCAATGACGCTGAAATAGAAAATCGCGCTGTAACTCAACAGAAATCCCACTGCGATATATATAAGCGAGAGCAATAAAGATTTCGGGAGGAATTTCCACAAAAGTTTAAAATAATCGGGGAAATACCGCTTGAAATACATAGTCTCGTTTTCCGCGACCTGTTTCTGCACGGCAATTCCCGCAAAAGTTGTGGGGAATACCGCAGTCGCCAAAACCACCGGCGGTAAAACCATCAGGATTAACCGTATATTTTCAATCAATACCGATTTATCCTCTATAAGCAAACCGAGCAATATAAAAACCATAGTAGCGAGAAAAAACGGGTTAATCGCCGACAAAAAGGACGTCAGCACCGCGTATCCCATCTTATCCCACCATCGTGAAAACCCATGCTTGATGATTTTAATAAACATAACGTCCGCTCCCGTGATAATAATAAATCCGCAGATATTTTAAAGGCAAAGCCGGAATAAATCAAATGTTAAGATAGAAACGCGCGGTGCGGTGAGCTTTGAAAAAAAATAAAGATTTTAGAGCAAAAAATTTGACATATTACGGGGGGGGGGTAAAATACGCATATAAAAGGGTGAAATTTAAAAACATTTATTTATTGGATATATAATTATGTGTTGTGCCTATACGGTGTGGCGAATTTTTTTTATTCCAAGTTTGCGGGGAAACATAATCCTTTTTGGGTATAAATTTTAGGAGGTTGATTATGAAGAAATTGGTTTTTTTAATGATGGTTTTGTTGGGTGGTTTAGGGATGGTTTTCTTTGGGTGTAGTCCGGCGGATGAAGATATGGATGATAGTAAGCCTACACCTTCGGTTACGATTGTATCACCCGCTAACGGCGCTACCGTAAACGTTGCGGTTATCACTTTAAGCGGGACTGCAAGTATCTCCTCGCCTGCAAGTATCTCCAAAGTTGAGGTTAAACTCAATGACGCGGAATGGCAACAGGCGGATGGAAAGACCGAGTGGTCTGTTGAACTTACTCTTGATGAGGGGACTAATACTATTGTAGCAAGAGCTACGGGGTCTAACGGGAAAACCGCATCATCAGGCGAGTGGATTATTTATTATGACCCATCAGCGCCTTCAGTCGAAATTCAATCACACGATAACGGAGCTTATGTGAATGAGGCTGATATAACGCTCAGCGGAACGGCAGGCGTAGCCGACCCATTTGTTATTACCTCCGTTGAGGTAAAACTTAACGAGGAAGATTGGGAGAGCGCTACAGGCACGGATAGCTGGTCGGCAGACCTAAGTCTTACCGGTGGGGATAATACAATAATAGTGCGCGCACATTCGGACAACGAAAAAAGCGCATCGGTTGAATGGACTATAAATTACGTTCCCACTATGTTTGTATCCACTACGGGGGATGATGCCAATTCCGGAACAACAAGTCTTGCTCCATTAAAGAGTATTCAAAACGCTATATCAAATGCGCAGGATTTTGGTATATTATCAATTTACGTGGCGGAAGGTGTTTACACCCCGGGAGAAGGTCTGAATACTGCAAACGAGGATTATCAATACAGCGGGGCGTTTATAGATGTCGCGGGGTTGACTATCCTCGGCGGATGGAACAGCAGTTTTACCGAACGCAACGGGAAGAGTGAATTAGACGCGGAATCCGGGTTATATCATGTTCTATGGATTGACGACGTGGAGGATATAACTATCGACGGGTTTGTTATCCGCGGCGGGCTTGCTGATGGAGTTACAAGCGTTCATAATTCCGGTGCCGGGATTTATATTAATCAAGGTAGCGGGCATACTATACAAAACACGGTAATATCCAACAACACGGCGGATGATGACGGAGGCGGGGTGTATATGCATCTAGGCACAAGCCACACTATGAGCGGTACCATATCGGGTAACACCTCAGATAATTACGGAGGCGGGGTGTATCTCGCGCAGGGCGCAAACCATATTATTAGCGCAACCGTCACAGATAACACGGTACCGGAGGAAGGGGGCGGTGTATTTGTTGATAGAGGCGAAAGCCACACAATAAGCGGGACCATATCGGGTAACACCTCAGATAATTACGGAGGCGGGGTGTATCTCGCGAGTGGCACAGGCCACACTGTTAGCGGTACCATATCCAACAACACGGCTCAATATGGGGGCGGTGTGAATGTTTATTACGGCTCAAACCACACTATAAGCGGTACCATATCGGGCAACACTGCGAGTTGGGACGGAGGCGGTGTATTTGTAGAACATGGTGAAAATCACACTGTTAGCGGTACCATATCGGACAACACTGCGAATTACGGCGGAGGCGGTGTATTTGTAGAATATGGTGAAACCCACATTATTAACGCAACTATATCAGGCAACACGGTAAATGACGGTTACGGGGGCGGTGTATATGTCATTCAGGGCACAAGCCACACTATAAGCGGGACTATATCGGGTAACACTGCGGATGGATATGGAGGCGGGGTGTATGTGGAAGAAGGCACAGGACACATTATTAGTGCAAATATCACTGATAATACGGTAACCGGTGAAGAAGGAGGCGGTGTGTTTGTGAGGGATGGCACAAGCCACACTATTACCGGGACTATTAGCGGCAATACGGCTAGTACTCACGGTGGCGGTGTGTATGTAGAATATGGTGAAAACCACACTATTAACGCAACTATAACAGGCAACACGGCTGCTAATGGTAGGGGCGGCGGTGTATATGTCAATGAGGGCACAAGCCACACAATAAGCGGGACTATCACGGGCAATACGGCAGATGAGGGTGGCGGTGTGTATGTGAATAGAGGAACAAGTCATACAATAAGCGGGACTATATCGGGCAATACGGCTAATGCTTACGGTGGCGGTATGTTTGTTGATAGAGGCGAAAACCACACTATTAACGCAACTATAACAGGCAACACGGCTAATGATTGGGGCGGCGGTGTATATGTCCATCAGGGCACAAGCCACACAATAAGCGGGACTATATCGGGCAACACGGCGGACCTGAACGGAGGCGGGGTATATTTCTATGACACTTCCGCTAATGATACGCATACGTTTGATTCCCCCACCATAGAAGATAATACGGGGTATGGAGTGTATAGATGGGATGCCAACAGCACCCCGGAGGGTATCGGCACAATCGACTGGGGAAACGGAAATACGCCTGAAGATATGAACTGGTAACCTTTAAGCTAAATCATTTGTATAAACATAAACCGCGTCTATTAAGGCGCGGTTTTTTTATTATACAAGAAAACGGGAGCGGTTACGGGTTTGGTCATCTCGATACCCTTCGACTGCGCTCAGGGCAGGCTTTTCGCTTCGCAAAAAACTCCATAACCGGTTGGTTTGAGGAAGGACTTCATAGGTAATAATTCGGTCATCGAGTGCCGAGCCCTTGCCCACAAGGGCTTGGTGTATCGAGATGACCGTATCGGCACAGGCTGGAAGCCTGTGCTACAATAATGGTAAATTGGTGTGGTGCGAAATGACCGATAGGTTTTTCCCCTAATACTCTTTAGCGAGACTTTTTTCCGTTGATGGTATTGATGCGAACTCGCCGAAGATATAGGTAATCTCTTTACGGGCGTTTGAGGGGGAGTCCGAGCCGTGGATGGCGTTATCGGGCATACTTTTAGCGTATTTCCCGCGGATAGTGTCGGGCGCTGCGTCTTTGGGATTGGTTGCGCCCATAAGGTTTCTTAATTCCTTGACGGCGTTGTTTTTTTCCAAAACCATTGCGATAACTTTGTCGGAGGTAATGAACTCGATAAGTCCGTCGAAAAACGGCTTGCCCTCGTGGACTTTATAGAATTGTCCTGCGGATTTCGGTGTGAATTTGAAAAGAATCAGATGGATTATTTTAAATCCGTTTTCCTCTATCATTGAGATAATATTTCCAACGTTACCGGCTTGATATGCATCCGGTTTAATTATCGCAAGCGTTCTTTGTATAGCCATTTTCCTCTCCCAATATGAATTAAACCTCGTTTTATTTTCGGAATATAATTGTAAAGTTTTAGGTTTGGGCGAGGATTTTTATGTTTTTACGGTTAAAACGCGCTATCGCTTGAGTTCCGTTTCAAGCAGAAGGATATTTACCGTTAGTTTCAGATGTTGACGGTAAAAATTCGACACCTCGACACCGAAATCGGTATCGCCGCGGGTTTGGAAAGACACGGTTTGCTCAACCTCCATCATCTGCGACCTTATTTGGCTTTGCAGACGGTTTGCGCTTGCTCCGATATTTGCGCGTTCACTAAGAAAGAAATTCAGCATACGGTCTATATTGCCGAGGATATAATATCTTTCATCGGCGAACAGGTCTTTAAACGCCTCCGATTCAAGCAAGTCCGCAAATATCTTTACGCGGTTAAATTCCGCCTGACTCAGGGTATAACGGATATGTTCATAGAGCATAAGCATTTCCCCGTCTATAATACTCCTGTCGAAATCCGACAACAGGGAGTTTGAGCGTCTCAATGCGAGTTCCCTGATTCGCTGAAGAGTATCGGTAACTGTTTCAAAGGTGGCATCCATAAATCGGTAATATGAAATCATATCCTGAGTGTTACGGATACCGGCGTTCATACTTCGGATATGCGCTTCAAGTTTTTCGTAAATTGCATAGTTGGCTGGGTTATCCGTAAGAAGTTCTCTTCCGCCTGATAGACGGGCTATGCTTTTACCCGTTTCCAAATCCGCGCCCGAAAGCATCCGGTTCAGGAATGTCAGCGAGGGGTTAGCTGAAGCTATGGACGGTAAAACCCCCGATATTAGAAGAAATATGGTTAGGTATTTAATCATAATACTTTCCTCCTTATGTATAATATACACGGTTTAGGCGTAAATTTCCAGTATTTGACTATAATTCAAGAATATGTTTTAACTGAAAGTTGGATATTCAGTAATTGATAGTTTGACTATTTTTACAATTTCCTTTAAAATAATACAGGTAGAAACAAGGGGTTGAGATGTTTAACGTAAAAGATAAAATATTTTATCCTCATCATGGTGCGGGTGAGGTTGAGAAAATCGAAGAGATTGAGGTTTTGGGCGAAAAACGCCTTTATTATGTAGTTAAATTTCCTTTGACCGAAACCTTGATTAAAATACCCGCCGATAATATTGATGAACTGGGGATGCGTTATCTTGCCGATGCTAAAGAGATTAAGCGTTGCTTTGAGATTATTGCCAAGGGCACAAGCGATGCCGATGAGGATTGGAAGGTCCGTTATAAAAAGCATCAGGAGATGTTGAAAAGCGGTTTTCTCAGCGATATAGCGGAGGTAATCAGAAATCTGTATGACAGAAATCAGGTCAAGGAACTTTCCTCCACCGAAAAAAAACTCTATCATAGCGCTATTGATATGGTTGTCAGCGAGGTTTCCCTTTCTTTGAACAAGGACAAGGATGAGGTTAAAGCGGAGGTTATGCGCCTTCTTGAGGGGCGTCCCTGATTATGAAAACAATCCGTAAAAATAAAAAAACCGCCCCACGGGGCGGTTTTTATCTTTATTAGTCCTTATTATTCCTTTTCAGCATCTTCTGTGCTATGTTCTATTCTCACCCGTCTAATAACGACGTTATTTACCGGACGGTCTTGCGCTCCCGTTCGGACAGCGCCTATTTTTCTTACCGTATCCATTCCTTCCACGACTTTTCCGAATACCGAATGACGGTTGTCGAGCCATGGGGTTGCCGCGAGTGTGATAAAAAATTGCGAACCCCCCGTATTGGGTCCGGCGTTTGCCATCGACAGGATACCGGCGGAATTATGCCTTAACGCGGGATGGAACTCATCGGGTATGGCATAACCGGGGCCGCCGCGCCCGCTCCCTTGAGGGCATCCCCCCTGTATCATAAACCTTTCTATTACCCTGTGAAAAATAAGCCCGTCGTAAAACCCGTTTTCGGCAAGTTTAATAAAATTATCCGCCGTTATGGGGGCTTTGTCTCTGAACAGCTCAATCTTAAAATTCCCCATACTTGTTTCAAACAAGGCGTAGGGATTAGCTATTGTTTCATTTTGCCCGGATTTTTCTTCAATACTTTTTTCTTTTCCATCGTCTTTTTCGCATGCGAACAAGACGGAAGCAGTCATCAAAAGCGCAATTATTGCAACCGATTTTTTTGCGATTGTCATAGCAAATCTCTCCTTGTGTTTATTTTTCAATCAGGAATTTATTTATAATATAGCAACCGGGTCCGAACCCAACCATCGGGACTTCTCCCTTAAACGATAAATTCCTCTCATCCAAAAGTTCCGGTATAAGGTAGAAATTATTTTTGGCGTTTAGAAGAACCCAATCCATAAGCTCCTGTGCGCGTTCTTTATTGCCCATAAGGTAATATGCTTGTGCGATTCTCATATCTATAATCAGCCATTCCTGACGGTCATACCAGGTTCCGTCGTCGTTGCGATGGAATCCGGGGGAACGTCTCATACCGAGTTTATCCTCAAACGCCTGAAGCGTTGCTTTAGCCACAGTCTCATCGACCATACCGAAATTAATCGCTTCAACCACTGAAGCATCCATATAGTGGTTTATACCCTGGGGCTTTTCTTCAAGATTAGCGACTATTACATTGTTGTTTTCATCTATAAAATGATTGAGGAAACCCTCTTTGATTTTTTCCGCCATTTTAAGGTAATGAGCCTCCGTAGCGGGTGGGCAATATTTTGCAAAACGCTTTAAAGCGTGGTATCCGTTGATTGTTGAGTATGCGAAATATTTTCGCCCGTCGGGATGGATTTGGGGTTCCCAGTGCCGTTCCCAGATAGAAGAGTCTCTTCTCAAGTATCCCTTGTCGGTCATAAGATGGACTATTACGTCGGCGATAAGTTCTTTTATGGTCTTGTAATGTTTATCCAAAAATTCCTTGTCTCCGCTTTGGTCGAGATATTCGCAAATAGCCCAAAGCACAAGCCCGAAATTATCCCACTCAAGGTTAGGACCGGACTGGTTTTCATCGCTTTCCTCATCGCCGTTTCCGTAATACCTGCATACGGAAATTTTATATGGAACGCCGACAAATTCTTTAGAATCGAATTTTCCGTTGGGAGCGTTAAGCATAAATTCAAGACCAGCCTTTGCTTCGTAAAAATGCCCCATCTGCGCGAGCGCAACAAGCCCATACGTGGCATCACGAGGCCAACAGATATTCCAGTTTCCGGGAGGGAGACTTGCAAGAATTTGCCCGTAAGGTTTTCCCGGTTCACGGCATTGACCCATCTTTAAAACCGCCGCGGACTGGCGATACAGACGTTTTTCCTCATAGCTTAGCCAGTCGGGTATTTTGGCGACAGCGTGCCAATCATCCCACCACTTCATCTCTTCACCGATAGCGACCTCTGCGGTCTTATCGAAAATCTTTTGCATATCGGATTTGTATTCCGCTTCCTCTTCTTTATCGGCAAGTCCCAAAACTACCATCACCCTCGCTTTTTCTCCTCGTCTAAGCGTTATTTCATCAAACTGAAGAACTCCGATAAGACTGCGCCCGCTTTTTACCAATTTGTTGTCGAGTTCTACGGGACGTTCTCTAACCTCGCGGGGATACTGCGATAGAGGTTTATAGCTGAATGAGGAGACTTCCGGCGAAAGTATAACAAAACTCTTGGGTTCGCGACGGGGCGCTTCCATATCCAAGCCCTGTATAAAGAAATTGTCTTCCCTGCGGACTTTTTCACGCGCTCCCATATTTGCATCTACATATATATACGGTTTAATGCGTTTTCTAAAAAGCCCGGTATTTTCAAACTCAAGCACCGTTACGATAATCCGTTTATCCAATTCCATCGGCATATAATAATACTCGACGGCGGAAATATTTCTGTTTTTCGGAACTTCTTTGAATACGCGGACTATGCCTGTTCCGTCTATATATTCGGCATCGCTGACAGGGGCATCATCAAGCCACGTGTTATTGATACCCCAAGTTACGCCCTTTCTTCTAAGGTAAGAACGGGTAAGCGGGCTATCCTCGCTGTATTGTTTGTAAATACTTTCGTAGAAATATAATAATCTTCCCCCGTTCGGGCGCGCCTGATATATTCCCGCGCCTACGCCGTTACTGAACGGCAGATGATAAAACGAACGGGTAACCTCCGGCAATTCGGCAAAACCCGCTTGTGCCAAAACAAAGATTATTGCCGAACAAAACAAAGCCAATCTTTTCATATAAATCCTCCCGATTTTAATATTTGTATATAATACAATATTATGCGATTATTTTCAAGTGAAAACGGGAATGGATTTTTTTGATTTCGTTTAGGCTTGCGATATAAAAGATTATATTTTAAAATATTGCCGTAATGTTTGTGAGGCAATAATGGAAAAGAAAATATCATTGTTCGGAAGTTTTTTATGTGCGGTAAAAGGGGTGTGGAAAACAATTCTAAGTGAACGGAATTTCCGTATCCAGCTTGGAGTTGCGATTATCGCGGTTACCGTATCAATTTTTTTCAGGGTTGAGACTGTCGAACTCGTTATAATTATAATTCTTTGCTTTTTGGTTCTTATCATTGAGACAATCAACACCTCACTTGAGAAAGCCTTAAACGCATTATCGCCTGAATATAATTCCGAAACAGGACTATCAAAAGATACTATGGCGGGAGCGGTTCTGCTTTGTTCGATTCTTGCCGTTATAGTTGGGGTGATTATTCTCCTGCCGTATTTATTAAATCTTATAAGGACGTTACAATGAAATTTCGCGCGATTATTTTTGACCTTGACGGGACTTTGCTTAATACCATTGACGATTTAGCGGATTCGATGAATTATGCTCTCGGGAATATGGGGTTTGAGGGGCATTCTCCCGAAAGTTATAAATATTTTGTCGGGGATGGGGTTGCTAATCTTGTAAAGCGTGCGCTTCCCGAAAATGCCCGCGATAATAAAGACACCGTTGATAAACTTATTAACCTTATGCGGAATGAATATTCGCGGAGATGGGATAATAAAACTATACCTTACGAGGGCATACCGTCGCTTCTTGATAACCTCGAAAATAAGGGTATAACGATAAACGTTTTGTCGAACAAGCCCGATGATTTTACGGTGAAAGTAGTATCAAAACTGCTGGGGAAATGGAATTTTAATATGGTAATCGGGGCGAGGGAGGGTGTTCCCGTAAAGCCCGACCCCACACTTGCATTACAAATTGCCGACGGCTTGGGTATCCCTGCGGAGGAGATTCTCTATGTCGGGGACACAAATACCGATATGCAGACTGCAAACCGCGCTGGGATGTTTCCTCTCGGCGTGGCATGGGGGTTTCGCGACAGGGATGAGTTAATCGAGAACGGCGCGCGGAAGGTTGTTGATTCCCCTTCGGGTATATGGGAGTTTATTAATGATTGAGGCGGTCAGTGCGTTGCTTCTCGGGCTTACTTCGGGAGCGACACCGGGTCCTTTGCTTATACTTGTTATATCCCAAAGCTTTAAGCATAATTTTAAAGAGGGGTTTAAAACCGCGCTTGTTCCTTTGCTTACCGATGCGCCTATCGTGGCGTTTGCCATTCTTGTTTTGTCCAATATTGCCGATTATAATTTTGTGCTTGCGTGTTTTTCTTTTGCAGGCGCGGCTTTCCTGATTTATCTTGCTTATGAAAATTTTGTTTTCAAGCAGGAGGATTTCGAGAAAAAAACTCACAAACCCGCCTCTATCAGAAAGGGGATTTTAGCAAATTTTCTCTCGCCTGCGCCATATATTTTCTGGCTGACCGTCGGAGCGCCCCTTTTTATCAAGGCTAAGGAAAGCGGTATTGTATGGGGTATCCTGTTCATAGCGTTTTTTTATATCGGGCTTATCGGCGCGAAAATTATCCTTGCGCGTATTGCGGATAAATCCCGTCATTTCCTTAAAAGCGGCGCGCTTGCCGTTATAGTTAAGATTCTTGCTTTTATCCTGCTTTTATTTGCAGGATTTCTTGTAAAACAGGGGGTTGAGCTTTTGATTTAGTCCTTCAGCGCAATATTTTTAAGCTCGTCAAAGGATAATAGATTGTGTCCTATCTCATATTGAAGACGGGCGCGACGGGGACTTTCCCCGCTTACAAATACCCTTCCCAAACTATGGAGTCTTTTCTTCAGATACAGGATTTTCTTTTTAAGCGATTTTATTTCTTCAATCTTACTGCCTGCAAGTTCGGTAAACGGTTTCGGCACAAACGGGTTTATATCCACGATTATTTCGGGGGTGAAACCCAACTCGCGGGCATTTTCTTTAGATACGGCGTATATCTCCTCGACAAGCGATACTATCTCATCAAGGTCTTCGTAGGTTTCACCGGGCAATCCTATCAGAAAATATAACTTGAGACGCTTAAACCCGTAAGCCGTAGCCTTACGGACTGTTTGCAGGATAGTTTCGCGGGGTATTGCCTTTCGGATTAGCTTTTGGAGTTTCAAGGATGCGGTTTCAGGCGCGATAACCAATGTTTTGTTTTCATTGTTTATTATTAGTTCTAAAAGTTCATTATCAATCGCCTCTATCCTGAATGATGAAAACGATACGCTGAAATTACGGCGGTTCAACTCCTTTATGATTGTCTTGAAGTCGGGATGGTTAGTCAGTGTCCCTGCGATAAGTCCGATTCTGTCCGTAATACCGGAAAACCTTTCGGCGGTTTCCAATATTTTGTCCGTGTTGTAATGACGGTATTTCCCGTAAACGGAGGATAAGATACAAAATGCGCAGTTATAACTGCAACTCTTTGAGATTTCCATAAGCGCGCGGTTGTTGAACTCGGTGTTTTCCGTTATGATAGAGGAGTGGGGCGGGGTTGTATCACTTAACGGCGTTTCGCAGATAAAGGTCATAGTTTGGGATGCGGTTTTGTATGAGAAAACCCCCTGTATTTTTTCGAGAAGGGCAAGACGGGGTTCTTTATCGGGGTGTGATAATAATATTTCCGTTATGGAGGGTAAAACCAAAGAGGCATCGCTCGGCACAAGAATATCGGATATTCTCGCGAGATACCCTCCGAGAAAACTTACCCCGATACCTCCCGTAACGACAAACGGCGCTTTTCGTTTTTCGGGGTCAAGCTCAATCCCCGACAATAAAAGCGCGCGGATAATATTCGGGAGGTCTCCCTCAAACGCTAAGGAAAACATCACAATATCAAACTCGTTAATGCTTCTTGAGGTTTCGACAGTCC
This sequence comes from uncultured Brevinematales bacterium, assembly GCA_964591955.1. Classification (GTDB taxonomy): domain Bacteria; phylum Spirochaetota; class Brevinematia; order Brevinematales; family CAZQBT01; genus CAZQBT01. Next base: position 15,677 of record CAZQBT010000001.1, on the reverse strand, counting down.
TGATTTCGTTCTTATCGACAAAAGCGCGTTCACATCGGATATTCGGATGGCTGTCGAGCAGATGATAGACATATTGAAAACCCAGACTTGACATTCCTATATAGTAGGTATTCGGATAGACTATCGCGACGTTCAGTATCAGATTTTCTTTTTGATGGCTGTAAACCTTTTTTTCCATAGTGGGTATTATAACTGAGCCTGCGGGTTAAATCAATAGAATAAAGGGAAGCAAAAACGGGCAAAAATCTTTAAATCTTTTGAAAATGATGTTATAGTAATACATACTATAAAATCGGAGGGAGGTTATGAAAAAGTTTTTTTGTGCGGTTATGAGTATGGTTTTAATAGGGGCGTTTTTTGCTTGTAAAGGGGGGGATAGCGCTACAAGACCTCCAAGTAGAGCATCGCTTCCCGACTGGGTGGATAACCCCCCGCAATCCTCGGAATACTATTATTTTGTAGGTTTTGCAGAGGATATATCGGACCCGACCGAGGTTCGGCGTTCCGCCGTTGCCGATGCTACCGCGAGAATATCCTCGTTTATCTTTGAACGCGTTACGGTAGATGAGTTATTCAACACCTATGGGAATCTTGCAGGAGAGGGCGCTCTTCAGGAGGATTATCAGCGCGCTATGCAAACCCGAAGTCAGGCTAATCTTTCGGGTATAGAAACCGAAAAAAATCATTTTCATACTTACAACGAGGGAGGCCTTGATATTACCCGTGCGTGGGTTCTTGCGAAAATCCCAAGGTCAACGGTCGAACAGGAACGCAAACGCGTTATGGATGAATTAAAGCGTAAACTTGAGATGGTTGACAGAAATGTCCGCGAGGCTGAACAACAGTTAAGAGACGGCAGGGTTATTGATGCGTTTAATTCGTATCTAAGCGCCGCGGTTGCTTCAACCAAGGTTGAGGACAGGCAGGAAGACTTTATGATTTATATTAACAATGCCAACAGGATTCTTGCTAACCTTATGATTGAGCCATCCGATGTTCCCGACACGGTAGATACTCAGGCAAAGTCGGAGGTCGGGTTTAAACTGACCTACGCGGGCGAAACCCGTATTCCCGTCAGAGGCGCAAGACTCGACTTTTCTATCAGGAACAACACAGGCGATTATTCCCGTTCCGCTTCCACCGACAACAACGGTGAGGCAAAATTCGTTATAAACCGTCTTGCTCAGGTCAACAACAATACGGTTATTTATGCCCGTCTCGGCGTTACCCTTGAGGAGATTCGCAATATTGAAGGCGATATGGAAAGATATTACTCTACTTTGAGAAATACAATGGAAAGAGTTGCCGGAACAACTACGGTTCGCGTTGTTTCGGAAGCTCATCGTAAGATTACCAGTTCCGTTATTGCTATCAAGGAAGAGGGCGGAAGGTTTTCCAATATCCCTCAATTAACATCCGAGATGCAAAGCTATCTGTTGGGCAGAGGCTTTACCGTAGTGAGGTTTCCGTCTAACGTATCCGTTGACGGCGTGGTTAATATGAACGCAGCGGCGTTACGTCAGCTTTCCAATCAGGGTATAAAGAGAGTCTTTGTGCTGGTTGTTGATGCCAACGCTAAACCGTCTTACGAAACCACAATCAGCAGGTATCGCGCGATGTATAGCGTTGCGGCACAGCTTGTGGATACCGAAACCGGCGAGTTAATATCCTCACGGTCGGTTCGTTTAAGCGGAACATCGGAAAGTGAGGGCGGAGTGTTCAGCTCCTTTATCAGCGGAGCGGCACGGCAACTCCAGCGAACTCTTGATGCAATGATGTAAGTTTATGGCGTTTATAAATTTCCACAACCATACGGAATACTCGTTTCTAAGTTCGCTTATTCGTCTTGAAGAGCTTGTGGAATTTAGCGTTTTTCATAATTTTAAGGGTGTCGCGGTTGTCGACACTCTTTCAACTTACGGTTTTTTTAAACTTACAAAACTATGCAATTCACGTAATATTAAACCTGTTTACGGATTAGAGATATTTACTAAAGGGGTAAGCGGCAGAGGCCATTACCCCTTTATTTTAATTGCTCTTAATAATCAGGGGTTATCGAATATTTTTAAACTCAATTCCTATGCGCAGGAACTTTTCCAAAAAGACGGGAGTTATACGCTTCCGTTTAATACGGTGCAGAGCCATAGTGAGGGACTTTGTGCCATAGTCGAGGCGGAGTTTGTTTTCCATCTGGATAATTACGTTACTATGCAACGGATTGGCGAAAGGTATATGGATACTTTCGGTAAAAATTTTTTCCTTGAGGTTAATTATACCGGGCATAAAAAAGTCGAGGTTTTAAAGGAATTAATATCCCGTGCGGAAAGTATTGCCATACCCGCGATAGGATGTTGTGAGGCGCGATATTTTCATACCGACAGGGAGGCTTTTGAATTTTTGAACTCATACAGGATGAAAAGCCATTCCAAAAACGAGAGAGGTCTCCCGTTGGATATTGATATGGATTATTCCGTTAGAAAACCCGAAGATATGGAAAATATCTTTAAGAACCATCCCGACTATATCGAAAACGCCCAAAACCTTTTTGAAAGTATTGACGTTAATTTGGACATAAAGTCGTTTAAGATACCGCAGGTATATAAGTATCCCGAAAAATTACGCGACCTGTGTATGAAACGTCTTGAAAAACTTAAACTTTCCGACAACAAGGAATATTTAACCCGTCTCGATTATGAGCTTTCCGTTATTGAGGAGCTTGAGTTAAACCATTTTTTCCTGATAGTGGGCGATATAGCGCGATTTATGCAAAATCGCAGGATTCCTTTCGGGTGGGGAAGAGGCTCATCGGTATCTTCGCTTACCTTATACCTTCTGGGAATTACTAAAGTTGACCCGGTTTTGAACAATCTGATGTTTGAACGCTTTTTAAATCCCGCGAGAAAAGAATTACCCGATATAGATATTGACGTGTGCTGGAAACGTCGCAAGGAAGTGTTTGAATATGTGGCGACAAAATTCGGTCAAAAGAACGTTGCTCATATTTCGACGCTCGGCAGACTTATGGCGCGTTCGGCTCTTCGCGAGATTGCAAAGGCTTTCAAGCTGTCCAAGATTAAACTTGATGCTATCCTGAAGCAAATTCCTTTTACTATGTATTCCTATACGAGAATAAAAAACTTGATTAAGACCAACAGGGTTCTTCGCGATATGATTCATAACGACCCGGAAGTCAGGAGCTTTCTTGATATTGTTTCACGGATTGAGGGTATAGTATCGCATAGTTCGGTTCACGCGGGGGGATTTGTTGTCTTGCCGATGGGGATTGATAAATATGCATCCTCCGAATATTCAAGGAGCGGCGAACTTGTCGTGCAGATTACCAAAGACGACCTTGACGGCACGGGCTTTATTAAAATCGATTTGCTCGGTTTGCGATTTGTTACAATCATTGATGAGACGATGCGTCATTGCGGAATAGATACTATTAATTTTGAAGACCACGATGCAAAAAGGATTTTAAGCGAAGGGGATACTACTGCGGTATTTCAGCTTGAAAGCGGCGGGATGCGGGATTTGCTTAAGAAAATCCGTCCCGAAAATATATCGAGGCTTAGCGATGTGATTGCTCTTTACCGTCCCGGTCCTATAAAGTCCGGTATGCTGGATGAATACGTGAAACGTCATAACGGGATTACCCCCGCCGTGTCCGACAAATATCTCGGCGTTATCACAAGCGAAACCTACGGGCTTATTGTCTATCAGGAACAGATTTTACAGATTGCGCATAATTTCGGCGGAATGGGATGGGACAGGGCGGATATTCTACGCAAGGCTCTTTCCAATAAGGATGAGGCTACGATTATCGGGCTTAAAGATGAGTTTATACGCGGGTGTCTCAAAAAGGGGCTTGAAGAGGAATATGCTAACCGTATATTCGGGATTTTGGTTGATTTCGGAAGTTACGGGTTCAACCGGTCCCATTCGCTTGCCTATGCATATAACGCGTTTGCGGGGGCTTATCTCAAGGCGAACTATCCGCTTGAGTTTTATTTATCTTCGCTAAATAATAATATCGGTTTTGTATCAAGACTTAACCGTTATATCTCCGATATGAAACTCCATAACTATACGGTTTTCGGGGTGGATATAAATAAGAGCGGGGTTTTATTCAGGATAGAGATGCGGGGAATCAGGGTGGGGTTCATTATAGTTAAATATGTCGGGCGACGGCTGGCACGTGCAATAGTTAAAGAACGGAATAATAACGGCGATTTTCGCGATTTGCTGGATTTTTATATCAGGATGAAGGACAAGGGGTTGAATATCAAGGCTGCCGAGTATCTTATACGGGTCGGGGCTTTCGATAATCAGGGGTTTTCAAGAAACGCCCTTATTGCATCGCTAAACGATATTGTTAAAATTAAATTGCCGGGTGAGGATAAAACCGATGCACATTATGAAGGGACGCTTTTTGATAAATATGAAAAAGAAACAGTTAATAACGGGGTTTCTCTTGATGCGCTTATTCCTAAAGAGTTGAGAGATGATTCGGTTTCAGATGAAGAAAGGAAAATCGAATATTTCGAGATGGAAAATTCGGCGACGGACTTGTTTTTGACTTTCCATCCTATCGACATATACCGTGAGGAGATTGAACGTCTTGAGGTTGACTGTATCGCGGATATTGAAAAACTTGAATATATAGTCGCGGTGGCTTATCTGTATAAGCTGAGGATAACCAAGACCAAATCCAAAGCGAGTATGGCGTTTTGTCTTTTATCGGATAATACCGGTATTGCGGAGGCGGTAATATTCCCGAAAACGTTTTCTCATTACTCAGGGGTGATTAAAAAAAATTCCGTTTATCTTGTAAAGGGCGGAGTTAAGGACGGGAAAATCACGATTGAGGAGATTTACCCGTTTGACCGTGTAATCAGGCATTAGAAGCGAATCCTGATTGGTAAGTTTAAGTTTCACGCCTCAAGTATTTGAAATATTATGAAAATTCTGATATAATTTCACTCGGTAATTTTAAATTAAATGCTTCACTCAGGGAGAAAAATATATGGATTATACCCAGATTAAGAAAGGAATGGTAATTAATATCGCCGGTGAATTATGGCTTGTTACCTGGTGCCAGCATCATAAGCCGGGTAAGGGCGGAGCTATTATGAGAACCAAGCTCAAGCATCTTACGAAAGGAGTGGTAAAGGAGCAGACTTTTCGCGGAGGAGATACGTTTGAAGAGGCGTATGTTGAAAAGCGCGAGGCACAGCTTCTTTATAAGGAGGGCGACACTTATGTATTTATGGATAACGAAAATTTCGAGCAATACCATATCCCCTACGATAAGGTAGAGGATGCCGCAAAATATCTTAAAAACGAGATGGTTTGTATTTTGCATATATATTCGGGTGAAGTGATTTTAGTCGAACCGCCTATGTTTGTAGAGTTGGAAATAGTCGAAACCGACCCCGGCGAAAGAGGCAATACGGTTAGCGGGGGGAGCAAGCCTGCAAAGCTTGAGGGCGGCGCGGTTGTTCAGATTCCGCTTTTTATAAGTCAGGGTGAAAAAATTAAAGTTGATACCCGTGATGACAGGTATATTGAAAGAGTTAAATAATTCCGTTTGGAGGTGGCTACAATGAGCATTAAAGACATCAAGGAAATTTATAAGATTTTTGAGGACACCGATATAGGTGAGGTTGAGATACATAACGGAGACCAGAAATTGAGGTTTTGTATCGGCGGGAAACAGTCTGCCGCGCCGGCGGTTTCACAGACAGCGCCTTTGTCTGCTCCCGTGTCTCAGGATGATAAACCCAAAGTTCAGGATAATAAAGTTATTGATGTTGTTTCCAAGTGGGTGGGCTTTTTTACCCGTCTTAATCCCAAAACAGGCGACTATTTTTTAAAACTTCGCGATGAGGTTAAAAAGGGCGATATTATTGCGCTTGTCAGGGTTCTCGGCGTGCTTCAGGAGGTCAAGGCAGAGGTTGACGGGAAACTCAAGGAGATTCTTGTCGAAGAGGGGCAGCCTATTGAATACGGTCAACCCATTATGCGAATAGAAAAATCTTAAAAGAGGTGAGATATGTTTAGAAAAATTCTTATTGCCAATAGAGGAGAGATTGCAGTTAGAGTTATCAGGGCGGCGCAGGAATTGGATATACCGACTGTTGCAATCCATTCCGAGGCGGACGAGACAAGCCTTCACGCGCGTCTCGCCGATCAGGATATTTGCATAGGACCTGCTCCTTCAAGCGAGTCTTATCTCAAAATCCCGGCTATAATAAGCGCGGCGGAAATCAGCGGAGCCGATGCTATCCATCCCGGCTACGGTTTCTTATCCGAAAATGCTAAATTTTCCAAAATTTGCGAAGAGCATAATATCAAGTTTATCGGTCCTACCGCGGAAACCATCAATATGCTCGGTGATAAAGCAACCGCGCGTAAAACTATGGCGGAGGTTGGCGTTCCCGTTACTCCCGGCACCGATATTATCACCGATATTGAAAAAGCCATAGGTTTTGCTAAAGAGGTGAAATTTCCGGTTATCGTGAAAGCCACCGCAGGAGGCGGAGGTAAGGGTATGAGAATTGCATGGGACGAGCATGAACTTCGTAATATTATCCCTATTGCTCAGGGTGAGGCAAAAGCCAATTTTGCAAACCCCGATGTTTATCTCGAAAAATATCTTGAAAACCCGCGTCATATAGAAATTCAGATTCTTGCGGATGACTACGGAAATGTTGTTTATCTCGGCGAGAGGGACTGTTCCGTTCAGAGACGTCACCAGAAGCTAATAGAAGAAGCCCCCAGTCCCGCTTTAAGTGAGGAAACCCGTGAGGCTATGGGTGAGGCGGCTAAAAAAGGTATCCGTCACGTAGGTTACTCGGGCGCCGGAACGGTTGAGTTCCTTTATGACGGGGACGGAAATTTTTATTTTATGGAGGTTAATACCCGCGTTCAGGTTGAGCATTGCGTTACCGAATTGGTTACCAATACCGATATTGTTAAAGAGCAGATTCTTATCGCTATGGGAGAAAAACTTTCTATAAAACAGGAAGATATTAGTATGAAAGGGCATGCGATAGAGTGCAGGATTAATGCCGAAGACCCATATATGAACTTTATGCCGACACCCGGCGTGCTTGAACATCTCCATTTTCCCGGTGGTCCCGGTGTTCGCGTGGATTCCCACACTTATGCGGGATATGAAATTCCCAAGTATTACGACTCTCTGATAGCAAAGTTGCTTACTTGGGGACGCGACCGTAAAGAGGCTATTGCCAGAATGAAACGCGCTCTTGCCGAGTTTCATGTTGAGGGTATTAAAACCACGATTCCTTTCCATCAAAAGGTTATGGAAAACCGTATTTTCAGGAATGGGAATTATACTACCAAATTTCTTGAAGATTTTAAATTCAATAAGGATTAGTGTTTAATGAAGCGTTTTATCGTGGATAAATCGAGTCTTGAAACCCTGATACGGCTTACCGTGGATAAAGATGAGGACATTTGTCTTTATTCGCGGAAGTTTTTGCGCAAGTTTTCCAATACTCCGCTACGGATTAAGTATTCGGGGAACTCTTCGCTTTTTATAAGTATTGATGTAACAGTGAAATTCGGAAGGGAGATAGGCAAAACTCTCGACAGGCTTTCAAAGTCCTTAAGCGAAAATTTGTTAAATCTCGCGGGTGTTCAAATCAAGTCGCTTGAATTAAACGTTAAGGATATATTTGATGAAAAAGAAGTGGATTAGCACTACAAGAAAGGTTTTACTATATTCATTTTGTGCAATTTCTATTATAGCGGGTTTCTTGCTTTATCGCGTGTTTCTTACCTACGTTCCCGGCGCCGACTTGGATTATATTTTTCTTAATCGAACCGGGATGCCGGCTTTCAGGTTTATCGGAATTTCCGCCGGGGTTTTGATTTCACTTCCGCTTCTCGTTGTTGCATTTTCGGTCTATGAAGCGATTGCCACTTCTTATATCAGGGTTACTTGCGAGAAAGGCACGGTTTTATTAAGCGATACCGCTATCGCCTCTTTTATTCACGATACCGTTTCGCAAATTAGCGGAGTGGATTCCGTTGAGGTCAGGGTAAATCTCTTAAAGGAAAAAAGTATCGGTATTAGTATTTGGCTTGATATTGACGAGAAAAACGATTTTATCAGATTCTCCGAGCGTATCCAGCAGCGCGTTCTACAAGACCTTGAATTTAATTTCGGGCTTACTAAAGTCAAGTATTTTAACGTTTTTCTCGAATCCACCGACATTAATTCCGGCTCAGGTAATTACAAAGTCAACTATAAATAGAGATATTCTATGTTAATGATTGTCTTGATACTTTCCGCTACATCCGCTTTATCGGTTTTCTTTCTTATCGTTCTTGTTTTCAGGTTAAAACGTTTAAAGAGAATTTATAATGATGAGAATAATTTCCGTCTTATGATAGAAAACTCTATAGACGGGTTTGTGCTTGCCGATGAAAGCGGCAGGATTATAGAATGGAACAGGGGCGCGGAGAGAATCACGGGATTGAAAAGAGAGGGGGTTATCGGCAGGGAGTTTTGGAGCGTGCAAAGTGAAATTATTTCCAAACCCGATAACGATACCGATATATCCTTACAACTCAGGCAAACTGTGCTTGAGTTTCTTCGCGCAGGGCAACTCACCTCCGAAAATCAGCCTCTTGAATATGAGATTACAACGCCCGACGGGAAAAAGAGGTTTGTGCAGGAGCTTGTGTTTCCCGTGCTTACCGGAAAGGGCTTTATGATGGGAAGCGTTACCCGTGATATATCCGAATTGGGTAAAATCGAGAACGCGCTTCGTCAAATTGCGCTTTTTGATGAACTCACGGGGCTTTATAACAGGCGCGGATTTATTTTGCTCGCAGACCAGCAGTTGAAGCTATGTTCCCGAAAAGGTGACGACTTGCTTTTATTTTTTGCCGATTTGGATAATATGAAATGGATAAACGATAATCTGGGGCATAACGAGGGAGACCGCGCTCTGATTGATACCGCAAATATACTTCGCGATACATTCAGGGAGGCCGATATTATTGCGCGTCTCGGCGGTGATGAGTTTGCGGTTGTTGCCGTTGGATTTTCCCGCGACAGTGTTGATATGCTTAAAGAGCGTTTCGATAAAAACCTTTTGAGGCTTAATAATAATCACGGGCGAAAATATGACTTGTCGGTTAGTATGGGCTTTGTTTCAAGTGATGAGGCTGAAAATATGGGTATAGAAAAGATGATTAAAATTGCGGATGAACGTATGTATCTGATGAAACATAACCGCAAGCAGAGTTTATAATTTTTTCTAAGGAGACTTCAAGTGGAAAGAATTGCTGAAGATATTCACAGGATTATATCCGAAAATAGGGGTTACGGTTTTGAATTTATTATTTCCGACTGGAAAACCGAATTTTTCAGGTTTTTTAACAGCGAATCCAATTATAATATTTCCCGTTCAAGTTTTACCGTTAGCGGAACTATCGAGAAAGACAAGCGTAAATACGATTTCAAACTTTCCAATCCATCCGGCTCCGATATAGAGGATTGTATTGAAAGCGCAAAATCCATATTAGATAAACTTCCGCCCGACCCCGATTTTCACAGCTTTGAGAATAACCCCGATATATTTCAATACGATGCCTTACACGACTCCACTTCGGAAATATTGCTTGAGAAAAAAATCGAAATTCTTACAAAAATTGCCGAAAAGGTAAAATCACGTAATTTTGATATATACGGCACTTTTGCCGCAATAAAACGGGATTGTCGTATAATCAATTCCGCCGGTATAGATAAGCATTTTTATCAATCCCCGGTTATGCTTGACGTTAAAGCCGTATCAAATAAGAATATGGCTACGGTTATAGAAAATTTCGGCGGAAACTCATTGGATACTTTCGACTTGAATCTGTTTATATCAAATCTTGAAAAGAAAATCGGGTTTGCCGGGCTTGATATTATTGATATGCCTCAGGGCGAATATGAGGTTATTTTGTCGCCTCATTCCGTTGGAGAGTTTGCCTCATTTTTGATGTATTGCGCCTATGCCCAAACTCTTGATGAAGGAACTTCGTTCTTTGAGGGAAAAACCGGACAAAAGATTTTCCCATCGGGCTTTACTTTATCATCCGACCCGGTAAATCCCCGCGTGATAACTTTCCCGTATAACGAAGACGGGCATATTGCGGGAAAAGTAGATATTATCAAAGACGGAGTGTTTAAAAACTTTGTGGTTGACCATTACTACGGGCATAAGCTCGGCTTGGAAAAGAACGGCGCTGTCGGCGTTGATGCAATCGCTATCGAAAAAGGAAGCTGTTCATTAGATGATATGATAAGCGGTATCGAGAACGGGCTTTTTATATCGAATATTCACTATATGAATTTTATCAATATGAAAGACACATCCGTTACGGGACTCACACGAGACGGGACTTTTCTTATTCGTAACGGCAGGATTGTGTCGATGGTTAATAACCTTCGCTTTACCGAGCGGCTCTCCTCGATTTTTGCAAACACAGTCGATATCGAAAACAAACTTTATCCCGTTACGGTATCATCCAACTATTTCGATTTCAAGTTTTCAAGCCGTCTTGTTCCGCATATAAAAGCCGGGAACTTTAATATAAGTTCTTCTACTCACACTATTTAGCAAAGGAGGAAAAAATGAAGAAGTTGGTAAACGATATTGTTAATAGATTATCCGTCCGTAATATTGAATTCGGAGACGTCCGGTTTACATCTACCGACAGCGAGGTTTTCTATTTCGAGAAAGGCGAGCTTAAATCATTCTCCGCCGACCTTAATAATAACGCTCTCGGCGTAAGGGTGCTTGTTGACGGGGCGTGGGGGTTTTGCGGGATTAATGAGTTCGGTATTTCGGCTATCGACAATGCTATCGACAGGGCTATATCAAACGCAAGACACTCAGCCAAGTTTAAGCGAAACAAGGTCAAATTCCCGAAACTTACCCCCGTTATAACCTCTTATATCCATCGCCCTGAGATTGACCCGTTTATCCTGCCGAGAGAGGAAAAAACGCAGTATCTTCTTAATATCGCAAAATCCATCAATGATAAACATAAATCGGTTGTCTTTAACTATTTATATGTCCGCTTTTACAGGCAGTATAAAGTCTATGCCAACACCGAGGGGGCTTTTGTTGACAGCCTTTCGTATCAGGTAAGCCCGTTTTTTCAGGTGATTACCTCCGACGGCAACGGCGTGCAGAGACGGACTTACCCCGGGGATATGTCCGCGAGGGTAGGCGGGTTTGAGATAGTTAAAAACCTCGATATGGAGGGTAACGCCGATAGGATTATAAAAGAGGCGGTGGATTTACTCAATGCGCCCGTTATCGAAGAGGAGCGCGCCGACCTGATTCTCGGCAGAGGACAACTCGCATTGCAAATCCACGAATCTATCGGGCATGCAACCGAGGCGGACAGGATTTTCGGGATGGAAATTTCCTACGCGGGAAAAACCTTTATCACACCCGATATGCCCGGAAAATTCCGTTACGGCTCGGATAAGGTCAATATCGTATCGGACAGCAGCGATATGCGCGGTATCGGTTTTTCTCCCGTTGATGATGAGGGCGCGCCTGCCGGACGTTTCGATATTATCAAAAACGGCATCTTGGTCGGTCTCCAGACAAGCAGGGAAATCGCCCCGCTTTTAAATCTCCCCGTTACCTCCAATATGAAAGCCTCAACAGGCTCGCAGTTCCCTCTGATACGGATGACTAACCTTAATCTTTTGCCCGGCGATGCGGGAAGCCTTGCCGACCTTATCAAATCCACCGCGAACGGTTACTTTATCGACCATACAAAAAGCTGGTCTATCGACGATAACCGCAATAATTTCCAGTTCACTACGGAAATCGGATGGAAAATCCGTGACGGCGAGATTTGCGGGATTGTCAAAGAGCCGACCTACTACGGTATCACCCCGCAGTTCTGGGGGGCTTGCGATGCGGTCTGCGGTGAAAGCGAGTGGGGGTATGCCGGGACTTTTAACTGCGGCAAGGGCGAACCCGGCCAGGATATGCATCTCTCACACGGCGTTGCGCCGGCACGTTTCCGCAACGTGGTTTGTAATATCAAAGCGTAGGCATTCCTGTTTTATAGAGTCGATTAAAATAAAAAATGGCTGTCGCAAGACAGCCCTTTTGGTTTGTATAATCAAAATCGCTTTTCTCTTTACGGTTACCAGTTCTTATTAGCAGGACTATTCCCCGTTCCCCAGTTGATTGTATCTAACCCTTGAGGAAAAGAAGTACTTCCATATCTTGAAATTCCATAATTTGAATTGGCTTGTATGGTTGGTGCATTGAAAATAAGCGTAGTATTGGGATTTATATCTAATAAATATAATCCTCCGCCGGTGCTGGATGCTGTGTTACCGCTTATATTGCCACGTATCGTGTGGTCTTTGCCAATATCAATATATACCCCTCCTCCAATTAGCGCAGTATTTTCAGAAATTGTTGCGTTTAAAGTATGCAAACTTCCTCGTGATAAATAAACACCACCACCGTTATTTGCAGTATTTTTCTTAATATTTCCACCTAATGAGTTATTTGTGCTATTATTTAAGTAAACACCTCCTCCCGACTGAGTAGCAGAGTTTTCATTTAAAGTTGCAGTTACATTATGTCCTGTTCCCTGATTTACAAACATTCCTCCACCGTTTCGTGCAGAGTTACTGCTGATGGTTCCGCTTAATGTGTAGCTTGTCCCGATATTAACGTAAATTCCTCCACCATTGGTATTTGCCGTATTACCGCTAATAGTTCCGCCTATGGAGTGTCCCGAACTTCGTTCCATGTAAATCCCTCCGCCGTTTCTGATAGCGGAATTTTCTTTGATAGTGGCATTTATTGTGTGGGTAGTTCCATACCACACACAGACACCTCCTCCGTCTGTAGTACTATTATTTCCTATAATGGAACCGTTTAGAGTATGTGTAGTTCCATACCAAATATATACTCCTCCGCCTAAGGCAGATTCGTTATCGGCAATAGTTCCCGATATTGTAAAGGAAGTTCCTTGATTTATATATACACCGCCTCCGCGTGTATTTCCGGTATTACCGGAAATATTTGCATCAATAATGTGAGTGTTACCTCCCGTTATATATACTCCTCCGCCGTATGTATTAGCTGTGTTACCGGAAATATCTGCTTCTACGGTATGACTTGTTCCCGCGCTTATATATACTCCTCCGCCGTATTGATTGGCGGTGTTATCGGTAATATTGCCTTTAATAGTGTGGCTTGTTCCTTGATGTAAGTAAATTCCTCCGCCGTGATTATTGTTTGCCAAGTTGAGGTTTATTGTTGTATCAACAGTATGGTTTTCACCCTGATTGATATACACTCCTCCGCCGAGAGTAAGCGCACGGTTTTCTGAAATTTCAGTATTTTGTATTGTATGCCCGTTTCCCTGATCAATATAAATTCCGCCACCGCGTTGATGTGCAGTTGTTGAATCGTTTGCGTTGCCGTTGCGGATTATAAACCCGTCTATGGTAACGTTGTCAACGTTGTCAATCCAAATTACATGGTATAAACCCGATTCCGCGTCTAATTCGCTTTTTCCCGTTCTTTCGCTGAAACTGCTGTTCCAACCGCCGAGCAGTGTAATATCCGAAATACCTATACGTACCCCGCTGTAATTATGGATTAAACTTGAGGCGTTTAACCCGGTTCCTCTTATATAACGTCCTGAAGCAACGTATATATTGTTTAAACCCAAAGTCTGCGCTTTTGATAGAGCGGTTTGAATACTCTTTACGGGAGCGAGTCTTGTCCCTGAATTTTCGTCATTTCCGGTGGTGCATACAAAAATAGCGGGGTCGTAGTATATAGTCCATTCAACCGATGCGCTTTTTCCGCTGTCCGAATGTGCGCGCGCTATTATTGTATTTTTACCCTCGTTAAGACTGAGGTTAGCCGACCAGTTATCCGTGCCTGTAGCGCTTTCCCAGCCTTCCTCATTAAGTTTCACCTCAACGGAGGTAATAATATATGGGGTATCTACGCTTGCCGTTCCTTCCAAAGTTATTTCGCTTTCAAGGACGGGTTCGCCGTTGAAATGAGAGGTTATGTTTATTGAAGGAACGCTTGTGCGTTCAATCCATACAAAGTTTGTGGATGATGAATTGCCGACCATATCTATTGCAAAAGCACGGTTTGTATGTTGGCCGTAATCATCAACATTTATTATTACACTCCAGTTAGTTCCGTCAATATCGGCTTCAAACCATTCTCCGCCGTCTGTGTTATAGAAAACCTTGTCAACACCGGCGAAATTGTCGGAGACGGTTCCCATAAATTGGTAACTTGATCCGACTTCCTGCCCGTTTGTCGGACTGCTGATAGTTATCATTGGCGCGATAGTGTCAAGATTTATGATTATTAATGCGGAAGATGAGGTTTTTCCGTTGTCGGCTTCTACCCTTGCTAATACCGTATTAGCGCCTTCGTTAAGATTAAGATTAATAGACCAGTTATCCGTGCCTGTAGCCTCCGCCCATTCCCCGCCGTTTAATTGAACTTCAACAAGCGTAATGGAATGAGGAGATTGAACAAATGCCGTTCCGCTAAAACTGATATTTACGGTATTTACAAAATCCCCGTTTTCATGAGATACAATAGTTATGGAAGGCATACTTGGGTCATAAATAACATTCCATTCATCCGATACTGCGGTTTTCGCGTTATCAGCCGTAGCTCTTGCTAATATAACGTTAGTTCCTTCGTTTAGGCTAATTTCAACAGACCATTCCGCAGTACCTGTTGCGTTTGCCCATTCCCCGCCGTTTAATTGAACTTCTACTTTTGAAACGGTATTCGGGGATTGTATATCCGATGTTCCGCTTAAAGTAATGGTTTCCGTATTTACAATTGCTCCGTTTGTCGGGGAAGTAATCATAACAAACGGAACTGCCGTATCTTTTTCTCCGAATTGTGTATCCAAAAGCTCGTTAAGAGATGTGCAGGAAAAAAGAAGCCCCATACCCATAAAAGCTCCTAATAAAAATCTTAATAAATTCTTCTTCATAGTTTTTACCTCCGAAAATTCTATTTAAACGAATAGGAGAAAAATGCTCCAAGGTCGATATAATTCACCATACCCTCGTAGATAAAAAGCATAGGATACCCGAAACTCAAGCCCAATTTTATAGATTGTGTAACAGCGAATTTTGCTTCTAACAATGGGGTAAATGCGAATCCGAAATTATCGAAATACTCATCCTCTCCGCGTTTAATATCTCCATAAGCTCCGCCGATTTTTAAAACGGGGGCTATGGAAAGTTTTTCATCAAGAGCGGGGAGTATGAAATCATATCCGAAATCCACGCTGAATGAATGGTTTAAGATAGCTCCATCTTCAACGCCGGCATAAGACAATCCATACGATAATCCCGTAAAAAAGTTCGGATTTTCCATGCGAATGATGCCGGCAAGTGGTCCCCTTATACCGACACCCGCGTTTAACCCCGCGGCATCCTGATAAAATCCCGCGCCCGGTTTCAGATAGATTTCCATTGAATACATAGTCCCCGCAAATCCTGTAAAACACAAAACAATCACCCAAAACAAACCTTTCATATATAACCTCCTAATTTTGTTAAATGGTAGCACTATATAAGTAAATCAGACACATTTTATTTAAAGTTC